>NZ_JACCPY010000004.1 GCF_013426975.1 Sphaerotilus sulfidivorans
CGAGCTGGAGCAGGCCCTGCCCCAGGTCACCGTGGTGGACAAGGGCCACGGCCGCATCGAGACGCGCCAGTGCGTCGTGGCCCACGACGTGAGCGCGCTGGGCGAGGTGGCGGCACAGTGGCGCGGTCTGCGCAGCGTCGGGCGCATCAGGAGCACGCGCGAGATCGTCAACGGCCGGGCCAAGGGCGAGGCGGCCACCGAGTGGCGTTACTACATCAGCAGCACGCAGCTCAGCCCCGAGCGGTTCGAGGCCGCGGTGCGCGCGCACTGGGGCATCGAGAACCAGTGCCACTGGGTGCTGGACATGACCTTCTCCGAAGATGACTGTCGCATCCGCGTGGGCGACGGGGCCGAGAACTTCGCCATCCTCAGGCGCATGAGCCTGAACCTGCTCAAGCAGGAAAAATCCAGGAAGACCAGTCTCAACATCAAGCGCCAGAAGGCCGCCTGGAGCCCGAAGTATCTGGAGACCGTGCTCGGCATCAGCCCGACGTAGGGGATCGGGCTTCATGCAATCGCCCTGAGTCGTGCGCACGGGCGTAGGTCCAGACGGCATGGTCGTTCGCGCCGGACAAGTCGAGCAGATCGACCTGACTCGACCCCGGATACACCGCTTGCAGTGAGGGCACCAGCCGCCGCGACAGATTCTCGTCCAGCAGCAGCTTCACGCGGCGCGTACCCAGGCGGTGTGGCGCTCGCGGTCGGCGGCGTAGGCGAGTGCGGCTTGAATGTCTTCCGGGGTCAGTTCGGGGAAGTCCGCGATGATCTCGGCGGTGGACATGCCGCTGGCGAGCCACTCCAGCACGTCGTACACGGTGATGCGCAGGCCACGGATGCATGGCTTGCCGCCACGCTTGCCAGGCTCCAGGGTGATCCGGTCGCGGTAGTTCGGCATGGGACAGGCTCCAGAACAGGTCAGGTGGGGTGACTGTAGCGCGTGGGCGCGATGGACGGCGGAGGGTATCCGCGTGTCAACGCTTCAAGACCGCCTTCAGCGCCACCCCCGTATGACTCCTGCTCTTCACCACCGCCTCCGGCGTGCCGGCCACCACCACGCGCCCGCCGCCTGAGCCGCCGTCCGGCCCCAGGTCGACGATCCAGTCGGCCTCGGCGATGACGTCGAGGTCGTGCTCGATGACGATGACGCTGTGGCCGGCGTCGACCAGGCGGTGCAGCACGCGGATGAGCTTCTCCACGTCGGCCATGTGCAGGCCCACCGTCGGCTCGTCGAGCACATAGAGCGTGTGCGGCGCCTTCTGGCCACGGCGGGTCACGTCGTCGCGGACCTTGCTCAGCTCGGTGACCAGCTTGATGCGCTGGGCCTCGCCGCCGGAGAGCGTGGGCGAGGGCTGGCCCAGCGTCAGGTAGCCCAGGCCGACGTCCTGCAGCAGCTTGAGCGGATGCGCGATGCTCGGCATCGAGGCGAAGAACTCCACCGCCTCGTCGACCTCCATCTGCAGCACGTCGCCGATGCTCTTGCCCCGCCAGGTGACGGCCAGCGTTTCGGGGTTGAAGCGCGCGCCGAAGCACTGGTCGCACGGCACCTTCACGTCGGGCAGGAAGGCCATCTCGATGGTGCGCATCCCCTGGCCCTCGCAGGCCGGGCAGCGGCCGTCGCCGGTGTTGAAGCTGAAGCGTCCGGCGGCATAGCCGCGCGCCTTGGCCTCCAGCGTCTCGGCGAAGAGCTTGCGGATGGTGTCCCAGAAGCCGATGTAGGTCGCCGGACACGAGCGCGGCGTCTTGCCGATCGGCGTCTGGTCGACCTCCAGCACCCGGTCGACATTGCTCCAGCCGTCCAGCCCGGCGCAGCCGACCCAGGCCGGGCGCTCGCCGGCCTTCTTGCCGGCGGCCTTGTGCGTCACCACCGCCTGCACGTTGCGCAGCAGCACGTCGCGCGCCAGCGTCGACTTGCCCGAGCCCGACACGCCGGTCACCGCCACCAGCCGCGCCAGCGGCACCGCCACGTCCACGCCCTGCAGGTTGTGCAGCGTCGCGCCGCGCAGCGAGAGCGCGGGCGTCTCGGCGTCCACCGGGCGGCGCGGCCGGGTCGGGTGCTTCAGCGGCGCGTTCAGGAAGCGGCCGGTCAGCGAATCGGCATTGGCCTTCAGCTCGTCCGCGGTGCCCTGCGCGATCACGCGGCCGCCGCGCTTGCCCGCGCCCGGTCCGATGTCGATGATGTGGTCGGCGCGGCGGATGGTGTCCTCGTCATGCTCGACCACCACCAGCGTGTTGCCGCTGCGGCCGAGCTGGTGCAGCGCATCGAGCAGGATGCGGTTGTCGCGCGGGTGCAGGCCGATGGTCGGCTCGTCGAGCACGTAGCACACGCCCTGCAGGTTGCTGCCGAGCTGCGCGGCGAGCCGGATGCGCTGCGCCTCGCCGCCGGAGAGCGTGGGCGCGGCGCGGTCCAGCGTCAGATAGCCCAGCCCGACCTGGCCGAGAAAGGCCAGCCGGCTGCGGATCTCGACCGCCACGTCGCGCGCGATCGCGGCCTCGCGGCCGTCGAGCTTGTGGCCGTCGAGCCAGCGCCGGGCGTCGTCGACCGACTTCGCCGCCACCTCGGCGATCGAGGCGTCGCGGAAGCGCACCGCCTGCGACACCGGATTGAGCCGCGCGCCGCCGCAGGTGCTGCAGGGCTGGTCCTCCAGGCCCTCGACCTCGGGTTCGGCAAAGGTCTTCTCGCGGCCCTTGTCGTCGTCGGTCTGGCTGTCGTCCAGCGCCTTGCGCTGCTCGCGGGTCAGCGCCAGACCGGTGCCGACGCAGTCCGGGCACCAGCCGTGCTTGCTGTTGTAGCTGAACATGCGCGGGTCCAGCTCGGGATAGCTGGTGGCGCACTGCGGGCAGGCGCGCCGGGTCGAGAAGACCTTGGCCTTGCTGCGGAAGGCGCTCGACTGGAAGCCGGCCTCCAGCGACGCGGCCAGCGCCTTGGCGCTGGTGCCGGCGGACTTCAGCGGCGTCAGCAGATGCAGCACGCCCTTGCCGTGCTCCAGCGCCTCGGCCAGCGCGCGGCGCAGCTCGGCCTCGTGGTCCACGTCGACCAGCAGGCTGGCCACCGGCAGCTCCAGCGTGTGCTCCTTGTAGCGGTCGAGCTTGGGCCACTTGTCGGTCGGCAGGAACTCGCCGTCGACCCGCAGCTGGGTGTAGCCCTTGCCCTTGGCCCATTTCGCCAGGTCGGTGTAGAGGCCCTTGCGGCCGATGACCAGCGGCGCCAGCAGCCCGATGTGCTGGCCGCGGTACTCCTTCAGCAGCTGCGAGGCGATGGATTCCGGCGTCTGCGGCCGCACCGCGACCCAGGTGTCGGGCGGCGCATGGAAGTCGCTGCAGGCCGGGCAATACTGCACCCCCAGCTTCACATAGAGCAGGCGCAGGAAATGCCAGACCTCGGTGGTGGTGGCCACCGTGCTCTTGCGGCCGCCGCGCGACAGGCGCTGCTCGATGGCGACGGTGGGCGGAATGCCCCACACCGCGTCCACCTCCGGCCGCCCGGCGGGCTGCACGATCGAGCGCGCGTAGGCGTTCAGGCTCTCCAGATAGCGGCGCTGGCCCTCGTTGAACAGGATGTCGAAGGCCAGCGTCGACTTGCCCGAGCCCGACACGCCGGTGATGACGCTGAACTTGCCGCGCGGAATGTCGACCGACAGGCCCTTGAGGTTGTGCTCGCGGGCGTTGACGATCTGGATGGCGTCGCTCTGCGCCGACTGGGCGCGCGCCCGGTCGCGGCGGGCCTTGGCCAGCGTCTGCAGCGGCACGCCTTCCTCGGCGCTCAGCGCGGCGGGCTGGCCGAGCTGGCTCTCGTACTCGCGCAGCGCCCGGCCGGTGTGGCTGGTGGGGTGCGCGCGCAGGTCGGCCGGCGTGCCCTCGGCGACCAGCTCGCCGCCGGCGTCGCCGCCGTCGGGGCCGAGGTCGACGATCCAGTCGCTGGCGCGCACGACGTCCAGGTTGTGCTCGATCACCAGCAGGCTGTGGCCGGCCTCGAGCAGTTTGCGGAAGGCCCGCATCAGCTTGGCGATGTCGTCGAAATGCAGGCCGGTGGTCGGCTCGTCGAACAGGAAGAGCGTGCCCTTCTTCGCCACCTTCTGCCGGCTCGCGGTGGCGTTCTTGGCGGCCTCGGCCAGGAAGCCGGCCAGCTTCAGGCGCTGCGCCTCGCCGCCGGAGAGCGTCGGCACCGGCTGGCCGAGCTTGACATAGTCCAGCCCGACATCGGCCAGCGGCTGCAGCGCGCGCACCACCTCGCGGTCGTCGGCGAACAGGCGCACCGCATCACTCACCGTCAGCTCCAGCACGTCGGCGATCGACATCGCCTTGCCCAGGCGCGTCAGCTGCACCTCGCGGATCTCGGCGCGGTAGCGGGTGCCGTCGCAGTCCGGGCAGCGCAGGTAGACGTCCGAGAGGAACTGCATCTCCACATGCTCGAAGCCCGAGCCGCCGCAGGTCGGGCAGCGGCCGTCGCCGGCGTTGAAGCTGAACATGCCGGCGCCGTAGCCGCGCTGCTGCGCCTCGGGCAGCGCGGCGAACAGCTCGCGCACCGCGTCGAAGGCGCCGACATAGCTGGCCGGGTTGGAGCGCGCGGTCTTGCCGATCGGGCTCTGGTCGACGAAGACCGCGTCGGTGAGCTGCTCGGCGCCGAGCAGGCGGTCATGCTCGCCCGGCGATTCGGTCGCCTGGCCGAAATGGCGCGCCAGCGCCGGCGCCAGCACATCCTGGATCAGCGTCGACTTGCCCGAGCCGCTCACGCCGGTGACGCAGACCAGCCGCTGCAGCGGGAACTCGACCGTGACGTTCTTCAGGTTGTGCTGGCGCGCGCCCTCCAGGATCAGCCGCGGCGTGCTGTCGAGCACCGGCCGCGCCAGGCCCAGGCCGATGGTGCGCCGCGCGCCGAGGTAGGCGCCGGTCAGCGTCTCGGCGCCTTTCAGCTCGTCGGGCGTGCCGTCGAAGACGATGCGCCCGCCCTGGGTGCCGGGGCCGGGGCCGAGGTCGATGATGCGGTCGGCCGCCAGCATCACCGCCGGGTCGTGCTCGACCACCACCAGCGTGTTGCCCGCGTCGCGCAGCCGCGCCATCGCCTGGTTGATGCGGTCCATGTCGCGCGGGTGCAAGCCGATCGACGGCTCGTCCAGCACGAAGAGCGTGTTCACCAGCGACGTGCCTAAAGCGGTGGTCAGGTTGATGCGCTGCACCTCGCCGCCGGAGAGCGTGCGGCTCTGCCGGTCCAGCGTCAGATAGCCCAGGCCGACGTCGCAGAGGTATTTCAGCCGGTGGCGGATCTCGTCCTGCAGCAGCTCCAGCGCGTCGTCGAGCAGCTGCGAGGGCAGGGCGAGCGTGTCGAAGAACTGCCGCATGCGCGCGATCGGCATCAGCATCAGGTCGTGCAGGCTCAGGCCGGGCAGGCTTTCCAGCTGCTCGCGCGACCAGGCCACGCCGACCGGCAGGAAGCGCTTCGCGGGCGCCAGCACCGCGTCGGCCTCGGCCTTCTCGCCCAGGCGCCACAGCAGCGATTCCAGCTTGAGCCGCGCGCCGCCACAGGCGCCGCAGGGCGTGTAGCTGCGGTACTTCGACAAGAGCACGCGGATGTGCATCTTGTAGGTCTTGCTCTCGAGGTACTCGAAGAAGCGGCGGATGCCGTACCAGTGCGTCTTCCAGTCGCCGTTCCAGTCCGGCGCGCCGTCGATGACCCAGGCCTGCTGCGCCGGGCTCATCTGGTTCCAGGCGGTGTCGCGCGGGATGCCGGCATCGCCGGCACAGCGCATCAGGTCGGCCTGGCACTCGGCCCAGGCCGGCGTCTGCAGCGGCTTGACCGCGCCGCCGCGCAGCGTCTTGCGCCCGTCCGGAATCACCAGCCCGAAGTCCACGCCGATCACCCGGCCGAAGCCGCGGCAGGCCTCGCAGGCGCCATAGGCCGAGTTGAACGAGAACATCGCCGGCTGCGGATGGCCGTAGCGGCGGTCGGACTCGGGGCAGTGCAGGCCCTGGCTGTAGCGCCAGATCTCCTGCGCCTCGTCCGCGCCGGCGTAGACATTGCAGCGGCCGCTGCCGCGTTTCAGCGCCGCCTCCAGCGCCTCGACCACGCGGCCTTTCTCGGCGTTCGAGAAGCGGAAGCGGTCGGCCACCACATCGAGCACCTTGCGCGGCCCGGTCGGCGTGGCGACCTCGCGCTCGGCCTGCACCCGGGTGTAGCCGCTGGCGGCCAGCCACTGCGCGATCTCCTCGGGCGTGACGCTGCCGGGCAGCTCGACGGGGAAGGTGACGACCAGGCGCGGATCGCCCGCGGCCTCGCTGCGTGCCTTCAGGTCGGCCCAGATGCTCTGCGGGTCGTCCTCGCGCACCGGCCGCGCGCTGTCCTGGTCGAACAGGCGTGCGGCGCGCGCGAACAGCAGCTTCAGATGATCGTTCAGCTCGGTCATCGTGCCGACCGTGGAGCGGCTGGTGCGCACCGGGTTGGTCTGGTCGATCGCGATGGCCGGCGGCACGCCTTCGACCGCGTCCACCGCCGGGCGGTCCATGCGGTCGAGGAACTGGCGCGCGTAGGCGCTGAAGGTCTCGACGTAACGGCGCTGTCCTTCGGCGTACAGCGTGTCGAAGACCAGCGACGACTTGCCCGAGCCGCTCGGGCCGGTCACCACCGTCAGCTCACCCGTGCGGATGTCGAGGTCGAGGTTCTTCAGGTTGTGCTGGCGCGCACCACGGATACGGATCAGGCCGGACATCGCGGGAGGTCTCTCTGACGGGCGAAACGGAACATTCTAGGGATGGCCCGTACCGCAGGGCGGGTCCGGGTCTCTGCGGGTCGGACAGGACGGATCGGCTTGATGCTGATCATCCACAAATGGAAAAAATGCAATCTGTCGCACAATGCGGCCCGGCTGCCGTGAACGAGTGCACGGGCCATCTTCGGGGGATCTCATGAACACCATGTTCCTGCGGCCGCGCGCATGCGTCGGCCTGTTGCTGCTGCTGGGTGCCGGGGCGGCGCCGGCCGTGCCGTCGGCCACCGTGCCGTGGATCAAGGTCGACCAGTTCGGCTACCAGCCGGCGATGCAGAAGGTGGCGGTCGTCGTCGATCCTCAGGCCGGCTTCAACGCTGCCGAGGCCTTTGCACCGGGCACCGGCAGCGGCCAGTACCAGATCCGCCGCTGGGCCGACGATGTGGTCGTGCACACCGGCACGCTGCAGCCCTGGAAGAGCGGCGCCACGCACGCGCAGTCCGGCGACCGCGGCTGGCACTACGACTTCTCGGCGCTGACCGCCGCCGGCGCCTACTACATCTGGGACAGCGCGCGCCAGGTCGGCTCGGGCCGCTTCGAGATCGGCCGCGCGGTCTATGCGCCGGTGCTGCGCCATGCGGTGCGCATGTTCTATCACCAGCGCCTGAACCACGCGAAGGTCGCACCCTACGTGGACGCACGCTGGGCGGACGCCGCCGCCTACGAGCGCCCGGGCCAGGACCGCTCGGCCACCAGCCGCTGGGCCAAGGGCCAGGCCGCGACCGCGCGCGATCTCTCCGGCGGCTGGATGGATGCCGGCGACACCAACAAGTACGTGACCTTCGCGCAGTCGGCGGTGCTGCAGCTGCTCGACGCCTACCGCATGAGCCCGGCGGTGTTCCGCGACGACTTCGGCATTCCCGAGTCCGGCAACGGCCTGCCCGACCTGCTCGACGAGCTGAAGTGGGAGCTGGACTTCCTGCGCCGCATGCAGGACGCCAGCGGCACGCATGGCCTGTTCCTGAAGGTCGGCGTCGACAACTACACCGACATCTCGCCGCCGAGCGCCGATGCGCGCCCGCGCTACTACCTGCCCGAATGCACCTCGGCGACACTGGCCGGCGCGGCGATGTTCGGCGCGGCCCATGTCGTCTATCGCGGCTTTGCCTCGCAGGCGGCGGGCGCGGCCGATCTGCTGGCGCGCGCCGAGGCCGCCTGGGCCCGCGCGAAGCTCACCACCAGCGGCTTCACCGTCTTCCAGACCGCCTGCGACGACGGCGACATCAAGGCCGGCGACGCCGATGTCGACGCGCAGGGCCAGCTCGAGTCCTCGGTGCTGGCGGCCATCGCGCTGTATGAGGCCACCGGCAAGGCCGAGTACCGCGCCCATGTCGAGGCGAACTACGCCCGGGTGCGGCCCTACAACATCTGGTGGTGGGGTCCGTACTGGGCGCCGATGCAGGTGGCGCTGCTGCGCCACGCCGGCCAGCCGGGCGTGGCGGCCAGCGTCGCGTCCAACCTGCGCAGCCAGAAGTCCTGGCAGAACGGCGTCATCTCGCTGACCGACTTCAACGGCGGCGCCAACGGCACCGATCTCTACCGCGCCCATCTGGCCGACGCCGAGTTCAACTGGGGTCACAACATGACCCGCTCGAACGCCGGCCTGATCAACCTCGACTTCGAGGCCTTCGGCATCAACAGCACCAGTGCTGCGCTCTACCGCCGCATCGCCGAGCAGCATCTGCACTGGCTGCACGGCGCCAACCCGATGGGGCTGGTGATGCTGTCGAACATGGCGTCGGCCGGTGCCGAGTCCTCGCTCAGCGAGATCTATCACACCTGGTTCGCCAACGGCACGGTCTGGGACAGCACCAGGACCTCGGCGCGCGGCCCGGCGCCGGGCTATCTGGCCGGCGGGCCGAACACCACCTACACCGGCAGCGTCGCCGGCCTGGCCAGCCAGCCTCCGCAGAAGGCCTACAAGGACTGGAACACCGGCTGGCCGGAAAATTCCTGGGAAGTCACCGAGCCGGCGATCTACTACCAGGCCGCCTATGTGCAGCTGCTGGCGCGGCTGATGGGCACCGCCGACACCCAGGCGCCCACCGCACCGGCCCGGCTCACCGCCTCCGCGATCACCCGCAACAGCGCGACCTTGAGCTGGAGCGCCGGCCGGGACAATGTCGGCGTGGTCGGCCACGACCTCTACAGCGGCTCGACGCTGCTGGGCGGCGGGCTGCTCGGCACCTCGCGCCTGATCACCGGCCTCAGCTGCAACACCAGCTACACGCTGACGCTGCGCGCCCGCGACCTGGCCGGCCAGGTCTCGGCCGCCAGCACGGCGCTGACGCTGAAGACCGCGGCCTGTTCCTGAGCGGCGTCCGAGCCCCTCACCTCAGCCCATCAGCGCGCAGGGAATCGACCACAGCAGCCGCCCCGGCGTGCTGCGGTCCGGCTCGATCTCCAGGCAGGTGAGCGAGGCCTTCTTGATGCGCACGATCGGCAGCTCGCTGCCCAGCAGCCGGCTGATCAGCAGCGACAGGTCCGGCTCATGGCCGACCAGCCACAGTGGGCCGTCGGTCTGCGCGGCCTGCTCGCGCAGACCGGCCAGCGCCTGCGCGGTCGGGGTGTCGATCTTCAGCCAGTCGACCACCTGCGGGCGCGGGCAGTCGGGCAGCTCGTCGCAGAACTGCACCGCGGTCTCCAGCGCGCGCACCAGCGGGCTGCACAGCAGCCGCGCCGGCAGCAGCGTCTGGCGCTGGCAGAAGCGCGCCACCGCGCGGGTCTGGCGATGGCCCTTGTCGATGAGCGTGCGGTCGGCGTCGACGGGGGCCAGCAGCCGGTCTTCGGCAGTGGCATGGCGAAGGAAGAAGATCTGCTGGGTCACGGGGCCGGTCCGAAAACGACAAGGGACCGCAGAGTATGCGGTCCCGGGGTGATACCGGCGTGACGGTGGTGTGACGAGGAGGCTGTTGGAATCCGTCTCTGGATCCGGATCGACCGGGGGTCCGATTCTGGCGCTCTCTGCACCTCGGCCCCATGGCGAAGGAATCTCGACAGATTCCAACAGCGCCATCCCCGGTGCGACCTGCCCGCCGGGGCCGGCCGCACGGGTTCCTTATCGGCGTCTCAGAGCTGCAACTGCAGCATGACGCTCACTTGTGCGCGGTTCTGGCCGGGCGCGGTGCCGACCTCGACCTGCAGCTGGGTCTGGTTCGAGACCTGCCAGTTCAGGCCGGCACCGGCGCCGACCTGCAGCGCACGGCCCGGCTCGTCGCGGCGGGTCTTCATTTCGGTCTCGATGCGGCCGTAGGCGCGGGTGCGCGCGGTGATCGGCAGCTCGGCGATGGTGCTGCCGCGCAGCCGTGCCGGCGTGCGGCCCGAGGCCGCCTGCGGCGCGCCGAAGCTGGCGATCTGGCCGTTCCAGCCGCTGCGCGGCTGCACCGGCTCGGTGTAGCGAACCCGCACCTGGCGGCCCAGACGGGTCTCGCCGGTGACGCCGCTGCTGCCCTGGGCGTTCGCGCCCTTGGGCTGGGCCAGCGCCTCGCCGCTCAGCAGCGAGCCGCCCATCAGCATCAGCATCGTGGCCACCGATCCCGGCCGCCGGCGCACCAGACGCACCGCGCGGCGCATGCGGCTGGCGGTGCGGTGCAGGACATGACGGGGGTGACGGCTGGGCATGGCCGTGATTGGCGCATGGGCCGTCCGCGCGGGCGTAACCAGATCTGGAAATGATCGGTTTTGCCAGACCCGGTCATTCCTGCGCTTTTTCACCCTCTTTCGGATGAAAGCGTGACATATGCCCATCCGGGCCGGGATTTTGCCGGCGCGGCGATTGTTTCATTTGCCGGCGGTTTCGATGCGTCTGGTAACTGGATTGCCTCAGATGGATACAGGATCGGCCGCGGGCGACTGCGCCGCCAGGCCCTCGAGCCATTCGACGATGCCCTGCGGCTCGACCGCATCGCGGTTCATCACCGCCGAGGCCGGCTCGCCCTGCAGCATGCGGCGCACCGGCAGCTCCATCTTCTTGCCGGAGAGGGTGCGCGGCACCGCCGGCGCGGCCAGGATGCGGTCGGGCAGATGGTGCGGCGAGACCTGGGTGGCGATCTGCGTGCGGATGCGCTCCTTCAGCGGCTCGTCGAGCATCACGCCGGGCATCGGCACCAGCAGCAGCACGATCTCGCCGTCGGGATCGCCCTCGCGATGCAGGTCGACGACCAGGCTGTCGGCCACGCCGGGCAGCGCCTCGACCACCCGGTAGATCTCGGTGCTGCCCAGGCGCACGCCGCGGCGGTTCAGGGTGGCATCGCTGCGGCCGAGAATGACCGCGCCGGTGCGGCCCTCCTGCGGATGCGGCACCAGCCGGATCCAGTCGCCATGGCGCCAGACCGCCCCGATGCCGTCGCGGCCGGGATAGGTGCTGAAGTAGCTCTCGATCAGCCGGCGGTCGCCCTCGTCCTTCCAGAAGTAGAGCGGCATCGAGGGCATCGGCCGGGTGCAGACCAGCTCGCCGACCTCGCCGATCAGGCTGTCGCCGCGGCCGTCCTCGCGCGGCGGGCCCCAGGCCTCGACCGCGGCGCCCAGGCAGCGGCACTGGATCTCGCCGGGCGGGTTGTCCAGCGTCGGCAGACCGGCGACGAAGGCCCCGGCGAAGTCGGTGCCGCCGGCGATCGAGCTGACCCAGATCGGCCGGCCGTCGACCGCCGGCAGCTGCTGCTGCAGCCAGGCATGGACCTCGGCCGGCAGCGGCGAGCCGGTCGAGCCGATCGCGCGCAGCGCCGACAGGTCGGCCACCCGGGCCGGCTCCAGCCCGGAGCGCGACATCGCGGTCAGCACCGAGGCGCCGGCGCCGAAGTGGGTCACGCCGGTCTCGGCGGCGAAGCGCCACGGCAGGCTCCAGTCGGGCGCGTCGCTGCGGCCGGCCGGGTGGCCGTCATGCAGCGCGATGGTGGTGCCGCCCAGCAGCGCGCCGACCTGCAGGTTCCACATCACCCAGCCGCTGGAGGTGGCCCAGTGGAAGACATCGCCGGTGTCGACGCTGGCCCCGAGGTTGTTGTGCAGCACATTGAGCTTGAGGTGCTCGAGCATCACGCCGCCGTGGCCGTGCACGATCGGCTTGGGCAGGCCGCTGGTGCCGCTGGAGTAGACGATCCACAGCGGATGGTCGAAGGGCAGCCACTCCGGCTCGAAGTTCCACGGGTTGCCGGCCAGCAGCGGGCGCAGGTCCCAGGCGCGCCGGCCCGGCGCGGCGAACTCGTCGGGCTCGGCATCGCGGTCCAGGCAGGGCCACAGGATCATGTGCTCGACCGTGGGCAGGCCGTCGAGCAGCATGTGCAGCAGCGGGCGGCGGTCATGGTCGCGCCCGCCCCAGGTGCTGCCGTCGCAGCCGATCAGCACCTTCGGCCCGATCTGGCGGAAGCGGTCGAGCACCGCGCCGACACCCATGTCGGGCGAGCAGATCGACCAGATCGCGCCAAGGCTGGCGCAGGCCAGGAAGGCCACCACCGTCTGCGGCGTGCTGGGCAGGTAGGCGGCGACCCGGTCATTGCGGCCGACGCCCATGCCGCGCAGCGCCACCGCCAGCGAGGCCACCTCGCGGCGCAGCTCCGGCCAGCTCACCCGCAGCGTGCGCCCGGCCGCCTGCAGCATCTCGTTGCGGAACAGGATGGCGGGCAGGTCGGCGCCGTGCGCTTCGTCGGCATGGCGGAAGACCTGGCGGGCGTAGTTGAGCTGCGTGCCCGGAAACCAGACCGCGCCCGGCACCCGCCCGTCGGCCAGCGCCACCACCGGCTCGACCGGCGACTCGATGTCGAACCAGTCCCACAAGGCGCCCCAGAAGCCTTCCGGGTCATCGACCGACCATTGCCAGAGATCGTCGTAGTCGTCGAAATGCCGCCGGCGCTCCAGCGCCAGCCAGTGGAGAAACGCGGTGATCCGGGCCTCGGGGTGCGCCATGGTCGGGTCCTGTCCTGATGTGGGTTGAATTTGCCAACTTTTTATCAGAAATGCCCGGAACGGCCCGGTTTTGCGCGGGGTGTCGGTGGGCTGTCAGGCTTCGATGTCCACCGTGCTCCACCAGTTCAGCCAGAAGGGCGGGCGCCGGTAGCCGACCACCTGGCGGTGCATCAGGTCGGTGACCATGCGGTGCACGTGGTAGCGGTAGGGTGCGTAGGCCAGCATCAGCCGGTTGGCCTCGCGGAAGGCCTCGAGCCGCTCGGGGCCGTCGGGCAGCGCGGTCAGGCGGTCGTAGACCCGGTCGAAGGCCGGCAGCACGAAGCGGGCGAGATTGCCCTTGCCGACCGAGGCGCTGTAGCCGCGCTCCAGCGCGCCCTGGCCGTCGGGCGAGCCTGCCGACGAGCCCACCCGCCACATCATGAACTTGCCCGAGCGGGTGGACTTGAGGTTCTCGCTCCACTGGCCGACCTTCAGCTCGACCCGCAGGCCCAGCGCGTCCATGTTCTTCTTGTAGATCTCGTCGAGCTGGCGACTGGTCTGGTCGGACTGCGACAGCATCACCAGCGTGAGCTTCGTGCCGTCGGGGCGTTCGCGCCAGCCGTCGCCGTCGCGGTCGCGCCAGCCCCAGGTGTCGAGCAGCGCCCGGGCGCGCGCCGGATCGAAGCGGCCCTGCTCGGTGCGCAGCAGCGGGTCGAAGCCGTAGGTGCCCGGCGTGATGCCGGCCTGCGCGGGAATGGCCTCGCCGCGCCGGCCCAGGCGGATCTCGCGCGGGATGTCCAGTCCCAGGCAGATCGCGCGGCGCAGCGCCACCTGCTCGGGCGTCAGGCCGCCGACCACCGGGTCTTCCATGTTGAAGACGGTCAGCGTGACATCGCTGGCGGCGACCCGGCTGTGGCGGATGCCCTTCTTGGCCAGATGGGGCGCGAGTTCGCCCTTGACCAGCGCCTGCGGGATGTAGTCGGCCGGCACCCGCTCGAGCAGGTCCTGCTCGCCGTTCAGGAAGGCCAGCCAGCGCGGCTGCGCCTCCTCGATGATGGCGATCTCGACCCGGTCGATCATCGGCAGGCGCCGGCCCTTGAAGCGCGCCAGCAGCGCCTGGCCCTCGGCGTCGTCGGGGTTGGGCTGCGCGTCGTAGCGCAGGTCGCGGTAGCCGGTGAAGCGCTCCATCACGATGCGCGAGCTGCGCCGCCACTCGGCCAGCCGGAACGGGCCGGTGCCGATCGGGTGCTCCATGATGCGGTCGCCGTAGGCCTCGACCACCTCGCGCGCCATCGCCGGCAGGCCGGTGAGGGTGTAGAGGAAGCGCGGGCGCGGCTCGCGCAGGCGGATGCGCAGCGTGTGGCGGTCGATCGCGGTCAGGCCCTCGACCGGCCGGTCGTAGTCGAAGGGCTGCTTCGACTTCAGCGCGGCCTCGCGCAGCTCGCGCAGGCCGATGATGCCCTGCTCCTCCAGCGAGCTGTGGCCGGGGCTCTTGGTCGCCGGGTCGTAGAAGCGCTTGATCGTGTAGATGTAGTCCTCGGCGACCAGCTCGCGGGCGCGGCCCTTGAAGGCCGGATCGTCGTGGAACAGGATGCCCGGGCGCAGCTTCAGCGTGAAGCTGCGGTGATCGTCGGCGATCTCGGGCAGCGCCAGCGCGGTGCCGGGCCGGATCAGGAAGGGCCGGGCCAGCGGGTCGTAGTCCAGCGGGGACTCGAAGACATGCGCGGTGATGGTCAGCGAGTAGACATCGCTGAGCTGGACCGGATCGAAGCCGGTCTCGGCGGCCGGGAAGGCGTAGCGCAGCACCTTCGGCGCGCTGCCGCCGCCGCCGTCGCCGTCGGGTCGGGCCGGGGCGGCGTGCAGCCAGTCCGGGGTGCCGGTCAGTCCGGCGCCGGCGGCGGCACCGGCCAGCAGATCACGTCGCGTCAGGGTCACGGCAGCGGCTCCAGCAAAGGCATCGCCGCCGATTATCGTCACCCCGGGCGCCGTGCTCCGGTTCAGGCCCGCGCGGCGTCGAGCTGGTCGCGGGTGGCCATGGCCACGCGGCGGGCCGCTTCGGCGAAGTCCTCGCCACGGCTGGCATAGAGGACCGCGCGCGAGCTGTTGACGACGATGGTGCCCTGCGCGGTCAGGCCTGCGCGCACGGTGGCCTCGGCGTCGCCGCCCTGCGCGCCCACGCCCGGAATCAGCAGCGGCAGCGTCGGCGCGATCTCGCGCACCCGCGCGATCTCGGCGGGGAAGGTGGCGCCCACCACCAGGCCGATCTGGCCGGTGGCGTTCCACTCGGTCTGCGCCAGGTGCGCCAGGTGCTCGAACAGCCGCGGCTGGCCGGGAACGTCGGCCAGGCGCTGCATCTGCCAGTCGTTGCCGCCGGGGTTGGAGGTGCGGCACAGCAGGATCACGCCCTTGTCCGCGTAGGCCAGGAAGGGGTCGATCGTGTCGCGGCCCATGAAGGGCGACAGCGTCACCGCGTCGGCCTGGTAGCGCACGAAGGCCTCGCGGGCGTACTGCTCGGCGGTCGAGCCGATGTCGCCGCGCTTGGCGTCCAGGATGACCGGCACGTCGGGCGCGACCGCCTTCATGTGCGCCATCAGCCGCTCGAGCTGGTCCTCGGCGCGGTGCGCGGCGAAGTAGGCGATCTGCGGCTTGAAGGCGCAGACCAGATCCTTCGTCGCGTCGACGATCGCCGCGCAGAAGTCGAAGATCCTCGAGGCGTCGCCGGCCCAGGCGCCGGGAAACTTCGACGGCTCCGGATCGAGGCCGACGCACAGCAGGGACTGGTTCTGGCGCGTGGCGCGGGCGAGCTGGTCGGTGAAGGTCATCGCGGGACTCCGGCAGCCGGGGGTCAGACGCGCTGCGCCAGCGCGGTGGCCAGGCCGGTGTAGCTGCCCGGCGTCATCGCCAGCAGGCGGTCCTTCTCGGCCTGCGGCAGGTCGAGCGCGGCGACGAAGCCGCGCATCAGCTCGGCGGTCATCGGCTGGCCGCGGGTGAAGGCCTTGAGCTGCTCGTACGGCTCGGGCAGGCCGTAGCGGCGCATGACGGTCTGGATCGGCTCGGCCAGCACTTCCCAGGCGCTGTCGAGGTCGGCGGCCAGCGCGGCCTCGTTGAGCTCGAGCTTGTCCAGGCCGCGCATCAGGCTGTCGCAGCCCAGCAGCACGTAGCCCAGCGCCACGCCCATGTTGCGCAGCACGGTCGAGTCGGTCAGGTCACGCTGCCAGCGGCTGACCGGCAGTTTCTGCGCCAGGTGCGTCAGCAGCGCGCTGGCGATGCCGAAATTGCCTTCCGCGTTCTCGAAGTCGATCGGGTTGACCTTGTGCGGCATGGTCGAGGAGCCGACCTCGCCCGCCTTGGTCTTCTGCTTGAAGTAGCCCAGGCTGATGTAGCCCCAGACATCGCGCGCCCAGTCGATCAGGATGGTGTCGACACGGGTGAAGGCGTCGAACAGCTCGGCCATGTAGTCGTGCGGCTCGATCTGGATGGTGTAGGGGTTGAAGCTCAGGCCCAGCGCGCCCTCGACCACCTGGCGGCTGAAGGCTTCCCAGTCGTGCTCGGGATAGGCCGAGAGGTGGGCGTTGTAGTTGCCGACCGCGCCGTTCATCTTGGCCAGCAGCCTGACGCCGGCGATGCGCTCGCGGGCGGTCTTCAGGCGCGCGACGACGTTGGCGACTTCCTTGCCGACGGTGGTCGGGCTGGCGGTCTGGCCGTGGGTGCGGCTGAGCATCGGCACCGCGGCGAAGGCGTGCGACATCGCGGTCATCTTGGCGATGATGCGGTCGAGCATCGGCAGCATCACCTCGTCGCGCGCGCTCTTGAGCATCAGCGCGTGGCTGGTGTTGTTGATGTCCTCGCTGGTGCAGGCGAAGTGCACGAACTCCTGCATGCGCTCGAGTTCGGCGTGGCCCGCGATGCGGCGCTTGATCCAGTACTCGACCGCCTTGACGTCGTGGTTGGTGGTCTTCTCGATGTCCTTGATCGCCTGGGCGTCCTCTTCCTTGAAGTGGATGACCAGCGAGCGCAGCAGGCCGCGGCTGGCCTCCGACAGCGCCGGGAATTCCTTGAAGCCGGCGTCCGACAGCGCGATGAACCACTCGATCTCGACCTGCACGCGGCGGTGCATCAGGCCGTACTCGCTCAGCAGCGGGCGCAGCGCGGTGAGCTTGCCCGCATAGCGGCCGTCGAGCGGCGACAGGGCGTTGAGGGCGGTGAGCTGGGAGAAGGGCATGGTGGGACTCGGGCGGGCTGGTCAGGTGCGGGCGCGATCAGGCGCGGCACGCGCGGAACCGGGGGTCGCGAGGCGATCCGGCGCGAAGGCAAAGGCGGGATTTTACGGCGGCGCCCGAGCCACCGCCCTGTGTTCAGCGCGAGCGATCGAGCGGCAGCCAGCGCGACAGCACCGGCCAGGCCACCGCGACGGTGGCGCTGAAATCCTCGAAGACCAGTCCGAGCAGCAGCGAGGCCGGCTCCTGGCGGGCCAGCGTGCGCAGGCCCTGGCGGCGCTGCACCTGCTGGAGTTCGCGGCACAGGGTGTCGAGCAGCGCCGGCGCAGCCTCGCCCGCCGGGCCGAGCCGGTCGTCGGTGATGACGATGGTGCCGCCGGGCAGGCCGAAGGCGCTGGGCGCGCCGAGCTGGCCGCGGGCGCGGAACTGCGCCTCCCACGGCGAGGACGCCGCCGCGGGGCAGTGGCCGGCGGCCTGCTTTTCCAGCCGCCTGCGCAGGTCTTGCTGCTGCGTCGCTGGCAACTGGCTGGGCTGCAGCCAGCCCTGGTCGAGCCGGCTGAGCATTTCGCGGCCGATGTGGCGGTCGATCTGCGCCGGCACCCGGTCGACCAGGCGCTCGGCCGTGGCAGGGAGGGCCAGCCAGGCCATCAGCATCGCGATCAGCGCCAGCGCGGCCTGGCGGCGGCGCCGCCCTCTGGGACGCTCGACGATCTGGGGCAGGGCGAGCCACTGTTCGAGCCGCGCATCGGTGGGACAGTCGAGCATCGCGCCGTCAGGCAGCGTCAGCAGCATCCGGCCGGAGCTGCTGCGGTGGCCGATCCGGACCTGCGCGGCGGCCGGGCGCTCGGAAAAGCCCTGGCCGGCGATCTGCAGTGCACCGCCCTCCAGGCTCAGCGTGACCGGCTGCGGCGCGCGGGTGGCGCTGCCGAAGTAGTCGCCCTGCAGGCGCCAGTCGCTGCTGTCCTGCCGGCCGCCGTCCTGATGTTGCCGGCCTGCGGCCCGGAAGGCTCCGGTGCCCGCATG
This sequence comes from Sphaerotilus sulfidivorans, assembly GCF_013426975.1. Lineage (GTDB taxonomy): Bacteria > Pseudomonadota > Gammaproteobacteria > Burkholderiales > Burkholderiaceae_C > Sphaerotilus > Sphaerotilus sulfidivorans. The sequence continues at coordinate 17,876 of NZ_JACCPY010000004.1, forward strand.
TGTCACGCCCATCCTGTTCTCCCCGTCGATGGAAGACCCGCCATCATCGACATCACTCTAGCCGCCGCAGGGCGCGCTGGCAGTCCCCAGGAGGGTGGATGGATTGTTTCAATTCGTCCCGGGCAGACGGCTCAGGGTGATCGACTCCAGGCGCAGCCGGGTGGTGGCGACCACCGCATGCGGCCAGTACAGTCCCAGCGTCAGCACGCACAGCAGCAGGTTCTTCAGCGACAGCAGCAGCAGGCGCGACAGCGGCAGATGGCAGGCGAAGCGGTACTGCGGGCTGAGGGTGTGGTTCCACAGCAGCGTCTGGGTGCCGGCGACCAGCCAGGCGCGCAGCGCCAGCAGCAGCATCATGTCCAGCAGCAGGCCGGTGAGCATCGGCGCGGCGGCCAGCAGGGTGTCGATCCAGGTCGCGAACAGCAGGTTGACCAGCAGCGCCCCGGCCAGCCCGGCCAGCACCCCGCCGTGCAGGCGGTAGAAGTGGCGGGGCTCGACGCTGGCGTCAAGCCGGGTGCGCTCGGCCTGCGCTGCCGGGCCGGTGCCCGCGTCTGCCCCTGCGCCCGCGTCTGCGCTCAGGCCGAAATTCGCATGGCGATAGCGGCTGTGCCGGGCATGCAGCCACGGCAGCAGCGCCAGCAGTGCCAGCAGCGCCAGGCTGACCAGCGCCGGCACCAGCCAGCCGCCGCCGTCATCGAATTCGGCCTGCGGTCCGGCCAGCAGGGCCTGGCCGACCAGCAGCACCGCCAGTGGCGCGGCCGCGGGCAGGAAGACCGCCCGTGCGCCGGCCGCATCGCCGTGAAAGGCCAGGCGCCGGCCCCGCCAGCGGGTGTGCTCCAGCCGCCAGCGCAGCGAGCGCATCATCAGCGTCGGCCAGAACGGCAGCGCGGCCAGCAGCAGCAGCGCCGCGCCCAGCGGCATCTCATGGGCGATCAAGATGTAGAGCAGCAGCACCGCGCACAGCAGCAGGTGAGGGCGCAGCATCTCGCGGCCGTCGCCGTCGAAGTCGAGCGCCTCGCCATCGACCTGCGTGTGCTGGCGAAAGAAGCGCAGCCGGTGCGCCCGCGCAAAAGGCAGGTAGAGCCCGAGCGTGATCAGCGTCAGGCCCAGGTTGCGCAGCCACAGCCGGGCATAGTCCCGCCCGGAGGCGGTGAAGCGGATCGGCAGCGTCTGCCCGGTGCCCGTGTGGTGCTGGTCTGGATCGGATGTGTTGGTCATGTGCGCAGGCCCCCCCGGCGGTGCCGGGCCGCTTTATAAACAAATCCGCAGCGGGTCTGGTGGGAACCTGAAGGCCGGAGCGTCGAAAAGCGTTCGCCGGCGTGCTGCAGCGCGCATCAGCGCGCGTCCGCGGCCTGCTGGAAGCGGGCGATGCGCTCGGCATCGGCCGGATGGCTGGCCAGCGCGATCGGCGGCGCGTTGTCGCGGCCCGTGCCGTCCGGGCCGGCCAGGCGCTCGAACAGCGTGACCATGACGGCCGGCGACAGACCGGCGGCGCGCAGCAGCACGATGGCCTCGTCGTCGGCCTCGCGCTCGGCCTCGCGCGAGTAGGCCAGCTGGCCCAGCAGCAGCGGGATCTGGCCCGCCAGGCTGCCGAAGTCGCCGAAGAGCACGCTGCTGGCCGCGCCCAGCAGCGTGGCCTGCACCAGCAGCCGCATGCCGTGGCGGTGGCGCACATGGCCCGCCTCGTGCGCGAGCACGCCCAGCAGCACATCCTCGCGGTCGTGCAGCAGCTCGACCAGCGCATCGGTCACCAGGATCGTGCCTCCGGGCAGGGCCAGCGCGTTCGGGCCGAGTTCGGCCTGCTCGCGGCTGCGGCACAGCCGCACCTGCACCGGCACCGGCGCAGGTCCGCCCTGATCGGCGCGCTGCTGCTGCGCCCGGGTCAGCGCCTCGCCGAGCCGCTGCGCAGTGGTGTCCGGCAGGCGGCTGGGCTCGCACCAGTGCTGGTCGATCTCGGCCAGCGTCGCCTGGCCGATCGAGGCATCGACCGATTCCGGCAGCAGCACCAGCACGCCGCGCGCCAGCAGCGGCAGGCCCAGCGCATGCATCAGCCCGAGCGCCAGCACGCAGGCCAGCAGCGCCAGGGCGGTGGCGCGCCAGCTCTGCTGCAGCCGCTCGATCCATGGCCGACCGCCCGGGCGCTGCAGCGCCCACCGGTCCCAGGCGGCGCCCTGGTGGCAGTGCAGCTGGCCGCCGTCGGGCAGGTGCAGCAGCCGAGGGCCGTGGCGCTGGTGTTCGGGCCAGTCCAGGCGGTCGGCCGCATGCTCGCCGATGAGCTGGCCGCTGCTGCTGTCGAGAATGCGCAGGCGCAGGCCGTCCGGGGCCTGCACCAGCACCAGGCTGACCGACCGGGCGGCCGCGCTGCGGCCGTCGAAATGCGCGACCGGCGCGGCCAGCGGGCGCTCAGAAGGCGACATCGATCCCCAGCAGGTCGTCGGCGGCCTCGCCGATGGCGCCGGGCTCGCGGGTCGCCGGCGTGCCGAGGAAATGCTCGACCGGGCAGTCGGTGGTGATCGACATCGCCTCGAGCTTCATGCGTGCGGCCGCCACCGCGGCGAACGGCCAGTACAGGCCCAGCGTCAGGCCGGTCAGCATCGCGTTCTTCAGCAGCAGGCCCCACAGCGCGCTGAACGAGAGCTGGCTGGCGAAGCTCAGATGCCGGCTGCGCACATGGTTCCAGAGCAGGTTCTGCATCCGGGCGCCGGAATAGGCCATCATCAGCGTGACCAGCGCCAGATAGGCCAGCGGTCCGAGCACGAACATCGCCGGCGGCAGCACCATCGACACCGCCATGCTGAGCAGCCCGATGCCCAGGCCGGCGGCGATCATCAGCAGCATCGACTTGGCGCCGAGCTTCCAGAGGTCGCGCACCCGCACGCCCTCCAGCCGGCTCTGCTCGCCGGCGAAGGTGCAGTGGTCGAGGCGGTAGCGCATCAGCCGCAGCAGGATCCAGGGGCCGCAGGCATAGAGGCCGAGCATCGCCGTCAGGAAGAGGCCGATCAGCCAGACCGGCGGGGCGGTCAGCTCGCCCTCCGCCGGGGCGTCCGGCGCCAGGATCGGGCTCAGCGCCAGCACCGTGCCCAGCAGCACGATCAGCGGCAGGAAGACCCGGTAGGCCTCGGCGACCGTGCCGACAAAGCCGAAGCGCAGCCCGCGCCAGCTGGTCTGGCCGAGCCGGAAGCGCAGCGCCGAGCACAGCAGCCAGGGCCAGGCCAGCGTGCCCAGCAGCGCGGCGCCGACCGCCAGCAGCGGCGCGAACTGGCTGCCCACCAGATAGATCAGCAGGGCCGCGCCGACGATCAGATAGCCGCGCAGCATCTTCCACGGGTCGCCGTGAAAGGCCAGCGGCGCGCCGTCGATCAGCGTGTTCTCGTGGAAGTAGCGCAGCTGCCGGGCCCGGGCGAAGGGCAGATAGAGCCCCAGCGTCACCACGGTCAGCAGCAGGTTGACCACCCAGATGCGGAAGTACTCGCTGCCCGAGGCGGTGAAGCGCAGCGGCAGCACGCGCGAAGACTGGCCGATGTCCGGTTCCGTCATGGATCGCTCCCTCCCTGATGCAGGCTCAGGTTTTTCACTTTATAGCGCGCGCACCGGCCGCAAACGATGAATTTCCTGTTGGCTGCGTATGATCCTGATCAGAACCTCTCCCCCTGTCCGTCCGGAGTGCGCCATGTCGCTGTTCGATTTCATCCGCAAGCAGTTCATCGATGTCCTGGAGTGGACCGAGACCGGCGACGGCACGCTGGCCTGGCGCTTCCCGATGGCCGACAACGAGATCCAGAACGGCGCGTCGCTCACGGTGCGCGAGTCGCAGATGGCGGTCTTCGTCAACGAGGGCCAGGTGGCCGATGTCTTCGGCCCCGGCCTGCACCGGCTGACGACGCAGACGCTGCCGCTGCTGACCAACCTGAAGCACTGGGACAAGCTCTTTGCCTCGCCCTTCAAGAGCGATCTCTATTTCTTCAGCACCCGCCAGCAGGTCGATCAGCGCTGGGGCACGCAGCAGCCGGTGACGATCCGCGACCGGGACTTCGGCGCGGTGCGGCTGCGCGCCTTCGGCAACTTCGCGTGGCGGCTGGTCGATCCGCGCGCCTTCATGAAGGAGGTGTCGGGCACGCGCGAGCGCTACACCGCCGCCGAGATCGACGGCCAGCTGCGCGGCTTCCTGCTGCAGCACCTGTCGGACGCGGTGGCGCAGTCCGGCATTCCCTTCCTGGATCTGGCGGCCAACCAGGTCGAGTTCGCCGCGCGGCTCAAGGAGGTCACGGCGCCCGAGTTCGCCCGCCTGGGCCTGAGCCTGGAGACGGTGACGCTGCAGAACATCTCGCTGCCGGAGGAGCTGCAGAAGATTCTCGACCAGAAGATCGGCATGGGCATGATCGGTCAGAACATGGGCCAGTTCATGCAGTACCAGGCCGCGCAGGCCCTCCCGAAGTTCGCCGAGAACGCCGGCCAGGGCAGCGGCATCGCCGGCGACGCGATGGGTCTCGGGGCCGGCATGGCGCTGGGGCATACGATGGCGCAGGCGATGCAGCAAGGGCTTCAGCCCGCCGCTGCGGCCCCCCTGGCGCCGGCGGCCGCGCCGGTCGTCGCGCTCCAGCCCGACGAGATCATGGCCACGCTGGAGAAGCTCGCCGACCTGAAGGCCAAGGGCATCCTCACCGACGAGGAGTTCACCGCCAAGAAGACCGAGCTGCTGAAGAAGCTGGTCTGAGGTGGCCGAGACCTACCGCGCCTATCGCGCGGCCTGCCCGAACTGCGGCGCGCCGGTCGAGTTCCGCTCGGCGGCCTCGGCCAGCGCGGTGTGCGGCTACTGCCGCTCGACGCTGGTGCGCGAGGGCGAGGCGCTGCGCCGCATCGGCGAGAGCGCCGAGCTGTTCGACGACCACTCGCCGCTGCAGCTTGGTGTCACCGGGCGCTGGCAGGGCGTGGCCTTCACGCTGGTCGGGCGCCTCCAGTACGCCTATGCCGACGGCCGCTGGACCGAGTGGCATGCGCTGTTCGATGCCAGCGACCTCGGCCAGGGGCTGCGCAGCGCCTGGCTGTCGGAGGACAACGGCGCCTACGTGCTGGCGCTGGACCGGCCCCTGAACGACCGCGTGCCGCAGGCCGGCACGCTGTTTCCCGGCCAGAAGGCGCTGATCGACGGACGCGCCTGGGAGGTCGCCTCGGTGGTGCAGGCCCATGTGCATGCCGCCGAAGGCGAGCTGCCGCGCCCGCCGCAGCCCGCCGGGCCGGATCACGCCTTCGTGATCGCCGACCTGCGCAATGCCCAGGACGAGGTCGGCACGCTCGACTATGCCGAGCCGGCGCGGCCGCACTGGTCGGTCGGCCGCGCGGTGCGGCTGGCGGAGCTGCAGCTCGCCGGCCTGCGCGGCTTGGGCAGCGAGAAGACGCTGGCCGGCCGCAGCATCGACTGCCCGAGCTGCGGCGCCTCGCTGGAGATCCGGCTGGACAGCACCCGGTCGGTCACCTGCGGCCAGTGCCGTGCGGTGGTCGACGTGTCGCAGGGCGTCGGTGCCGATCTGGCGCACTTCGCGCAGAACGCGGTCACCGAGCCGCAGATCCCGCTGGGCACGGTCGGCACGCTGGCGCTGGGCACGCCGCAGCCGCTGCCCTGGCAGGTGATCGGCTACCTGGAGCGCTGCGACCTGCCCGCGCCGGGCAGCGACGACGAGCAGACCTTCTGGCGCGAGTACCTGCTCTACCACCCGACCGAGGGCTTCGTCTTCCTGGTCGACACCGAGGAGGGCTGGAGCTGGGTGCGGCCGCTGACCGGCGTGCCGGTGGTGCAGGGCGACCGCGCGACCTGGGCCGGCGCCCGCCATGCCAGGCGCTGGCACTACCGCGCGAAGACGGTCCATGTGATCGGCGAGTTCTACTGGCGCCTCCGCCGCGACGAGCCGGTCGAGGTCACCGACTACGAAGGCGAGGGCCCGAACCGCCGCAGGCGCCTGAGCCGCGAGCAGACCACCGGCCCCGGCGGCGGCGAGATCACCTGGTCGGCCGGCGAGACGCTGGAGGCGCGCGCGGTGGCCCAGGCCTTCGGGCTGGACGCGCAGGCCGGTGCGGCGCTGCGGCGCGATGCCGCGCCGGTGGCGGCCGGCGCCAAGGGCAGCGGCCTGGGCTGCGCCGGTGTCATCATCCTGATCCTGCTGATCCTGTTCGTCGTGCTGCTGATCGCACGCTGCAGCGAGGATCGCTGCGACGAGATCCGCAGCACCTTCGGCCCGGCCAGCGCCGAATACCAGCAATGCCTGGCACGCCAGCGCACCTCGTCCGGCAGCGGCGCCTACGGCGGATCGTGGGGCAGCGGCGGTGGCGGGGGCGGCGGCCACAAGTAAGCTCAACCGGAGAGTCCCCATGGAGATGCTCAAGCCCGCCGTGATCCTCGGCTCCATCCTCTACGCCCTCATCGGCGTGGCGGTGCTGTGGATCAGCTTCATCGTCATCGACAAGCTCACGCCCTACAAGCTCTGGGAGGAGATCGTCGAGCACAAGAACCTGGCGCTGGCCATCGTCGTCGGCGCGATGTTCATCGCGATCGGGCAGATCGTGGCGGCGGCCATTCACGGGTGAGCGTGCCGGCCGACGCCCGCGCCGCGGCTGGCGCCGACGCGCGCATCTCGCCCGCCGAGGTCACGCTGCTGGCCTCGGTCTTCCTGATCGCCGCCTGCGGGCTGGTCTACGAGCTGGCGGCGGGTGCGCTGGCGAGCTATCTGCTCGGCGATTCGGTGCTGCAGTTCTCCACCGTCATCGGCGCCTACCTGTTCGCGATGGGCATCGGCTCGTGGCTGAGCCGCTTCGTCGAGCGCCAGCTGGTGGCGCAGTTCCTCGGCATCGAGCTGCTGGTCGGGCTGGTCGGCGGGCTGATGCCGGCCGGGCTGTTCGTCGCGCACAACCTGCTGCCGAGCGGCGCCGACACCGCCTTTCGCACGCTGCTGTACGGGCTGGTCCTGCTGGTGGGCGCGCTGGTCGGGCTGGAGATCCCGCTGGTGATGCGCATCCTCAAGCGCCAGTTCAGCCAGCGCTATGCGCTGAAGGATCTGGTGTCGCAGGTGCTGACCTTCGACTACCTGGGCGCGCTGGCGGTGGCGCTGGCGTTTCCGCTGCTGCTGGTGCCGCATCTGGGGCTGATCCGCACCGGGCTGGTGTTCGGGCTGATGAACGCGGGCGTGGCGGTGTGGGCGCTGTGGCTGTTCCGGGGCGAGCTGCGTCGCGTGCGGCTGCTGGCGCTGGCCTGCGCCGGCGTGATCGGGCTGCTGCTGCTGGCGCTGGCCGGATCGGAGCGGTTGACCGCCTGGGCCGAGGACCGCTTCTACGGCGACCGCATCCTGCACGCCTCGTCGAGCGACTACCAGCGCATCGTCGTGACCGGCGGGCGAGCGGGCATCCGGCTCTTCCTCAACGGCAACCTGCAGTTCCATGCCCGCGACGAGTACCGCTACCACGAGGCGCTGGTGCATCCGGCGATGGCCGCGCACGGCGCGCCGCGCCGGGTGCTGGTGCTGGGCGGCGGCGACGGGCTGGCGGTGCGCGAGGTGCTGAAATATCCCTCGGTCGAGCAGGTCACGCTGGTCGAGCTGGATCCGCAGATGACGCGGCTGTTCTCGACCGAGCCGAGGCTGGTCGAACTCAATGCCGCCGCGCTGCGCTCGCCGAAGGTCACGGTGGTCCATGCCGACGCCTTCACCTGGCTGGAGTCGCAGCGCGATGCCGGGGCGGTCTGGGATGTGGTGGTGATCGACTTTCCCGATCCGAGCAACTTCTCGCTCGGCAAGCTCTACTCGACGAGCTTCTATCAGATCGTCGACCAGCATCTGGCCGCCGACGGCTTCATGGTGGTGCAGACCACCTCGCCGCTGGTGGCGCGGCGCAGCTTCTGGACGGTGGCGGCGACGCTGGAGACGGTCGGCCTGACGACGATGCCCTACCACGCGCTGGTGCCGAGCTTCGGCGAGTGGGGCTTCATCGTCGCCGGCCGGCGGCCGTGGCGGGCACCGACGGTGCTGCCGGCGGGGCTGCGTTTCCTGACGCCCGAGGGGATGGCCACGCTGCGCCATTTCCCGCCCGACATGGCGCGCACCGAAGAGGCGCCGAACCGCCTGTCCGACCAGCGTCTGGTGCGGCTCTTCGAGCAGGAATGGGGGGCGCCGCATTGAGGCGCCGCGAGCTGCTGGCCGGGCTGGCTGCGGTGGCCGGATCCGGTCTGGCCGGCTGCGACGCCGCGCTGCCGGCGCTGGACGGCGGCTGGATCGGTGCGGACCCGGCCGCGCGCGGCCACCGGCTGCGCGAGATCGGCGGCGCCAGGTCCGGTGCACTGCCGGCGCCCGCCCTCACGCGGCGGGCCGCGGTGCTGGTGGTGGGCGCGGGCATCGCCGGGCTGGCGGCGGCGCGTGCGATCGAGCGCGCCGGCATCGACGACGTGCACCTGATCGAGCTGGAGGACGAGGCGGGCGGTCATTCGCGCGGCCATCGGCTGGCGGGCTTCGACTGTCCGCTCGGCGCGCATTACCTGCCGGTGCCGGGCGCAGCGGCGGCCGAGGTGCGCGAGCTGCTGCAGGACTTCGGCCTGGCGCAGGTGGCGCACGGCCGCTGGCACTGGGACGAGCGCCACCTGTGCCACGCGCCGCAGGAGCGGCTCTTCATCGACGGCGAATGGCACGAGGGCCTGCTGCCGCCGGCCGAGCCCGGCAGTCGCCTGCTGGCGCAGTACCGTAGCTTTGCCCGTCGGGTCGCCGAGGCGCAGCGGCAGGTCGGCTTCTCGATGCCGGCGCTGCGCACGCCGTGGACGCCCGCGCAGGCCGCGCTGGAGTCGCAGACCTTCGCCGCCTGGCTGGATGCGCACGGACTCGACGAGCCCGCCCTGCGCTGGTACCTCGACTACAGCTGCCGCGACGACTACGGCGCCGATGCCGCGACCGTCTCGGCCTGGGCCGGGCTGCACTATTTCGCCAGTCGCCACGGTTTCCATGCGCCGGGCGATGCGGATGCCGAGCGTGAGCCCGTGCTCACCTGGCCCGAGGGCAATGCCTGGCTGGCACGGCGGCTGGCGACGCCCTTCGCGGCCGGGCGGCTGCACACCGGCCGGGTCGCGCTGCGGCTGGACGAGGAGCGCGAGGGCGTGCAGCTGCGGGTCTGGGATGCGCGAGCCGATCGTCTCGAGGCCTGGCGGGCCGGGCGGGTGGTGCTGGCGCTGCCGCTGCATGTCGCGGCGCGGCTGTGGCCTGATGCGCCCGAGGCGCTCCGACAGACGGCGGCGCAGGCCCGCCACGCGCCGTGGCTGGTGGCGAACCTGCATCTCGACGCGCCGCTGCTGCAGCGCGTCGGCGCGCCGCCCGCCTGGGACAGCGTCGCCTTCGGCACCGCCTCGCTCGGCTATGTCGACGCGATGCACCAGTCGATGCGCTCGCATGCCGGCCCGACCGTGCTGACCGCCTACCTGCCGCTGTCCCCGGCCGAGCGGCCGGCGCTGCTGGGTGCGGACTGGCGCCCGTGGGCGCAGCGGGTGCTGGCCGACCTGCTGCCGCTGCACCCTGACCTGCCCGACCGGCTGCGCCGCATCGAGCTGGCTCGCCACGGTCATGCGATGCGCATTCCGCTGCCTGGCACGCGCTCGGCGCCAGCGCACCAGGCGCTGGCCCGGCTGTCGGGCCGGGTCGCGCTGGCACATGGCGATCTGGCGGGCTACTCGGTCTTCGAGGAGGCCTTCACGCTGGGCTCGCTGGCGGGACAGCGGGTGGCCGACCGAGCGCGCCGCGCATGATCTCGCGCTCCTCGACGCGGGCCGGGCTCAGCATCGCCCGCAGCGTGGCCAGCACCTGCCGCGCCTGCCGGGAGTGATCGCCCGAGCGGTTGCAGACATAGACATCGAGCGTCACCGCTGCCAGCTCCGGCCAGGTGTGCAGCGCCAGGTGCGACTCGGCCAGCAGCACCACGCCGGTCACGCCGCCGGGCTCGGGAAAGGCGTGGAAGACCTCGCCGACGACGCTCAGGCCCGCCTCGCGTGCGGCGCGCACGCCGGCCTCGCGCAGCGTGTCGCGATCGCGCAGCAGCGCCGTCGCGGCGCAGTCATGCCACTCGGCGCAGAGGTGAAGTCCGTCCATGTCGCGGGTCCGTCATGCGGCTAGCATACACATGCCTTGCGGGTCAGGGGTGTCTGTGCGATACTCGCGAGCTTTTCGGGCGTTGGGATTCCTGCGCCCCATTTCGCCGTTGCGCGAGCAGGCCTGCCTTTGGCGGGACTTGAGCGTGCAGCCAGACAGGTCAGCCCGGCCAATCGCTGTCGGGTTATTGGAGAAGAACCATGAGTCTTAGCAATCGCCTCGGGTTGCTGGGCCGCAAGGTGGGCATGATGCGCATCTTCACGGACGACGGTGACACCGTGCCCGTGACCGTGCTGGACGTGTCCAACAACCGCGTTGCCCAGGTCAAAACCGTGGAAACCGACGGCTACACCGCCCTGCAAGTGGCGTTTGGTACCCGAAAGGCTTCGCGCGTCAACAAGCCGGAAGCCGGTCACCTGGCCAAGGCCGGTGTCGAAGGCGCCGAGCTGCTGGAAGAATTCCGCGTCGCGCCGGAAGTCGCCGCTGAGTACAAGCCGGGCGCCTCGCTGTCGGCCACGCTGTTCGCCGCCGGCCAGCTGGTCGACGTGCAAGGCACCTCGATCGGCAAGGGCTTCGCCGGCACGATCAAGCGCCACAACTTCGGTTCGCAGCGCGCCTCGCACGGCAACAGCCGTTCGCACAATGTCCCGGGCTCCATCTCGATGGCGCAGGATCCGGGTCGCGTGTTCCCGGGCAAGAAGATGACCGGCCACATGGGCGACGAGACCGTCACCACCCAGAACCTCGACGTCGTCCGCGTCGACGAGGCTCGCCAGCTGCTGCTGGTCAAGGGCGCTGTTCCGGGTGCCAAGGGTGGCTTCGTCACCGTGCGCCCGGCCGTGAAGGTCAAGGTCAAGAAGGGAGCCAACTGATGGCACAGCTGGAACTCCTGAACGAGCAGGGTCAGGCCGCGTCGAAGGTCGAGGCCGCCGACGCCGTGTTCGCACGTGACTACAACGAGTCGCTGATCCACCAGATCGTCGTCGCCTACCAGGCCAATGCCCGCCAGGGCACCCGCGCCCAGAAGGACCGCGAGCAGGTTCACCACTCGACCAAGAAGCCGTTCCGCCAGAAGGGCACCGGCCGCGCTCGCGCCGGCATGACCTCGTCGCCGCTGTGGCGCGGGGGCGGTCGCATCTTCCCGAACAGCCCGGACGAGAACTTCTCGCACAAGATCAACAAGAAGATGTACCGCGCCGGCATGGCCGCCATCTTCTCGCAGCTGGCCCGCGAAGGCCGTCTGGTCGTGATCGACTCGCTGTCGGTCGAGGCCCCGAAGACCAAGCTGCTGGCCGCCAAGCTGAAGGCGATGAACCTGGAACACGTCATGGTCATCGCCGACCAGGTCGACGAGAACCTGTTCCTGGCCGCCCGCAACCTGGCCAACGTGCTGGTCGTCGAGCCGCGTTACGCTGATCCGCTGTCGCTGGTCTTCTACAAGAAGGTCGTCGTCACCAAGGGCGCGATCGACAAGCTGCAGGAGATGTTCGCATGAGCGCACTGAAGTTCGAAGAAGGCCGTCTGGCCCAGGTGCTCGTCGCGCCGATCATCTCGGAAAAGGCCACCAGCGTCGCCGAGAAGCACAACCAGGTGATGTTCAAGGTCCTCCAGGACGCCACCAAGCCCGAGATCAAGGCCGCTGTCGAGCAGATGTTCGGCGTGCAGGTCGCGTCGGTGCAGGTGCTGAACCAGAAGGGCAAGACCAAGCGCTTCGGCGGCCGTCCGGGTCGTCGCAACAACGTGCGCAAGGCCTATGTGTCCCTGAAGGAAGGCCAGGAACTCAACTTCTCCGGGGAGGCCGCGTAATGGCTGTCGTCAAGGTCAAACCGACTTCGCCTGGCCGCCGTGCCGTGGTGAAGGTGGTGCACAAGCACCTCCACAAGGGCAAGCCGGAAGCTTCGCTGCTGGAGCCGCAGAAGCAGAATGCCGGCCGCAACAACAACGGCCACATCACCACCCGTCACAAGGGCGGTGGTCACAAGCACCACTACCGCGTGGTCGATTTCGTCCGCAACAAGGATGGCATCCCCGCGAAGGTCGAGCGCATCGAGTACGACCCGAACCGCACGGCTCACATCGCTCTGGTGTGCTACGCCGACGGCGCGCGCTCGTACATCATCGCGCCGCGTGGCCTGGAAGTGGGCCAGACCGTGATCAGCGGCGCCGAGTCGCCGATCAAGGCCGGCAACACGCTGCCGATCCGCAACATCCCCGTGGGCTCGACCATCCACTGCGTCGAGATGCTGCCGGGCAAGGGCGCGCAGATCGCGCGTTCGGCCGGTGCCAGCGTCACGCTGATGGCTCGCGAAGGCACCTACGCCCAGGTCCGCCTGCGCTCGGGTGAAGTCCGCAAGATCCACATCGACTGCCGCGCCACCATCGGCGCCGTGTCGAACGAAGAACACAACCTGCGTCAGTACGGCAAGGCCGGCGCGATCCGCTGGAAGGGCATCCGTCCGACCGTTCGCGGCACCGCCATGAACCCGGTCGATCACCCGCACGGTGGTGGTGAAGGTCGCACCGGCGAAGGCCAGGCACCTGTCTCGCCGTGGAACACCCTGACGAAGGGCTACCGTACCCGCAACAACAAGCGCACGCAGAACATGATCGTGTCGCGTCGCAAGAAATAAGGGGTAGCACGACATGTCTCGTTCGCTGAAGAAGGGTCCGTTCGTCGACCATCACCTGCTCGCCAAGGTCGAGAAGGCGGTTGCCACGAAGGACAAGAAGCCCGTCAAGACCTGGTCGCGTCGTTCGACGATCCTGCCCGAGTTCATCGGCATCACGATCGCCGTTCACAACGGTCGCCAGCATGTGCCGGTGTACGTGACCGACCAGATGGTCGGCCACAAGCTCGGCGAGTTCGCACTGACCCGCACGTTCAAGGGTCACCCCGCGGACAAGAAGGCCAAGCGCTAAGGAGTCCTGACGATGGAAACGAAAGCAGTCGTCCGCGGCGTGCGCCTCTCTTGCGACAAGGGTCGCCTGGTGGCCGACATGATCCGTGGCAAGAAGGTCGACCAAGCGCTGAACATCCTGACGTTCACGCAGAAGAAGGCCGCCGGCATCATCAAGAAGGCGCTGGAAAGCGCGATCGCCAACGCCGAGCACAACGATGGCGCGGACATCGACGAGCTGCGCGTCACCTCGATCTATGTCGAGCAGGGTGCCACGCTGAAGCGCTTCACCGCCCGTGCCAAGGGCCGCGGCAACCGCATCAGCAAGCCCACCGCTCACATCTACGTGACCGTCGGCAACTGAGGCAGGAAAGAGAACCATGGGACAGAAAATCCATCCGATCGGTTTCCGCCTGCCGGTCACCCGCAACTGGTCGTCGCGCTGGTACGCTGGCAACCGCCAGTTCGCCGTGATGCTGGCCGAAGACATCGAAGTTCGCGAGTTCCTGAAGAAGAAGCTCAAGAACGCCGCTGTCTCGCGCATCCTGATCGAGCGCCCCGCCAAGAACGCCCGCATCACGATCTTCTCGGCGCGTCCGGGCGTCGTGATCGGCAAGAAGGGCGAGGACATCGAGAACCTGAAGGTGCAACTTGCCAAGATGATGGGCGTGCCGGTGGCCGTCAACATCGAGGAAGTGCGCAAGCCGGAAACCGATGCCCAGCTGATCGCCGAGTCGATCACCCAGCAGCTCGAGAAGCGCATCATGTTCCGCCGCGCGATGAAGCGCGCGATGCAGAACGCCATGCGTCTGGGTGCCCAGGGCATCAAGATCATGTCGGGCGGCCGTCTGAACGGCATCGAAATCGCGCGTACCGAGTGGTATCGCGAAGGTCGCGTGCCGCTGCACACGCTGCGTGCCGACATCGACTACGGCTTCGCCGAAGCCAAGACCACCTACGGCGTCATCGGCGTCAAGGTCTGGGTCTACAAGGGTGACCGTCTGGCCAATGGCGAGCTGCCGGCTGCCGCACGCGAAGAGCGTCCGGAAGACGACCGCCGCCGCCGTGGCCCGCGCAACGACCGTCCGGGCGAGCGCCGTGGTCCGCGTGGCAATGGTGACCGTGGTGACCGCCGTGGCGGTGGTGCGAACGCGGGCGGTGCCGATGGCGCTGTCAAGCGCGTGGTCCGCACGCCGGCCGCTTAAGGAGAACAAGGAATGTTGCAACCTTCGCGTCGCAAGTTCCGCAAGGAACAAAAGGGCCGCAACACCGGCGTCGCCACCCGTGGCGCTCAGGTGTCGTTCGGCGAGTTCGGACTGAAGGCCACCGAGCGTGGCCGCATCACCGCTCGCCAGATCGAAGCCGCCCGTCGTGCCATCAGCCGCCACATCAAGCGCGGTGGCCGCATCTTCATCCGCATCTTCCCGGACAAGCCGATCTCGCAGAAGCCGGCCGAAGTGCGTATGGGTAACGGCAAGGGCAACCCCGAGTACTACGTCGCCGAGATCCAGCCGGGCAAGGTGCTGTACGAGATCAACGGCGTGCCCGAGCAGCTGGCTCGCGAGGCGTTCACGCTGGCTGCTGCCAAGCTGCCGCTGAGCACCACCTTCGTGACCCGCCAGTTCGGTTCCTGAGCCGGGAGAGATTGAATGAAAGCATCTGAACTCCGCGCCAAGGATGTCGCTGCGCTCGAAAAGGAAATCAGCGATCTGCTGAAGGCCCATTTCAGCCTGCGCATGCAGAAGGCCACTCAGCAACTGGCCAACAACACCCTGCTCGGCAAGACCCGCCGCGACATCGCTCGCGCCCGGACCATCCTGGCCGAGAAGAAGAAGGAGGCCGCGCAATGAGCGAAGCCCAAGCCACCAAGAACACGCGCACCCTGGTCGGTCGCGTGGTCAGCGACAAGCGCGCCAAGACAGTCACCGTCCTGGTCGAGCGTCGCGCCAAGCACGAGCTGTACGGCAAGATCGTCGCCCGTTCGCGCAAGTACCATGCGCACGACGAAAACGGCGACTACAAGATGGGTGATCTGGTCGAGATCGCCGAAGGCCGTCCGATCTCCAAGACCAAGAGCTGGGTCGTGACCCGCCTGGTCGAGAAGGCTCGTCTGGTCTGATCTTTCACGATCAGCAGCGATCCATCGTTATCGCATGTTTTCCGGGGTCTTTTGATCCCGGTCAACACAAGAACCGGCACGCTGGGATACTGGCGGTCGGTTTTTTTCATTGGAGATGACCATCATGCTGAAGATCGGTGACCCCCTGCCGTCCGCGACCGTCTACGAATACATCGAGGTCGAGGGCAACGGCTGCTCGCTCGGACCGAACGCCTTCGACGTGGCCAAGGCCTGCGCCGGCAAGAAGATCGCGATCTTCGCGCTGCCCGGTGCCTACACCCCGACCTGCTCGGCCCAGCATCTGCCCGGCTATGTGCAGGCTGCCGAGGAGTTCAAGGCCGCCGGTGTCGACGAGATCTGGTGCCTGTCGGTCAACGACGCCTTCGTGATGGGCGCCTGGGGCCGCGAGAACGCCGCTGGCGGCAAGGTGCGCATGATGGCCGATGGCTCGGCCGACTTCACCCGTGCGGTCGACCTGGTGCTGGACCTGACCGCCAAGGGCCTGGGCGTGCGCTCGCAGCGCTACTCGATGCTGGTCGACAACGGCGTGGTGCGCACGCTGAACATCGAGGGCCCGGGCAAGTTCGAGGTCAGCGATGCAGCGACGCTGCTGGCCCAGGCACGCGCCTGATCCTGCTCAGGGATAGAACGCCGCGAGCGTGTAGCCGGTGATGCGGCTGTCGGTGCTGCTGAAGTCCAGCAGCCAGGTCGCATCGGCCTGTGCCTGCAGGATGTCAGGCTGCCTGAATTCCTGCGGCGAGAGCACCCGGCGCAGCACCACCTGGCCGCGGGTGTCGGTCAGGCTCAGCTCGATGTGCGGCGCGGCGATGCGGTGCGTCGCCTTGTTGCGCAGGGTCACGCCGAGCTGGAAGCCGGCGCTCTCCTGAGGCCGCTTCAGCGTGGTGTTGTCCACCACCAGCGCCTCGAGCTGTCGGGGCGCCTGCAGCCGGCACTGGCACAGCGCTTCGAGCACCGGGCTCAGCGCGGGCCAGCGCGCCCCGGCCAGATCACGCCAGTGCGTGCCCATCTGCGCCAGCAGTCCCAGCCCCAGCAGCAGCGCCGAGGCGCCCAGAGCGCCACGCACCCACGGGCGCTGCCAGCGAGCCTGGCTGTTGGCCTTGCGGATGAAGTCCAGCGTCGGCTCCGGATCGACCTGCACCGCAGGCGGCGATGGCGGCTGCACGGCCGCGGTCGTTGCCGCCGCGGTTGCGCCTGCGCTGGCGTTGGCGCTGCTGGCGGCTTCTGCCTCTTCCTGCTCGCCCTGCCGTGACAGCGCAGGCGGCATCGCCTCGCCGCTCAGGTCGAGCGTCTTCTCGAACGGGTCCGGCGAAGGCCGAGGGCTCGGGGCCGTCTCCGGGGCCGGCTGCGGCGCAGCTTCCGGATCCGGCGTGGCCGCGGGCTTGTCGTCAGGCGGCGGTGCGGCCGGCATCGGCTCCGCCGGTTCGATGGACACAACGGGTGCAACAGGCGCAGCGGGCGCAACAGGTGTGCCCGTTTCGGCAGGCCGGATCGGCTCGGCGGGCGCCGCACTGATCGGCAGCGACAGATCCACATCCGGCCGTCCCTGGTGCTGATCCAGCCGGGCACTGGCGAAGGCGCTGAAGGCCTCGGAGCGGAATTCCAGCGTGGTGGCCGGATAGCCGGCATCCTCCCGCGGCTCGGGCTCCGCAGGGGCGGGCATCAGCAGGCTGTCGTCGGCATCGGAGAGCGGTCGGCCCGGATCATCGGGATCGCGCAGCAGCCGCCAGGAACCGGTGTCGGGCTGGGTCGGTGCCATCGACAGGCCGGAGTCCTGCGCAGTCGGATCCCAGGTGCCCATCTGCCGGGTGCTGATGCGCACCTGCGGCGGCGCCGGAGCCGGCCGAGGCGGCACGGGCGGTGGCGGTGCGGAGGGGGGCGTCCTGTCACGGCCCGAGAACATCGCCGGCCGGGTTTCGGCCCAGGCCGGATCGTTCGGGTCGGGCATGGCGGTCGGGCGGGCCAGATCCGGGGGCGCCTGGCGGCTGCTGCTGCCCGAGGTCTCGCGCCGGTCCAGGTCGAACAGGCCTTCGAGCGCGTTGAAGACCTCCTGGCACTGGCCGCAGCGGACCCAGCCTTCGGAGGTCTTCAGCTGATCCTGCTGGACGCGGAAGACGGTGCCACAGGAGGGACAGGAGGTAGCCAGGCTCATGACCGGATCATGCCATCCGCCCCCGGATCAGGGGCGTCGGCCGCTCAGCAGGACCCAGCCTTCTTCACGATCTGCCACTTCCAGCGCGAGCCAGGGGGCGTAGGCCGCCTGCAGATCCTCGATCTGGCGCTCGAGCAGACCGGCCATCACCAGCGAGCCGCCCGGCGCGACATGCTGGCTCAGCAGCGGAGCCAGCAGCTTCAGCGGCGCGGCCAGGATGTTGGCCAGCACGACCGGATAGAGACCCTCGGCCTGGTCGGGCAGGCCGACCCGGTTCAGGCTCACGCCGTTCGCTGCCGCATTGGCGCGGCTGGACTCGACCGCCGCCGGATCGATGTCGACCGCGTCGATGCCGGTCGCGCCGTGCAGCCCGGCGCCGATGGCCAGGATGCCCGAGCCGCAGCCGTAGTCCAGCACCCGCGGCCATGGCGCCGACAGGTCGGCATGGCGCGCGATCCAGCGCAGGCACATGCGCGTGGTCGGATGCGTGCCGGTGCCGAAGGCCAGGCCGGGATCGAGCCGCATCACGCGGGTGGCGCCTTCCGGCGCCTTGTGCCAGGACGGCACGATCCAGAAGTCCGAGGTGATCAGCACCGGCTCGAACTGTGACTGCGTCAGCCGCACCCAGTCCTGGTCGGCCACCGGCTGCAGGCCGTGGATGTGCAGATCGTCGAACAGCGTCGCGCCGCTGTCGTCGTCCTGCGCCAGCAGCAGCGTGGCGGCCTCGGTGGCAGCATCCTCGTCGGTGAACAGCGCCTTGACGATCGAGCGCTGCCAGCCGCCGATCTGCGACGACAGCGTCGCGGGCATGCCCGGCTCGCCGAAGATCGGCGCCTCGTCGGGCGTGTCGGCATCGGCGTCCTCGACGGTGACGGCCAGCGCGTCGAGTTCGTCGGTCAGCGCGTCGCTCAGCGCGTCGACCTGGTCGGCGCGGGCCAGCAGCACCAGCTCGATCATCACAGCGCCGCCTTTCGTGCGGCCAGCCAGCCTTCGAGGTAGTGGATGTTGGTGCCGCCGGCGATGAAGGCGGCGTCAGCCATCAGCTGGCGGTGCAGCGGGATGTTGGTGTTGATGCCCTCGACCAGCATCTCGCTGAGCGCGCTGCGCATGCGCGCCATCGCCTGCTCGCGGGTGTCGCCGTGCACGATGATCTTGCCGATCATCGAGTCGTAGTTCGACGGCACCATGTAGTTGCTGTAGGCGTGCGAATCCACCCGCACGCCGGGGCCGCCCGGCGGGTGCCAGACCGAGATGCGACCCGGCGACGGGATGAACTTGTACGGGTCCTCGGCGTTGATGCGGCACTCGATCGCATGACCGCGCAGGCCGATCTGCTTCTGCGTGAAGGGCAGCGGCTCGCCGGCGGCGATGCGGATCTGCTGCTGCACGATGTCGATGCCGGTGATCAGCTCGGTCACCGGATGCTCCACCTGCACGCGGGTGTTCATCTCGATGAAGTAGAACTCGCCGTTCTCGTACAGGAACTCGAAGGTGCCCGCGCCGCGGTAGCCGATCTTGCGGCAGGCGGCGGCGCAGCGCTCGCCGATCTTCTCGATCGTCTTGCGCGGGATGCCCGGCGCCGGCGCCTCCTCGATGATCTTCTGGTGGCGGCGCTGCATCGAGCAGTCGCGCTCGCCCAGCCAGACGGCATTGCCGTGCTGGTCGGCCAGCACCTGGATCTCCACATGGCGCGGGTTCTCGAGGAACTTCTCCATGTAGACGGCCGGGTTGTTGAAGGCCGAGCCGGCCTCGGCGCGTGTCGTCTCGACCGAGTGGATCAGCGCCGATTCGCTGTGCACCACCCGCATGCCACGACCGCCGCCGCCGCCAGCGGCCTTGATGATGACCGGATAGCCGACCTCGCGCGCCATGCGGATGATCTCCTTCGGATCATCCGGCAGCGCGCTGGCCGAGCCGGGCACGGTGGGCACGCCGGCCTTGATCATCGCGTCCTTGGCCGAGACCTTGTCGCCCATCAGCCGGATCGATTCGGGGCGCGGACCGATGAAGGCGAAGCCGCTCTTCTCGACGCGCTCGGCGAAGTCGGCGTTCTCGGACAGGAAGCCGTAGCCGGGGTGGATGGCCTCGGCGTCGGTCACTTCCGCCGCCGAGATGATGGCCGGCATGTGCAGATAGCTCTTCTGCGACGGGGGCGGTCCGATGCAGACCGCCTCGTCGGCGAGCTTGACGTACTTGGCGTCGCGGTCGGCCTCGGAATAGACGATCACCGCCTGGATGCCCATCTCGCGGCAGGCGCGCTGGATCCGCAGCGCGATCTCGCCGCGATTGGCGATCAGGATCTTCTTGAACATGGCGCAGGCCCTGTTATTCGATGATGAACAGCGGCTGTCCGTACTCGACGGCCTGGCCGTTCTCGGCCAGCACCTTCGTGATCGTGCCGTCGAACTCGGACTCGATCTCGTTCATGATCTTCATCGCCTCGATGATGCACAGCGCCTGGCCCTTCTTGACCGCGGTGCCGACATCGGCCAACGGCTTGGCGCCGGGGTTGGAGGCACGGTAGAAGGTGCCGACCATCGGCGACTTGACGACCGTGCCGGCCACTTCGGCGGCGGCCGGAGCGGCGGCCGGGGCCGCGGCGGCGGGAGCGCCTGCAGCCGCGGCCGGCACGGGCGCGCTGGCATAGACCGGCGCCGGCATCGCCACGACCTGGGTCGGGCTCTGCTTGACGATGCGCACCTTGCCGTCGGCTTCGGTGATCTCGAGTTCGGAGACGTTGGATTCCGACACCAGGTCGATCAGGGTCTTCAGCTTGCGAAGGTCCATGGAGGAGGCTCCGGGATTCTTGGGTTGCGGTGGACGACGGGAGACCGTGCAGGCGCCGCGCCAGGGCGGTCGGCCTGCTGCGCGCGCAGGCGCCGGTTCAGGTCGTGTCCGTGTGGAAAGGCCGTCGGCCGGCCCGGGTCGGCGCGGTATCGCTGAGGTCGGGCCGCATCCCGCGGGAATGCGCGGAACGGACCGACGGGAAGCTCTGGAGGCTGCCGATATGCATGGATACCGCGAGTTTCTGGAGGAAGCCCCGACTTTACGCGCTTTTCGTTTCAAGTCGATCAGCGATGCAACGAATTTGCGATCGGGCAGGAACCGGCCGGATGGCGCGGGGGGGCGCGATGATGCCACGAGGTGCGAGTGCCCGGAAACCCGTCGGGTCCATCTCCCGGCTCAGGACCGGGGGGACGATGCGTCCTGACGACGCCAGTCTTTCATTTCCTTCAGATCGGTGGCGCCCAGCTTGCGATGGATCACCTCGCCGCGTGCGTCGAGCACCACGGTGAAGGGCAGGCCGCCGCCGCCGTTGCCCAGGCTGCGCGCCAGTTCGGTGCCGCCGAAGCCGGCCAGACCGACCGGAAAGCTCACCGGCGTGCGGGCCAGGAACTCGCGCACCGGGGTCGGTCCGTCCACCGCCAGGCCGATCACCTGCCAGCCGGCCGGCCCCAGGGCGGCCTGCTCCTTGGCGAAGGTGTCGAGCTCGGGCATTTCCTTGATGCAGGGCGGGCACCAGGTGGCCCAGAAGTTGATCAGCAGCGGGCGACCGCGCAGCGCGGCCAGCGCCAGGCTGCCGCCTTCGGGCCGGTCGAACTGCATCGACCACAGCGTGCCGGCGCCGTCCTCCGGGGGGGCTGCTGCGCCGGGCGCGGGCTGCCGGGTCGATCGCCACCAGAGTCCGGCGCCCGCGCTGACCAGCGCGGTGCCGCCCGCCAGCAGCATCCAGGTCCTGCGTTGCATCATGCGTCCTCCGCCTGCTCGTCCAGAAGTCGACGCAGCGCCGCCAGGTCGCCGCGCTGGGTCATGCCGCGTGCGTCCGCCTTCAGCGCGCCGCGCAGGTCGTCATGATCGAGCACCGACAGGAACACCGTCACCGTCTCGCCCAAGGCCGGACAGCGCGAGGCCAGCGACAGCACGTCGATGTCGCGCCCCTGCGGGCCGCGGGTGCTGGCGATGTCGAAGTCGACGCCGCGGTCGAGCAGCGCGATCTCGGCCGACTTGCCGTCGTCGCAGTAGAGCTCCAGGTGCAGCGCCGACAGCCGGGTGGCGGTGCCGCGCCAGACCGCGCCGGTCAGGTGCGGTCGGAAGACGGCCAGGCGCTCCATCCAGACCGCGGCCAGCTCGCGCAGCGCGCGCAGCTCGTCCGGCTGGGTGTCGGCGCAGAAGATGTCGAGGTACTCGCGCACCGCGTCCTCGACCTCGTCGTTGCCGGGCAGATCGACCTGCCGCGCGCCGCGGCCGAGGTCACGGGCGGCGCGGCGCTTGGCCGGTCCGTACTCCAGCCCCTCCTCGACGACGAGGCGGGCGGCGGCGGCGGCGATCTCCGCAGTCAGTGGCGTGGGCATCCTGGCGATCCTCGCAGGGGTTGGCAATTCAGCGCGGCGGCTGCACCGCGCCCATGCGCGCGGCGATGGTGCCGGCGCGGCCGGTCAGATAGCCCGAGCCGGGCCGGCGCTCGAAGCGCTTGGGCGCGGGCAGCATCACCGCCAGCCGCGCGGCCTGCATCGCACCGAGCCGGCGCGCGTCGATGCGGAAGTAGTGGCGTGCGGCGGCCTGCGCGCCGAACAGGCCTTCGCCCCACTCGACATGGTTCAGGTAGATCTCGAGGATGCGCCGCTTGCTCAGCAGCGCCTCGAGCATGAAGGTGATGACGAATTCCTGTGCCTTGCGCGCCGCAGTGCGCTCGCCCGACAGGAAGAGGTTCTTGGCCAGCTGCTGGGTGATGGTCGAGCCGCCGACCACCTTGGGCTCGACCCGCGGCGGCGGCTCGGCCGGCGCGCGGCCGCGTGCCAGCGCCTGCTGCTGGCGCCGCTCGAGCTGCTCGTTGCGGCGCTCGGCCACCGCCTCGGCGCGCTGGTTGCGTTCCCAGGCCTTCTCGATCGCGTCCCACTCGACGCCGCTGTGCTCGACGAAGCCGGCATCCTCGCTGGCGATGACCGCACGCGCGATCGGCTGGCCCAGCTCCTCGTAGTCGCGCCATTCCTGCGCCCAGTCGACGCGGCCCTGCGTGGTGGCCAGGCGCCAGATCTCGCTGCGCTGGAAGGTGGTCGAGGCCGGATCGATCACCGTCATCAGCGCGATGCGCAGCAGGAAATACAGCTGCAGCGCCAGACCGGCGAGCAGCACCAGCACCAGCAGCCGGCCCAGCCGGGCCGGCCAGGACAGCGTCGCGACAGGGGTGTCCGACATCGCGCGTCTCTCCGGGCGGGATGTTCAGCGCGGCGCGTCGACCAGCGCGCGCAGCTCGGCCAGCACCGGCGCGGTGTCGGGCCGCACGCCGCGCCAGGCCAGGAAGGCTTCCGCCGCCTGCTCGACCAGCATGCCCAGGCCGTCGCGGCCGGTGGCGCCGTGCTCGGCCGCCCAGGCCAGGAAGCCGCGTGCGCCGGCGCCGTACATCATGTCCAGCGCCAGCGCGCCCGGGCGCAGCACCTCGGCCGGCACCGGCACGCCCGCGCCCGACAGGCTGGAGGCGGTGCCGTTGATGACCACGTCGAAGGCTTCGCCCGGCGCCTCCAGCGGCGCGATCTGCAGCGCCACGCCGTGCTCGCGCGCCAGCGCGGCATGGCGCAGCGCCAGCGCCTCGGCCTTCTGTGCGGTGCGGTTGGCGATGACGATGCCGGCCGGCCGCGCCTCGATCAGCGGCCCCAGCACGCCTGCAGCCGCGCCGCCGGCACCGATCAGCAGCACGCGCCGGCCGGCCAGCGCGACACCGGCGTTCACCGTGATGTCTCGCACCAGGCCGGCGCCGTCGGTGTTGTCGCACCACCAGCCGCCGTCGGCCTCGGCGTCGAATCGCAGCGTGTTGGCGGCCTGCGCCAGCTCGGCGCGCGGCGTGCGGCGCGCCGCCAGCTGCCAGGCCTCGAACTTGAACGGCACGGTGATGTTGCAGCCGCGTCCGCCCGCGGCGGCAAAGTCCTGCACCGTGGCGGTGAAGCCGTCGAGCGGCGCGAGCAGGCGCTCGTAGACCAGCGTCTGGCCGGTCAGGGCAGCGAAGCGGGCGTGGATGGCGGGGGAGCGGCTGTGCTCCACCGGGTGGCCGATCACGACATAGCGGTCCATGGCAGCAGGCGGGCGTGAGAGTGACTGGATGAAAAGGGGGGGCGCGGGCCGGGGGGGCGGCGCGTCAGCGGCCCTGCGGCGCGTTCTGGTTTTCCTCGACCGTGGCCTGCAGGCCCTGCTCGCGGGTGAAGCGGAAGCGCGAGACGAAGACCAGCCGGTCGAACTGCGCGCGCATCTGCGGCGTGAAGTGGCCATAGGGGCCGGCGCCGCGCACGATCGACTGCGCCTTGCGGTCGAGCAGCCGGTTGCCGGAGGTCTGGATGATCTCGGCCTCGACGACGCGGCCCAGGCTGTCGATCTCCAGCAGCATGCTCAGCTCGCCGTAGAGCTTGACGCCCTTGTCTTCGGGAAAGTTGCGGGTGCCGATGTCCTCGATGCGGCTGCGCAGCGTGTCGTAGTAGATCGCGTGCACGCCCTCGCGCGCCGAGGGGCTGACATAGCGCCGGCGCGGGCGGGCGTTCTCGTCGTTGATGCGCTTCTCGATCTGCGCGAGCTGGTCGAGCAGCTGGCGACGGCGCTCCTCCTCGGCACGCGCAGCCGGCTGGTCCTGCGCCGAGGGCCGGGCCTGATCGGTGGTGGCCAGACGGGCGAGCTCGCGCTTCATCTGCGCCAGCAGCTGCATCTGCTGCAGCTGCATCTGCTCGATCTGGCGCTGGGCCTCGTCGAGCGAGTCGCCGGCCTGGTTGGCGGGGGCGGGCGGCAGCGGCGAGGTCGCCCGGCCCTGCTCGGCATCGCCCCCGCCGGCCAGGTTGCGCTGCGCGATCACCTGCGCCTGGGTCGGCGCCTCGGCGGAGCTGGCGTTGACCAGCACCACCTCGAGCGAGGTGTCCTGCAGGATGCGGTCGAAGGCTTCCGGATCGACCACCCGCAGCGTCAGCAGGGCGGCATGCACGCCCAGCGACAGCAGCAGGGCGATCTGGAGATTCGAGAGTTGCTTGAGGCGCTGCATCGGCGGGGGCGTGGAGGCGGGGGAGGCGAAAGGGCCGGGCTCAGGCGGCCGGTGCGGCGCCGCCGTCGGCCGCGGCCGGCGCGTCGGCATCGGCCACGTCGATGGCCAGCGCCAGGCCGGTGGCGGCGGCCTCGGCGCCTTCCTCGGCCTCGTCCTCGATCACCGCGTCGTCGTCCGCGCGGGTCGGATCATCCAGGCGGGCGATCACGCTGCCGCCGATCTCCAGCGTCAGCAGGTCCGGCTCGCCCAGGCGCACCCGCACCCGCGCGCCGCGCGGCAGGCCGTCGGCGCCGACCGCACGCAGCACCAGCGGCAGCGTGTCGGCGCGCACCAGGCCGTCCTTCATCGCGGCGCAGTCGAGTTCGGTCACGCCGTTCTGCTGCAGCCAGCGCAGCGTCCAGTAGCGCTCGATGCCGTTCTGGAAGCCGTTGTAGGCCGAGTAGGCGGCGTCGAAGCCCGAGATGATCGCGAACAGCGCGGTGTCCTTGGGCTTGAAGTGCGCCGCCAGCGCTGCGGTGCGGCCGTGGCGCGCGCAGGCGATGATCTGCCACTGGTTGACCAGGTCGACATAGCGGCGCAGCGGCGAGGTCGCCCAGGTGTAGTGCGCCACGCCCATGCCGGCGTGCGGCAGCGCCTTGGTCGACATGCGCACCTTCACGCCCGGCGCCATGCTGGCCTGGCTGCGGTAGATGCCCGGCACGCCCAGCTCGGCCAGCCAGCCGCCCCAGGTGTTGTTGGCCAGGATCATCGCCTCGGCGACGATGGTGTCGAGCGGCGCGCCGCGGCGGCGCTCGCTGATGACCACCGTCTCGCGGCCGTCGGGCGGTGCGCTCGGCGACTGGCCGTCGGCATCCTGCAGGCGGAAGTTGTAGTCGGGCCGGTTGAAGTTCTCCGGCTTGCCGCGCACCACCTCGCGCTGCGCCTTCAGGTGCCGGGCCAGCCGCCAGCCGAAGGCCAGCTCGGGCGCGAAGTCGAAGTCGGCGGGCGCCTCGCCGCTCAGCGCCGCCTCGGTCACGACCGCATCCAGCTTGTCATGGCGCAGGTTGGCGACGATGGGCACGCGCTCGAGCTTCGTCTCGGTGGACTTCAGCTCCAGCGTGGCCTCGTCCATCGTGACGTAGAGCGACACGGCCGGGCAGTCGCGGCCCTCCTGCAGCGTGTAGCTCTGCACCACCTCGTCGGGCAGCATGGTCAGCTTCCAGCCCGGCATGTAGACGGTGGAGAAGCGGTCGCGCGCGACCTTGTCGATGGCCGAGTCCGGCTGGATCGCCAGCGCCGGCGCGGCGATGTGCACGCCGAAGACGATGGTGCCGCTGCCCAGGCCCTGCACCGAGAGCGCGTCGTCGATCTCGGTGGTGGCCGAGTCGTCGATCGAGAAGGCGCGCACGCCCGCGGCCAGGGGCAGCTCGTCGCGGATCTCCGGCGCCACCAGCGAGGCCGGGAAGCCCGCGCCCTTCGGGAACTGCTCGAACAGGAAGCGGCGCCAGTGGAACTGGTAGGGGCTGTCGATGGCGCCCGCGGCCACCAGCAGGTCCAGCGGCGCGCGCTGGGCCTTCTTCGCGGCGTCGACCACCGCCTTGTATTCCGGCGCGTTCTTGTCCGGCTTGAACAGGATCTTGTAGAGCTGCTCGCGCACCGGCTGCGGGCACTGGCCGGCGACCAGCTCGGCCGCCCAGCCCTCGATCTGCGCGGCGAGCTGCGCCTTCTTCTCGATCGCGAGCAGGGCGGCCTTCACGATCTCCTCGGGCGCCTTGCGGAACTGGCCGCGGCCCATGCGGCGGAAATAGTGCGGCGCGCCGAACAGGCGGAACAGCGCCGCGGCCTGGTGGCTCGTGCCGGCGCCGGCCTCGAAGTAGTCGCGCGCCAGATCGGCGAAGCCGAACTCGCCCTCGGGCGCGAATTCCCAGGCCAGATCCAGGTCGATCTCCTCGGCCAGGCGCTGGCCCTCGGCGATCAGCACGGCCGGCGCGGGCTTGTCGAACTTCAGCAGCACATTGGCCGCCTTGACCTTGACGCGCTTGCCCGAGTCCAGCTCGACCTGCATCGAGCTCTCGGCTTCCGACAACACGCGGCCGGCGAGGAACTTCCCGGCGTCTTCGAAGAGGGCATTCATAGGGGCCGGATTGTCGCCGATGGCGAAGGCCCGCGGGCTGTGTGCACGCCCCGGCTGCGCCGGCCCGGAAGCTGCATGTCATCGCCGGTTCACCGTCGTTGCGCAGCATCAGCGACATTTCTTCACGTTCGATGCCTTCCGCCTGATTGGAGCCGCGCCATGTCCTGCCTGCGTCCCGCCCCTGCCCGCCGTTTCCGGCCGACCCTGCTGGCGCTGATGGCCGCCGCCGTGCTGGGCGCCTGCGCCACCGACGACGACAGCGGCAGCAGCCCGGCGCCGGCGCCCACCTATGCCGCGCTCGAGCTCAACATCGCCCACATCAACGACCATCACTCGCAGCTGGAGGCCTTTCCCGGCACCGAGCTGACGCTCGACGGCGTGGCCACGCAGGTCGAGCTGGGCGGCTTTGCCCGGCTGACGACGCTGTTCAAGGCGCAGCAGCAGGCCGGCACGAAGAACCTGCTGAAGCTGCATGCGGGCGATGCGCTGACCGGCTCGCTGTACTACACCTTCTTCAAGGGCGAGGCCGATGCGAAGATGATGAACACCGTCTGCTTCGATGCGGTCGGCTACGGCAACCACGAGTTCGACGACGGCGACGGCGTGCTCAGGACCTTCGTCGACCAGCTGCTGGGCGGCGGCTGCGACACCACCGTGGTCTCGGCCAATGTGGTGCCGGCGGCCGGCTCGCCGCTGGCGCCGGCCGGCACGCCGGTGCACAAGCCCTACCTGATCAAGACCTATGACGGCGTCAAGGTCGGCATCATCGGCATCGACATCGCCGGCAAGACCACCAACTCCTCGCGTCCGCTGGCGACGACGCAGTTCCTCGACGAGACCGCCACCGCGCAGAAGTCCATCGACGAGCTCAAGGCCCAGGGCGTGCGCCACATCGTGCTGCTGACCCACCAGGGCTACGAGGCCGATCGCAGGATGGCGGCGGCATTGAGCGATGTCGACGTCATCATCGGCGCCGATTCGCACACGCTGCTGGGCGACTTCAGCCGCTTCGGCCTGAGCAGCTCGGGCCCCTATCCGACGGTCGAGAAGAACCGCAGCGGCGAGACGGTCTGCATCGGCCAGGCCTGGGAGTACAGCAAGGCCTTCGGTCTGATGAATGTCAGGTTCGACACCCGCGGCGCGGTGGCGAGCTGCGGCGGCCAGGCCTCGCTGGTCATCGGCGACAGCTTCAAGCGCAAGAACGAGGCCGGCACCTTCGTCACGGTCGACGAGGCGACCCGGACCGCGCTGAACGCCCGGCTGGCCGCCGACGCCGGCATCAAGGTGGCTGCGCCCGATCCGGTGGCCGCCGGCGTGCTGGCCGGCTACACCGCGCAGGTCGATGCGCAGAAGGCCCGCGCCATCGGCACGGCCAGCCAGGCGCTGTGCCTGGTGCGGGTGCCGGGCGAGACCACCAACCGCTCCGGCGGCGTCGCCGGCTGCGAGAGCGCCAACACGCTGGCACGCGGCAGCGATGCGGCACAGGTGGTGGCGGAGGCCTTCCTGCGCGCCAGCAAGCGCGCCGACGTGGCGCTGCAGAACGCCGGTGGCGTGCGCACCGCGATCGCCGCCGGCACGATCACGATGAACACCGCCTTCACCGTGTTGCCCTTCACCAATGTGCTGGTCGAGCTGGAGGTCACCGGCGCGCAGATCGTCGCGGCGCTGGAGGACGGGGTGGCCAACCACCTCGACAGCGCGCAGTCTAACGGCTCGCATCCGTATGCGGCCGGCCTGCGCTGGGCGCTCGACCTGAGCCAGCCCAAGGGCCGCCGCTTCAGCCAGGTCGAGGTGAAGAACCGCAGCACCGGCCTCTGGTCGGCGATCGATCCGGCCCGCAGCTATGTGCTGGTCACCAACGACTTCGTCGCCAGCGGCAAGGACGGCTATGCGACCTTCGCGCCGATCTACGCGGCGGGCAAGTTCGTCAACACCTATCTGCTCTACACCCAGACCTTCGCCGACCATGTCACCGCGCTGGGCACGGTCGCCCGGCCGGCGGCGGCGGACTACGCGCACCAGAAGGTGACGACGAAGGCGGGCGTGGTGCTGCCCTGATTCCGGAGCGGGCGGGGAACGCGTCTCAGACCGTCAGCCCGCCCGCCACCTCCAGCACCGCGCCGTTGACATAGCTGGCCTCGTCGCTGGCGAGAAAGGCGTAGACATTGGCGATCTCCTCCGGCCGGCCCAGGCGGCGCAGCGGCACCTCGGCGCGCATCTGGTCCATCACCTTGTCGGGAATGGTCGACAGGATCGGCGTCTCGATGAAGCCGGGCGCCACCGCGTTGACGCGCACGCCCTTGGGGCCGAGCTCGCGGCTCCAGGTCTTCGTGAAGCCGATGACGCCGAACTTGGTCGCGGCGTAGTTGGTCTGGCCGAAGTTGCCGTAGATGCCGACCACCGAGCTGGCGTTCAGGATCACGCCCGCGCCCTGCGCGACCATCGTGTCGGCCACCGCCTGGGCGCAGTGGAAGACGGCGCGCAGGTTGACGTCGATCACCGCGTCGAACTGCTCGAGCGTCATCTTCTGCAGCCGCGCGTCGCGGGTGATGCCGGCGTTGTTGACCAGCACGTCGATGCGGCCGAACTGCGCCTTGACGGCGGCGACCATCGCGTCGACCGCTCCGCGGTCGGTGACGTCGACCGCGAAGCCCGTCGCCTGCGCGCCCGCCTCGCGGCACTGCGCGACCGCGGCGTCCACCGCCTCGGGCTTCATGTCGCAGACGATGACGATCGCGCCCTCGGCGGCGAACTTCAGCGCGGTGGCCAGGCCGATGCCCTGGGCGGCGCCGGTGATGATCGAGACCTTGTCCTTCAGTCGCATGCGTGTCTTTCGGCAGGGGGGGGGGAATCGTGGGGCAGGCGCAGGAAGCGCAGCATCGCGTCGCGGTGCGCGTCGAAGCTGCTGAGCGCGTGGTCGCCGCCTTCGAGCACATGCAGCTCGGTGGCGGCGTGGCGCGCAGCCATCTCGCGCCAGTCCAGCACCTCGTCGCCCTGCGCGACCCAGGTCTGGACGGCGGCGGGCTCGCGCGGCGCGCCGGGGTCGATCGTCTCCAGCTCGGCGATGAATTCCGCGCGGAAGAAGAAGCGCGTCTGCGGATCGTGCCAGGCGGTCTGCTCGCCGATGTACTTCGCCAGGTCGCGCGCCGGATGCACCGCCGGGTTGATCAGCACCGCGCGCCAGCCGCCGTCGCCCGCCAGCGCGGTGGCGTAGAAGCCGCCCAGCGAGCTGCCAATCACCGCGCGCCGGCCGGCCGGCCAGTGGCGTGTGCCCTCGCGCACCAGCGCCATCGCCTCGGCCGGCGAGGGCGGCAGCTGCGGGCACCACCAGGTAAGCCCCGGCTGCGCCGCCGCCCAGGCCGCCATCTTGGCCGCCTTCATCGACTGCGGCGACGAGCGGAAGCCGTGCAGATAGAGCAGGTGCGTGGTCGCGGGGGACGCGGCGCCGCTCATGCGCGTCAGGCCTTCTTCGCGGCCAGCGCATCCAGCAGCTTCGCGTGGATGCCGCCGAAGCCGCCGTTGCTCATGCACAGCACATGGTCGCCGGGGCGCGACAGCCGCACCACCGCGTCGACCAGCTCGGGAATGCTGCCGTAGACCCGCGCCTGCTTGCCCATCGGCGACAGCGCCTCGGCCGCGTCCCAGCCCAGGCCGCCGCTGTGGCAGAAGGACAGGTCGGCCTCCTCCAGCGCCCACGGCAGCTGCGACTTCATCGTGCCGAGCTTCATCGTGTTGGAGCGCGGCTCGAAGACGGCCAGGATGCGTGCCTGGTCGCCGACGCGCCGGCGCAGACCGTCGACGGTGGTGCGGATCGCCGTCGGATGGTGGGCGAAGTCGTCGTAGACCTTGATGCCGCCGGCCTCGCCGCGCAGCTCCATGCGCCGGCGCACGTTCTCGAAGCGGCCGAGCGCCTCGGCGGCCACCGCCGGCGTCACCCCGACATGCTCGGCCGCGGCGATGGCGGCCAGCGCGTTGAGCTGGTTGTGCTCGCCCAGCAGGCTCCATTCGACGCGACCCACCTTCAGGCTGCCGCGCAGCACGTCGAAGGCATGCGGCTCGCCGCGGGCGCGCAGCGCGCCGGGCTCTTCCTTGCGAGCGCCGAAATGCTGCACCGGGCTCCAGCAGCCGCGCGCCAGCACCCGCTTCAGCGCCTCCTCGCGGATGTTGACCACCAGCCGGCCCTGCGACGGCACGGTGCGCACCAGGTGGTGGAACTGCGTCTCGATGGCGGCCAGGTCCGGGAAGATGTCGGCGTGGTCGTGCTCGAGGTTGTTCAGGATCGCGGTGCGCGGGCGGTAGTGCACGAACTTGCTGCGCTTGTCGAAGAAGGCGGTGTCGTACTCGTCGGCCTCGATGACGAAGGGTGTGCGCTCGCCCGGGGCCCCGAGGCGCCCCAGCCGCGCCGACACGCCGAAGTTCTGCGGCACGCCGCCGACCAGGAAGCCCGGCTGCAGCCCGGCCGCCTCCAGGATCCACGCCAGCATCGAGGTGGTGGTGGTCTTGCCGTGCGTGCCGGCCACCGCCAGCACATGGCGGCCGGCCAGCACGTTCTCGGCCAGCCACTGCGGGCCGCTGACATAGGGCAAGCCGGCGTCCAGGATCGCCTCCATCAGCGGGTTGCCCCGGCTGACGACATTGCCGACCACGAACAGGTCGGGCTTGAGCGCGAGCTGCTCGGGCGCGAAGCCCTCGATCAGGTCGATGCCGAGCGCGCGCAGCTGGTCGCTCATCGGCGGGTAGACATTGGCGTCACAGCCGGTGACGCGATGACCGGCCTCGCGGGCCAGCGCCGCGACGCCGCCCATGAACGTGCCGCAGATGCCGAGGATGTGAATGTGCATGGACAGCGATTCTAGGATCCGGCTCAAGGTCCGCCGAGCGGAGTCCCCCTAGACTGGCCACCTTCCGGCCCCCGCATCTGCCGGGGCTGCGGTTCAACCGAACCGACCGAACCGACCGAACTGAAAACCGAGAGGTACCTCTGATGCGCATCGGCATGCTCACCGGCGGCGGCGACTGCCCCGGCCTGAACGCGGTCATCCGCGCCGTCACCAAGTCGCTGATCCGCCAGTGCGGCGCCGAGGTGATCGGCATCGAGGACGGCTTTCTCGGCCTGATCGAGCGCCGGGTGCGCCCGCTGGGCTGGGACGAGGTCAGCGGCATTCTCGCCACCGGCGGCACCATCCTGGGCACCAGCAACACCGCCAGCCCGTTTGCCTGGCGCGGCCGCGACGTCGCGGCCGAGGTCGTGGCCTACCAGCGCGAGCTGGGGCTGGACGCGCTGGTGACCATCGGCGGCGACGGCACGATGACGATGGCGGCGCGGCTCGGCGAGGTCGGCGGCGTGCCGATGGTGGGCGTGCCCAAGACCATCGACAACGACATCGCCGGCTGCGAGCGCAGCTTCGGCTTCGACACCGCGGTGGCCACCGTGACCGAGGCGCTCGAGCGGGTCGAGACCACCGGCCAGAGCCACGGCCGCGTGATGATCGTCGAGACGATGGGCCGCTACGCCGGCTGGATCGCGCTGGAGGCGGGGCTGGCCGGCGCGGCCGACGTGATCCTGCTGCCGGAGATCGACTTCGACCTCGAGCGCGTCGCCGCCGTCTGCCGCGAGCGCCACGCGCGCCGCCGCGCCACGCTGATCTGCATCGCCGAGGGCGCCAGGCCGGTCGGCGGCACGCTGACGGTCGAGCGCGCGGTCGCCGGCAGCCCCGATCCGATCCGCCTCGGGGGCGTGGCGCACCTGCTGCGCGAGCGGCTGCAGCCGCGGGTCGACGCCGAGGTGCGCGCCACCGTCCTGGGCCATGTGCAGCGCGGCGGCAGCCCCACGCCCTTCGACCGGGTGCTGGCGACGCAGTACGGCAACGAGGCCGCGCACCTGCTGCGCCGCGGCCAGTTCGGGCGCATGGTCACGCTGCAGGACGGGCGGCTGGCCAGCGTGCCGCTGGCCG
The DNA here is from genome assembly GCF_013426975.1 of Sphaerotilus sulfidivorans. Lineage (GTDB taxonomy): Bacteria > Pseudomonadota > Gammaproteobacteria > Burkholderiales > Burkholderiaceae_C > Sphaerotilus > Sphaerotilus sulfidivorans. Next base: position 50,250 of record NZ_JACCPY010000004.1, read on the forward strand.
CGGTCGCCGGCCAGAACCGGCGCGTGCCGCTGGATCATCCGCTGCTGGTGTGCGCGCGGGAGATCGGGGTGTGTCTGGGGGAGGCCGGCTGACGCGCCAGCCCCACCCCGGCCGCCGCCAGCGCCATGCCGGCCAGCGCGGGCAGGCCCAGCTGTTCGTCGAACAGCGCCCAGGCGATCAGCGCGGTCGTCGGCGGGGTCAGGTAGAACAGGCTGGCGACATGCACCGCGCTGCCGCGGCGGATCAGCAGGTTCAGCAGCGTGACCGCGCCCAGCGAGAGCACCAGCACCAGCCAGGCCAGCGCGAAGACGAAGTTGCCGGTCCAGCGCACCGGCTGCGTCTCGGCCAGCGCCAGCGCGCCGGTCAGGATCAGGCAGGGCAGGAACTGCAGCACCGAGCCGGTGCGCAGGTCGAAGGACGGGCAGAAGCGCTTCTGGTAGAGCGTGCCTGCGGTGATGCCCAGCAGCGCGACGACGGCCGGCGCCAGCATCGTGCCCAGCGCGCCGGGCGCGACCGTGCCGGCCTTGTGCGCCACCACCAGCGCCACGCCGGCCAGGCCCAGCGCCAGCCCGGCCCACTGGCGCGGGCGCACCTGCTCGCCCAGGAAGGTGCGCGCGCCCAGCGCCGTCACCAGCGGCTGCAGGCCGACCACCAGCGCGGTCACGCCGGCCGGCAGCCCGTGCGAGATCGCGGTGAACACGCCGCCGAGGTAGACACCGTGCACCAGCAGCCCCGAGACCGCAATGTGCAGCGCCTCGCGCCGGCTGCGCGGCCAGGGCGCGCGCAGCGCCAGCGCCAGCGCGCCCATCAGCACGATCACCGCGGCGTAGCGCACCGACAGGAAGCTCATCGGTCCGGCGTCGGGCAGGCCGAAGCGCGCGCCGATGAAGCCGGTGCTCCACAGCAGCACGAAGAGCAGCGGCATGGCGCTGTCCACGACGATGGGGGAGGAAGACGCGGTGTTGACGGAGCGGGCATTCATGGCAGAGCACAGGAAGACGGAGGATGCGGAGCGAGCGAAGGCAGCCAGGGCGTGCGTGAGAACCAGTCGAGCGACCACTGCCGGAAGGCCTCCATCGCGGCGCTGGTGAAGCGTGCCGAGGGGCGCACCAGATGGATGGCGCCGTCACCCTCGGGCTGCCAGTCGGGCAGCACCGGTTCGAGCGAGCCACCGGCCAGGTGTGGTGCCACCAGCCAGTCGCCGGCGATCAGCACGCCCACGCCCAGGCAGGCGGCGCCCAGCAGCGCCTCGTTGTCGTTGCCGCTCAGGCTGCCACGCACAGTCACCACCCGGAGCTGGCCGTCGCGCCGCAGACGCCAGTGAGGATGTGAGTCCAGGCCGGTGAAGCCGAGCAGGTTGTGGCTCGCCAGATCGTCCGGATCCTGGGGGCGACCGCGCCGGGCCAGGTAGGTGGGCGCTGCGCACAGCAGCCGGCGGTGTTCGTGCAGCTTCAGTGCGGTCAGCCGGCTGTCGTCGAGCGTGCCGATGCGGATGGCGGCATCGAAGCCCTCGTCGATCAGGTCGACCCGGCGCTCGGCATGGTGCACCTCCAGCGAGATCTGCGGATGCGCCAGCGCGAACTCCGCGATCATCGGTCCGAGCAGGCGCCGGCCCATCGCGGCCGGAAGCGCCAGGCGCAGCCGGCCGCGCACCTCGGCGGCGCCCCGCGCGGCCTCGGCCTGCGCATCGGCGATCAGGCGGCTGGCTTCGCCGAGCCGGTCGGCCAGCTGCTGCCCGGCCTCGGTGAAGCGCAGCCGCCGGGTCGAGCGTTCGACCAGCCGCACGCCCAGGCGCCGCTCCAGCGCATCCAGCCGGCGCGACAGCACTGACGGGTGGCGCTGGAGCTGGCGTGCCGCGCCGGCCAGCGAGCCGTGGGCACGCAGCGCCAGCAGCGCCGACAGCTCGTCGGCCTGCGAGCCGCGCAGCAGATCGGCCGAGGGTGGGGCGGGGCGTGAAGTCATGGCAGCGGCATTCCTGGATCGCGTGAAGACGAGCCCCGAGCCTAGCGGCGGGTCGTCATCGGCGACAGCCCGGCCGCGCGCATTTCATTCGTGCGCCAGATGCACGTCGGGGCCGCCAGTCGCGCCCAGCTCCGCCTCGATCATCGCCACCAGCGCCTCGGCCTGAGGCGAGAGGTCGGCGCGGCTGCGCATCGCCAGCAGCAGCCGGCGCTCGACCTCCAGACCCTCGAGCGGCTGCACCTTCAGCGCCAGCGCCTGGGCGTACAGCGCGGCGGCGGCCTCGGGCAGGATCGCCAGGCCCAGGCCGCAGGCGACCATGCGGCACATCGAGTCGAAGCTGCGCACCTGCACCCGGATGCGCGGCGTGTGGCCGACCGCCTCGGCCGCGGCCATGACCTTGCGGGTCAGCGAGGCGCTGCGTGGCAGCGTGACCAGGTCATGCGCGAAGGCGGCCGAGACTTGCACGCCCGTGCCCTGCGCCAGTGCATGGCCGGCCGGCACCAGCAGCACCAGCCGGTCGATGTTGCACAGCCGCGTCTCCAGGCCCTCGCAGGGCACGTTGTCGCCGATGACGGCCAGCTCGGCCTGGCCCTTCTGCACCGCGCGCACGCCGTCCTCGCTGAGGGCGTCCTCCAGGTCGATGCGCACCTTCGGGTGGCGCGCCGCGTAGGCCGACAGCAGCCGCGGCAGGAAGCCGCTGAAGGCCGACGGATTGGCCCACAGCCGCAGGTGCGCGCCGGCGCCGCCGTGCACATCCTCCACCGCCAGCGCCAGCTGCTCGAGCCGGGCGATCACCTCGATGGCGTGGCGGTGCAGCAGCTGGCCGCCGGCGGTGGTGCTCACGCCGCGCTGGCCGCGCTGCAGCAGCGTCAGGCCGCAGTGCTGCTCCAGCTCGTTGATGCGCTTGCTGGCCGCGGCCAGCGAGATGCCGAAGCGGTCGGCGCCGGCCGTCAGGCTGCCGGCGTCCACCACCGCGACGAACAGGCGCAGCGAGACGAGGTCGAATCGGTTCAGGTTGATCACGGGCAAGGGCTCCAGCGCCGGGGCAGGCGCCCTCAACCCGGGTCGAAGGCGGCCTCAATCGAAAGCGAATGGCGCGATCGTGCCTGATGACCGACGATGCGTGCACCCCGGTCCGTCCGGGTCATGGATTCCAGACGCCAAGCCGAGGCAGCGCGGACGCTGCCCACCAGGAGACAAGCCATGCCCCCTTTCACCGTGTCGCGCCGTCCGGTGCTGATGCTGTGCGCCGCGGCTGCCGCCGCCGCCGTCGCCCTGCCGCTGCCCGCCTGGGCCCAGGCTGCCTGGCCGGGCCGCCCGATCACGCTGGTCGTGCCCTTTCCGGCCGGCGGTGGCACCGATGCCTTCGCGCGTCCGCTGTCGGCGCAGCTCACGAAGCAGCTCGGCCACCAGGTCATCATCGACAACAAGGGCGGCGCCGGCGGCAATCTGGGCGCCGGCGTGGCGGCCAAGGCGGCGCCCGATGGCACCACCTGGTTCATGGGCGGGGTGCACCACACCATCGCGCCGTCGATCTATCCGAAGCTCGACTACAGCCTGGCGGGCGACTTCGTGCCGGTCGCGCTGGTGGCCAGCGTGCCGCAGGTCATCGTCGTCAACCCGCAGAAGGTGCCGGTCAAGGACCTGAAGGAGCTGCTGGCCTTCATCCGCTCCAAGCCGGGACGGCTGACCTACGGCTCGGCCGGCAACGGCTCATCGCACCATCTGGCCGGCGAGCTGTTCAAGATGCAGACCGGCACCTTCATCACCCACATTCCCTACCGGGGTGCGGGTCCGGCGCTGCAGGACCTGATGGGCGGTCAGGTGGACATGATGTTCGACGGCCTGGGCTCGTCGGCCACGCACGTCAAGGGCGGGCGGCTGCGCGCCATCGCGGTGGCGGGCGATCGGCGCGCGCCCGGATTTCCCGACATTCCGACCGCGGCCGAGGCCGGCGTGCCGACCTACAAGGTCGCCACCTGGTACGGCCTGTGGGCGCCGAAGGGCACGCCCAGGGAGGTGGTCGAGCGCATGGGCGCCGAGCTGAAGACCGCGCTGGCCAGCCCCGAGCTGAAGGCGGCCTGGAACAACCTCGGCGCCGAGACGCCGACGCTGGCGGGCAAGGACTTCGGCGACTTCGTCACGGCCGAGACCCGGCGCTGGGCCGAGGTGATCCGGGCCGGCAACATCAAGGCCGACTGAGCGGCCGCACGAGCGAGCGACACGATGGATTTCCCCTGGAACCAGCGCCAGCAGGACCGCCAGGTCCGGCTGGCCCGCGCCGCCGAGGCGCTTGGCGCCCGCCTGCACGGCAAGCGTCTCGAGGCCCGGGCCGATGCCGAGGCCGAGGCGGTGGTCGCGCTGCTGCACGCGGTGCTGGCGCCCGGCGACCGCGTCTGCCTGGAGGGCAACAACCAGAAGCAGGCCGACTTCCTCGCCAAGGCGCTGGTGCAGGTCGACCCCGAGCGGGTCCATGACCTGCACATGGTCCAGTCGGTGCTCGCGCTGCCGGAGCATCTGGATGTGTTCGACCTCGGCATCGCCTCGAAGCTGGACTTCTCGTTCTCCGGGCCGCAGGGCGGGCGGCTGGCCTCGCTGGTGTCGCGCGGGCAGATCCGCATCGGCGCCATCCACACCTATCTGGAGCTGTTCGCCCGCTACTTCGTCGACCTGACGCCCCGCGTGTCGCTGATCGCCGCGCACAGCGCCGACGCCGACGGCAATCTCTACACCGGCCCCAACACCGAGGACACGCCGGCCATCGTCGAGGCGACCGCCTTCAGCGGCGGGATCGTCATCGCGCAGGTCAACGAGATCGTCGAGCGCGTGCCGCGGGTGGACGTGCCGGCCGGCTGGGTGGACTTCGTGGTGAAGGCGCCGCGCCCGAATGTCATCGAGCCGCTGTTCACCCGCGACCCGGCGCAGATCAGCGAGATCCAGGTGCTGATGGCGATGATGGCCATCAAGGGGCTCTACGCCGAATACGGCGTGCAGCGGCTGAACCACGGCATCGGCTTCGACACCGCGGCGATCGAGCTGCTGCTGCCGACCTATGGCGAATCGCTCGGTCTGAAGGGCCGGATCTGCCAGCACTGGGCGCTGAACCCGCACCCGGCGCTGATCCCGGCGATCGAAGCGGGCTGGGTGCAGTCGATCCACTCCTTCGGCTCGGAGCTGGGCATGGAGGACTACATCCGCGCCCGCTCCGACGTGTTCTTCACCGGCCCCGACGGCAGCCTGCGCAGCAACCGCGCCTTCAGTCAGGCCGCCGGGCACTATGCCTGCGACCTCTTCATCGGCTCGACGCTGCAGATGGATCTGGCCGGCAACAGCTCCACCGCGACGCTCGGGCGCATCACCGGCTTTGGCGGTGCGCCGAACATGGGCGCCGACGCCCGCGGCCGGCGCCATGCCAGCCCCGCATGGCTGAAGGCGGGCGCGCAGGCCCGCGAAGGCCTGGGCGGCGCCCGCGGCACGCCACGCGGCCAGAAGCTGGTGGTGCAGATGGTCGAGACCTTCCGCGAGCACATGCAGCCCGCCTTCGTCGAGCGGCTGGACGCCTGGACCCTGGCCGAGCAGGCCGGCATGGCGCTGCCGCCGATCATGGTCTACGGCGAGGACGTCACGCATGTGCTGACCGAGGAGGGCATCGCCAACCTGCTGCTGTGCCGCACCGACGAGGAGCGCGAGCAGGCGATCCGCGGCGTGGCCGGCTACACCCCGGTCGGGCTCGGGCGTGATCGGCGCATGGTGGAGAACCTGCGCGACCGCGGCGTGATCCGCCGCCCCGAGGATCTGGGCATCGATCCGCGCCAGGCCAGCCGCCAGCTGCTGGCGGCGCGCTCGATGCGCGATCTGGTCGAGGCCTCCGGCGGGCTGTATGCGCCGCCGGCCCGCTTTCGCCACTGGTAGGCCACGACGCCTTGACGCCTCGAAAGCCACGAACCGCCACGGACATCACGATGAGCACACCGTCCCCCGGACTCGACGCGCTCGAGTTCTCCTTTCCCGGCACCCGGACCGTCGGTGCCTTTGCGCCGGTGCTGGTCGGCGTGGTCGGCTCCGGTCATCTGGAGGTGCTGATGGAGCCGCATGACGGCCCGGACTGCCGCATCCGCGTCGAGACGTCGGCGCGGGGCTTCCGGCCGATCTGGGCCGCGGTGCTGGCGGACTTCCATGCCCGCCACCGCTGGTCGGGGCTGCGGGTGTCGATCAACGACATGGGCGCCACGCCGGCCGTGGTGGCGCTGCGCCTGGCGCAGGCCGAGGCCGAGCTGCTGGCCGGAGACCGCACATGAGCCGCCTGAGCTATGCCGAATGCAGCGCCCGCGAGCGCCTGGCCGCGCTGCTGGATGCCGGCAGCTTCCATGAATGGCTGCCGCCGGCGCAGCGCGTCGCCAGCCCGCATCTGGCCGCGCTCGGCGTGCCGTCGGCCTTCGACGACGGCGTGGCGATCGGCCGCGCGCGGCTGGGTGGCCGGCCGGTCTTCGTCGCGGCGCAGGAAGGGGCCTTCATGGGCGGCGGCGTCGGCGAGGTGCATGGCGCCAAGCTGGTCGGCCTGCTGCGCCGGGCGCAGGCGGCGCAGACCGCGCAGGGGTCATCCCAGGGCGAATGCCCCGAGGCGGTGCTGCTGCTGCTCGAGTCCGGCGGCGTGCGGCTGCATGAGGCCAATGCCGGGCTGATCGCGGTGTCGGAGGTGATGCGTGCGCTGCTCGACCTGCGCGCGGCCGGCCTGCCGGTGGTGGTGCTGATCGGCGGCGGTGCGGGCTGCTTCGGCGGCATGGGCATCGTCGCCAGCTGCGCCGACCGGGTGGTGATGAGCGATGTCGGCCGCCATGCGATGTCCGGGCCGGAGGTGATCGAGGCCTCGCACGGCGTCGAGGAATTCGATTCGCGCGACCGCGCGCGGGTCTGGCGCACCACCGGCGGGCGTCACCGCTACCTCTGCGGCGACTGCGATCTGCTGGTCGAGGACGATGTGGCCGCCTTTCGCGCGGCGGCGCTCCTGGCCATCGGGCAGGGCCCCCGGCCGCTGACGCTGGCGGCCCTGCAGGCGCAGCAGGCCGTGCTGGAGGCGCGCAGCCGGCTGGCGCAGGGCGCCGACGACGCGACCGCGCTGTGGCGCCGCCTGGGCGTGACCGAGGCCGAGGCGGTGCCTGACCTGGCGCTGGAGCGGCTGCGCGCGCTGCGCCCGCTCCACCTGGCTGACGACACCGGAGCCTGACGATGAACTGGAACGATCTGGCCACGGCGCTGTTCGGTGCCGATCATGCGGTGCGTGCCGACGGCGTCTTCCTGTCGGGCACCGGGCAGCTCGATGGGCGCACGCTGGCGGTCATCGGCAGCACCGACCATGCCGCGATCGGCTTCGACCTGGCGCTGCGCCAGGCGCAGGCGGTGCTGCAGGTGGTGGTCGACGCGCCGGGCCGCCCGATCCTGCTGCTGATCGACACCCAGGGCCAGCAGCTGCGCCGCCACGACGAGATGCTGGGCATTCACCGCGCGATGGCGCATCTGGGGCAGTGCATCGACCTGGCGCGGCGCCAGGGCCATGCGGTGCTCGGGCTGGTCTACGACCAGGCGCTGTCGGGCGGCTTCATCACCTCCGGCCTGATGGCCGATGCCTGCGACGCGCTGCCCGGCGCCGAGATCCGCGTCATGCGCCTGCCGGCGATGGCGCGCATCACCCGGCTGCCGGAGGCGATGCTGGCCGAGCTGTCGCAGGCCAATCCGGTCTTCGCGCCGGGCGTGGCCAACTATGTCGCGATGGGCGGGGTGCGCCGGCTCTGGCAGGGCGACCTGACCGAGGCGCTGCGCCTGGCCCTGGCCGATCTGCCGGCCGCGGACGAGCGGGCCCGCGACGGTCTGGCGCGTGGCGGGCGGCGGCTGGCCGACACGGTCATTCGGCAGGTGCTGTCGGCATGAGCATGAGCCGGGGGGTGGGGCTCGAGGCGCTGCGCCGCCACCAGCTGGCGCATCTGACGCCGGCGGGCTGGGCCGGGCTGCTGGCGCAGTCTGGCGCCTCCTTCGAGCCGATGGCGCAGGACTGCCTGCATTTCTGGGCCGAACATGACCTGCCGCTGGTGGTGACCCGTCAGCCCGGTGCGGGCCGGGTCGATCCGCAGGGGCAGCTGGCCCTGGGGCTGCCGGCGCCGGCGGCCTGGCAGCGCCTGCGGCTGGCGCTGCAGGTGCCGCTGGACTCGGTGGCGCGACTGGGCGAGTTTCCGCCGGCGCGCCAGGCGCTGCCGCTGCTGCCGGCGCTGGCCCGTGCGCCGATGCAGAGATTGCTGGATGCGCTGCAGGTGCTGGACTGTCCGGCCCGGGTGCATGGCAGCCACGGCTGGCAGCTGATCAGCGGCCAGACCTGCCTGCGTCCGAGCTCCGACCTCGACCTGTGCCTGCCGGTGCAGGACCGGGCGCAGGCCGATGCGGTGGCGCTGCTGCTGGCGGCGCAGGACGGCTCGGCGCTGCCGCCTCTGGACGGCGAGCTGGTCTGGCCGGACTGCGCTGCGGTGGCCTGGCGCGAATGGGCCGCCTGGCGCGCTGGCCGCACCCGGGAGGTGCTGGTCAAGCGGCTGCACGGCGTGACGCTGGAGCGTGGGGTCGGGGCATGAGCGCGCTGCGTCAGCCGTGTGCGTCGCCGCCCCTGTGGTCCGAACAGGCCCAGGCCCTGGGCCGCGCCGCCACGGTCGCGCTGCACGACGAGCTGTCGCTGGCGCCCAAGCCGGGGCTGGTGTCCTTCGCCGACAGCGGCAGTCACACCGACATGGACGCCTCGACCTTCCTGCGCAGCCTGTTCTCGCTGCGTCGCGCCTTTCCGGCCTTTGCGAGGCTGGGCGCTGCCGGCGCGTCCTTTGCCGCGCTGGAGCAGGAGGGCCTGGCGGCCGAGGCCCGCATGCTGCGCGCCACCGGCGGCATCAACACCCACCGCGGTGCGATCTTCACGCTGGGGCTGCTGTGCGCGGCGGCCGGGCGCCTGCGCTCGAACGGCCAGGAGCCGACGCCCGCGGCGCTGCGTGACGCGCTGCGCCAGGGGTGGGGCGAGGCGCTGGTCGCGCGGGCGCAGCGCTCGGCGGGCGCGATGTCGAACGGCGCGATCGCCGCGCGCCGCCACGGCCTGCGCGGCGCCGGGCTGGAGGCGGCCGAGGCCTTTCCGGTGCTGTTCGAGGCGGTGCATCCGGCGCTGGCGGACGCGCTGGCGCGGGGCCTGCGCCCGGAGCAGGCGCGGCTGGAGGCGCTGTTCGCGGCGATGGCGGCGCTGGACGACACCAATCTGGCCCACCGCGCCGGCCTGGAGGGACTGCGCCATGTGCAGCGGGTGGCACGCGATTTTCTCGCGGCCGGTGGTGCAGCCGCGCCGGGTGCGCTCGAGCGCGCCCAGGCGCTGCACCGCGAGTTCGTCGCCCGGCGGCTGTCGCCCGGCGGCGCGGCCGACATGCTGGCCGCCGCCTGCTGGCTGCAGCGGGTGGGACGATGACGCTGGCGCTGCTGTTTCCCGGCCAGGGCACGCAGCACCCGGATCTGCTGCCGTGGCTGGAGCGCACGCCCGCCTGCGCGCCGGTGCTGGCGGCGATGGCCGCGCGGATCGGAGCCGACTGGCGCGCCGCTCTGACCGAGCCGGACCGCGCCAGCGACAACCGCTTCGCCCAGCCGCTGCTGACCGGGCTGTCGCTGGCCTGCTGGACGGCGCTGGCCGAGCGGCTGCCGACGCCGGGCGTGGTCGCTGGCTACAGCGTCGGCGAGCTGGCTGCGGCCAGCGTCGCCGGCCTGTGCGATGCCGCCACCGCACTGGCGCTGGCCGAGCAGCGGGCCGAGCGCATGTCGCAGGCGGTGGCCGGACGTCGCACCGGGCTGCTGGCGGTTCAGGGCGTGCAGGCCGGGGGCCTGCAGCCGGTGCTGGATCGCCACGGGCTGGCGCTGGCGATCCGCATCGCGCCCGACAGCGCGGTCATCGGGGGTCTGGCCGAAGCCCTGGACGCGGCGCAGGCCGAGCTGGCGGCCCAGGGCGCGCGCCTCACCCGACTGGCAGTGCAGGTGGCTTCGCACACGCCGTGGATGGTGCCCGCCGCAGCGGGCTTCGCCGAGGATCTGGCTGCGGCCAGGCTGGCCGCGCCGCGTCTCTGGCTGGCGTGCAATGCCGACGGCGTGGCGCGCCGCGACCGTGCAGGCGTGCTGCGCGGTCTGGCTGCGCAGATCGCCGCGCCGGTGCGCTGGGACGCCTGCATGGACAGCGTGGCCGAGCGCGGCGCACGCTGCGCGCTGGAGATCGGCCCCGGGCGCACGCTGGCGAAGATGTGGCAGGCGCGCCATCCGCACATCCCGGTGCGTTCGGTCGAGGATTTCGGCTCGTCTCAGGCGGTGGCCGACTGGGTGGCGCGCACGCTGGCGTGAAGCTGAACGCGGGTCGGCGTCAGTCCTCGACCACCAGCGTCTGCATGCCCGCCCACTCCTCGCCCGGACTCAGGCGCACCGGATTGCCGATCTGCGCGGCCTCGACGCAGAGCATCTGCGGCCAGTCCTCGTCGGGCATGTCGGGCAGGCTGGCGCATTTCTCGGGGCCGGGGTTCCAGACCACCGTGTCCTCGAACTGGCTGGCGATGATGCGCACCTTGCGGCCGGCCTCGCGCAGCAGCAGCTCGCGCGGCGCCTCCCAGTAGATGCGGTCAAGCTCCTGGGCGATGGTCACCACGTCGACCCACTGCTGGCGCGGCTGGTCGAGCACCGCGTCCTGGTAGTTGATGCCCTGCAGGCCCTCGAGCTGGGCGCGGCCCACATCCCCGCAGCGCAGATAGGTGTGCAGCGCGGCCTGGAAGTCGATCGTGCTGTCGCCGGTGTTGATGACGGCCAGCTCCATCTCGAGGCGACGGGCGTCGACGCTGACCGTCATCTCCAGCGCGAAGCCGTGCGGCCAGATCGCGCGGGTGGCCTCGTCGGCGTCCAGGCGCAGCACCGCGAAGGCGTGCTCGCCGCGCACGGTGGCCTCCTGCAGCGCCCAGGCGCGGTTGCGCGCGAAGCCGTGCTTGGGCAGCGGGCCCTGCTGGTTGAACTGCGGGAAGATCACCGGCACGCCGCCGCGCACCGCGGCCGTGCCGCCCAGCGCGCTGGTGGGCGAGAGGTAGAGCTGCTCCTCGCCGAGCGCCGGAATCCAGGACACGACATGCGCGCCGTGCAGCAGGACGGTGGCCTGCGCGCCGGCGGGCGAGCGCAGATGCACGGCCGGCTGGCCGTCGAACAGGCAGGCGCCGGTGGGTTGCGAGGCGCGGGGCAGGGCGGTGTCGTCGCTCATCGTGCGTGGAGACAAGGGATCAGAGGGTGCGGAAGACCTCGGCGGCGGCGGCCACCGTCGCGGCGATGTCGGCGTCGGTGTGCGCAGCGCTGACGAAGCCGGCTTCATACAGCGCCGGCGCCAGGTAGATGCCGCGCTCCAGCATGCCGTGGAAGAAGCGGTTGAAGCGCGGCTGGTCGGTGGTCATCACCGTGGTGTAGTTCTGCGGTAGCTCCGGCATCAGGAAGAAGCCGAACATGCCGCCCTGGCTGTCGACGCAGAAGGGCACGCCGGCCGCGTCGGCCGCGCCCTTCAGGCCGTCGACCAGCGCGCGGGTCTTGGCGCCCAGCGCGTCGAAGAAGCCGGGGCGGCTGATCTCGCGCAGCGTGGCCAGGCCGCAGGCGGTGGCCACCGGGTTGCCGCTGAGTGTGCCGGCCTGGTAGACGCCGCCCAGCGGCGCCAGGTGCGCCATGATGCGCCGCGAGCTGGCGAAGGCCGCCAGCGGCATGCCGCCGCCGATGACCTTGCCGAACACCGAGATGTCCGGGCGGAAGCCGGGAATCGCCGCGGCGTACAGGCTCTGCGCCGAGCCCGGCGCGACCCGGAAGCCCGTCATCACCTCGTCGAAGATGAACAGCGCGCCATGCTGGTCGCACAGCTCGCGGATGCGACGCACGAAAGGCACGGCCGCGCGCACGAAGTTCATGTTGCCGGCGATCGGCTCGATCATCACGCAGGCGATCTCGGGCCCGTGGGCCGTGAAGGCCTCCTCGATCTGCTCGAGGTTGTTGTACTCGAGCACCAGCGTGTGCTGCACCACCTCGGCCGGCACGCCGGCGCTGGTCGGGTGGCCGAAGGTCGCCAGGCCCGAGCCGGCCTTGACCAGCAGCGCATCGGCGTGGCCGTGGTAGCAGCCCTCGAACTTGATGATCTTCGAGCGGCCGGTGGCGCCGCGCGCCAGGCGGATCGCGCTCATGCCGGCCTCGGTGCCGGAGCTGACCAGGCGCACCTGCTCGATGCTCGGCACGTGGCGGATGATCTCCTCGGCCAGCTCAACCTCGCGCTCGGTGGGCGCGCCGAAGCTGAAGCCCTCGACCGCGGCCTTCTGCACCGCCTCCAGCACCGCCGGGTGGCCGTGGCCGAGAATCATCGGGCCCCAGGAGCCGATGTAGTCGATGTACTGGGTGCCCTCGGCGTCCCACATGTACGCGCCCTGGGCGCGTGCGATGAAGCGCGGCGTGCCGCCGACGGCGCGGAAGGCGCGCACGGGAGAATTGACGCCGCCGGGAATCACCTGGCGGGCACGCTCGAACAGCTGGTCGTTGGTGGTCATCGGTCGCGGGCCGGTCGGAGCCGGCGGTCTTGTGGGGGCCGCGGGCGTCCGTCCGGTCCGGGCGGACCCCGATCGGCCGAAGGAAGGATCAGTGGATGCTGCGCGGCTTGCCGGGCGTCGGCTCCAGGCCGGCGGCCATCGGGTCCTCGGCGCCGTCCTCGCCTTCCTCGTCCTCGGGCGGCAGCGCCCAGAAGAAGCGGTCGGGCACGACATTGCCCATGCCCGGACGGAAGCCCGCGTCGAGCGACTGGTCGAGGAAGGCCAGCGCTTCCGACACCGCCAGATGCAGCTCCTGGCCGGTGGCCAGGAGTGCGGCCAGCGCCGCCGACAGCGTCTCGCCGGCACCGATAAAGCTGGTGTCGAAGCGCTCGAACTTCTCGCCGGTGATCGCGCCCTGCGGCGAGGCCAGCACATTGTCGACCTGGTTGTTGGGCAGCTGCACGCCGGTCACCAGCACATAGCTGGCGCCATGCTCTCCGGCGGCCACCGCCAGCTCGCGTGCGGAGGGCGGGCGCTCGGCGTCCCACTCGGGCAGCAGGAAGTCGGTCAGCGTCTTCTGGTTGCCCACCAGCACCTCGGTCTGCGGCAGCACCAGCTCGCGCAGCGCGTCGAGATAGGCCTGGGCCTCGTCCTCGTCGTCCATCCAGGACAGCGTGGGCAGGTAGGTGACCAGCGGCACGTCGGGATAGTCGGAGAGCACCTCGGCGACGGCGCCGACCGTCTCGGCATTGCCGAGAAAGCCGACCTTCCAGGCCGAGAGGGTCACGTCTTCCAGCACGCCGCGGGCCTGTTCGGTCACCGCGTCGGCCTCGAGCGTGACCTGCTCGAAGACCTCGGCGGTGTCTCGCATCACGATGGTGGCGACCACCGGCAGCGCATGCGCGCCCATCGCGGCGATGGTGGCGATGTCGCCGGCGATGCCGCCGGCACCGGTGGCGTCACTGGCATTGAAGCTCATCACGCAAGCCGGGGCCGGCAGGTCCTGGGGGTCTTCGCTGGCGGGATCGGTTGCGATGGGGTTCATCCGGGGGTATTCGGGCGCGGGAGGTTTCTGGGAATTGTTGCGGAGCTTGCTGCCTGTTCTTGCTTTTCGGGCAAGGCCAGTGGCTACAATCCTCAGCCATTGTAGTGACAAGCTGACCCTCTGCCGTGAGTTCCCCGAAAACCTGGATGTGCCTGATCTGTGGCTGGATCTATGACGAGGCCGCCGGTGATCCCGAGCACGGCATCGCGCCCGGAACCGCCTGGGCGGACGTGCCGATGAACTGGACCTGCCCGGAGTGCGACGCCCGCAAGGACGACTTCGAGATGGTCGAGATCTGACCCCCGCAGGGTCCGCGGACCGGCGCCTGTTCCGCGGTGGCCGGTCCTGGCCCTGCAACGCTGACGATGGCTTCAACCGAGGAAAGGTCGCCGTGGAACTGGAACCTGATTCGACGCCCCTCGATGCGGCACGCGAGCGCACCGCGATGCGGGTGCTGGTCATCGACGACAGCAACACCATTCGCCGCAGCGCCGAGATCTTCCTGAAGCAGGGCGGCTGCGAGGTGGTGCTGGCCGAGGACGGCTTCGACGCGCTGGCCAAGGTCAGCGACCACCGTCCCGACCTGATCTTCTGCGACATCCTGATGCCGCGCCTGGACGGCTACCAGACCTGCGCGATCATCAAGCGCAATCCGCAGTTCGCCAGCGTGCCGGTGATCATGCTGTCGTCCAAGGACGGGCTGTTCGACAAGGCGCGTGGCCGCATGGTCGGCTCCGAGGACTATCTGACCAAGCCCTTCACCAAGGACCAGCTGCTGCAGGCCGTGCAGCAGCATGGCCGGGTCGAGGCGTGAGCGGGGCTGACCCGATGACCATCCGCAGCATCCTGCTGGTCGACGATTCCCGCACCGAGCTGCATGTGCTGTCGGACCTGCTGGTGCGCCAGGGCTACCGTGTCCGCACCGCCGAGAACGGCGACGAGGCGCTGCGCCGCATCGCCGAGGAAAAGCCCGACCTGATCCTGATGGATGTGGTCATGCCCGGGCAGAACGGCTTCCAGCTCACCCGCACCATCACCCGCGATCCGCGCTATGCCGACGTGCCGGTGATCATGTGCACCAGCAAGGGCCAGGAGACCGACAAGGTCTGGGGCATGCGCCAGGGCGCGCGCGACTATGTGGTCAAGCCGGTCGATCCGGGCGAGCTCGTCCAGAAGATCCGGGCCTTCGGCTGAGCCGGCCCACCACAGGACGGGACGCGACGATGGCCAACAAGGAAGCGCTCAGGGCCCTGCAGGGGCGCCTGGCCGAGCGGCTGCAGGAGGTGCGCAGCATCGAGCATGTGTCGGGCTGGCTGGCGGTCGAGTGCGCCGGCCAGGCGCTGCTGTTCCCGCTGGCCGAGGCCGGCGAGATCTTCCAGCCCGGTGCACTGCTGGAGGTGCCGCACACCGAACCCTGGTTCCTGGGCGTGGCCAATCTGCGCGGCTCGCTGACCGGCGTGGTCGATCTGGCCGGGGTGCTGGGCCTGCGAGAGCGGGTGCCCGTCGCGGTGCGCGACCAGGCGCATGTGGTGGCCTTCAACCCGAGCCTGGACATCAATGTGGCGCTGCTGGTCGATCGGCTGGCCGGGCTGCGCCATCCTGAGCAGATGCAGGCGGTGGCGTCGGCCGACGCGACGGCGCCCGCCTTCGCCGGGGGCTGCTGGCGCGACGGGGCCGGGCGGCTGTGGCAGGAGATCCGGCTGTCGATGCTGCCGCGCGAGGAGCGTTTCCTGCGCATCGTCGCCGCCCGATGACCCCGCCGGTCGCCGCTGCCGGCGTCCGGACGACAAGACACAGGAAAGACGAGGCGTGGATGAGTTTCATGGACAGGCTCAAGGGGCGCGGCCGCAAGGACCGCGATGCCGCGCAGCACGAGGATTCCTCGCTCTCCGGCCCGTATTCGGGCCTCGAGGCCGATCTGCGCGACACCGTCCAGGACAGCGGGCTGGGCACCACCGTGTCGGTGCCTGACGCGATCATCAGCGAGGCCTCGCCCTCGGTGCTGGCGGTGGCCGGGCCGCGTCGCGTGGCTGAAGCCCTCGAGCGCCAGCCGCAGCCGGGATCGGGTGCGCGCCTGCCGCTGATCGGCCACTGGTCGTCCGACCGCCAGCAGCGCCTGCTCGGCGGCGTGCTGGCGGCGGGCGTGCTCGGCCTGGTGCTGGCCTCGGTGCTGACCGCACGCTCGGCCGGCGGCAGTGCCGCGCAGGTCGGCGCGACCGGCCAGGCGCTGATGCAGTCGCAGCGGCTGGCCAAGTCGGTGCTGCAGGCGGTGGCCGGCCGGCCCGAGGCCTTTGCCGAGGTGCGCGATGCCGCCGCGGTGCTGTCGGCCGATGTGCGCGGCCTGCATGGCGGCCGGCCCGAGACCGGCCTGCAGGCGCTGCCGCTGCATGCGCGCGGCCAGATCGAGCCGCTGCTGGCGGTGGTCGAGAAGACCGAGCGCCATGCCGCCACCGTGCTGGCGCAGGAAAAGCTGCTGACCCAGGTCTCGCAGGCGCTCAAGGCGATCAACCGCCAGTCCGGCGAGCTGCTGGAGACCGCCGAGGCGGTGGCCGCGGCCAAGGTGCAGCAGGATGCGCTGCCGGCCGAGGTGTCGGCCGCCGGCCGGCTGGTGATGCTGACCCAGCGCATCGGCAAGTCCGCCAACGAGGCGCTGACGATCGAGGGCGTCTCGCCGGAGGCGCTGTTCCTGCTCGGCAAGGATCTCAACAGCTTCCGCGACATCGCCCGCGGCCTGCTCGACGGCAATGCCGACCTGCGCCTGACCGCCACCCGCGACCCGGCGCTGCGCGCCCGGCTCGAGGCGCTGCTGAAGGCACATGACGAGCTGCGCGTCCAGGCCGGCGCGATCCTGGGCAATCTGCAGGGCCTGGTGTCGGCCCGCGAGGCCCAGGCCGCGATCATCACCGATGCCGAGGTGCTGCGCCTCGGCCTGGAGCAGGTGCGCACCGGCATCGGCTCGGCCGGCGGGCTGGGCTGGTTCAATGTGGCGTTGCTGGCGGTGTCGCTGCTGCTGGGCGCGGTCGGTGGCGTCGGCCTGCTGATGGTCTTCACCCATGACCAGCGCACCCGCGCGCTGCTGTCGGACAGCCAGCGCCTGGAGGCCGAACGCCAGGAGCGCGAGGCCAAGCGCGTCAACGACGCCAACCAGGCGGCGATCCTGCGGCTGATGAACGAATTGCAGACCGTGGCCGAAGGCGACCTGACGCAGCAGGCCACCGTGACCGAGGACATCACCGGCGCGATCGCCGACTCGGTGAACTACACCGTGGAGGAGCTGCGCTCGCTCGTCTCGCAGGTGCAGGGCACGGTGGCGCGCGTCACCGACACCACGCAGCAGGTCGAGGCCACCTCCACCGAGCTGCTGGCCGCGTCCGACGAGCAGCTGCGCGAGATCCGCGAGACCGGCGAGGCGGTGCTGCAGATGGCCGGGCGCATCCAGCGCGTCTCGGGCCAGGCGCAGCAGTCGGCCGACGTGGCGCGCCATTCGCTGTCGGCGGCGACCTCGGGCCTGACCGCGGTGCTCGACACCATCGGCGGCATGAACACCATCCGCGAGCAGATCCAGGAGACCTCCAAGCGCATCAAGCGGCTGGGCGAGTCCTCGCAGGAGATCGGCGAGATCACCGAGCTGATCTCCGACATCACCGAGCAGACCAACGTGCTGGCGCTGAACGCGGCGATCCAGGCGGCGTCGGCCGGCGAGGCGGGGCGCGGCTTCTCGGTCGTGGCCGAGGAGGTGCAGCGCCTGGCCGAGCGCTCGGCCGATGCCACCCGCCAGATCGCGGCGCTGGTCAAGACCATCCAGACCGACACCGCCGATGCGGTGGTGGCGATGGAGCGCTCGACCCAGGGCGTGGTCGAGGGCGCCAAGCTCTCCGACAACGCCGGCACCGCGCTGACCGAGATCGACCGTGTCTCGCGCCAGCTCGCCGAACTGATCGAGGCCATCTCGGCGCAGTCCCGCCTGGAGGCCGAGTCGGCGACCATCGTCGCGCAGAACATCCAGCACATCTTCGCGGTCACCGAGCAGACCGGCGAAGGCACCCGGTCCACCGCGCAGCTGGTCCGGCAGCTCTCGCGCACTGCCGAGGAGCTGCGGCAGTCGGTGGCGCGCTTCAAGATCAGCTGAGCGAGTTCCCATGTCATCGCCCCGAGACACTGCCCCGACCGACGATCTCAGCGCACTTGCCTGGGTCCATGACGAGCTGCGCCGCACGCTGGAATCGGCCCAGAAGTCGCTGCGCCGCTACCTGCGCGAGGTCGGCGAGGCCGACCGCTCGGACCTCGACGATGTCGATCCGTCCATCCTGCGCCAGGCCCGCCAGCAGATCCATCAGGGCGCCGGCGCGCTCGAGCTGGTCAACCTGCCGGAGGCCGCGCTGGTGATGCGTTCGGCCGAGCAGCTGGTGCAGCGCTTCGTGGCGCGGCCGCAGCGCCTGGACAGCGCCGGCGTCGAGGCGGTCGAGAAGGCGCTGTTCGCGCTGCTCGACTTCCTGGCGCGCAAGCTCGCCGGCCAGCCGGTGCAGCCGGTCGGGCTGTTCGCGCAGTGGCGCACGCTGCTGGAGCTGACCGGCGCCGAGCGCATTCATCCGGCCGATCTGTGGCGGCGCGACTGGCAGTGGCATGCGCTGCCGGCCGCTGTCGAGGTGCCGGCGGCGCTGGTGAAGCCGGCCGACGCGACGCAGCTGGCGCGCTTCGAGAAGGCGCTGCTGGTGCTGATGCGCCAGAACCATCCGGGCGCCGCGGCCGCGCTGTCGCGCGAGTGCGCGGTGCTGGGCGCGGCCAGCGCAGGCCATGAGCAGGCGCTGTGGCGGCTGGCCGCGGCCTTCTTCGAGGCCTGGGCGCTGGCGCTGCTGGCGCCCGACCTGTATGTCAAGCGCAGTGCCTCGCGGGTGATGGCGCAGCTGCGCGGCCGTGTCAAGGGCGATCCGGACCTGTCCGACCGTCTGGCCCAGGATCTGCTGTTCCACTGCGCGCGTGCCTGGCCGGCCGAGGCGCAGGCGGCGCCGTGGCTGCGTGCGGTCCATGCCGCCTGGCATCTGGTGCCCGAGCCGCTGGTCAGCTATGACGAGCCGCTCTACGGCCGGCGTGATCCGGCGCTGGTGCTGCAGGCGCGCCGTCGCCTGCAGGCCGCCAAGGAGGCCTGGGATGCGGCTGCGGCCGGCGACGCGCAGCGCATGCTGCATCTGGGCGAGACCTTCTCGCTGGTGGGCGATTCGGTCTGCCGGCTCTACGCCGACGGCCGTGCGCTGGCCGGCGCCCTGAGCCAGGCCGCCGAGACGACGCTGCGCAGCGGCCGCGCGCCCCAGCCCGAGCTGGGCATGGAGGTCGCGACCAGCCTGCTCTATCTCGAGGCCGCGATCGACGCGGGCGATTTCGACGGCGGCGTGGCCGCGCCCGCGCACCGGCTGGCCGAGCGCATCGGCCGGGTGCTGTCCGGCCATCCCGCCCAGCCGCTCGAGCCCTGGATGGAGGAACTCTACCGCCGGGTCAGCGACCGCCAGACCCTGGGCAGCGTGGTGCAGGAGCTGCGCGGCGCGCTGCTCGAGGTCGAGCGCCAGATCGACCAGTTCTTCCGCTCCCCGCGCGAGAGCGGCCTGCTGGCGCCGGTGCCGGGCCAGCTCGGCGCAATGCGCGGCGTGCTCTCGGTGCTGGGGCTCGATGCCGGCATCTCGACGCTGCAGCGCATGCGCGCCGATGTCGAGCAGCTGCTGCACGACGACCGCGGGCCGCAGGATCCGGTCACGCTGGGCGCCTTCCAGCGTCTGGCGGCCAATCTGGGCGCGCTCGGCTTCCTGGTCGACATGCTGGGCGTGCAGCCGCAGGTGGCGCGCACCCTGTTCGTCTTCGACGAGCGCCTGGGCGTGCTGGCGCCGCTGATGGGACGCTCGGCGGTCGATGTCGACGTGATCGAGCGCGCCGAGGCGCTGGTCGAGGCGGTGCGGGAGGCGACGCTGCCGCTCGACCAGATCTCCTCGCAGCTGCAGGCGCTGCAGGACGAGTCGCGGGTGGCGGCGGTGCCGGCGCTCAGCGATCGCCTCGAGGCGGCCCGCCAGGCGCTGACGCAGGCCGATGGCGCCGGGCGGGCGCAGGCGGTGCAGGCGGTGCAGGACTTCGTGGCCACCGCGACCGCGCCGCTGGACTTCGACCCGCTGGGGCCGCCGCTGACCGAGCGTCCGCTGGCACCGCCGCCGCTGGCCGAGCCGCCCGCCTTCGCGCCGACCGGTCTGGAGGACGATCACGAGATGCGCGACGTCTTCCTCGAGGAGTCGCGCGAGGTGATCGCCGATGCGATCGACGCGCTGCGGCAGCTCGAGGCCGATCCGTCCAGTCTCACGCTGATCACCCGGCTGCGCCGCGCCTTCCATACCCTGAAGGGCAGCGCGCGCATGGTCGGCCTGAACGCCTATGGCGAGGCCGCCTGGTCCTGCGAGCAGCTCTACAACCACTGGCTGGCCGCGCAGGTGCCGGCCACGCCGAACCTGCGCACGCTGACCGGGGACGCCATCGCCTACCTGTCGGCCTGGACCGAGGCGATCGCCGGAGGTGACGCGCAGATCTTCCTGCCCGAGCCGCTGATCGCCGCCGCCGAGGCGATGCGCCAGGCCGGCGAGCTGATGCGGGTGGTGCTGCCGGGCGAGAGCCGGCCGCTGCCGATGCCGGCGCATGGGTCCGTCGGCCTGCCCGGCGTCGAGCCGGCGGTGGACCTGGAGGTCGACCTGGAGGTGCCGATCGGCACCCAGACCGCGCCGCTGATGGAGCCGCTGCAGGCCACCCGGCCGATGGATCTGCCGCTGCTGCTGCCCGAGACCGCACACGCGGCGCCGCCGCCGGTCGAGCTGCTCGACCTGGATCTGGGCGAGCCGCATCCGGCGCCGGCGGACTTGCCGCCCGCACCCGCATTCGCCCCCGCGTCTGGCCTGGACCTGGATCTCGATCTGGCCCCCGATCCGGCGCCGGCCGAGGTGGTGGCGCAGGCCGAGTCGGTGGACATGCCGACTCCGACCGACACCCAGTCTCCGTCCACCACGCATGCGGGCGGTCTGATGGCCGAGTCCGATCTGGTGCGCGAGCCGGTCGCGCCGATCACCGAACTCGAGCCGCTGACGCTCGAGATGCCGGACGCCGATGCCGATGCCGCGCCGGCCGGGGCCGAGGTGATCCAGCTCGAGGAATTCCGGGCCCAGGTCGGCGCCGAGGTGCTGCGCGCGGCCCAGCCCGAGCGCGATCCGGATGCCGACCAGATCAAGGTCATCGGTCCGCTGCGGCTGCAGATCCCGCTGTTCAACATCTATCTGAACGAGGCCGACGAGGTCTCGCGCCGGCTCGGCACCGAGCTGACGCTGTGGTCGATGGAGCTGCCGCGCGCGCTCGACGCCGAGGTGGTGGTGCTGGCGCACCGGCTGGCCGGCAACTCCGCCACCGTGGGCTTCACCGACCTGGCCCAGCTGGCCCGGCTGCTCGAGCAGGCGCTGCAGCAGGTGCCCTCGCTGCAGCGCCATGCCCTGCTCGAGGCGGGAGACGCCGAGCTTTTCGTCACCGTCAGCGACGACATCCGTCGGCTGCTGCACCAGTTCGCCGCCGGTTTCCTGCGGCCGGCCTCGCCGGTGGTGCTGGAGCGGCTGCAGGCCTGGCTCGACGAGGTGCCGCGCCGCCTGCCTGCGCCGACGGACGGTCTGAGCGGTGACAGGGCCGCGGACGGGGCGGCCGACATGGCGCCTGACGTGGCAGCGGCGGCGGCGCCGCAGCCCCTGCCTGTTCTGGCGCCGTCATCCGCGCGCCAGCCCGATCCCGAGCTCGAGGCCGACATCGACCAGATCGATCAGGTCGATGCCGACCTGTTCCCGATCTTCGTCGAGGAGGCCCAGGAGCTGCTGCCGCTGATCGAGATGCAGGGTGCCGCCTGGCAGCGCGACCCCGATCTGTGCGAGCCGGCGCCGGCGCTGATGCGGGCGCTGCACACCTTCAAGGGCAGCGCACGGCTGGCCGGCGCGATGCGCCTGGGCGAGATGGCGCACCGCCTGGAGTCGGCGGTCGAGGCGCTGGGCATGGCGCCCGACGGGCCGGGCCTGCAGCGGCTGTCGCGCCAGATCGATGCGCTGTCGGCGGCCTTCGAGGCGCTGTGCGCCCGTCAGGCCGGTGCGCCTTCGACGCTGACGGTGTCCTGGGCCACCCGGCCGGCACCGCTGCCGCCGGTCGAGCCGAGCCGCCCCAACCATCCGCCGGAAGCGGCGATGATCTCGCTGGTCGATCCGCCCCGGACGGCTGTGGTGCCGGCCGGTGCCGCGGTGGCTGCGCAGCCGCCCGCCGAGTCCGCGCCCGCGCTGCCGCCGGCGCAGCCCGGCGAGGGCGTCGACTGGAGCCGCTACCTGGCCGCTGCCGCCGCGATGCCGGCGATGCCGCAGCCGCCCGAGCGCGCGCCGGTCAACCCACAGCCGCTGCGGGTGCGTGCGCCGCTGCTCGACCGGCTGGTCAATCTGGCCGGCGAGGTCAGCATCACCCGCTCGCGGCTGGAGTCCGAGCTGGCGCAGATCCGCGGCTCGCTGGGCGACCTCACCGACAACCTCGAGCGCCTGGGCCGCCAGCTCCACGACGTGACGCTGCAGGCCGACACCCAGCTCGAGTCGCGCCAGGCGGCCGCGCGGGCGGCGGCGCAGGAGTTCGATCCGCTCGAGCTCGACCGCTACACCCGGCTGCAGGAACTCACCCGCATGATGGCCGAGTCGGTCAACGACGTGGCCACCGTGCGCGGCGCGCTGCAGCGCACGCTGCAGACCGCCGAGGACGAACTGGCCGCGCAGGCCCGGCTGACCCGCGAGCTGCAGGGCGATCTGCTGCGCACCCGCATGGTCGAGTTCGAGAGCCTGTCCGAGCGGCTGTACCGCGTGGTGCGGCTGGCGGCGAAGGAGACCGGCCGCCAGGTGCGCTTCGACATCGTCGGCGGCTCGATCGAGGTCGACCGCGGCGTGCTCGACCGCATGAACGCGGTGCTCGAACACCTGCTGCGCAACTGCGTCACCCACGGCATCGAGCCGCCCGAGCAGCGCCAGGGCGCCGGCAAGGATCCGACCGGCAGCATCGTCATCACGCTCGAGCAGGAAGGCAACGAGGTCAGCGTCGAGGTCCGCGACGATGGCGCCGGCCTGGATCTGCCGCGCATCCGCCGCCGTGCGGTCGAGATGGGCCTGATCGCCGAGGGCGCCCGGCTCGACGAGCATGAGCTGGCGAACCTGATCTTTGCGCCGGGGCTGTCCACGGTCGAGGTGCTGACCGAGGTGGCCGGGCGCGGTGTCGGCATGGATGTGGTCAAGTCCGAGGTGCAGGCGCTGGGCGGGCGCATCGAGATCCTCAGCCGAGCCGGGCGCGGCACGCGCTTCCGGCTGGTCATGCCGCTGACGACGGTGGTCACGCAGGTGGTGCTGCTGCGCGCGGGCAGCCGCTCGATCGCGGTGCCGTCCCATCTGGTCGAGCTGGTGCAGCGCCAGCCGCTCGAGCAGGTGCAGCAGGCCGCGCATGACGGCCAGTACCTGTACGGCGGCCTGCGTCTGCCGTTCTACTGGCTCGGCGCGCTGCTGGGCGGCAGCGGGCACAGCCTGGAGATGGCCGGTGCACGCACCCTGCCGCTGGTGGTGGTGCGCTCGGCGCAGCAGCGGGTGGCGCTGCAGGTCGACGAGGTGCTCGGCAGCCATGAAGTGGTGGTCAAGAACCTGGGGCCGCAGCTCTCGCGCCTGCCGGGGCTGGCCGGCATGACGCTGCTGGCCTCCGGCGCGGTCGCGCTGATCTACAACCCGGTCACGCTGGCGGCGGTCTACGGCGCCGAGGCGCAGCAGCTGATGCAGGTGCCCGAGGCGCTGCCGCGCGGCACCGCGCCGCTCGAGCCGGTGCGGCCGGCGCCGCTGGTGCTGGTGGTCGACGACTCGCTCACGGTGCGGCGCATCACCCGGCGGCTGCTCGAGCGCGAGGGCCTGCGGGTCGCGCTGGCCAAGGACGGCATGGAGGCGCTGGAGCTGCTGGCCGGCGAGCGCCCGGCGGTGGTGCTGTCCGACATCGAGATGCCGCGCATGGACGGCTTCGACCTGCTGCGCAACATCCGCGGCGATTCGGCCCTGGCGGACCTGCCGGTCATCATGATCACCTCCCGGATTGCGCAGAAGCATCGTGATCTTGCGCACGAGCTGGGCGCCGACGGCTATCTGGGCAAGCCCTATGGCGAGGAGGAACTGCTAAGGCTGATCCGTCGACATGCCGATGTAGCGGCACCTCTCCCGCTCTGACGGAGTTTTCCAGATGTCCCAGAACCCACCTAGCCGGTGTGCACCGTCCATCGCGGCACCGCTGGATCTGCTGATCGAGATGACCTGCACCCGCGAGCGGGTCATGATCGACTCGGCCCTGCTGGCTGCGCTGTCCGACACCGACGGGGTGCAGGAGGTGCGGCTGTGGCGCCTGATCGGCGAGGCCGACGGTCCGCGCTTCTGGATCCTGTGCGGCCTCCAGCGTGCCGGCCGCGAGCCGCCGATCGTGGCCGACCAACTGCCCGACGACGAGCGCGATCCGCTGGTGCTCTCCAGCCTGCCCTCGCACTGGCAGTGCTTCGAGCGGGCCGAGGTGACGACGACCGTGCAGGGCGAACGGCATCTGCTGCTGCTGCCGATGGCCGGCGACCTGCACACCGCCGGCGTGCTCGAGGTCTGCTCCTCGCGGCCGGTCAGCGACTCGGTGCGCACGCTGCTGGCCTGCGTGCTGCGGGTGCATGGCAACTACATGTCGCTGCTCGACTACAGCGAGCGCGACACGCTCACCGGCCTGCTCAACCGCAAGAGCTTCGACTCCACCTTCCTGCAGGCGACGGTGGTCGACGCGCACCGGCTCTATTCGGTGCACGATGTGGCCGCCACCGCGACGGCCGTGCCCGAGCGCCGCCAGGACGGCCCGCGGCGCTACTGGCTCGGTGTCATCGACATCGACCATTTCAAGCAGATCAACGATCGCTTCGGTCATCTGGTCGGCGACGAGGCGCTGACGGTGCTGGCCCGGCTGATGCGCTCGACCTTCCGCTATGACGACCGCCTCTACCGCTTCGGTGGCGAGGAATTCGTCGTGCTGCTGTCGGCGCCCGACGAGGACAGCGCCCGCGCCGCCTTCGAGCGTTTCCGCCATGCGGTGGAGAGCCACTACTTCATCGGCATCGGCCGCTCGACGGTCAGCATCGGCTTCAGCGACGTGCGTGCCGGCGACACCCCGCAGGCCTGCTTCGACCGGGCCGACAAGGCGGTCTACTACGGCAAGACCCACGGCCGCAACCAGGTCTGCTCGCAGCTCGCGCTGGTGGCGGCCGGCGAGCTCGAGGACAACATGAAGTTCGGCTCGGTCGAGCTGTTCTGAGTCTGGCCTGAGCCTGGCCGCGCCGCCGCGGCTCAGCGCCGCGCCGCGACCTTCTTCACCGCCTCGAAGCGCGCCAGCGTGCGTGCCCGCGCCTCGTCATGGTCGACGACCGGCTGCGGATAGGTCCTGCCCAGCTCCACGCCTGCCGCCAGCCGCTCCATCGGCCTGGCCTGCCAGGGCGCGTGGATCGCGTCGTCGTCCAGCCCGGCCAGCTCCGGCACGTAGCGGCGGATGAAGCGCCCCTCCGCATCGAACTTCCGGCTCTGCGTCATCGGGTTGAAGATGCGGAAGTAGGGCTGCGCATCGCAGCCGGTGGACGCCGCCCACTGCCAGCCGCCGTTGTTGGCGGCCAGGTCGAAGTCGTTCAGGTGCAGCGCGAACCAGGCCTCGCCGCGGCGCCAGTCCAGCCCCAGATGCTTGGTCAGGAAGCTGGCGGCGATCATGCGCAGCCGGTTGTGCATGTAGCCGGTCTGCGCGAGCTGGCGCATCGCCGCATCGACGATCGGATAGCCGGTCTGTCCGGCGCACCAGGCCTCGAAGAGCGCATCGGCCGCCTTGCCGTGCTCCCAGCGGATCGCGTCGTACTCCGGCTTGAAGCAGTGGCCGACGACACGCGGATGGTGGTGCAGGATCTGGAAGTAGAAGTCGCGCCAGATCAGCTCCGACAGCCAGACCTCGGCGCCGCGCGAGCCGGCCGTCACCCGCTCGTGCGCCAGCCGCGCGAGCTGGCGGATCGACACCGTGCCGAAGCGCAGGTGCACGCTCAGGTAGCTCGGGCCCTTGATGGCCGGGAAGTCGCGGCTGCTGTCGTAGCGGTCGATGCGCTCGAGAAAGTCCAGCAGCAGGTGCTCGCCGCCCGAAGCGCCCGGATGCAGCCGCGCGGCCATGTCGGTGGGCGCGAAGCCGAGCGCCTCCAGCGTCGGGATGCCGAGGTCGAAGTCGGTCGGCACCGGGGCGAGATGGCGCGCGTGGCGCTCGACCGGATAGGCCTTCAGGTAGAAGCCGCCGCCCTCGGCCAGCTTCTTCAGCCAGGCGTTGCGGTAGGGCGTGAAGACTGAGAAGGGCGTGCCGGCGGCGGTCAGCACCTCGTCGGTCTCGAAGATCGTCTGGTCCTTCCAGCTGAGGAAGGAGATGCCGGCGTCGGCCAGCGCGCCGCGCACCTTCGCGTCGCGCGCGATCGCGGCGGGCTCGTGGTCACGCGCGACATGCACGGCCTGCACATGCAGCGCCTTCGCCAGCCGCGGGATCTCCTCGCGCGGGTCGCCCTGGCGCACGATCAGGCCGCCGCCGAGCGCGCGCAGCCGCCGGTCGAGCTCGTGCAGCGCGTGCCAGATGAACTCGACGCGGCGGTCGGCCTGGGGCAGCCCGGTCAGGATCGTGGTGTCGAGAATGAAGACGCACCAGACCTGGCGGGCCTGGCGCAGCGCGCGGTGCAGCGCGGCATGGTCGTCGGCGCGCAGGTCGCGGCGCAGCCAGACCAGCGCCCGGTCGACCGGATCGAGCGTGGGGGAGGGGGGCAGTCGCGTGGGCATCTGCGCAGTGTGCGTGATCGCTACAATCCGCGCCATGTCCGGCCTTGGCAGCATCAACCTCACCAACCAGTTCCTGATCGCCATGCCCGGCATGGCCGACGATCATTTCGCCGGCTCGGTCGTCTACCTGTGCGAGCACACCGAGCGCGGCGCGCTCGGACTGGTCATCAACAAGCCGATCGACATCACGATCGCCAATCTGTTCGAGCGCGTCGAGATGGCGCTGGACCGCGAGGACCTGGCCGCCGTGCCGGTGCATTTCGGCGGCCCGGTGCAGACCGAGCGCGGCTTCGTGCTGCACGATCGCCCGGCCGACGATGCGGCGGCCTACGCCTCCTCGCTGCTGGTGCCCGGCGGCCTGGCGATGACCACCAGCCGTGATGTGCTCGAGGCGCTGTCGGGCGGCAACGGCCCGCGCCGGGTGCTGATCACGCTGGGCTATGCCGGCTGGGGCGCCGGTCAGCTCGAGGACGAGCTGTCGCGCAACGGCTGGCTGACCGTCGATGCCGATCCGGCCATCATCTTCGACACGCCGGCCGAGCAGCGCTACCAGCGCGCGCTGTCGCTGCTGGGCATCGACCCGGCCTTCCTGGCTCAGGAGGCGGGTCACGCATGAGCCAGCCGCGATCGCCCGAGACCTATCTGGCCTTCGACTACGGCCTGCGCCGGACCGGGGTGGCCAGCGGCAGCCGCACGCTGGGCCGCGGCTCGCCGCTCAGGACCATCGCCGCCGAGGGCCAGGCCCGCTTCGCGCCGATCGAGGCGCTGATCCGCGAATGGCGCCCCGATGCGCTGGTCGTCGGCGTGCCGCGCCACCCGGACGGCGCCGACCACGAGAACACCCGCCGTGCCCAGCGCTTCGCGCGCCAGCTGCAGGGCCGCTTCGGCCTGCCGGTGTTCGAGGTCGACGAGCGCTACAGCACCACCGAGGTGCTGGCCGCCGGTGCGCGCGATGCCGATGCCGCCGCTGCGGCCCTGCTGCTGACGCAGCACCTCGACGAGCTCGACCGCGCTGCGCGGGCTGCCACGCTGGCGCGGCTGCAAGAACAAGACCCCGAAGAAACGAACCCACCGAAGGATTGACCCCATGAGTCTGCATCTCGATGCCGAGGCGCTCTATGGCGAACTGCTGGCCGGCGTGCGCGGGCTGCTCGAGCCCGACGCCGTCCTGGTCGGCGTGTGGTCCGGCGGCGCCTGGCTGGCCGAGCGGCTGCAGCGCGATCTCGGCCTGGCCCTGCCGCACGGCGTCATCTCCAGCACGCTGCACCGCGACGACTTCAGCTCGCGCGGCCTGGGCTCGACCACCGACGCGACGAACCTGCCGTTCAGCGTCGACGGCCGCCCGATCGTGCTGATCGACGACGTGCTCTACACCGGCCGCACGACGCGTGCGGTCATCAACGAGCTGTTCGACTTCGGCCGGCCGTCCTCGGTCCGGCTCGCCGTGCTGGTCGACCGGGGCGGGCGCCAGCTGCCGATCCAGGCCGCCTTCGCCGCCGCGCGCATCGCGCTGCCGGCCACCCAGCAGATCGCGCTCGACCGCGACGAGACCGGCCGCTTCCGCTTCACGGTCCGCGACACCCAGGAGACCCGCTGATGCTCTCGCGCCGCAATCCCCAGCTCAACAAGCACGGCGAGCTGATCCATCTGCTGTCGATCGAGGGCCTGCCCCGGGCGGTGCTCACGCACATTCTCGACACCGCCAGCACCTTCCTGGCGGTCAACGACCGCGAGGTCAAGAAGGTGCCGCTGCTGCGCGGCAAGTCGGTGTTCAACCTGTTCTTCGAGAACTCGACCCGCACCCGCACCACCTTCGAGATCGCCGCCAAGCGCCTGTCGGCGGACGTGATCAACCTCGACATCGCCAAGTCCAGCGCGTCGAAGGGCGAGAGCCTGCTCGACACCATCGCCAACCTGTCGGCGATGCATGCCGACATGTTCGTGGTGCGCCACAGCGAGTCGGGCGCGCCCTACCTGATCGCGCAGCACTGCGCCCCGCATGTCCACGTCGTCAACGCCGGCGACGGCCGCCACGCGCACCCCACGCAGGGGCTGCTCGACATGTACACGATCCGCCACTACAAGAAGGACTTCACCAAGCTGCGGGTGGCGATCGTCGGCGACATCGTGCACAGCCGCGTCGCGCGCTCGGACATCCATGCGCTGACCACGCTGGGCGTGCCCGAGATCCGCGCGGTGGGCCCGAAGACGCTGGTGCCGGGCAATCTGGCCGAGATGGGCGTGCAGGTCCACCACGACATGGCCGAGGGCATCCGCGATGCCGACGTCATCATCATGCTGCGCCTGCAGAACGAGCGCATGAGCGGCGCGATGCTGCCCAGCGCCGGCGAGTACTTCAAGAGCTACGGCCTGACCGAGGAGAAGCTCGCGCTGGCCGCGCCCGACTGCATCGTGATGCACCCGGGCCCGATCAACCGCGGCGTCGAGATCGACTCGGCGGTGGCCGACGGCCGGCACAGCGTGATCCTGCCGCAGGTGACGTTTGGCATCGCGGTGCGCATGGCGGTGATGTCGATCATCGCGGGGAACGAAGCATGAAGATCCTGATCCAGAACGGTCGCGTCGTCGATCCGGCCTCGGGCCGCGACGAGATCGCCGATGTGGCGATCGCCGCCGGCCGCATCGTCGCCATCGGCGCGGTGCCGACCGACTTCCAGCCCAGCCGCACCCTCGACGCACGCGGCTGCGTCGTCGCGCCCGGCCTGGTCGACCTGGCTGCCCGGCTGCGCGAGCGCGGCATGCTCGAGAGCGAGCTCAACGCCGCGGCCGCCGGCGGCGTGACCAGCCTGGTCTGCCCGCCCGACACCGATCCGGCGCTCGACGAGCCCGGCCTGGTCGAGATGCTGAAGTTCCGCGCCCGCAAGCTCTCGCTGTGCCGGCTGTTCCCGCTGGGCGCGCTGACCCGCGGCCTGAAGGGCGAGGCGCTGACCGAGATGGCCGAGCTGACGGCCGCCGGCTGCGTCGGCTTCTCGCAGGCCGAATCGGCGATCAAGGACACCCTGGTGCTGCAGCGCGCGATGATGTACGCGTCCTCGCACAACCTGTCGCTGTGGCTGCGTCCGGTCGATCCGTGGCTGGGCAAGGGCGTGGCCGCCAGCGGCGCGGTGGCCACCCGGCTGGGCCTGTCGGGCGTTCCGGTGGCCTCCGAGACCATCTCGCTGCACACCCTCTTCGAGCTGATGCGCGCCACCGGCGTGCGGGTGCATCTGTGCCGTCTGTCGAGCGCCGCCGGCGTCGAGCTGGTGCGCCAGGCCAAGGCCGAGGGCCTGCCGGTCACCGCGGATGTCAGCATCAACTCGCTGCACCTGACCGATGTCGACATCGGCTACTTCAACCCGGCGATGCGCCTGACGCCGCCGCTGCGCCAGGGCCGCGACCGCGACGCGCTGCGAGCCGGTCTGGCCGACGGCACGATCGACGCGCTGGTCTCCGACCACACGCCGGTCGAGGGCGATGCCAAGACGCTGCCCTTCGGCGAGGCCGAGCCGGGCGCGACCGGCCTGGAGCTGCTGCTCAGCCTGGCGCTGAAGTGGGGCCAGGACCAGGAGCTGTCGCTGGCGCAGACGCTGGCGCGCGTCACCTCGGATCCGGTGCGGGTTCTGGGCGATGCGCTGGGCTCGCTGGCCTCGAGCGCCGGCCGGCTGGTCGAGGGCGGCGTGGCCGATGTCTGCGTCTTCGATCCCGACGAGACCTGGCCGGTCACGCCCGATGTGCTGCACAGCCAGGGCAAGCACACCCCGTTCGCCTTCGCCGACACCGGCATGGCGCTGCCGGGCCGGGTGCGCGCGACGCTGGTCGCCGGCACCATCGCGCACGAGCTGCGCTGAGGCCGGGCCGCGGCGTGCTGCGCAGTCTCAGGGCGATCTGGCGCCTCGGCCGGGTGCTGGTGCACATCCTGCACGGCGTCTGGGTCGCCTGGCGGGAGTTCGACGGCGCCAGCGCCGCGCACCGCTGCGCCCGCATCCAGTGGTGGTCGGCGAAGCTGCTGGCGCTGCTGGGCCTGCGGCTGCGGCCGGACGGGCGCTTCGCGCCGGGCGCGCACCTGATCGCCGCCAACCATGTCTCCTGGCTGGACATCACCGCGGTGCATGCGGTCTGCCCGCAGGCGCGCTTCGTCTCGAAGGCCGATGTGAAGGCCTGGCCGGTGCTGGGCTGGCTGATCGCGGCCGCCGGCACGATCTTCATCGAGCGCGAGAGCAAGCGCGACGCGCTGCGGGTGGTGCACCAGTCGGCCGAGGCGCTGGCCGCCGGCGACACGGTGGCCTTCTTCCCCGAGGGCACCACCTCCGACGGCCATCATCTGCTGCCCTTTCACGCCAATCTGCTGCAGGCGGCGGTCACCGCGGGCGTGCCGGTGCAGCCGCTGGCGCTGCGCTTCTCCGAGCCCGGCCACCCGGTCAGCCCGGCGGCGGCCTACATCGGCGACACCACGCTGCTGCAGAGCCTGTGGCGCATCGCCTCGGCCGACGTGATCGAGGTGCGCATCGGCATCCTGGCGCCGATCGCGTCGGCCGGCCTGGATCGCCGCGCGCTGTCGCTGCTGCTGCGCGCGCGCATCGCCGCCGCGCTCGGCATCGTGTCCGACACGCCGCCGGCCTGAGTCTCGGGCAGAATCGACCGGATCCGGCAACGACGAACCGTTCGAGAAAGCCCGACCATGCTCTACAAGTTCCGCTCCAAGGCCTCCGGCGACGTGATCATGACCTCCGAGGTCGGCGACCGGCTGATGCGCCTGATCGGTCGCGAGCCGGCGCCGCAGGGCATCTTCCAGCCGGCGCAGATGCCCGATCTGATCGGCCAGCTGGAGTCGGCCGTGCGCGACGAGGAGGAGGCGCGCCGTCGCGCCGAGGCCGAGGCCGCCGCCGAGGGCCGCACGCTGCCGGCCCCGAAGGGCGTGAGCCTGCGCCAGCGCGTCTGGCCGCTGATCGACATGATGCGGCGCTGCGCCGCCGCCGAGGAAGACATCGTCTGGGGCGTCTGAGCGCGCCCCTCGCTCCCCGCGTCCCCGAACCCGCAAGGAAGACCGCTCCCATGCAACTCCGCAGCGACAGCCTGACCGACGGCGCCGCCATTCCCGCCCGCCTCGCCGCCGGCCGCCCCGACGAGGCCAGCATCGTCACCTTCTCCGACAACCTCAGCCCGCACCTGGCCTGGAGCGATCTGCCGGCCGGCACGAAGAGCCTGGCGTTGATCTGCCACGACCCGGACGTGCCCAGCCGCGGCGACGATGTCAACCAGACCGACCGCGAGGTGCCGGCCGAGCTGCCGCGCGTCGACTTCTTCCACTGGGTGATGGTCGACCTGCCGCCCACGCTGGCGCAGCTGGGCGAGGGCGAGTTCAGCCAGGGCTTCACCGCCCGCGGCAAGGCCGGCCCCGAGACGCTGCACGGCGCGCGCCACGGCCTGAACGACTACACCGGCTGGTTCGCCGGCAACCCCGACATGTCGGGTTCGTACTTCGGCTACGACGGCCCCTTCCCGCCGTTCAACGACAGCCTGGTGCACCACTATGTCTTCACGCTGTTTGCGCTGGACCTGGAACGCTGCCCGGTCGAGGGCGCCTTCACCGGCGCGCAGGTGCGCGAGGCGATCGCCGGCCATGTGCTCGGCCAGGCCTCGATCACCGGCAGCTACACGCTGAACCGACGCCTCGGCGCCGGCGCCTGAGGGGGCGCGGCATGGGCCACGGCACCCGCATTCTCGCGATCCGTCACGGCGAGACCGCCTGGAACGTCGACACCCGCATCCAGGGCCAGCTCGACATTCCGCTCAACGACACCGGCCGCTGGCAGGCCGGGCGGGTCGCCGAGGCGCTCGCCGGCGAGGACATCGCGGCGATCTACGCCTCCGACCTGGTCCGTGCCGCCGATACCGCCGCGGCCATCTCGCTGCGCACCGGCCTGCCGGTCATTCACGACCAGGGCCTGCGCGAGCGGCGCTTCGGCCTGTTCCAGGGCCGCACCGTCGCGGAGATCGAGGCGATCCACCCGGACCTGGTCCGGCGCTGGAAGTCGCGTGAGCCCGACTTCGAGCCCGAGGGCGCCGAGTCGCTGCGCGTCTTCTACCAGCGCTCGGTCGATGCCGCCCAGCGCCTGGCGGCGGCTCACCCCGGCGAGACGGTGGTGCTGGTGGCGCACGGCGGCGTGCTCGACTGCCTGTACCGCGCCGCCTGCGGCATGCCCATCGAGGCGCCGCGCACCTGGCAGCTCGGCAACGCCAGCATCAACCGCCTGCTGTTCACCGGCGAGCGGCTGACCATGATCGGCTGGGGCGACATCCAGCACCTCGAAGGCGACGCCCTCGAGGAAAGCAGCGATGGCGGCCGCAGCCTCACGCCGGCGCACAGCCTGTCCTGAGCGCGGTCACGCGCCGTCTCCGAACAGGTCGGGGCCGCCGCTGACCAGGCCGGCGCGCTGCGGCGGCGTCACGCCCAGGTGGCGCCAGGCCGCCAGCGTGGCCACCCGGCCGCGCGGGGTGCGCTGCAGATAGCCCTGCTGGATCAGGTAGGGCTCGATCACGTCCTCGATCGTGCCGGCGTCCTCGCCGATCGCGGCGGCGACGTTCTCGAGCCCGACCGGACCGCCGTCGAAGCGGTGCACCACCGCTTCCAGGAACTTGCGGTCCATCAGGTCGAAGCCGACCGGATCGACATCGAGCATCGTCAGCGCGCGGTCGGCCACCGTCTTGACGATGCAGCCGTCGCCCTTGACCTCGGCATAGTCGCGCACCCGGCGCAGCAGCCGGTTGGCGATGCGCGGCGTGCCGCGCGAGCGCCGCGCCAGCTCCATCGCGCCTTCGGCGTCGATCGGCGCGCCCAGCAGTCCGGCCGAGCGGGTGACGATCCGGGAGAGTTCCTCGGGCGTGTAGAACTCCAGCCGCGCGATGATGCCGAAGCGGTCGCGCAAGGGGTTGGTCAGCATGCCCGCACGCGTGGTCGCGCCCACCAGCGTGAAGGGCTGCAGGTCGAGCTTGATCGAGCGCGCCGCCGGGCCCTCGCCGATCATGATGTCGATCTGGTAGTCCTCCAGCGCTGGGTAGAGGATTTCCTCGACGACAGGGCTCAGGCGGTGGATCTCGTCGATGAAGAGCACGTCGTTCTTCTCGAGGCTGGTCAGGATCGCGGCCAGGTCCTTGGGCTTCTCGAGCACGGGGCCGCTGGTCTGGCGCAGGTTCACGCCCAGCTCGGCGGCGACGATGTGGCTCAGCGTCGTCTTGCCCAGTCCCGGCGGGCCGAACAGCAGCACATGGTCGAGCGCCTCGCGGCGCTTCCTGGCCGCGCCGATGAAGATCTCGAGCTGCTCGCGCGCCCGCGTCTGGCCGATGTACTCGCCCAGCAGCTTCGGGCGCAGCGCGCGTTCCAGGGCTTCTTCCTGGGGCGTGCCTGCAGCGGCGCTGACGATGCGTTTCGGGGGGGCGGCGAAGTCGTCGGTCTGGATGGCCATGCGCGGAATTGTCCGTCAAAGCCGGCCGACGACCGGCCGGAAACCGTGCGAAGGACTGTCTATTTCACCAGTGATTTCAGCGCCGCGCGAATGCCGTCGCTGACGCCGATGTCGGCGGGCAGCGCCTTGATCGCGGCGGCCGCGTCCTTGTCGCTGTAGCCCAGCGCGACCAGCGCCTGCACGATGTCGGCCTGGGCGTCGCTGGTGACGACCGAGCCGGCGGGCACGCCCAGGTCGGGCGCGAGCTTGCCCTTGAGCTCGAGCAGCAGGCGCTCGGCGGTCTTCTTGCCGATGCCGGGCACCTTGACCAGGCGGCCGGGTTGCTGCTGGCTCACCGCCTGCGCCAGTTCCTGCGCGCTCATGCCCGACAGCACCGCCAGCGCGATGCGCGGGCCCACGCCGCTGATGCGGATGAGCTGGCGGAAGGTCTCGCGCTCTTCCAGCGTCAGGAAGCCGTAGAGCAGCTGCGCGTCCTCGCGCACCACCATGTGGGTGTGCAGCGTGACGCGCTCGCCCAGGTGCGGCAGGCTGCAGAAGGTGCTCATCGGCACGTCGACCTCGTAGCCGACGCCGCCGACATCCATGAGCACGAGCGGCGGGGATTTTTCCGCCAGGGTTCCGGTGAGTCGTCCGATCATGGGACGCGATTATGCGAGCGCCTCAGCGCCGGAACAGGCCCAGGCGCTGAGCCTCCAGCGCCGCTTCGGCGCGCGAGCTCACGTTGAGCTTGCGGTAGATCTGCTTCACATAGTCGGCGATGGTGTGGCGGGACAGGCCGAGCTGCACGCCGATCTCCGGCAGCGTGAAGCCCTTGGCCACCCGCAGCAGCACCTCGCGCTCGCGCTCGGTGAGCTGCACGTTGGGCATCAGCGAGTCCTGGGTCTGCTGCGGCTGCAGCGCCGGGCGGTTCGCCTGCGCCGAGAAATAGGAGATCATCCGGCGCGCGATCGACGGCGACAGCGGCGGCTCGCCCTGGCTGATGCGCTGCAGATGCTCCATCAGCTGCTCGCGCGGCTGCTCCTTGAGCAGATAGCCGTAGGCGCCGGCCTGCAAGGCCGGGAAGAGGTGATCGTCGTCGTCGTGGATGGTGACCACCACCGACTGCGCGTCGGGCTGGGCCTCGCGCAGCGCCTGCACCACCTTGACGCCGGAGCCGTCGGGCAGGCCCAGATCGATCATCGCCAGGTCGAAGCGGTGCGCGCCGACCTGCTGCAGCGCGTCATGCACCCGTGCGGATTCCACCACCGTCGAGCCGGGAAACACCTGCACCACCAGGGCGCGCAGCCAGGCACGGATTTCGGGAAGGTCTTCGAGCAGCAGGATCGTTTTCATCGTCTTTTCCTCGGGAACGTTCGGCCGGATGCGAGTGTGGACCCGGCCGGGCCGACTGGAGCCCCACGGCGGATCTGGTTACGAAAATGACCGGATTTCGTGAAAGATCACTGGCGTTGCCAGGGCATTGGTACTTCGTGGTTCACGTGATTCACGCCGGTCACAGCGGCAGCGTCAGCCGGATCGTCGTGCCGTAGCCGGGGCCGGATTCCACCAGGCACTGGCCCTGGAGCTGCTTGGCGCGGCCCTTCATCGTCGACATGCCGTGGCCGCGGTCGAGCTTGCCGTCGAGCTCCATCGGAATGCCACGGCCGTTGTCGGAAATGGTCAGCTCGAAGTCGTTGATGTCCATGCGCATCGAGATCTCGCAGTGGGTCGCGCCGCTGTGCTTGAGCACATTGCTGACCGCCTCGCGCAGGATGCGGGTGGTCTGCACATAGGCGCGTGCGCTCATCGCGCGCTCGCTCATCAGCAGGTCGTCGGGCGTGTTCCAGTTGAGCTCCACGCCGCCCTGGCTCAGGCGCATCATGACCTCGCTGCGCCAGTCGCCGATGGCGTCGCCGAGCTGCACCGCGCGGCCGGTCAGGCCGCGCACCGACAGCCGCATCTCCTCGAGCGCCTCGCGCGCCAGCGTGGCGATGCGCTCGCTCTCGCTGGTGTGCACGATGGTCAGCAGCTTGGCGCCGAGGTCGTCGTGCAGGTCGGCGGCGATGCGCTTGCGCTCCTTGGCGGTGACCTGCTCGACGCGCATCTCGGCCATGTGGCTGTAGTTGCGCTCCATGTCGCTGGTGATCTCCTCGACCCGGCGCTCGGCGGCCAGCCGGCCGGCCTCGGCCGCACCGACCGCCGCCTGCATCTGCTGCAGCATGCGCAGCACCATGCCGGCGAACATCACCACCGCGCCGATGCTGATCGCACGCACGCCGGGCAGCAGGATCTCGTCGGCCACCATCATCCGCTCGAAGGCCGCGCCCACCAGCGTCATGCCCAGCGCGATGCCGACGACGCGGAAGTCGGCCGGCGAGCGCGCCCAGGCCCGGTGCAGGAACACGCCCAGCGCCACCAGCACCTCGAGCGAGAGGATCACCATCCACGGCTGGGTGATGGTGCTGATGCGGTCGGGCGCGGCGATCAGCAGGCTCAGCGGCACCACGATGCTCTGCAGCGCCACCGACAGCTCGATCCAGCGCACCTGGATGCCGCTGTAGCGCATCAGCGAGAGGATCGCCGCCACCGCGATCGGCGGCATCAGCGCGCCGGTCAGCCATTCGTAGGCGGGCACCGACAGCGGCAGGTGGGCGCCGGTCAGCAGCGCGCACAGCATCGCCCAGCCCAGGCATGCGGCGCCGAAGTAGCCGAGATAGGGCAGGCGGCTGAGCGCGGCCAGCAGCAGCGCGGCGGTGCCCACCGCCCCGACCAGCATCGCCAGCGCCTGGGTGATGCCGGTGTGCAGGGTCTGCAGGCGGCGCTGCATGCCCTCGAGCTGATGCATCGGGCCGATGCGCACCGGCGACAGGTAGCCGGCATGCTCGCTGACCGCCACCTGCGAGCGCACCTGCGCGGCCAGGATGATGTCGAGCTGGTTGTCGGCCGGACGCAGCATCGCCGGCGGCAGCGCCACCAGCACCGGGTCGAGGCATTCGTTGGGGCGCGGCACGTCGAGCCGCCCCCGCACCGCCAGGCGCCAGCCGTTGAGCCGGATCTCGTGCGCGCCGCACAGGCGTTCGATGTACAGGCCCGCCATGCCTGCCAGCCCGGCCGAGCCTGCGGCGGACGGGGCGCGCGTCGGCAGATCGAAGCGGACCCGGTAGCCCAGCGGCGCCGACAGCCGCGGCGAATGATCCCAGGCGTGCGGCAGGGTGATCAGCCGGGGGGCGCCGGCCTGCGGCCGCTCCGGCGTGGGCATCGCCATCAGCGTCGCGCTGCGGATGACGGTCATGTCGTCCTGGCTGCCGCGGCTGCCGAGCTCGACCAGCCACAGGCCGCCGACGATCAGCGCCAGCACCAGCAGGCCCCAGCGCGCCGGGTGCAGCGCCGCCAGCAGCGAGCCGCCGCTCAGGCGCTCGATGCGCTGGCGCAGCGAGGGCCGGACGGCGCCGCCCGCGTCGGGCATCGCAGGCTCGTGCAAGGAGCCTGGCGCGGCGGACTCGGGCGGCGTGTCGGTCGCCTGCGAGGCATGGATCGTCGGGACGTCGGCGGCCGGAACGGGAGGCGGGGTCACGGAAATGTGAAATCCGGAAGAGGTGGCGGGCGGGCGCCCGATTCTGCCGGACCGCCCCGGATGCCGGCGCGCGGCGACAATCGTGGCTCCGGCCCCGTGCCTCATAGTTCACACTCGACCCGTGATCCTGCGCCACGCCTTCATTCCCCACGACAACCAGCGCCTCGCCCATGTCTGCGGCGCGCTGGACGAGCATCTGCGCACGATCGAGGCGGCCTTCGATGTCAGCATCCGCCGGCGCAACGAGTCCTTCCGCATCGAGGGCGCACGCCGCGCCGCCGAGCGCGCGGTCGCGGTGCTGCAGCAGCTGCACGAGCGTGCCACCGCGCCGATCGAGCCGGCCGAGCTGCAGCTGCTGCTGGTGCAGGCACTGCATGACGAGGGCCCGGCGCTGCGGGTGGTGCAGGCCGGCGAGACGGTGATCGAGCCGGCCGGCGAGGAGCCCGAGATCGTGCTGAAGACGCGCCGCGCCGAGCTGGCCGGGCGCACCCGCAACCAGGTCGCCTACCTGCGCAACATCCTCGGCCACGACATCACCTTCGGCCTGGGGCCGGCGGGCACCGGCAAGACCTTCCTGGCGGTGGCCTGCGCGGTCGATGCGCTCGAGCGCGGCAGCGTGCAGCGCATCATCCTGACCCGCCCGGCGGTGGAAGCCGGCGAGCGCCTGGGCTTCCTGCCCGGCGATCTGGCGCAGAAGGTCGACCCGTATCTGCGCCCGCTCTACGACGCGCTCTACGACCTGATGGGCATGGAGCGGGTGGCCAAGGCCTTCGAGAAGGGCCAGATCGAGATCGCGCCGCTGGCCTTCATGCGCGGGCGCACGCTCAACCATGCCTTCGTCATCCTCGACGAGGCGCAGAACACCACGCCGGAGCAGATGAAGATGTTCCTGACCCGCATCGGCTTCGGCAGCCGCGCGGTGGTCACCGGCGACACCACGCAGGTCGATCTGCCCAAGGGCCAGAAGAGCGGCCTGGTCGACGCCGCGCAGGTGCTGCGCCAGGTGCGCGGTATCGCGATGACCCGCTTCACCGCCGCCGACGTGGTGCGCCATCCGCTGGTGGCGCGCATCGTCGAGGCCTACGATGCGGCGCGGCCGCGCCCGGTGGGCGAGCGGCCCGAGGCCTGAGTAACCGTCCTTCGATCCGCTCTTCGATCCGATCCCGAGAAAGTCCCCTCCCATGCCCGCTGCCCGCCCCGAACTGAGCCTGTCGCTGCAATTCGCCGATCCGCGCCACCGCGCGCTGCTGCCGCGCCACAAGGTCGCGCGCTTCATCCGCGCCGCGCTCGAGCTGCCCGGCGAGATCACCGTGCGCATCGTCGGCGCCGAGGAGGGCCGGACGCTCAACCGCGAGTACCGCCAGAAGGACTACGCGACCAATGTGCTGACCTTCGACTACGCCGACGAGCCGGTGGTGATGGCCGATCTGGTGCTGTGCGCGCCGGTGGTCGAGGCCGAGGCCGCCGCCAACGGCAAGGAGTTGCTGGCCCACTACGCGCACCTGCTGGTGCACGGCACGCTGCACGCCCAGGGCTACGACCACGAGGACAGCGAGGAGGAGGCCGAGGCGATGGAGCAGCGCGAGCGCGAGGTGATGGCCGCGCTGGGCTTCGCCGATCCGTACGCGGAAGGTGCGGCATGAGCGCCGTCGACCGCCCCGAGGGCGAGGCCCCGGACCTCTGGCTGGAAGAGGTGCATGGCGAGGCCGCGCTGGCCTGGGTGCGCGAGCACAACGCCCGCACCGAGGGCGAGCTGTGCGCGCGTGCCGACTACGCCGAGTTCCGCCCGCGCCTGAAGGCGCTGATGGACGCGCGCGAGCGCATTCCCTATGTCAGCCGCATCGGCCACGACTTCTACAACTTCTGGCAGGACGCCGAGCATCCGCGCGGCCTGTGGCGCCGCACGACGCTGGCGAGCTACCGCCTGGCCGAGCCGGTCTGGGAGACGGTGCTCGACCTGGACGCGCTGGCCGCGGCCGAAGGCGAGAACTGGGTCTGGCACGGCGCGGACGTCTGCACGCCGGCGCGTGACGCCGAGGGCCGCCCGGTCTGGCGCCGTTGCCTGATCGACCTGTCGCGCGGCGGCGCCGATGCGACCGTGGTGCGCGAGTTCGACCTGGTCGAGCGCCGCTTCATCGCGGCCGGCGAAGGCGGCTTCACGCTGTCCGAGGCCAAGAGCAGCGCCAGCTGGATCGACGCCGAC
The DNA here is from genome assembly GCF_013426975.1 of Sphaerotilus sulfidivorans. GTDB lineage: Bacteria > Pseudomonadota > Gammaproteobacteria > Burkholderiales > Burkholderiaceae_C > Sphaerotilus > Sphaerotilus sulfidivorans. Next base: position 89,970 of record NZ_JACCPY010000004.1, read on the forward strand.
ACGCTGGCGGTCGGCACCGACTTCGGGCCGGGCTCGATGACCGATTCGGGCTATCCGCGCGTCATCAAGGCCTGGCGCCGCGGCACGCCGCTGGCGGACGCGCCGACGATCCACGAGGGCGAGGCGAGCGACGTCTCGGCCTGGGTCAGCATCGACGACACGCCCGGCTTCGAGCGTGTGATCCACGGCCGCTCGATCGATTTCTACACCACCGCGATGTGGCTGGTCGGGCCGGACGGCAGTCGCCGCGAGATCTCCAAGCCGGCCGACGCCAGCCTGGGCTTTCACGAGCGCTGGGCGGTGATGGAGCTGCGCAGCGACTTCGTGCTGGCCGACGGCACGCGCCATCCGGCCGGCTCGCTGCTGGTGGCCGAGGCCGACGCGCTGATGGCGCAGGGCTGCGAGGCGGTGCGCTGGACCGCGCTGTTCACGCCGACGCCCACCTGCTCGCTGGGCGGCAGCGCCTGGACCCGCGGCCATGTGCTGCTGAACCTGCTCGACCAGGTCGCCAACCGGGTCGAGGAGCTGCATTTCGATGCCGCCACCGGCGGCTGGATGCGCCGCGCGGTGGCGCTGCCGGGTCCGGGCACGCTGGGGATCGGCGCGCTGCACGAGCCGCATCTGCCTGACGATCCGCTGGCCGAGCACTACTGGGTCACCTATGCCGACTTCCTGACGCCGGACTCGCTGATGCTGGCCGAGACCGGCCGCGACGCGCCCGAGGTGCTCAAGCAGCGCCCGCGCTATTTCGACGCCGCCGGGCTGGTGGCCGAGCAGCGCTTCGCCACCAGCGCCGACGGCACGCGCGTGCCGTACTTCGTCGTGCGCCCGAAGGACGCGCCGATGGACGGCAGCACGCCGACGCTGCTCTACGGCTACGGCGGCTTCGAGGTGTCGATGCAGCCCTGGTACTCGGGCGGCTTCGGCCTGGCCTGGTACGAGCGCGGCGGCGCGCTGGCGGTGGCCAACATCCGCGGCGGCGGCGAGTTCGGCCCGGCCTGGCATCAGGCGGCGGTCGGCGAGCACAAGCCCCGCAGCCACGAGGACTTCATCGCGGTGGCCGAGGATCTGGTCGCCAGCGGCCTGAGTTCGCCGGCGCGGCTGGGCATCATGGGCGGCAGCAACGGCGGCCTGCTGGTGGGCGCGGCGATGACGCGCCGGCCGGACCTGTTCGGCGCGGTGGTCTGCCAGGTGCCGCTGCTCGACATGCTGCGCTACCACCGGCTGCTGGCGGGTGCATCGTGGATGGCCGAGTACGGCGACCCCGACCAGCCCGAGCAGCGCGCCTGGATCGAGCGCTACAGCCCCTACCAGGCGCTGCGCGAGGGCGTGAGCTACCCGCGCGCGCTCTTCACCACCTCGACCCGCGACGACCGGGTGCATCCGGGCCACGCGCGGCGCATGGTCGCCCGGCTCGAGGCGCTCGGCCAGCCGGTGCTGTACTACGAGAACATCGAGGGCGGCCACGGCGGCGCGGCCGACAATGCCCAGCGTGCGCACCTGCAGGCGCTGGAGTTCGCCTACCTCTGGTCGCGCCTCGGCGGCCGCTGATCGCCACGCCCATGGCATTTCCCTCCCTGACGGCAGCCCGCGATCTCGGCCGGCTGCAGGAGATCGCGGCGGTCTTCATTCGCCACGGCCTGGGCGATCTGGTGCGCCGGCTCGGCTGGGCCGATCGGCTGGCCCGCGCCGGCCATGTGCTGCGCATGGACCATGCCGCCGACCTGGCGCGGCTGGATCCGCCGGTGCAGCTGCGCATGGCGCTCGAGGATCTGGGGCCGACCTTCGTCAAGCTCGGCCAGATCCTGGCCGGCCGCGCCGACCTGTTCGGTCCGGCCTGGATCGCCGAACTCGAAAAGCTGCACAGCCAGGCGCCGACGGTGCCGATCGAGGTGGTGCGCGCCCAGCTCGCCGAGGACCTGGGCGCGCCGCCCGAGGAGGTCTTCGCCCGCTTCGATGCCGAGCCGCTGGCGGCGGCCTCGATCGCGCAGGTGCACGGCGCGCAGCTGCACGACGGCACCGAGGTCATCGTCAAGGTGCGCCGGCCCGGCATCCGCCCGGTCATCGAGGCCGATCTGCGCCTGCTCGAGCGCCTGGCGCAGCTGGCCGAGGACGAGTGGCCCGACCTGCGCCCCTACCAGCCGGCCGGCCTGGTGCGCCAGCTCGGGCGCTCGCTGCGCCGCGAGCTGGACCTGCAGAGCGAGTGCCACAACGCCGAGCGTGTCGCCGCCCATTTCGCCGGGCGCGAGCACATCGTCATCCCGACCGTCTACTGGGACTGGACCGGCGAGCGGGTCAATGTGCAGCAGCGCATCGACGGCATTCCCGGCCATGAGCTGGCGCGGGTGGACGCCGCCGGGCTCGACCGCATGCTGCTGGCGCAGCGCGGCGCGCAGGCGGTGCTGAAGATGATCATCGAGGACGGCTTCTTCCACGCCGATCCGCATCCGGGCAATGTCTTCTACCTGCCGGGCAACCGGCTGGCCTTCATCGATTTCGGCATGATGGGCCGGCTCAGCGATGCGCGCCGTGACCAGCTGCTGTCGCTGATGCTCGGCCTGGTGCAGCGCGATCCCCAGGCGGTGGTCGAGGTGCTGATGGAGTGGACCGAGGATGCCGGCCACACCGACATGGAGGCGCTGCAGCAGGATGTGGTCGCCTTCGTCGACCAGTACCGCGGCACCGCGCTGGCCAAGCTCAGCCTGGGCGGGATGATGAACGATGTCACCACCATCCTGCGCGAGTACCGGCTGGCGCTGCCGGCCGATCTGGCGCTGCTGGTCAAGACCTTCATCACGCTGGAGGGGCTGGGGCGCTCGCTGGCGCCCGACTTCCACATGGCCACCGAGGCCGAGCCGCTGCTGGAGGCGGCGGTGCGGGCGCGCTACTCGCCCCGGGTGCTGGCCGAGCGGGGCTGGACCTCGGCGGTGCACGGCCTGCGCCTGCTCGGGCGCCTGCCGCGCGAGGTCGCGCGCATGCTGCGCCAGACCAAGCGCACCGGCGTGCAGGTGCATGTCGAGGTGCGCCATCTCGAACGGGTGGTCGACCAGCTCGACCGTGCGGTCAGCCGGCTGACGGTGGCGATGGTGGTGGCCGCGCTGATCGTCGGCTCGTCCATCGTCATGACCGTGCGGGGCGGGCCGATGCTGTTCGGGCTGCCGGCCTTCGGGCTGCTGGGGTTCCTGATCGCCGGCATCGGCGGCATCTGGCTGGCCTGGTCGGTGCTGCGCAGCGGCCGGGCCGCGCGGGTGGCGCATCGGGACTGACGCGGGATTGATGTACCTGCCTCGTAACCGAAAAGGATTTTCATAGACCAAGTCAACAGGATGGTCTTTTGTGGCTCCTCTTGATCAGGAACCTGGGGTTTACCCTAAACTCCTGCCATCAACCAAGGGTTTTCCCTAAGGAGTTTGTGATGGCCCAGATCCTTGTTCCCGTTCAGTCGCAGGCTTTTGCTGCCGCCCAGGCACCGCTGGTCCGTCTGGTCGGCTGGCTGGTCGATCAGTGGCAGGCCGCGATGAAGGCCGCCCAGAGCAGCCTGCAGCCGCGCGAGCCGCGCACTGCCGAAGAGCTGATCGAGTGGGCCGGCCGCTATGAGGCCACCCAGCCTTCGTATGCCGCCGACCTGCGTGCCGCCGCGATGCGCGCCCAGCAGATCACCGGCAGCCGCTCCATCTGACGCTGACGCTAACGCAGGCGCAAAAAAGGCCGGTCGTCGCCGACCGGCCTGTGAACGACCTCTGAATCGAGGCACGCATGAAAGAGGTGGACGGTGCCGGCCGGATGCGGCCTCACCGTCCCGGGCGTCTGCCGATCAGCAGCGCTCGAAGATCGCCGCGATGCCCTGGCCGCCGCCGATGCACATCGTCACCAGCGCGTAGCGGCCGCCGGTGCGCTGCAGCTCGTAGACCGCCTTGGTGGTGATGATCGCGCCGGTGGCGCCGATCGGGTGGCCCAGCGAGATGCCCGAGCCGTTCGGGTTGACCTTGGCCGGATCCAGGCCCAGTTCCTTGTTGACCGCGCAGGCCTGGGCGGCGAAGGCCTCGTTGGCCTCGATCACGTCCATGTCGGCGACCGTCAGGCCGGCGCGCTCGAGCGCCTTGCGCGAGGCCGAGACCGGGCCGATGCCCATGATGGTGGGCTCGACGCCGGTGTGGGCGTAGGAGACCAGGCGGGCCAGCGGACGCAGGCCGTGGCCCTTGACCGCCTCGCCGCTGGCCAGCATGACCGCGGCGGCGGCGTCGTTGATGCCCGAGGCGTTGCCGGCGGTGACCGCGCCGTCCTTCTTGAAGGCCGGGCGCATCTTGGCCAGGCTCTCGGCGGTGGTGTCGGCCTTGATGTGCTCGTCGGTCACGAAGCTGATCGTGCCCTTGCGGCTGGCGATCTCCACCGGAACGATCTGCTCGGTGAAGTAGCCGGCGGCGGTGGCGGCGGCGGCGCGGCGGTGGCTCTCGGCCGCGGCCTCGTCCATCTGCTGGCGGCTGATGCCGAACTGCTCGCCGACGTTCTCGGCGGTGATGCCCATGTGGATCTTGTGGAAGGGATCGTGCAGCGCGCCGACCATCAGGTCGACCAGCTGCGCGTCGCCCATGCGGGTGCCCCAGCGCGCGCCGGGCATCAGGTAGGCGCCGCGGCTCATGTTCTCGGCACCGGCGCCGATCGCCACTTCGCAGTCGCCCAGCAGGATGGCCTGCGAGGCCGAGATGATGGCCTGCAGGCCCGAACCGCACAGGCGGTTGACGTTGAAGGCCGGGGTCTCCTTGGGCAGGCCGGCGTTGACCGCGGCGACGCGGCTCAGGTAGCAGTCGCGCGGCTCGGTGGTGACGACCGTGCCCATCGCGAGGTGACCGACGGCGTCGGCCGGCGCGCCCGAGCGGGCCAGGGCTGCCTTGACGGCGGTGGTGGCCAGATCGGCCAGAGGAACGTCCTTCAGCGTGCCTCCGAACGTGCCGATCGCGGTGCGTGCGGCGCTGACGACAAAGACTTCACGTGCCATGGCTGTCTTCCTCCGGAAAAATCGGTGTGCGGGGTTGCCACAGTACTTGTCCTCCTCTACAGCGAACTGACGCCGCGCAATGTCACACTGCGGCGTCATGGATACCCCGCAGCCTTCATCGCCTGTCGCCGCGCCCGTCGAGTGGATTCCCCTGACGGTGGCGAGCTGCAACCTGCTCAACCTCGCGCTGCCCGGGCGGGTCTTCTATCCGAACCAGGAGCCCTACGGCATGGCCGAGCACGAGCGCAAGCTCGACTGGATCGGCCAGATGCTGCGCCGGCTCAACGCCGATGTCGCCGGCGTGCAGGAGGTCTGGGACGAGGCGGCGCTGAAGGCGGCGGTGGCGCGCAGCGGCCTGCAGTCGATGCAGGCGCTGGCCCCGGGCGCCGAGACCGGCGCGCAGGGCACGCCGCGCGTCGGTCTGGTGACTCGGCTGAAGGTCGAGGCGGTGCGCAGCCTGGCCGAATTCGGCCCGGGCGAATCGGTCGTCGTGCCGGAGGTCGGCGAGCATGCCCGCTTCGAGCGCCCGGTGCTGCATGCCACGCTGCGCACCAAGCGCGGCCAGCGCCTGCATGTGCTGGTGGCGCACCTCAAGTCCAAGCGCCCGAAGTTCCTGCAGGACGCCGAGGGCCGCGCGCTCGAGGATCGCGACGATCCGCGGGTGGCCGCGCGGGCGTCGCTGCGCTCGATGATCATGCGCGGGGCGGAGTCGGCGGCGCTGCGTGCGCGGGTCATCGAGCTGATCCACCGCACCCGCGATCCGCTGGTGCTGCTCGGCGACATGAACGACGGCCCGCATTCGGTCACCAGCCAGCTGATCGCCGCGACGCAGGCGGTGGCCTACGACCGCCAGGCCCGCGATGTCGCGCTGTTCCATGCGCTTGATGTGCAGACCGAGCCGGCGCTGCGCCGCGATCTGGCCTATTCGCATGTCTTCCAGGGCTGGCCCGAGCTGCTCGACCAGATCTGGGTCAGCGAGGAGTGGGTCGGCAGCTCGCGCTTCGCGCTGGGCGACGTGCGCCGCGTCGAGGTCTTCAACGACCATCTGCACGAGGGCCGCGACCGCACGCGCAGCGACCACGGCTTCGTGCGGGCACTGCTGCGGCTGAAATCCTCGCCCGCCGCCTGATGCTGACCGGATCTGCGGAGCCGGGCGGCCGGCGAGTGCGGGCGCTGCGTACACTGCGCCCCTCGCGACCCCGCTCCTGATCCTCCGATCCTGACCCCACACCATGAAGTCGGCCCTCTTCGTTGATTTCGACAATGTCTACTCGGGCCTGCGCAAGCTGGATCCGGCGGTGGCCGAGCGCTTCGGCCGCCATCCGCTGGAATGGATCGGCTGGCTGACCGACGGGCTGGGCCTGCCCGAGGGGCTCGACGAGGCCCAGGCCCGCACCCGGCGCCGGCTGCTGGTGCGGCGCGTCTACCTCAATCCGCAGGTCTACCAGCGCTTCCGCCCGTCCTTCAACCATGCCGGCTTCGAGATCGTCGACTGCCCGTCGATGACCAGCGAGGGCAAGACCAGCACCGACATCCACATGGTGCTCGACATGGTCGAGCTGCTGCAGCATCCGGTGCACTACGACGAGTTCATCGTCTTCTCGGCCGACGCCGACTTCACCCCGGTGCTGCGCAAGCTGCGCCGCTGGGACCGCCGCACCACGGTGCTGGCGGTGGGCTTCCCGTCGGCGGCCTACCGCGCCTCGGCCGATCTGCTGATCGAGCCCGACCGCTTCATCCGCGAGGGCCTGGGCTTCGGCGCCGAGGTCGACGAGGCTGCGGTGCCTGCGCCGACGCCGACCGTCACGGTGCCGGAGGCAGCCGAGCCGACACCGTCCGGCCCCGCCGCAGCCAACCTGGCCACGGAGCTGCCGCTGCAGCAGATGACCGCCTGGCTGCGCGCCGAGGTGGAGCGTGCCGACCAGCCGGTGCCCTGCGCCCGGCTGGCCTCGCGGCTGATGGCCGGCCATCCCGGCCTGGCACCGGAGTGGGGCGGCCAGGGCAGCTTCCGGCGCTTCCTGGAGGCGCTGCCGCTGGCGCCGCTGCGCCTGGACTGGAGCGCCTCGGGCGGCCATCTCTATGACCCGGCGCGCCATGTGCCGCCGCGTCCGCTGTCGGCGCCGCAGACGGTGCGCCCGCATCCGGCCGCCTCGGCCTGGGGCTCGGATCCGTCGCTGTTCGCGCTGGCGCGCCAGATGCACGACGCCATCGGCATGCCGCTGCTGTCGCCGCGCGATTTCCGCGCGCTGCTGGAGATGATCGCGGTCGATGTCGCGGCCCAGCCCTTCCAGCTCAACGAGACCGGCAAGCGGGTGCGCGACCGCTGCCGCGAGGCGGGCCACGAGGTCAGCCGCGAGGCGGTCAACTGGGTGCTGCGCGGCCTGCTGCTGTGCGGGCACGAGTTCGGCCAGGGCCATGACGACCTGCCCACGCTGTCCTACCGGTTGGTGGGCAACCTGCTGAACCTGTGCCGGCGCGAGCAGCTGGTGATGGACGAGGGTGCGCCTGCGCTGCTGCAGCGCTGGGTCAGCGGCAAGATCGCGCCGAATGCCGCCCCGAATCCTGCACCGGAGGCCGAGCCGCAGGCCGCCGTCCCGATGCCGGCCCAGGCCGAACCCGCCCAGGAACCCGCCCCGGAGCCGGCCGCAGCCGCCGATCAGTCCACCCAGTCCTGACGCCAGGCCAGCCGCGCCAGCTCGAAGTCGCTTGGGGTGTCGGGCTTGGACTTGATCTGGTAGTGAATGAGCCGTTCCGCCCAGGCCAGACCGACCTGATCCCAGTGCACGCCGACCTCGATGGTGCCGGCCTTGATGCCGGCCGGCAGCAGCAGCGGCAGCCGCACCCGGTCCGCAGTGCGCGCCGATCTCCCGCTCGTCGAGCGCCTGCAGCCGCACGCACAGCAGCAGCCGCCGCTCCAGGTCGGCCAGCACCTCCAGCCGCACCGGCACCTGCTCCAGATCGCGCCCGAAGGCGCTGAGCTGCCGGGCCAGATCCTGATGCAGCAGCTGCGCGACCAGCCGCGCGGTGGCCGGCAGCGCCGCGCGCTCGGCCCGGCGCAGCAGCGTGCGCTGCAGGTCGAGCGCGGGTTGCAGCGCGTCGGGCGCGATCGCGGGGGAGAGAGGCCAACGAAGGTGACCTCAACGGCGGCAGCCGCGGCTTCACCCTCTTCAACACCGACGGCAGCGTGGCCTTCGATGTCGGCATGGACCTGGAATACCGCCTCGCCCGCATCGGCCACACCAACGACCGCCGCAACGACGCCAAGGGCAACGAGCCCGAGAACGTCGCCTTCGGCCGCTTCGGCTCGACGGACTACCTGTTCGTCGCGTCCGAGCGCTCCAGCGTGGTGGCCGTCTACGACATGAGCCAGCCGACCGCGCCGGTCTACAAGCAGGCGCTGCCCGGTGCGCTCAGCCCGGAAGGCCTGGTGACGATCCCGTCGCGCGGTCTGATGGTGTCGGCCAGCGAGATGGACGACCGTGGCCTGCCGGCCCGCGCGGCGTTCAACATCTATGCCTATCAGAAGGCGGCACCGGCCTATCCGACGATCCAGTCCGCCGACCGCGCGGACGGCAAGCCGATTCCGTGGGCCGCCCTGTCCGGCATGGTGGCGGCGCCCAGCGGCAGCACGGTGTACGCGGTCGACGACAGCTTCTTCCGCGCCAACCGCATCTTCACGGTCGATGTCGGCGTCACGCCCGCCGTCATCCGCAGCGAGCTGCGCATCACCGATGCCAACGATGTGCTGAAGACCTTCGGCGCCACCCTGCCGGCCGCCCGGGACAACCAGGCTTTCGACCAGACCGACGTCGCGGCGATGATCAACGCCGACAAGACGGTGAACCTGGACCCGGAAGGCATTTCGCTGGCCAGCGCCGGCGGCTTCTGGATCGCCTCGGAAGGCGCGGGCTCGAAGACCGCCTACGAGACCGGCCGCAACATCACCTCGGCCAACCTGCTGCTGCGGGTGTCGGCTGCTGGCGTGATCCAGGAGGTGGTGACCCTGCCGGATGCGGTCAACGCGCTGCAGGCCCGCTACGGCTTCGAGGGCGTGGCCGAGTCGAACGGCAAGCTGGTGGTGGCGATGCAGCGCGCCTGGCTGGGCGAGACGATGCCGCGCATCGCGGTGTACGACCTCACCGCCAAGACCTGGCAGTTCCACTTCTACCCGCTGGACCCGGCGACCTCGCCCAACGGCGGCTGGGTGGGCCTGTCGGAAATCACCGCGCTGGGCAACAACCGCTTCCTGGTGGTCGAGCGCGACAACCAGAACGGCCCGGATGCGCGCATCAAGCGTCTCTACCGCATCGACCTGACCGGCGCGGCCGATGGCAGCACGTTGACCAAAACCCTGGTGCGCGACCTGATGCCCGACCTGCGGGCCACCCGGGGGCCGGTGCTGGAGAAGATCGAGGGCCTGGCGGTGCTGGCCAGCGGCGAGGTGCTGTTCGTCACCGACAACGATGGCGTCAACGACAGCAGCGGCGAGACGCAGCTGGTGCGGCTGGGCAGGATCCTGAACTGAAGTTGAGAGGGCGGGCTGCCCTCGGCTTCACATCGATCGCCGATACTGCCCGCCCACCTCGAACAGCGCACTGGTGATCTGCCCCAGCGAGCACACCCGCACCGCGTCCATCAGCACCTCGAACACGTTGGCGTTGTCGATCACCGCCTGCTGAAGTCGCTTGAGCATCGCCGGCGCCGCGGCGGCGTGGCGGGCGTGGAAGTCGTTCAGGCGCTGGAGCTGCGACTGCTTCTCCTCCTCGGTCGAGCGCGCCAGCTCGATCGACTCGGGCACTGCGTCGCCGTGCGGGTTGCGGAAGGTGTTGACGCCGATGATCGGGTACTCGCCGGTGTGCTTGAGCATCTCGTAGTGCATCGACTCTTCCTGGATCTTCGAGCGCTGGTAGCCCGTCTCCATCGCGCCGAGCACGCCGCCGCGGTCGGCGATCTTCTCGAACTCGGCCAGCACGGCTTCCTCCACCAGCTCGGTCAGCTCGTCGATGATGAACGCGCCCTGGTTCGGGTTCTCACATCGAGCCAGGCCCCACTCGCGGTTGATGATCATCTGGATCGCCATCGCGCGGCGCACCGACTCCTCGGTCGGCGTCGTGATCGCCTCGTCGAAGGCGTTGGTGTGCAGCGAGTTGCAGTTGTCGTACACCGCGATCAGCGCCTGCAGCGTCGTGCGGATGTCGTTGAACTGGATCTCCTGCGCGTGCAGGCTGCGGCCGGAGGTCTGGATGTGATATTTGAGCTTCTGGCTGCGGTCGTTGGCGCCGTATTTGTCGCGCATCGCCACCGCCCAGATGCGGCGGGCGACGCGGCCGAGCACGGTGTACTCCGGGTCCATGCCGTTCGAGAAGAAGAACGACAGGTTGGGCGCGAAGTCGTCGATGTGCATGCCGCGCGCCAGATACGCCTCCACGAACGTGAAGCCGTTCGACAGCGTGAAGGCGAGCTGGCTGATCGGGTTCGCCCCGGCTTCGGCGATGTGGTACCCGCTGATCGACACCGAGTAGAAGTTGCGCACGTCGTGGTGGACGAAGTACTGAGCGATGTCGCCCATCACCTTCAGGCTGAACTCGGTCGAGAAGATGCAGGTGTTCTGGCCCTGGTCTTCCTTCAGGATGTCGGCCTGCACCGTGCCGCGCACATTCGCCAGCACCCACGCCTTGATCTTCGCGGCTTCGTCGTCGGTCGGGTCGCGGCCGTTGTCGGCCCGGAACTTGTCGAGCTGCTGGTCGATCGCGGTGTTCATGAACATCGCCAGGATCGTCGGCGCCGGGCCGTTGATCGTCATGCTCACCGAGGTGGTCGGGCTGCACAGGTCGAAGCCGTCGTACAGCACCTTCAGGTCGTCGAGCGTGGCGATCGACACGCCCGAGTTGCCGACCTTGCCGTAGATGTCCGGACGCGGATCGGGGTCGGCGCCGTAGAGCGTGACCGAGTCGAACGCGGTCGACAGCCGCTTGGCCGGCATGCCCTCGCTGACCAGCTTGAAGCGGCGGTTGGTGCGGAAGGCGTCGCCCTCGCCGGCGAACATGCGGGTCGGATCCTCGCCCTCGCGCTTGAACGCGAAGACGCCGGCGGTGAAGGGGAACGATCCGGGCACGTTCTCCAGCATCAGCCACTTCAGCAGCTCGCCGTGGCATTCAAAGCCGGGCAGGGCGACCTTGCGGATCTTGTTGCCGCTCAGCGTGGTGTGGATGAGGTTGGTGCGGAGTTCCTTGTCGCGGATCTTCACGACGTACTCGTCACCGGCGTAGGCGCGCTGCATCTCGGGCCACATGGCCAGCAGCTTGCGGGCGGCCGGATCGAGCCGCTGCTCGCGCTGCTCGGCCAGATCGGTCAGCGCTTCCACGCCGCGGTTCTTCGCCGGATTGGCCTGCCGGAACATCGCCGCGCTGGCGCGCAGTTGCTGGATTTCGCGGGCGAGCGTGGCCTGCTGGCGGACCCGGGCCTTGTAGCCGCGCACGGTGTCAGCGATCTCGGCGAGGTAGCGGGTGCGGGCGGCCGGGACGATGGGGGTCTGGTGCGTGCTGTGGCGGGTGTGGACCAGCGGCAGGCGGCCTTCGGCCAGCGGCAGACCGAGTTCGCCGAGCCGGACCTTGAGCGCCTGGTACAGCGCCGTCACGCCGTCGTCGTTGAAGCGGCTGGCCATCGTGCCGAACACCGGCATCTGGTCGGGCATCACGGTGAAGGCTTCGCGGTTGCGCTGCACCTGCTTGGCGACATCGCGCAGCGCGTCGGCCGAGCCCTTGCGGTCGAACTTGTTGATGGCGACGAACTCGGCGAAGTCGAGCATGTCGATCTTCTCGAGCTGGCTGGCCGCGCCGAACTCGGGCGTCATCACGTACATCGGCACGTCGACGAAGGGCACGATCGCCGCATCGCCCTGGCCGATGCCGGAGGTCTCGACGATGACCAGATCGAAGCCGGCCGCCTTGGCGGCGGCGATCACGTCGGGCAGCGCCGCCGAGATCTCGCTGCCGGTGTCGCGGGTGGCGAGGCTGCGCATGTAGACCCGCGCGCCCCGGGACCACGGACCGGTGGCATTCATGCGGATGCGGTCGCCCAGCAGCGCACCGCCGCTCTTGCGCCGCGACGGATCGATCGAGATGACGGCGATGCGCAGGCTGTCGTCCTGGTCCAGGCGCAGGCGGCGGATCAGCTCGTCGGTCAGGCTGGACTTGCCGGCGCCACCGGTGCCGGTGATGCCGAGCACCGGTGTCCGGCTCGCCTTGGCCGCTTCATGCACCGCGGCGACGACGCCCGCGTCCGCCTTGCCGTTCTCCAGCGCGGTGATGAGCTGGGCGAGCGCACGCCAGGCGGCTTCGGTGTGGCCCTGCAGCGCGGCGAGGTCGGTCGGCGCGTGCCCGGACAGGTCCTGGTCGCAGCGCATCATCATCTCGCCGATCATGCCGGCCAGACCCATGCGCTGGCCGTCCTCGGGGCTGAAGATGCGCACGCCGTGGCTGTGCAGGTCGCGGATCTCGGCCGGCACGATCACGCCGCCGCCGCCGCCGAAGACCTGGATGTGCGCGCCGCCGCGCGCACGCAGCAGCTCGACCATGTACTTGAAGTACTCGACATGGCCGCCCTGGTAGGAGCTGACCGCGATGCCCTGGGCGTCCTCCTGCAGCGCGGCGGTCACCACCTCGTCGACCGAGCGGTTGTGGCCGAGGTGGATCACCTCCGCACCCATGCCCTGCAGGATGCGTCGCATGATGTTGATCGAGGCGTCATGCCCGTCGAACAGGCTGGCCGCGGTCACGAAGCGGACCTTGTGCGTCGGGCGGTAGCTGGCCAGGGCCTTGTGGTCGGCAGCGAGATCGGTCATCTGAGGGCTCCGAGGAACATCCGGACCGCGATTTTCGGTTGACGTTTACGTAAACGTCATTTGGGGGGAACCCTTGTTGCACCGATCCCGAACGACTTGGCACCGGCTTCTGCACCGATCTGCAGCGAAGCGCACGGCTGCGGGGCGCCAGCGCGATGCATCGACTTGAACCGCGGCGCTTCATCTGCGTGCGCCCGGTCCGGCGCATGCCTGTCGATGGTGCGCCGCACCCGTCGCTGGCATGTCGTGGCCGGTCCGTCGTGATCATTCCGGCACGAAAGACCGCCTGTGGATCGCCCGTGCCCGGGTTTTCAGGGGTTGGCACGCTCCCTGCAATACATGCAGCGAGGCCTCGGCGACGGGGCTTCACTAGGTGGGACATTTTTGGACAACGGCGTCCGATCGTCCCGATGACCGGCGCAAGCCGGGTGTCGGACAACGATCGTGACGCCGCTTTTTTTTGCCGTCCCCGATTCTTCCTCTGGAGAGAGATTCCCATGACGACGCCCTCGACCCCCATCGACTCGAATCGCCGTGATTTCATCAAGCGCACCGCTGCTGTTTCTGCCGCGGTTTCACTGCCCGGCGGGGTCTGGGCCGCAGGCTCGGATGCGCCCGAGAAGAAGGAGGTCAGGATCGGCTTCATTCCGCTGACAGACTGTGCCAGCGTCGTGATGGCCAGCGTGCTTGGCTTCGATCAGAAGTACGGCATCAAGATCATCCCGACCAAGGAATCGTCCTGGGCGGGGGTGCGCGACAAGCTCGTCAACGGCGAGCTCGACATGGCCCACGTGCTGTACGGCCTGGTCTACGGCGTGCACCTCGGCGTCAGCGGCCCGAAGAAGGACATGGCCGTGCTGATGTCCATCAATCACAACGGGCAGGGCATCAGCCTGTCTAAGGCGCTGGCCGACAAGGGGGCCGTGGACGGTCCTTCGCTGGCCAAGTACATGGCGGCCAACCCGCGGGATTACACCTTCGCGGGCACGTTCCCCACCGGCACGCACGCCATGTGGATGCACTACTGGCTGGCAGCCGCAGGCATCAACCCGGTCTCGGGCGCCAAGCTGATCACCGTGCCGCCGCCGCAGATGGTCGCCAACATGCGCGTGGGCAACATGGACGGGTTCTGCGTCGGCGAGCCCTGGAACCATCGCGCCATCATGGATGGCATCGGCATCACGGCCAACACCACTCAGGACATCTGGAAGGATCATCCCGAGAAGGTGCTGGGGACCAGCGCGGACTTCGTGAAGCAGAACCCGAACACCTGCCGTGCCGTGATCATGGCGGTGCTCGAGGCCAGTCGCTGGATCGATGCCAGCCTGCAGAACAAGATGAAGATGGCCGAGACGGTCGCCCAGAAGTCCTACATCAACACTTCGGTCGATGCGATCAACCAGCGCATCCTGGGACGCTACCAGAACGGCCTGGGCAAGACCTGGGACGATCCGAACCACATGAAGTTCTTCAACGACGGCGCGGTCAACTACCCGTACCTGTCTGACGGCATGTGGTTCCTGACGCAGCACAAGCGCTGGGGCCTGCTCAAGAGCCACCCCGACTACCTCGGCGTGGCCAAGCAGATCAACCAGACGGCGCTCTACAAGCAGGCGGCCGGTGCGCTGGGCGTCAGCATCCCGAAGAGCGATTTCCGCACGAGCAAGCTGATGGACGGCGTGGTCTGGGACGGCAAGGATCCCGCCAAGTACGCCGACGGCTTCAGGATCCGGGCCGCCTGAGCGCGACCCGAGACGACAAGAGACGACCTGTCCCCCGTCCCAGGAGGTTCCCGACATGAATGCCGCCACCCTGTCCGTTGCCGCAACCGCCGCGTCGACCGCTCCGGCGACCTCGGCCGCCGCCGCGCCGGCCGCCCCGGTGCTCGACGCCGAGACCCAGGCCCGCATGAAGGCCCAGGCCGAGGCCATGGCCCGTGCCCAGCGCCTGCGCACGCTCACCCGCATGGCCGCACCGGTGCTCGGTTTCGCCTTCTTCCTGCTGGTGTGGCAGGCGGTGGCGCACAGCGGCGACAAGCAGCTGCCCGGCCCGGCGGTGGTCTGGGACGCGGCGGTCAAGCTGTTCTCCGACCCGTTCTATGTCAACGGCCCGAACGACCAGGGCATCGGCTGGAACGTGCTGTCGTCGCTGCAGCGCGTGGCGGTGGGCTTCGGCCTGGCGGCGGTGGTGGGCATTCCGCTGGGCTTCCTGATCGGTCGCTTCGCGTTCTTCAACCAGATGCTCGACCCGATCATCAGCCTGCTGCGGCCGGTGTCGCCGCTGGCCTGGCTGCCGATCGGTCTGATGGTGTTCAAGGCCGCCAACCCGGCCGCGATCTGGACGATCTTCATCTGCTCGATCTGGCCGATGGTCATCAACACCGCGGTGGGGGTGCGGCAGGTGCCGCAGGACTACCTCAACGTCGCGCGTGTGCTGAACCTGTCGGAGCTGACGATCATCCGCAAGATCCTGTTCCCGGCGGTGCTGCCCTACATGCTGACCGGCGTGCGGCTGGCGGTCGGCACCGCCTGGCTGGTGATCGTCGCGGCCGAGATGCTGACCGGCGGCCAGGGCATCGGCTTCTGGCTGTGGGACGAGTGGAACAACCTGAACGTCGCGCACATCCTGATCGCGATCTTCGTGATCGGTGGTGTCGGCCTGCTGCTCGAGACGCTGCTGGTGGCCGTCGCCCGCCGCTTCGACTACTCCTGATCCACCGACTTCCGACTCTCCGGGGACCCTCATCATGAGCCAAGCCAATCTGGACACCCGCAACCAGCGTTTCCTGCGCATCGAGAACGTCGGCATGTCCTTCCCGACGAAGAAGGGCACCTTCATCGCATTGCGCGATGTCAACCTGGAGGTGGCCCGCGGCGAGTTCATCGCGCTGATCGGCCACTCCGGCTGCGGCAAGTCGACGCTGCTGAACCTGGTCGCCGGCCTGACCACGCCGACCTCGGGCGTGCTGCTGCTCGACGACCGCGAGCTGAAAGGTCCTGGCCCGGAGCGCGCGGTGGTGTTCCAGAACCACTCGCTGCTGCCGTGGCTGACCTGCATGGAGAACGTCTACCTGGCGGTCGAGCGGGTCTTCGGCGCCACCGAGAACAAGGCCAGGCTGCGCGAACGCTCGCTGGCCGCGCTGGATCTGGTCAACCTGAGCCATGCCAGGGACAAGCGTCCCGGCGAGATCTCCGGCGGCATGAAGCAGCGCGTGGGCATCGCCCGGGCGCTGGCGATGGAGCCGAAGATGCTGCTGATGGACGAGCCCTTCGGCGCGCTGGACGCGCTGACCCGCGCCAAGCTGCAGGACGAGATGATGAAGATCGTCGCCACCACCGGCTCGACCGTCATGATGGTGACGCACGATGTCGACGAGGCGGTGCTGCTGTCGGACCGCATTGTGATGCTGACCAACGGCCCGGCGGCGACCATCGGCGAGATCCACCAGGTGCCGCTGCCGCCGATCCGCGAGCAGTTCCGCCCGCGCCTGGAGATGGCGCACGATGCCGGCTATCTGGCCTCGCGCGAGGCGGTGCTGGAGTTCCTGTACCACAAGCAGGCGCATGTCGAGAAGGACGCGGCCTGAGTCCGATGCGGGCCTGAAGCGTTGTTTCTGCAACACGGCCGGGATCCCGGCTTGTCACGCGGGTGACGCATTCGTCTTGTGAGAACCTGACCCGACGGTACCCCGTCGGGTTTTTTCTTGTGCCAATCTGAAACAGCATGTCAGGGCTTCGGCGGCGTGATCTGGCCGTTCTGGGCGCACAATCGGCTCATGCCGTGTGCGGAATGACGATGACCTGCATCGCGCCGACACCGGTCGGAGGCATCCTTGGGCATTCCGTGCAAGACAGCGGCCGGCCACGCCGAGATGGCGGCCCGCGAGCAGCGCCTGTCGCAGCGTCACCGGCTGCTGCTGCTGCTGGTCGACGGACAGCGCACCCTCGAGGAGGTGGTCGAGCAGGGCCGGCGCTGTGGCGTGCCGCGCGGCTACATCGACGAGCTGTTCGCGCTGGGCCTGATCGTCATCGGGCCGCCGCCGACCGCGCCGATGCCGCTCGACGGGCCCGACACCCTCGGGCCGGGCAGTGCGGTCAGCGACACCGAGCTGGCCCGGCTCGATGCCACGGACGGCAGCTTCGCCCAGGCGCGCCAGGTGCTGCTGGGGCTGCTGCGGGCCCATGCCCCGGTGTCGGGGGCAGTGATGATGCTGAGGGTCAGGCGGGCCCGCTCTCGCGCAGAATTGCGGGCCCTGCTGCCGGATGTGCAGGCGCGACTGCAGCGCGTGCGGCCGCAGGGCGAGACGCGCGAGCAGCTGCTGCGCGTCGAGTCGCTGCTGGTGTCCTGATCCGCACTCGAATCCGAATCCGAATCCGAGTCCGGTCAGGGGGCCGGCTTCACGATCCCTGTCGTCCTGTGGCGTTCTCATGAGTTTCCTGGTCATCGACATCGGCAACACGCGTCTCAAGTGGGGCCTGTACGAGGCGCCCCGGCCCGAGGCGGCCCTGATCGCGCAAGGGGCGGTCTTTCTCGAGGCCATCGACCGGCTCGCCGAGGAGGACTGGGCCCGCCTGCCGGCGCCGCAGCGCATGCTGGGCAGCGCGGTGGCCGGCCAGGGCGTGCGCCGCCGCACCGAGGAGCAGCTCGATCTGTGGGATCTGACGCCGCGCTGGGTGGTGTCGCAGCCGCAGGACGCCGGCGTGAGCAACGGCTACGAGCATCCGGCCCGTCTGGGCTCGGACCGCTGGCTGGCGCTGATCGGCGCGCGCGCGCGGGTGCTGGCCTCGGGGCCGGCGCGGCCTGCGCTCGTGGTGATGGTCGGCACCGCGGTGACGATCGACGCGATGGATGCCGAGGGCCGATTCCTGGGCGGGCTGATCCTGCCGGGCTTCGGGCTGATGCTCAAGGCGCTGGAGTCGGGCACCGCCGGACTGAAGGTGCCCACCGGCGAGGTGCGCGAGTTCCCGACCAACACCAGCGATGCGCTGATGAGCGGCGGCACCTACGGCATCGCCGGCGCGATCGAGCGCATGCACCGCCACCTGCTGCGCCGCTGTGGTGCCGAGCCGATGCTGCTGATGGGTGGCGGCGCCGCGGTCAAGCTCGCGCCCGAGACCGACCTGCCCTTCGAGCTGGTCGACACGCTGATCTTCGAGGGCCTGCTGCGCCTCGGGGCTCAGGAGTTCCCGGACGGCTGATCGTCGGGCGCTATCGTAGGTGCTGGCGCTGGCGTCGGCGGCAGCCGGCGCTGCAGCGCCTGCAGCTCGGCATGGGTGGCGCGCAGCTCGGTGCGCAGTTGGCCGATCTCGGCATGCAGATCCTGCAGGATGTCGCGCTCGACCTGGCGCTCGGTCGTCTCGACCCACATCGCCGCGATCGAGGCAGTCACCAGCGACAGGATGCCGAAGCCCAGCAGCACCACGAAGACCGAGAAGATCTTCGAGGCCGGCGTGCTCGGCACCACGTCGCCGTAGCCGACGGTCGCCGCGGTGGTGAAGGCCAGCCACAGGCCATCGGCCAGCGTCGGCGTGAGCGGCTCCAGCCACCAGAAGCCGGCGCCGCACAGCAGCAGCACGCCCAGCGCGGTGCCCAGCAGGGCCGGCAGGCTGTCGCGCGCGAGCAGGTGGCGCAGGCACCAGACCATGTGCATCAGCGTCAGCACCGCGGTCAGCGAGCGCAGCACCAGGGCCGGCGCCGAGGTCGAGCTGGGAGGCAGCAGGGCTGCGGCGACCAGACCGCCGATCAGCAGCCGAGTCAGCACCCGGCGCAGTCGGGGCTGCCGCGCGTGCACGTGCTGGTGCTGGCGTCGCCCGCTCAGAACGACGGTCAGCGCCGCGATCAGGTAGGCCGCGGTCGCCACCGGCGAGCTGCCGCCCGGTGACAGCAGCTCCAGATAGAAGGCTGGAATCGTCGCCACCAGGCTGCACAGCAGCAGCCAGTGCCGCGGCAGGCGCGAGGGCATGAACGAGAGTGTCGACGGCGATCGCTCCGGAACCATGCGCTCAGCCTAGCAGAGCGGGCCCGGATGTCAGGTCGGGATGCTGGTGCGGGCGCGCTGCCAGGCTTGCAGCGCAACAGCGTCCATCGGGGCGCCGATGCCCATGCCCTGCAGCTGGTCGCAGCCGTGCGCCAGCAGGAACTCGCGCTGCGCCTCGGTCTCGACCCCCTCGGCGACGACCGTCAGCCCGAGGCCGCGTGCCAGCTCGATGATCGCGCCGGCGATCGCGGCCGATTCGCGCTGCTGCGGCAGCTCCCGCACGAAGGAGCGGTCGATCTTCATCTTGTCGATCGGCAGCTCCTTCAGATGGCTCAGCGAGGAGTAGCCGGTACCGAAGTCGTCGACCGAGAGCTTCACGCCGAGCTGGCGCAGCTGCGCCAGCCGCGCCAGCACGCCGGGCACATCGTCCATCAGCATGCGCTCGGTCAGCTCGAGCTCGAGCCAGCCGGGCGGCAGGGCGGTCTCGGCCAGCAGCTGCTCGATCGAGGCGATGAAGTCGGGGGCCTGGAACTGCAGCGTCGACAGGTTGACCGCCACCGTCAGCGGCAGACCGGCCTCATGCCACAGGCGCGCCTGGCGGGCGGCTTCGCGCAGCACCCAGGCGCCGATCGGCACGATCAGCCGGTGCTGCTCGGCCAGCGCGATGAAGGCGTCGGGCACCAGCAGGCCGCGCTCGGGATGATTCCAGCGGATCAGCGCCTCGACGCCGACAAAGCGGCCGTCGCGGGCGCAGACCTGCGGCTGGAACAGCAGCGCGAACTCCTCCTGCGCGATCGCCTGGCCGAGCTGGCCCTCCAGCACCAGGTTGTCCCTCGCCAGGCTGACCTGACGCGGCTCGAAGAAGACGCTGTGGGCGCGGCCGCGTGCCTTGGCCGCATGCAGCGCCGCATCGGCATGCTGGATCAGCACATCGGGCGTGTCGCCGTCGTCCGGATAGACCGCGATGCCGATCGAGGGCGTGATCGAGATGTCCTGCGTCGAGCCGGCGATCCGCACCGGATGCGCCAGCGCCTCGAGCAGCTTGCGCGCCACATGGGCGATCGCCTCGCGGCTGCGCACGCCCGGCAGCAGCACGATGAACTCGTCGCCGCCGAAGCGTGCCACCCGGTCGGTGCTGCGCACCCGCTCGCCCAGGCGGCTGGCCAGGGTCTTGAGCAGCGCATCGCCCGCGGCATGGCCAAGCGAGTCGTTGACCCGCTTGAAGTGGTCGAGGTCGATGAACAGCAGCGCCAGCCGGGTGTCGGAGGCCCGGGCGGCGACCATCAGATGCTCGAGCTGGCTGAACAGCGCGTGGCGGTTGGCCAGGCCGGTCAGCGCATCGTGATGCTCCAGGTAGTGCAGCTGGTCCTGCACGTCGCGGCGCTCGCGGATGTCGCGCAGCACCGTCATGCGCATCGGCGTGCCGCGCTGCAGCGTGCCGCGCTCGATCAGCTCGACCGGAATGCGCCGGCCGTCCTTCGCGATCAGGCTGGTCTCGATGCACAGGTCCTCCTGCGCATCGAGCCGGCGCGCCAGCCGGGGCTGGAATTCCGGCGCGATCAGGCCCAGCAGCGGCCGCTCCAGCAGCTCGTGCAGCGACTGGCCGATCAGCGTGCACAGCGCCGGATTGGCATCGACGATGTGGCCGTCGCGGTGGAAGACGATGCCCTCGACGCCGGCCTGCATGAAGCGCGCGAGCCGTTCCTCGGACTCGAGCAGCGCACGCTCGGCATGGTGGTGTCGGCTGTGGTCGCTGACCAGCAGATACAGGCCGTGGCGGCGGCCGCGTGCGTCGACATGCGGCGCCAGCGTCAGCTCGGCCCAGATCACGGTGCCGTCGGCCAGCGTGAGCCACTGCTCATTGCAGACCGCCTCGCCATCGCGCTCGAGCTGTGCGGTGGCGGCCTGCAGCCAGTCGGCCAGATCCGGGGTGACTGCACCGGCCAGTGGCTGGCCGATCGGGCCGCGTTCGGATGCAGCCGGGCACAGCGACTGCACGAAGGCCCGGTTGGCATAGCTGCAGCGCAGCGCATCGTTCTCGCAGTAGGCCATCAGCACCGGGGCGCTGTCGGCCAGCCAGCACAGCCGGTCGCGCTCCCGGCGGAAGGTCGGCTCGGCCGCCTGCGGCGCACCGACCTCGCGCACCAGCGCCAGCGCCTGGCCGGCCTGTGCGCCGGCTGGCCAGGACAGGTCCAGCTGCAGCCAGCGTCCGGCCGCCGCCGGCAGGGGCTCGATCGGTCCGTGGCGCCGGTCGGACAGCGCCGCGAGCAGCGGCTCGATGCCGGCCGGATCGAGCGTGAGTCCGGCGCCTGCCAGCACCTGCCCGCGCAGGTCGAGCACCACCGCCGGCAGGCCGAGCAGGTCGGCGGCCGCCAGGGCAGTCTCGAGTTCCAGGGCGATCGGGCAGGGCATGTCGAAAATGATGAAATCGCCCCGCATCCGGGCGGAATCCGGGCGGGGCCGGTTCATCATATCGGCCACGCCCCGGTCCGGTCGGGATGACCCCTCCCCCTGTTCAGGGTGGTATCACGCCAGGTGTCAGAGGATGTAACGCGACAGATCCTCGTTGCCGGCCAGCTCGCCCAGGCGCGCGTCGACCTGCGCGGCGTCGATCGACACCGTCTCGCCGCTGCGCCGCGGCGCGTCGAAGGAGATCTCGTCGAGCAGGCGCTCCATCACGGTCGAGAGCCGGCGCGCGCCGATGTTCTCGGTTCGCTCGTTGACGCCGTGCGCGATCTCGGCGATGCGGCGGATCGCGCCCGGCAGGAAGTCGAGCGTCACGCCCTCGGTGGCCAGCAGCGCCTGGTACTGCTTGAGCAGGCTGGCGTGCGTGCTGCTCAGGATGGCCTCGAAGTCGTCGACGCTCAGCGAGCCCAGCTCGACGCGGATCGGGAAGCGGCCCTGCAGCTCCGGGATCAGGTCGCTCGGGCGCGACAGGTGAAAGGCCCCGGAGGCGATGAACAGGATGTGGTCGGTGCGCACCATGCCGTGCTTGGTCTTGACGGTGGTGCCCTCGACCAGCGGCAGCAGGTCGCGCTGCACGCCCTGGCGCGAGACATCGGCGCCGCCGCTGCCTTCGCCCCGGCTGGCGACCTTGTCGATCTCGTCGATGAAGACAATGCCGTTCTGCTCGGTGTTGTGCAGCGCGCGGGTGACGATCTCCTCCTCGTTGACCAGGCGCTGCGCCTCCTCGTCGATCAGCAGGCGGCGCGCCTCGGCGATGGTCAGCTTGCGGGCCTTGCGCTTGCCCTGGCCGAGCTGCGAGAACATGCCCTTCAACTGCTCGGCCATGTCCTCCATGCCGGCCGGGCCCATGATCTCGACCGCGGGCCGTGCCTCGGCGACCTCGATCTCGATCTGCTTGTCCTCCATCGAGCCTTCGCGCAGGCGCTTGCGGAAGGTCTGGCGTGCGGTGCTGTCGACCGGCGCCTGCGCGGGCGCCGCAGGCTCGGCGAAGCCGAAGCCCAGGCCGCCCAGACCGGGCGCGCTGGCCGGGCGCGGCGGCGGCACCAGCACGTCGAGAATGCGCTCCTCGGCGGCGTCCTCGGCGCGGTGGCGCATCAGCTTCACCTGGCGCTCGCGCTCCTGCTTGACCGCACTTTCGACCAGGTCGCGGATGATGGTGTCGACATCCTTGCCGACATAGCCGACCTCGGTGAACTTGGTCGCCTCGACCTTGATGAAGGGCGCGTCGGCCAGCTTCGCCAGGCGCCGGGCGATCTCGGTCTTGCCGACGCCGGTCGGGCCGATCATCAGGATGTTCTTCGGCGTGATCTCGGGGCGCAGCTTCTCGTCGACCTGCTGGCGGCGCCAGCGGTTGCGCAGCGCGATGGCCACGGCGCGCTTGGCGCCCTGCTGGCCGACGATGTGGCGGTCGAGTTCGGAGACGATTTCCTGCGGGGTCATGGCGCTGCTCATGCTCGGGCTCACTCCAGGGTCTCGATGGTATGGGACTGGTTGGTGTAGATGCACAGGTCGCCGGCGATCTCCAGCGAGCGCTTGACCACCTCGGCCGGGGCCATCTCGGTGTGCTGCAGCAGTGCGCGGGCGGCGGCCTGCGCGTAGGCGCCGCCCGAGCCGATCGCCACGATGCCGTGCTCGGGCTCGAGCACGTCGCCGTTGCCGGTGATGATCAGCGAGGCGCTGCGGTCGGCCACCGCCAGCATGGCCTCGAGGCGGCGCAGCACCCGGTCGGTGCGCCAGTCGCGGGTCAGCTCGACGGCAGCGCGCACCAGGTGGCCCTGGTGCTTTTCCAGCTTGGACTCGAAGCGCTCGAACAGCGTGAAGGCGTCGGCGGTCGCGCCGGCAAATCCGGCCAGCACCTGTTCGCGGTAGAGCTTGCGCACCTTGCGCGCGCTGGACTTGACGACGATGTGGCCGAGCGTGACCTGGCCGTCGCCGCCAATGGCCACGGTGTTGCCGCGACGCACGCTGACGATGGTCGTGCCGTGAAAGGATTCGGTGGACATGATGGGGCGTGGGCTCGCTGGGAGCGTGGACAAGGCAGAGGGCAGATGGGGCGCGCCGCAGCGCTTGCAAGGGCTGCGGCGGCAGGCGGGGCGAGGTGGGACTTCAGTCGCGGCGGATGGCCACGCGCGCCTGCTCGGTGATGCCCATGGCGCCGCAGAACAGCGCCACCAGCCGGTGTGCATCGACGAAGGTCACATGGCGACCCTCGCCACGCCGGCCGATGACCCAGTTCAGCAGGTCGCCGGCGGCGATGAAGTCGATGCGCATCAGCCGCGCGCAGGAGATGTGGATGATGCTCGACTTGCCGATCTGCTCGTCCATCGACAGCAGCAGCCGGCTGATGTCGCCGAGCAGCTGGCCGTTGAGCTCGACCTGCGCCACCTCCAGCATGCCCTCGTCAGGCGACTGCGACTCCATGAAGCTGGTGGCGACATCGGCGATGCCGGTGGTCGGCGTCTCGACCACCACCTGCCCGGAGGCATCCGACAGCCGCACGCTGCAGCGTGCCGGCATCCAGGAGGGCGGCGAGACCTCGTAGGTCATGCAGTAGTCGATCGCGGCCTGGTCGAAGTCGTTGGTGCGGTGCGCCAGACGCAGCGCCTCCATGCGCAGCAGCCAGAAGGCCGGGTCGGCATCGCGCATGCCGTTGGGTGCCATCTCGGCCAGCACCGCCAGCATGCGGTCGGCGCCGATCCAGCGCATCTCGATCGGCTCGTCCGACCATTCATGCAGCAGCCGGTGCAGCATGCCGGCCGCCTGCGGCTCGACGCGCCGCAGCGGCCGCCAGTCCAGCACCCAGGGCAGCGGCATCTGCAGCAGCTGCGCACGCAGATGGCCGACGGCATCGACCTCGAGCCGCTCCGGGCTGACCCAGCCGAGATGGCCGTCGATCTGGGCCGGCGTGCCCGGGCTGCCGGGCGCATGCTGCGTGTCCTGGCGCTTCGCGTCGGAGGCGAGCTGCGGGATCGAGAACCACTGCGGCGGCGACATGCCGAAGCGCTCCTGGTAGTCGAGCGCAGCCGCATCGAAGCGGGTCTGGTTGCCGGTGGCCCGGTAGTGGTCGAACAGCACATGCCAGGTCTCGGCATGCCGGGCCCGCGGCCCGCTCAGGCTGATCAGCGCCAGCAGCGAGCGTTCGCACAGCTCGAAGTCGGCATTGGCGAAGGCGATGACCGCCTCGTCCAGGTCGGGGTCGTGGGCCAGCTCGGAAACCTGCACCTGGTCGCCACCCTCCACGCCCGGACCATGCACGCTGATGCGGCCCGGGTTGGCGGTGCTCGGGCCGCTGTCGGTGCGCATCAGCACCGCTTCCATCTGCATCGGCGCGGTCGGCTTGAAGGCGTCCGACAGATGCGGGCTGGTGGCCATGACCTGCGGCGCGGTGGTGGCGTCGAAGCGCGATTCCACACGCGGCGGCGCCGGCCGGCCCATGACTGCGGCGCCGCGGCGCTGCGTCAGGCTCTCGCCGACCATCTGGCGCTCGATCGCGTCGATCTTGTCCTTGACGTCGTCGCCGTCGGGGCGGGTGCCGTAGCTGTCGTGGCTGCGCACCTCGGAGTCGTCGAGGTGGGACAGGCCCTCGAGGCCCTCGAGGCCGGCCAGCCGGTCGCCGGTCAGGCCTTCGCGGCGGATGCGGCGCAGCGCATCGAACTCGCGCTTGCGCACGAAGTCGTTGCGGCGCTTGCGCTCGATCATCGCCTTGAGCTCCGAGCGGGCGTAGTCGTCCTGACGGGAGTCGGATTCGCTGCCGTTCAGATCTGCCCAGTCGGTGGTCGGGTTGAGCGCGAAGCGCACCACCTTGCGGAAGAACCCGCTTTTCGGGGAGTCCTTGGAGTCAGCCATGTGTGTTGCCTGATGGCGCTGCTGACGGCGCTTCGCGCGGACTCCGGCCGTCTCCCCGGAACATCGTCTGCGGTCAGTCGCCGAAGAGCTTTTGTTTCAGTTCCCTGCGCTGCTGCGCTTCCAGCGACAGTGTAGCGGTCGGGCGCGCCAGCAGGCGGCCCAGGCCGATCGGTTCGCCGGTTTCGTCACAGTAACCGTAGTCACCGGCATCGATGCGGCTGATCGACTGGGAGATCTTCTTCAGCAGCTTGCGCTCGCGGTCGCGGGTGCGCAGCTCCAGTGCGTGCTCTTCCTCGATGGTGGCGCGATCCGCCGGATCGGGCACGATCGAGGTGTCCTCGCGCAGGTGCTCGGTGGTCTCGCCGGCGTTGGCCAGCAGGTCCTCCTTCTGCCGCTGCAGGCGCGCGCGGAAGAACTCGAGCTGCTGGTCGCTCATGTACTCGCTGTCGGGCATGGCCAGCAGCTCGGCATCCGTCAGGTCGCATCCGGCCTTGGTCTTCCAGGCGTTGGCGAGGTTCGGGTCGGTCTTCAGGTCGTTCTGGGGCATGGGAGCCTCGGGTGGCTGGCAGTGGAGAAGGCCGTGATGGCCACCGGGTCGATCGTGCCGATTCCGGGCGCGCGGATTGTAGCGATCTCGGCCTGCGCCACGCTGATCGGCATCAGGGCGCGGCGCATCCCGTGGCGCATCTGCCGCATCCGCTTCATCCGGACGGGGGACATGGCCGGTCTCCGCTGTGCTGGCGGCGCCCGATCAGGCCAGGCACTGGCTCAGGCCGGCCTGGAAGACATCGCGCGGCAGGTCGATGCCGATGAAGACCATGCGGCTCTCGCGCTTCTCGCCCGGCGCCCACTTCGGGCCCAGGTCGCTGCCCATCAGCTGGTGCACGCCCTGGAAGATCACCTTGCGCTCGGTGCCCTTCATGTTCAGCACGCCCTTGTAGCGCAGCATCTTCGGGCCGTAGATCTGCACGATCGAGCCGAGGAAGTCCTCGAGCCGGGCCGGATTGAAGGGCTTGTCCGAACGGAACACGAAGGACTTGACGTCGTCGTCGTGGCGATGGTGGTGCGGATGGTCGCAGCTCTCGCCGGGCGCGTGCTCATGGCCGCAGTCGGGGCCATGCTCATGACCGTGGTCATGGCCATGATGGTGGTGGCCGTGGTCGTCGGCGTCCAGGAAGGCCGGATCGATCTCGAGCTTGGCGTTGAGGTTGAAGCCGCGCAGGTCGAACACGTCCTTGATCGGCACGACGCCGAAGTCGACGCGGTGCTGCGGTGCGCGCGGGTTCATGTGCTTGATGCGGTGCGACAGCGCATCCAGCGTGGCGGCGTCCACCAGGTCGGCCTTGCTCAGGAAGATCTGGTCGGCGAAGCCCACCTGGCGGCGCGCCTCCTGGCGGGTGTCGAGCTGGCCGTCGCCATGCTTGGCATCGACCAGCGTCAGGATCGAGTCGAGCAGGAAGCTCTCGGCGACCTCGTCGTCCATGAAGAAGGTCTGCGCGACCGGGCCCGGATCGGCCAGGCCGGTGGTCTCGATGACGACGCGGTCGAAGTGCAGCTCGCCCTTGCGGCGCTTCTCGGCCAGCGTGGCCAGCGTCGCGCGCAGGTCCTCGCGGATCGTGCAGCAGACGCAGCCGTTGCTCATCTGGATGATCTGCTCCTCGGTGTCGGCCACGAGGATGTCGTTGTCGATGTTCTCCTCGCCGAACTCGTTCTCGATGACGGCGATGCGCTGGCCGTGCGATTCGGAGAGCACGCGCTTGAGCAGCGTCGTCTTGCCCGAGCCGAGAAAGCCGGTCAGGATGGTCGCGGGAATGAGGCCGTTGGACATGGCGGGCAGCAGGTCAGGGGAAAAATGGATGGACGACTGTCTGTCAAGCCCCCTGTGCTGTCAAGTTCCGGCCCCGCTCGGGCTCCGCTGCGCCCCCGTTCCGTCCGGATCGCCCCGCAGGCGCGCGGTTCCTGGCGGATCCTTGCGGTATTCTTCGCCCATCTTCACTTCCGGCACACACCGTGTCCGAACCCCAGCCGAGTTCCCGCAGCACCGCGGACCACCGCAGCCTGTTCGCGCGGGTGATCGAGTTCATTTCTCCCGGCCCCGACTCGCGCGACGAGCTGATGGAGACGCTGGCCGACGCGGAGCGGCGCGAGCTGATCGATCCCGAATCACGCGCGATGCTCGAGGGCGTGATCCGCATGGCCGACCTGACGGCCGGCGACGCGATGGTGGCCGCACCCCGCATCGACATGATCGACATCGCCACCCCGTTCGACGAGGTGCTCGATGCGGTGGCCGGCACCGGTCATTCGCGCTTTCCGGTCTTCGAGGACTCGCGCGACAACATCATCGGCGTGCTGCTGGCCAAGGATCTGCTGCGCACGCGCGGCCTCGATGCGCCCGACCTGCGCATGCTGCTGCGCCCGGCGCTGTTCGTGCCCGAATCCAAGGGCCTCAACGAGCTGCTGCGCGACTTCCGCTCCAACCGCAACCACCTGGCCATCGTCATCGACGAGTTCGGCGGCCTGGCCGGCATGATCACCATCGAGGATGTGCTCGAGCAGATCGTCGGCGAGATCGAGGACGAGCACGACGAGAAGCGCGAGGGCGAGTCCGGCATCTACACCCTGACCGACGGCAGCTCGCGGGTGGCTGGCGATGCGGCGGTGGTGGCGGTCAACGCCCATTTCGCCACCGACCTGCCGGCCGACGAGTTCGAGACCATCGGCGGGCTGGTGGCGCACAGCAATGGCCGCGTGCCGCGCCGCGGCGAGAGCGTCGATGTCGGCCCGCTGCGCTTTGCGGTGATGCTGACCCGGGGCGGCGCGGTGCGCTGGTTCCGGGTGTCGCGCGTGCCTGCGGGCGACGACGCCAGCGGTGGCTGAGCGCGGTCTGTCCCGTGTGCCGGCGCCGGTCGGCAGCCTGCTGGCGCTCGGCGCCGGCGGCCTGCAGGCGCTGTCGCTGGCGCCTGAGCCGCGCGGTGTCTTGCAGGTGCTGGGCACGGCGCTGCTGGCGGCGCTGGTGATGCAGGCCGCGCCACGGCGCGCCTTCGTGCTGGGCGCGCTGGCCGGCGTGGCCTGGCTGGCCGGCACCTTCTGGTGGCTGTTCATCAGCATGCATCGCTACGGCCACCTGCCGGCCTGGCTGGCGGCGGGCGCGGTGCTGGCGCTGGCAGCGGCGCTGTCGCTCTATCTGGCCGGTGCGATGGCGCTGTTCGCGCGCTGGCGCGGGCGCGGCGGCTTCGGGCGCGAGCTGCTGCTGTGGAGCGCGCTGTGGCTGCTGGCCGAGCTGGCGCGTGCGCAGCTGCTGACCGGATTCCCCTGGGGCGCCGCGGGCTACGCGCATGTCGACGGGCCGCTGGCGCTGCTGGCGCCGTGGCTGGGCGTGCACGGCATGGGCGCGGCCGGCGCGGCGCTGGGCTTCGTGCTGGCACGGCTGGCGCTGCAGCCGCGCCAGCCGGCGCGTGCTGCGGCGCTGGGGCTGACCGCGGCGCTGGCGCTCGCTCCGGCGCTGCGCGGGCCGGACTTCACCCGCGCCACCGGCGGCCTGTCGGTGACGCTGCTGCAGGGCAATGTGCCGCAGGACGAGAAGTTCGACTTCAGCCGGCTGCCGCAGACGCTGGACTGGCATGTGCGGGCGCTCTTCGCCTCGACCGCCGATCTGGTGGTGGCGCCCGAGACAGCCATTCCGCTGCTGCCGGCGCAGCTGCCGCAGGGGCTGTGGCCGGGCCTGGAGGCCCATTTCTCGCGTCGCACCACCTCGGCGCTGGTCGGCGTGCCGCTGGGCGATGCCGACAGCGGCTACAGCAACTCGGTCGTCGGCTTCGGGCCCGGCCGGGCCGGCGCCGAGCTCTACCGCTACGACAAGCACCATCTGGTGCCCTTCGGCGAGTTCATTCCCTGGGGCTTCCGCTGGTTCGTCGACATGATGCGCATGCCGCTGGGCGACTTCTCGCGCGGGCCGCTGGCCGCGCCGTCCTTCGCGGTCGGCACCGAGCGGGTCGGGCCGAACATCTGCTACGAGGATCTGTTCGGCGAGGAGCTGGCCACCCGCTTCGTCGACGCGGCGCAGGCGCCGACGGTGCTGGCCAATGTCAGCAACATCGGCTGGTTCGGCGAGACGGTGGCGGTCGACCAGCACCTGCAGATCTCGCGCCTGCGCACGCTGGAGCTGCAGCGGCCGATGGTGCGCGCCACCAACACCGGTGCGACGGTGGCGATCGACCACCGCGGCCATGTCACCCACCGGCTGGCCCCGCATGTGCGCGGCGTGCTGGAGGCGCAGGTCCAGGGCCGCGAGGGCACGACGCCGTTTGCCTGGTGGGCCGGGCGGCTGGGTCTGCTGCCGCTGTGGGGGCTCGGGCTGGTGGCGGTCGCCTGGGCACGGCAGCGCCGCACCGGCTGAACGGCCACCGCCTGAGGCTGCGGCTCAGACGGCGCCGCTCCAGCGCCGCGCCGCCGTTTCCACCACCTCCGACAGCGGCATGCCGGTGCGGTGCAGCCGGCGCAGCCAGGTGGCGTCGTTGCCCTCGCCGAGCGAGTCGCGGATCTGCTGGCAGGCGTCCCAGGACTTCAGGTCGACCGCATGCGCATCGACCTTGGCCAGCGTGCGCACGATGTCGTCGCGCAGGCGCGAGCGCTGCTTGGTCTGCGGATTGACCACCTCGCCGTCCAGCCCGAAGCGGCAGGCCTGGAAGCGGTTGTAGGTGTAGACCAGATAGTCGTCCTCGGCCGGCTCGAAGGGTCGCTCCTGGATCAGGTAGCGGCAGATCGCCTGCAGGTAGCAGGCCAGCGCGGCGGCCTTCTCCACCGTCAGCGGCGTGTCGCAGACCCGCAGCTCGATCGTGCCGTACTCGGGCTTGGGGCGGATGTCCCAGTAGAAGTCCTTCATCGACTTGACCACGCCGGTGTCGGTCATCTTGTCGAAGTAGGTGCCGAACTCGGACCAGCTGCGCACGAAGGGCGCGCGCCCCGACAGCGGGAAGGCGAAGACCGCATTCAGCCGCGCCGAGTCGAAGCCGGTGTCCTGCCCCTGCACGAACGGCGAGGAGCCCGCCAGCGCGATGAAATGCGGCACATAGCGCGACAGCGCATGCAGCAGCCACAGCGCATCGTCGCCGTTCGGGCAGCCGACATGCACATGCTGGCCGAAGACGATGAACTGCTTGGCCAGGTAGCCGTAGAGGTCGCTGAGGTAGTTGAAGCGCTCGCCGGGATAGATCTGCTGCTCGCTCCAGTGCTGGTAGGCGTGCGTGCCGCCGCCGGCAATGCCGATGTTGAGCCGGCGCGAGGCGCGCACCAGCTGGTCGCGCATGTCGCGCAGCTCGGCCAGCAGCGGGCCGTGCTCGCGCTGGATCGAGCTGCCGATCTCGATCATCGAGCGCGCGATCTCGGGCTTGATGTCCCAGGCGCCGGTGTGGCGTGCGGTCTCGCGCAGCAGATCCTCGGCCTGCGGCACCAGGTTCTGGTCGTGGGTGGAGATCAGCTGGAGCTCGAGCTCGACGCCCAGCGTCAGCGGCTCGGAGGTGGCGAAGTCCTGCAGCGGCATGGCGGACGGTTTCCTGTCGGGGGAGGGCGGGGCGGGGGCGGATTCAGTCGGGGCGGGCGTCGCTCTCGCGTGCGACCCCCCGCAGGCCGAGCTGTAGCCACACCGGGCCGCTGAGCTGCAGCAGCGTCAGCGCGATCAGCAGCGCCTGCATCGGCTCGGCCGGCGGGGCGGGCAGGTGTGCCGGCCAGCCCAGCGTCGCGCTGGTCAGCAGCAGCGGCAGGCTCGAGGCCGGCTGCAGCGCCAGCCCCAGCCCGAGCGACTGGCGCCAGCCCAGGCCGCTCGGCCGCGCCAGCAGCAGCACCGTGCCGACCTTGGCCAGCAGCCGCGCCCCGATGATCGCCGCCACCAGCGGCCACAGCCCGAGCAGCCCGTCGAGCGTCGACAGCAGGCCCAGCGTGAGCAGCAGCAGCAGCGTCAGCGCCGCCCCGCCGCTGCCGAGCTGCGGCTCGACCTGCAGCCGGTGGCCCATGCGCGCGCGCGCCACCATGCCGGCCACCAGCAGCGACAGCAGCGGCGAGACGGTGAACTGCGCCGCCAGCATCGCCGCGATCACCACCAGCGCGAGCTGCAGCGTCGCCAGCCCGGTGCCGCGGATCTGCCGGCTCAGCCGTTCGAGCAGCAGCCCGGCGAAGGCGCCCAGCAGGTAGGAGCCGCACAGCGCGTACAGCACGCCGGCCAGCGCCGGCTGCCATTCGAAGCCGTCGGCATCCAGCGTGACCGCAACCTGCCAGATGCTCAGCGCCAGCACCGCGCAGACGGTGTTGACCGCGGTCATCACCAGCAGCCGCTCGGTGACCTGACCGCGCGGGCGCAGCTCGCCCAGCACCGCCATCGTGATGACCGGCGAGCCGGCCATCGCCACCGCGCCGGCCAGCGTCGCGCTCTGGTGGTCGATGCCCAGCAGCATCAGCGCGCCGGCCACCGCGAGACCCGACAGCAGCGCCTCGGCCAGGCTCTTGAGGGTCAGCCAGGGGTTGTCGCGCAGCCAGCGCGGCCGGATGCGCGCGCCCAGCTCGAACACCAGCAGGCCGACGGCCAGATCGATCAGCGGCTTCCAGGCATCCAGCTCGGCCCGGGCCACCAGACTCAGCGCCAGCGGGCTGGCCAGCGCGCCCACCAGCATCGCGCCCAGCGCACGCGGCAGGCCGGTGGCACGGCGCACCGCCTCGCCGGCCAGCAGCGCGATGATCATCAGCACCGCCAGGCCCAGCACCGGATCGGCGCCACGCAGCGCCTCGATCGGCCACAGCGCGATCTCGCGGCCCCAGTCGGCCGCCGCGCCGGCGCCGGTCGGCTCGAGCGCGTTCAGATCCTCGCTGGCCGGCAGCAGCCGGGCCATGGTGTCGGACAGGGCGATGCGGCTCAAATCAGGTCTCCGGGTGTATGGGCCGAGGCTGCAGAGAGAAGGTTCGGCCCCGATGGTGGATGAATCGTGAATGGCGTCACGATTTCTGGCGGAGGGTGGATCAGTGTACCGATGCACTGCGACAGTGCGGTAACAACCGGCGCCTGGCAGGGGCCGGGATCGGCGGATCCGGCGCGGCCGGGGATAATGTCCGATTACCCTCCCGAACCCTGCCATGGCCCTTCTCACCCTCCAGGATGCCTGTCTCGCCTACGGGCATGTCGCGCTGCTCGACCACGCGGCGATGTCGCTCGAGCCGGGCGAGCGCCTCGGCCTGATCGGCCGCAACGGCACCGGCAAGTCCTCGCTGCTGAAGATCCTCGCCGGGCTGGAGCGCCCGGACGACGGGCTGCTGCAGCTCCAGCAGGGCCTGCGGCGCCATTATGTCGCGCAGGAGCCGCAGTTCGCGCCGGGCGCGACGGTGTTCGAGGCGGTCAGTGTCGGCGTGGCCGAGGCCAAGGCGCTGCGCGAGCGCTACGAGGCGCATGCGCCCGGCGAGGATCTGGATGCGCTGCAGAGCCGCATCGAGGCGCTGGGCGGCTGGACCTGGGAGCAGCGTGTCACCGAGACGCTCGAGCGCCTGCAGCTGCCGGCCGACCGGGTGGTCGACGAGCTTTCCGGCGGGCTGAAGAAGCGCGTGGCGCTGGCGCAGGCGCTGGCGGCCGCGCCCGATGTGCTGCTGCTCGACGAGCCGACCAACCACCTCGACCTGGAGGCGATCGTCTGGCTGCAGGACCTGCTGGCGGGCTTCGCCGGCGCGGTCATCCTGATCACGCACGACCGCGCCTTCCTCGACGCGGTCTCGACCCGCATCCTCGAACTGGACCGTGGCCAGCTGCGCAGCTACCCCGGCAGCTTCAGCGCCTACGAGGCGACCAAGGCGCGCGAGCTCGAGGACGAGGCGCTGGCCAATGCGCGCTTCGACAAGCTGCTGGCGCAGGAGGAGGTCTGGATCCGCAAGGGCGTGGAGGCGCGCCGCACCCGCAGCGTCAGCCGCATCAACCGCCTGGTGGCGCTGCGCGAGCAGCGCGCCGCGCGCCGCGACGTCGTCGGCAAGGTGCGCCTGGAGCTCGACACCGGCAGCCGCAGCGGCAAGATCGTGGCCGAACTCGAGGGCGTGGCCAAGTCCTACGGCACCCGCGCCATCGTGCGCGACTTCACCGCCACCATCCTGCGCGGCGACAAGGTCGGCCTGATCGGCCCGAACGGCGCCGGCAAGACCACGCTGCTCAAGCTCATCCTGGGCGAGATCGCGCCGGACGCCGGCACGGTGCGCCAGGGCACGCAGCTGCAGGTGGCCTACTTCGACCAGATGCGCGACGCGCTCGACCTCGACGCCACGCTGGCCGACACCATCAGCCCGGGCAGCGAGTGGGTCGAGATCGGCAGCACGCGCAAGCATGTCATGGGCTATCTGGGCGACTTCCTGTTCTCGCCGGCGCGGGCCAACTCGCCGGTGCGCACGCTGTCGGGGGGCGAGCGCAACCGCCTGCTGCTGGCGCGTCTGTTCGCCAAGCCGGCCAATGTGCTGGTGCTCGACGAGCCGACCAACGACCTCGACATCGAGACGCTGGAGCTGCTCGAAGAGCTGCTGCAGGACTATGCCGGCACCGTCTTCGTGGTCAGCCACGACCGGCGCTTCCTCGACGCGGTGGTGACCAGCACCATCGTCAGCGAGGGCGACGGCCGCTGGCGCGAGTACGAGGGCAGCGTCGAGGACTGGCTGGCGCAGTCGCAGCGCGCCGCCGCGCTGGCGGCCAAGGCCGCCAAGGCGGCGCCGAAGGCCGAGGCGCCGGCCCCCGCGGCCGCGCCGGTGAGCGCAGCCGCCGCGCCGGCTCCGGCCGTCGCCCCGAAGCGCAAGCTCAGCTACAAGGAGCAGCGCGAGCTCGACGAGCTGCCCGCGCGCATCGCCGCGCTCGAGGACGAGCAGAAGGCGCTGGGCGAACTGCTCAACGGCACCGAGCTCTACACCCGCTCGCCCGAGAAGATCGCCGAGACGCACGCCCGCTTCGCCGCGATCGACGAGGCGCTGCTGGCGCTGCTCGAGCGCTGGGAAGATCTCGGCAGCCGCTGAGCGATCCGCTCGCTCAGGCCGCCCGCGTGCTCGGGCGGCTGGCACCGGTCGGCGACGACAGCCGGCGGTGCCAGTGCACGAAGGCGGTCGACAGCATCAGCGCCTCGCCGTCGGCGACATGGGCGTCGGCCTCGGCCACCGTGCGGCACAGATGGATCAGCTCGGTGCACAGCCCGGGATCGTCGACCTCGTCGAGCAGGTCGCCGATCAGGCGCGGATCGATGCGGGCGGTGTCGTTCCAGACCATCGGGCATTGCACCAGCAGGTCTTCGCACAGTCCGTGCAGTACCTCGCGGCAGGCTTCGGCGCTCAGGCCCAGACGGCAGGCGATGTCCTGGCGCTGCAGCGTGTCGATCTCGATCAGGCTGACACATGACCGTCGGCGACCAGGGCCAGCGCGACGATGCGTGCGGCGGCCTCGGGGCTGTTGGCGGGATCGCCTGAAGGTGGTCGAGCAGCCGGTCGAGGCCGGGCCGGTGCTCAGCGCACCTTGCCGAGCAGGGTCTGCACGTCGCCGAGCATCGCCTCGAGCTTCGGCGCGTCCTCCTCGCTGAGGTGGAGCTGGGCGCGCATTTCCTGCTGCATGAAGCACACCGTCATGCGCACATAGGCGCTGTCGAGGGCCTTGCGCACCGCGGCCATCTGGCTGGCGATGTCGAGGCAGGGCTCGCCGGCCTCGAGCATGCGCTGGATGCCGCGCAGCTGGCCCTCTGCGCGCTTGAGCCGGTTGAGGATGTCGGTGCGACTGGATTCGTCCTGGAGCTGGGCCATGTTGCAAGCCTGGAAGGGATTGACCGGGGGTTTCGGGATGCGCATTGTCCCTGCTCCGTGACAGATCGTGGTGGATTCCTTCGCTGCCCGTGAAACGGTTCCACCGCTCAGCGGCAGCAGCTGCCGCCGCTGCCCGTGTCATCGCGCACGCCGAGCTTGCGCAGGATCAGCCCGAGCGGGCAGAAGTTCGTGAAGCCGAACTGCAGCAGGTTGGCGCCGACGAAGGCGGTGAAGGCCAGCGCCCATTTGCTGACGAACAGCGGGCTGCCCTCGACGCCGAGCGCCAGCGAGATCAGGATGAAGCTGCCCGCGAAGATGCGGATCAGGCGGTCGACGGTCATGTCAGGCTCCTTGGGGAAGGGTGGATGCAGTGGGTGCAGGAGGTGCAGGGAAGTCGGGGTGGTGCCGCCGGTAGACGGCGTAGTACAGCACCGGGATCACGACCAGCGTCAGCAGCGTCGAGACCAGGATGCCGAAGATCAGCGCGATGGCCAGACCGTTGAAGATCGGGTCGTCGAGGATGAAGAAGGCGCCGATCGTGGCCGCCAGCCCCGTCAGCACGATGGGCTGCGCGCGCACGGCGGCGGACTGCATCACCGCTTCCTTGAACGCCATGCCCTGCGCGACCTGCAGCTCGATGAAGTCCACCAGCAGGATGGAGTTGCGCACGATGATGCCGGCCAGCGCGATCATCCCGATCATCGAGGTGGCGGTGAACTGCGCACCCAGCAGCGCGTGGCCCGGCATCACGCCGATCATCGTCAGCGGGATCGGCGCCATGATGATCAGCGGCGTCAGGTAGTTGCGGAACTGGGCGACTACCAGCAGGTAGATCAGGATCAGGCCGACGCCATAGGCCGCGCCCATGTCGCGGAAGGTCTCGAAGGTGATCTGCCACTCGCCGTCCCACTTGATCGCGTACTGGCGGTAGGGGTCGCTTGGCTGGCGGATCCAGAACTCGGCGATCTCGCCGGTGCCGGGCAGCGCGGCGTCCCCCAGCTTCGGGCGGATCGCGAACAGGCCGTACAGCGGCGAGTCGAGCCGGCCGGCCATGTCGCCGAAGACGTAGCTCACGCCGTGCAGATCCTTGGTGAACAGCGGCTTGTCGATCACGCCCTTTTCCACGCGCACCAGCTCCGACAGCGGCACGAGCTGGCCGTTGGCGGCGCGCAGCGGCAGGGCCAGCAGCGCGTCGAGCCCGACCTGCGCCTCGCGCGGCAGCTGCAGCCGCACCGGCACCGGGTACTTGCTCTGGCCGTCGTGCAGCCAGGCGGCGTCCAGGCCCGAGAGCGCGCCGTACACCGTCTGCGCCACCGCGGCCACCGGGATGCCGAGCGACTCGGCCCGCTGGCGCTGCACGCGAAGGAAGGCGCGCGGCGCGTCCTCCTTCAGCGAGGTCTCGATGCCGACGATGTCGGGCGTGGCACGGAAGGCCGCGGCGATGCGCGCGGCGAGCTGCTGGCGGCCGGCCTCGTCGGGGCCGTAGACCTCGGCGACCAGCGGGCTCATCACCGGCGGGCCCGGCGGCACCTCGACCACCTGGATGCGCGCGCCGTGCGCGGCGGCGATGCGCTCCAGGGCCGGTCGGTGGCGCTGCGCGATGGCGTGGCTCTTGTCGCTGCGGTGCTGCTTGTCGACCAGGTTGACCTGCAGGTCGCCCTGCTCGGCGTCGGCGCGCAGGTCGTACTGCCGCACCAGGCCGTTGAAGGTGATCGGGCTGGCGGTGCCGGCGTAGCCCTGCAGGTTCTGCACCTCGGGCTGCTTCGCCAGCCAGGCGCCGAGGTCGTGCAGCGTCGCCGCGGTGTCCTCCAGCGCGCTGCCGGCCGGCATCTCGACGATGACCTGGTATTCCGACTTGTTGTCGAAGGGCAGCATCTTCAGCACGACCAGCTGCACCACCGCCAGCCCGACGCTCAGGAACAGCGCGCCGAGAATGCCCGCCAGCAGCAGCCAGCGCTTCGCGGCGCTCTCCAGGAAGGGCGACAGCAGGCGCGTGAAGAGCGCCGGCAGC
The DNA here is from genome assembly GCF_013426975.1 of Sphaerotilus sulfidivorans. GTDB lineage: Bacteria > Pseudomonadota > Gammaproteobacteria > Burkholderiales > Burkholderiaceae_C > Sphaerotilus > Sphaerotilus sulfidivorans. The sequence goes on from NZ_JACCPY010000004.1 coordinate 126,901, forward strand.
TTCGCTGCCATCCCGCTCGGCGCGGCGTGGCCGTCGCCGTGGCCCTGGGCGTGCGACTTCATCAGCCGGGCGGCCAGCCACGGCGTCACCGAGAACGCGATCGCCAGCGAGATCGCCATGCCGAGGCTCGAGTTGATCGGGATCGGGCCCATGTACGGCCCCATCAGCCCGGAGACGAAGGCCATCGGCAGCAGCGCCGCGATCACCGTGAAGGTCGCCAGGATGGTCGGGCCGCCGACCTCGTCGACCGCGGCCGGAATGATCTCCAGCAGCGGCCTGTGCGGCTCGAGCTGCTGGTGGCGGTGGATGTTCTCGACCACCACGATCGCGTCGTCGACCAGGATGCCGATCGAGAAGATCAGCGCGAACAGCGAGACGCGGTTGAGCGTGAAGCCCCAGGCCCACGAGGCGAACAGCGTCGCCGTCAGCGTCAGGATCACCGCGGCGCCGACGATCACCGCTTCGCGCTGTCCGAGCGCGAAGCCGACCAGCAGGATCACCGAGCCGGTCGCGAACGCGAGCTTCTGGATCAGCTTGTCGGCCTTCTCGGCGGCGGTCTGGCCGTAGTCGCGGGTGACCGTCATCTCGATGCCGGCCGGAACCACGGTGCCGCGCAGCTCGTCGAGGCGGGCGCGCGCGGCCTGCGCGACGTCGACCGCGTTCTGGCCGGGCTTCTTCGTCACGGTGATCGTCACGGCCGGATGCACGCTGCCGGCGTCCGAGGCGGCGCCGGCCGGCGTGAACCAGACATGGCGCTGCGGCTGCGCGGCGCCGTCCTCGATCGTCGCGACCTCGCGCAGGTAGACCGGTCGGCCGGCATGCACGCCGACGACCAGGTCGCCGACCTCGTCGGCCGAGCGCAGGAATTCGCCGGTCTCGACCGACAGCATCTGCGCGCCGCCGTCCGGGGTGCGGTTCGCCTCGCGGTCGACCACCGTGCCGGCCGGCATCGCCAGGCTGGCGGCCTTCAGGGTCTGCTGCAGCCGCAGCAGGTCGACGCCGCGCTCGCGCAGCCGGCTCGGATCGAGGCCGACCTGCACGACACGGCCTGGGCCGCCGATCGTCTTCACCTCGCGGCTGCCGGGCACGCGCTTGAGCTCGACCTCGATCGAGCGCGCGACGCGCTCGACCTCCAGCGCCGAGGCCTCGTCGCGGCTCCACAGCGTCACGCCGAGCACCGGCACGTCGTCGATGCCCTTGGGACGCACGATCGGCGCCAGCGTGCCGAGACCGGACGGCAGCCAGTCCTGGTTGGCGTTGAGCACGTCGTACAGGCGCACCAGCGCCTCGGTGCGCGGCACGCCGACCTGGAACTGCACCGTCAGCACCGCCACGCCGGGACGGCTGACCGAGTAGGTGTGCTCGATGCCGGCGATCTGCGAGAGCACCTGCTCGGCCGGCCGCGCGACCATGTTCTGCACGTCGGCGCTGCTGGCCCCGGGGAAGGGGATCAGCACATTGGCCATCGTGACGTTGATCTGAGGCTCTTCCTCGCGCGGCGTCACCAGCACCGCGAACAGGCCGAGCAGCAGCGCGACGATCGCCAGCAGCGGCGTGATCGCGTTGGCCTGGAAGAGGGCCGCCATGCGGCCGGCGATGCCGCGCTCGCCCGGGCCGCTCACGGACGGGCTCCCGCCAGGCCGGCGCGCACCGCATCGGCGGCAATGCGCTCGCCGGTCTTCAGTCCGGCGAGCACCTCGGTGCTGCCGCCGTGGCTGGCGCCGGCGCGCACCTGGCGCAGCACGAAGCCGTTCTCGCGCACGACATAGACGGCGGTCAGCTCGCCGCGGCGCAGCAGCGCCGCCGCCGGCACCGTCGGCACGCTGCGCGCGCCCGTCGGCGCGAGCGCGGCGCCGGTGAAGTGCACCCGCACCGTGCGGCCGGGGCGCAGGTCGGCGGCGTCGCCGGGCGCCAGGTCCAGCCGCCACTCGACGGTCTGCGCGACCGGATCGGCGCCAGGCAGCTCGGTGCGACGCACCGGCGCGATGCGCCGGCCGTCGGGCAGCTCGATCTCGACCTGGCGTGCCGCGCGCGCCGGGGCCGCCTGCGAGGCCGGCACCTGCACGGTGGCGCGCAGCGCGCCCGGCGCGTAGAGGGTAAGCACAGGCCGGCCCGGTGCGGCCAGGTCGCCGGCGTCGATGTGGGTGGCCAGCACCACGCCGTCGAAGGGCGCGGCGATGCTGGTGAAGTCCTGGCCGAGCGTGGCCTGGCGGCGTCCGGCGCGTGCCTGCGCCAGCCCGGCCTCGGCGGCACGGAACTGGTTCTCGGCCGCATCGAGCGCGGCCTGGCTGATGTAGCCCTGCGCGCGCAGCTCGCGGGTGCGCTCGAGCTGGGTGCGGGCGTTGCGCAGGTTCGCGTCGGCCTGCACCACGCCGGCCTCGCTCTGCGCGACGCCGGCCTCGGCGCTGCGTGCGTCGATGCGCGCGATCACCTGTCCGGCGCGCACCCGGTCGCCGGCGCGCACCGTCAGCTCCCGCACGCTGCCGGCGGCCTGCGCGGCGAGCACCGCCTGGCGCTGCGGCTCGAGCGTGCCGTCGAGCGAGAGGCTGGCGGCATCGCGGCTGGCCTGCACCGTCAGCGTTGGCACCTGGATCGCGGCAGGTTCGGTGGCGTGTGCGGGTGCGGCGGCCAGCAGCGCACCGATCAGGCTGATCAGGCCGGCAGCAGGCATCCGGATGCGAGCGGGGCGCAGGCGGGTGAAAACGGGAGATCGCATGATGAAGGGCTCCTGGACAGGCGAATGATACACAAATACCCAATGGGGTATGTGAGGACAAAGTCATCTGGCAGGACCTCGGGTGAGCCCGCTTGCTCCGGCAGGCTGATCCGCATTAACATCAATGAATGCTGATATTTGAATTTGAGTGCGGAGCCCCTGGTCATGCCTGATCCCTCGCGCCGTCGGCTGTTGCGCGGCCTGTCGGCCGGACTGGGGCTGAGCGCACTGGGGGCCGGGCTGTCCCTGGCGCCCGGCACCCGGCTGCTGGCGGCGCAGGCCGGCGATTTCATCATCGGCCCGCCGGTGCCCGACGTGGCGCCGCGCCAGCTCTCCGAGCATGTCTGGCTGATCCATGCCGAGGACGGCTTCCCGACGCCCGAGAACCGCGGCCTGATGGCCAGCATCACCTTCGTCGTCACTTCGGCCGGCGTGGTGGTGCTCGATCCGGGCTGCTCGCTGCAGATCGGGCGCATGGCCATCCGCATGATCCGGCGTGTCACCGAGCGGCCGGTCGTCGCCGTCTTCAACAGCCACTATCACGGCGACCACTGGCTGGCCAACCACGCCTTCGTCGAGGCTTTCGGCGCCGACCTGCCGATCCATGCGCTGGAGCACACCATCGCGCAGATCCGCGGGGTCGAGGGCAGCATGTGGCGCACGATGATGGAGCGCTGGACAAACCAGGCGACCGCGGGCACCGAGGTGGTGGCGCCGAACCGGACGGTGGTGCATGGTCAGCGGCTGCGCTTCGGCGATGTGACGCTGGCGCTGCATCATCACGGCACCGCGCACACGCCCTCCGACCTGAATGTCGAGGTCGTCGAGGACCGGGTGACCCATGTCGGCGACATCGCCATGGGCGATCGCATCGCCAACATCGACGACGGCTCCTATCCCGGCACCTTCCGCTGCTATGCCGCGCTGCGTCGCGACGCCGGGCGCCAGCTCTGGCTGCCGGGGCATGGCCTGCCTTCTCATGACCTGCTCGACCGCTATGAGCTTTTCCTGCGCGGCATCTGGGAGCCCTGCCTGCAGGCGGTGAAGGACGGTGCCGACGAGGCCGAAGCGCGCGCGCGCGTGCTGCGTGATCCGCGTGTGGCCGAGCGTGCCGCGACGATGGCCGGCTTCGCCGCCAACATCGGCAAGTACGTCAGCCTGGCCTATCTGGAAGCGGAAAAGGAAGCGTTCTGAGCGGCGTCTTGCACGAAGCAGAGGAGTGGCTCTGACGCATTGATCCAGATCACGTGCGACAGCGTTGCCCGGGCCACGAAACATGCCCGGGTCGGTATTTACACCAAGACCCAAGTCGACCTCCGTCCATAACATCTGTTTTTGCTTATATCTAGATGGAGTGGTGAGCAGCATGGCCAACGCAGCGATGAGCGAATGTGACGGCGATCGCGTCTTCGAACTGGCGGCCGAGCTGTTCGGACTGCTGTCCGCGCCGGTGCGACTGCACATCGTCTGCGAACTGCTCGAGGGCGAGCAGAGCGCCGGTGGTCTGGCCGAGCGGGTCGGGGCTTCGGCGCCGAACCTGTCGCAGCACCTCGCGACGCTGTACCGCGGCGGGATCCTGGCGCGGCGCCGCGTGGGGTCGCAGGTCTGGTACCGGCTGGCCAGCCGACGCGCCGCGGTGCTGTGCCTGGCGATGCACGGCGGCGCATCGGACGCGCGCCCGGTCGCTGCAGGGGCGTGAGAGAAGAATCCCGATAAGGAGTGAATCCAGTGTCATCCGACGATCAACAGGACCCGACGACGGGTCAGCGCTCCGGCCGCCTGATCAAGGCGCCCGAGCACTTTCTCGATCCCGAGGGCGTGCGCACCGTGTTCCGCGAGGCCAGGTCGGGCCGGCGCGACTTCATCCGCCGTGCCTTCGCCGGTGCGGCCGCGGCCGGTGCGGCGCCGCTGGCGCTGGCACAGGCCAATCCGGTGCCGGCCGACGGCGGGGATCCGAACATCCTGAACCTGCCCGAGCACACCACCGGACTGGGCCAGCCTGTGGTCACCGACGGCTACGGCAAGCCATCGAAGTACGAGACCAATGTCCAGCGCCGCCAGAGCCCGGGTCTGACGCAGACCACGCAGGCCTCGGTGTCGTTCGCGCCGCTGCAGTCGCTGTTCGGCATCATCACGCCCAGCGGCCTGCATTTCGAGCGCCACCACCAGGGCTGGTGGGACATCGACCCGAGCAAGCACCGCCTGATGCTCAACGGCTCCGACCCGTCGCTGATGAAGACGCCCAAGGTCTTCACGATGGACGAGATCATGCGGCTGCCCTCGGTGTCGCGCATCCACTTCATCGAGTGCGGCGCGAACACGGCGGTCGAGTGGGGCAATGTCGCGGTGCCGACGGTGCAGTACACGCACGGCATGGTGTCGTGCAGCGAGTTCACCGGCGTGCCGCTGAAGATCCTGTTCGACCTGTGCGGCGTGGACTACCGACGAGCGCGCTACGTGCTGGGCGAGGGCGCCGACGGCTCGTCGATGACGCGGACCATCCCGATGGAGCTGGTCGAGTCGGGCGAAGTCTTCGTCGCCTACGGGCAGAACGGTGAGATGCTGCGACCCGAGAACGGCTACCCGCTGCGGCTGGTCGTGCCGGGCATCCAGGGCGTGAGCTGGGTCAAGTACCTGCGCCGCATCGAGGTGGGCGACATGCCCTATGGCGCCAAGGACGAGGCGGTCCACTACATGGACCTGATGCCGAACGGCCTGCACCGCCAGTACACCAACATCCAGGAATGCAAGAGCGTGGTGACGACGCCCTCGGGTGGCCAGGTGCTGCTCGACAAGGGCTTCTACAACATCACCGGGCTGGCGTGGTCGGGCAAGGGCCGCATCAAGAAGGTCGACGTCTCGGTGGACGGCGGCCGCAACTGGCGGCCGGCGCGCATCGAGGGACCGGTGCAGAACAAGTCGCTGACCCGCTTCAACATCGACTGGGTCTGGGACGGCAAGCCGGCGCTGATCCAGAGCCGGGCCACCGACGACACCGGCTATGTGCAGCCGACCTACAGGCAGTTGCGCGCCGTCCGCGGCACGCGCTCGATCTACCACAACAACGCCGTCCAGACCTGGCTGGTGCAGGAAAGCGGGGAGGTGAAGAATGTCCAGCTCTCGTGATCGTGAGTCCGTGATCCGATCGGGTCTGATCGCTGCCGCACTGGTGGCGCTGTCCGGTGCCGCGCTGGCGCAGTCGACCAGCCTGCCCGGCATCGGCCGCCCGGCCACGCCGAAGGAAATCGCCGCCTGGGACATCGACGTGCGCCCCGACTTCAAGGGCCTGCCCAAGGGCTCCGGCTCGGTCGCGATGGGCCAGGACGTCTGGGAAGGCAAGTGCGCCCACTGCCACGGCGTGTTCGGCGAGTCGAACGAGGTGTTCAGCCCGCTGGTGGGCGGCACCACCGCCGAGGATGTGAAGACCGGCCGTGTCGCCCGGCTGACCGACACGTCCTATCCCGGCCGCACGACGCTGATGAAGGTGGCCACCGTCTCGACGCTGTGGGACTACATCAATCGTGCGATGCCGTGGAACGCACCGAAGTCCCTGAAGACCGACGAGGTCTACGCGGTCACCGCCTACCTGCTCAACATGGGCGGGGTGCTGCCGGACAACTTCGTGATGTCGGACAAGAACATCGCCGAGGTCCAGGCCCGCATGCCCAACCGCAACGGCATGACGCTGGACCACGGCATGTGGCCGGGCAAGTCGCTGAAGACCGCGGGCAAGCCCGACGTGAAGGCGGTGGCCTGCATGACGAACTGCGAGGCCGAGCCGAAGGTCGCCTCCTTCCTGCCCGACTTCGCCCGCAATGCCCATGGCAACCTGGCCGAGCAGAACCGCCTGGTCGGCGCGCAGCGCGGGGCGGACACCACCCGGCCGCCGGGTGCGGTCGTGGCCACTGCCGCCGTGGCCGCGGCCACCGCCACCGCTGCTGCCCCGGACAAGGCGGGCGGCTTTGCCTCGATCAACGCGCTGCTGTCGAAGCACAGCTGCTCCGCCTGCCATGGCGTCGACCAGAAGCTGGTCGGGCCGTCCTTCCGCGAGATCGCCCAGAAGCATGGCAGCCGTGCCGACGCGGTCGACTACCTCGCCGGCAAGATCCGCTCCGGTGGCAGCGGGGTCTGGGGTCCGGTGCCGATGCCAGCTCAGACCCTTCCGGAAGCCGATGCCCGCACCCTGGCCCAGTGGCTGAAGGACGGAGCGAAGAAATGATCCCGAATCTCTACCCAAGGAGTTCCATGATGCAAACCCGCCGCGAAATGCTCGGCCGCAGTGCCGCCGTCGCCGGCCTGCTGGCTGGCCTGGGGCTGCTGCCCGCTGCGGCCCAGGCCGCCTGGTCCGGTGCCGCCTTCGATGCCAAGACCCTGGCCGATCTGACCCGCGCGCTCGGCGTGGCCACTCCGACCGAGAGCAAGGACATCACCATCCAGGGGCCGGACATCGCCGAGAACGGCGCGGTCGTGCCGCTGGGCTGCGCCACCGCCCTGGCCGGCGTGGCCCGGATGATGATCCTCGTCGAGAAGAACCCGGCGATGCTGTGCGCGCTGTTCGATGTGACCGATGCGGTCGAGCCGAGCTTCAATGTGCGCGTCAAGATGGGCCAGTCGTCGAACGTGATGGCCGTGGCGGTCATGGGCGACGGGCGGGTCCTGTTCGCGCAGAAGGAAGTCAAGGTCACCCTCGGTGGCTGCGGCGGCTGATTCATCACCCACAACCAGGAGCAGAACATGGCAGATCCGATGCGCATTCGCGCCCAGGCTTCCGGCGACAAGGCCACCGTCCGCGTGCTGATGAGCCACGAGATGGAGACCGGTCAGCGCAAGGACGCGTCCGGCAACCTGATTCCGGCGTGGTTCATCCAGGAGGTCGCCGCCACCCTCAACGGCAAGACCGTCATGACCGCGCAGTGGGGACCTTCGGTGTCGAAGAACCCCTTCCTGCAGTTCAGCATCAAGGGCGCCAAGGCCGGCGACAAGGTCGGCGTGACCTGGACCGACAACAAGGGTGGCAAGCGCAGCGACGAGGCCACCGTCAGCTGAGCAGGGCCCAGGCGTCCGCAGTCCGGCGGCGCGCTCGTGCCGGGACGGTTCCTTGTCCACCGCAACACGACCGAGGAGACCATGAAGAGACTCGCCACCGCCAGCCTCGCGCTGGTCTGCGCCGCACCGCTGCTGGCGCAGGAGAAGTCCGCCTCCGACGGCATCGCCGAGTACCGGGCGATGCTGGCCGACGGCAATCCTGCCGAGCTGTTCGAGGCCAAGGGGGAGGCGCTCTGGAAGCAGAAGCGCGGCCCGCGCAACGCGAGCCTGGAAGCCTGCGATCTGGGGCAGGGGCCGGGCGTCGTCAAGGGCGTGTTCGTCACGCTGCCGCGCCATTTCCGCGACACCGGGCGGGTCCAGGATCTGGAGTCCCGGCTGCTGACCTGCATGGAGACGCTGCAGGGCTTCAGCGCGGCCGAGATCGCCAGGACGCCGTTCGGCAAGGGCGAGCAGGCCAACCTGACCGCGCTGGCCACCTGGATCGCCGCCGAGTCCCGCGGCATGCGCTTTGCCCTGCCGCAGGAGCATCCCCAGGAGCGGCGCATGTACGCCATCGGGGAGCGGGCCTTCTTCTATCGCGGCGGCCCGCATGACTTCTCCTGCGCGAGCTGTCACGGCGAGGAGGGCAAGCGCATTCGCCTGCAGGATCTGCCCCAGCTCACCCGCAATCCGGGCGACGGGGTCGGGTTCGCGGCCTGGCCGGCCTACCGGGTCAGCAACGGCCAGATGTGGAGCATGCAGCTGCGCCTGAACGACTGCTTTCGCCAGCAGCGCTTTCCCTATCCCGGCTTCGGCTCGGACCTGACGATCGCGCTGTCCACCTACATGGGCGTCAATGCCAAGGGTGCGGAGTCGGTGGCTCCCGCCATCAAGCGCTGAACGGAGAACACGCCATGAAGAGCTTCAGGATGCTGGCGGGTGCCGCTGCCGCGCTGGCGCTGACGGCCGGACTCGCCGGCTGCGCCAGCGGACCGGCCCCGGAGGAACTGGACCAGGAGGCGGTGCGCATCATCCGCAGCGCCTTCCGCGACGAGGGCATCGCCAAGGTCGACCGGCTGGACCAGGATGCGGCCAACGAGGCCTGCTCGCGGGCCCTGGGCAAGGAGCCCGCGCCCGAGGTGGTCAAGGCCATCGAGGCGGAGAACCTCAAGACGATCCGTCCTCCCGGCGACGGCAAGTACCTGGGCGACTGGCGTGAAGGCGAGAAGATCGCCCAGAGCGGGCGCGGTCTGACCTTCACCGACGATGCCAGGGTCGTCAATGGCGGCAACTGCTACAACTGCCACCAGATCAGCAGGCAGGAAATCTCCTTCGGCACCATCGGGCCGAGCCTGTACCAGTACGGCCGGCTGCGTGGCGTCACCGACCCGGACAGCCCGGCGGCGCGTCCGATCATCGAGTACACCTGGGGCAAGCTCTGGAACGCCCGCGCCTACAACGCCTGCTCGCACATGCCCCGTGCCGGTCACCTGGGCATCCTGAGCGAGGCGCAGATCCGCCATGTCATGGCCCTGCTGCTCGACCCGAAGTCGCCGGTCAACCAGTAAACCCCATCGACCTTCACTGACCACGGATGACCACGGATTCATGAGCCTCTCCAAACGCGATTTCATGCAGGTGCTCGGCGCCGCATCGGTGGCCGGCATGGGCCTGGGCCGCTGGGCCGAGGCGGATGCCGCCATCGCCCAGGCCGGCCTGTACGAGCTGCCGCGCTTCGGCAACGTCAGCTTCCTGCACATGACCGACTGCCATGCGCAGTTGAAGCCGATCCACTTCCGCGAGCCCAGCGTCAATCTCGGCATCGGTTCGATGCAGGGCCAGCTGCCGCACCTCGTCGGCGAGCACCTGCTGAAACACATCGGCGTGCGCCCCGGCACCGCGCTGGCGCACGGCTACACCTTTCTCGACTTCGAGAAGGCGGCGCGCCGCTACGGCAAGGTCGGCGGCTTTGCGCATCTGGCCACGCTGGTCAAGCAGCTCAAGGCCAGCCGCCCGGGCGCGCTGCTGCTGGACGGCGGTGACACCTGGCAGGGCTCGGCCACCTCGCTGTGGACGAACGCGCAGGACATGGTCGACGCCTGCAAGCTGCTCGGCGTCGACGTGATGACCGGCCACTGGGAGTTCACCTACGGCATGGAGCGGGTGAAGCAGATCGTCGAGGGCGACTTCGCCGGCAAGCTCGACTTCGTCGCGCAGAACGTCAAGACCAACGACTTCGGCGACCCGGTCTTCAAGCCCTACGTGATCCGCGAGATCAACGGCGTGCCCTGCGCCATCATCGGCCAGGCGTTTCCCTACACGCCGATCGCCAACCCGCGCTACATGGTCGCCGACTGGGCCTTCGGCATCCAGGACGAGAACATGCAGGCGATGGTCGACGAGGCCCGCGGCAAGGGCGCGCAGGTCGTCGTCGTCATCAGCCACAACGGCATGGACGTCGACCTGAAGATGGCCAGCCGCGTGCGCGGCATCGACGCCATCTTCGGCGGCCACACCCATGACGGCGTGCCGGTGGCGGTGCCGGTGAGCAATGCGGGCGGCAAGACGCTGGTGACCAATGCCGGCTCGAACACCAAGTTCCTCGGCGTCATGGACTTCGACGTCAAGGGCGGCAAGGTGGTCGACTTCCGCTACCGCCTGCTGCCGGTCTTCGCCAACCAGATCCAGGCGGATCCGGCGATGGACGCGCTGATCGCCAAGATCCGCGCGCCCTACGAGGCCAAGCTGTCGGAAAAGCTCGGCGTCACCGACGGCCTGCTGTACCGCCGCGGCAACTTCAACGGTTCGTGGGACCAGCTGATCTGCGACGCGCTGATGGAGGTGCAGGGCGCCGAGATCGCCTTCTCGCCGGGCTTCCGCTGGGGCACCAGCCTGCTGCCGGGCGACACGATCACGCGCGAGCTGATGATGGACCAGCTCGCCATCACCTATCCCTACGCGACGGTCACGCAGATGAGCGGCGAGACGCTCAAGACCGTGCTCGAGGATGTGGCCGACAACCTCTTCAATCCCGACCCGTATTACCAGCAGGGCGGCGACATGGTGCGTGTCGGCGGGCTGCAGTACACCATCACGCCGGGCGAGAAGGCCGGCAGCCGCATCAGCGACATGCGCCTGAAGGGCAAGCCGGTCGAGGCCGGCAAGAGCTACAACGTCGCCGGCTGGGCGCCGGTGGCCGAGGATGCCGCCAAGGCCGGCAACAAGCCGGTGTGGGATGTCGTCGAGACCTGGCTGAAGGGGCAGGGCGGGCGGGTGAAGGCGCGCAGCGTCAATGCCCCGAAGCTGGTCGGCGTGGCCGGCAATCCGGGCATGGCCGGCTAGAACCGATTCCAGCCCCTGCTGCTGCCCGTACCGCTGCCTGTACCGCTGATACCGAGGAGTTGCCGATGTCGACGTTCCGCTTCGCCGTTGCCGCCGTCGTGCTGTCGCTGGCCAGTCTGGCCGCCGCGGCGCAGGACAAGGTGGTCTACCACGTCAACGACACGCAGAGCCAGGCGCTGGCGACGCTGCGCAACATCCGCAACCACCTCGACACCGACCCGACGGCGCAGATCACCGTGGTGACGCATGCCTTCGGTGTCGATTTCCTGCTGGAGGGGATGAAGGACCGCAACGAGTCGCCGTTCGAGGCGACCGTGGCGGCCCTGAAGAACCGCGGCGTGAAGTTCGAGGTCTGCGAGATCACGCTGAAGAACCGCAACCTCAAGCGCGAGCAGTTCATCCCGGAGGCGGACTTCACGCCCTCGGGCGTCGTGCGGCTGACCAGGCTGCAGCTGCAGGGCCACGCCTACATCAAGCCCTGAATTCATGCGCCCGGCGCCTCGGCTTCCGGGGCGTGCGCTCAGGGGCGTGCGTAGCTGGCGCTCAGTTCCGGATCCGCGTGCGGGCTCGTCGGTTCGGCGGCGGCTTGCTGCACCGCTTCCTTGGGCTGGTCGATCAGGCGGTCGGTCAGCATTGCCGCGCCCCAGATCGCCGACAGCGTCACCCACGAGGTCAGCGTGAACACCGCCGCGCCCGACACGCCCGCGCCGACCGCGCAGCCGCCGGCCAGCATGCCGCCGAAGCCCATCAGGATCGCGCCGACGATGTAGCGCCGCATCGCCTGGCCGCCCTGGAAGCCCTCCAGCTTCAGCTCGCGCCACAGCAGCGCCGACAGGAAGGCGCCGGCGGCCACGCCGGGCACCAGGCCGAGGTCGAACTTGAGCGGCTGTCCTGGCGGCGACAGCACCAGCATCAGCATGTCGGCGGCCGGGCCGGTGAACGACAGGCTCTGCACCGGCACGACCAGGTCGAAGGCCTGGCTGGAGATCTTCCAGGTCAGCAGCCACGCCGACGCCACCATCACGCCGACGCCGACGGCACCGAACCCGCCCCAGAAGCGCACCTGCTGGCGCCGCGCCCAGACCAGCGCCGCGACCAGCCACACCGCGCCGAACAGCAGCGCACCGCCGTGACTGACGCCGGTCAGCGCGAGCAGGTCGCGCGCTGCGCCGCCCTCGACCGTCCACCAGCCGGCGATCGTCGTGCGCAGCGGCGACAGCAGCCCCGACAGCGCCGACTGCGCCGTCACCGCGAACACCAGGCCGGACAGCAGCGCGCGCAGATTGCCCTGTGCCGCCAGCACCAGCAGCCGGCTCGAGCAGCCGCGCGCCAGCACCATGCCGACACCGAACATCGCGCCGCCGATCAGCGCGCCCGACAGGCTGCCGCGCTGGCTGAGCTGGCGCGAGGTGCTGACATCCAGCCAGCCGAGCTGGATGAAGCCCTGCGTCAGCAGCACCGCGGTCGAGAAGGTGAACAGCCAGACGGTGAGCTTGCCCTCCCGGGTGCCGCGGCCGAACTCGATCACCGCCGAGCGCATGCAGAAGCGCGAGCGGTGCGCGAAGAAGCCGAACAGCAGCCCGACGACCGTGCCGGCCAGCGTCACGGTCCACATCTCGCCCAGCCGGGCCATCAGCGCTTCGATCACCGCCGCCTCCGTCATGCCAATATCGGATCTGACTGATATAAGACGGCGATGATGCAGTTCGGCCGCTCGGCCGAACTTGATCTGGGTCAGCCGAGAATGTCGGACCAGATGTTCTGCGCCCAGCCTTCCGCGTAGTGCCCCTCCAGATCGGAGCGCACATCGGACACGCCGCCCGAGCCGCCGATGGTGAAGAAGCTCTTCTTCGGCGCCTGGTACTCGTGCACGCTGGCGACGTGGATCACATGGGTGTCGTCGACATAGCTCATGCAGACATTCGTCAGCATCGGGTGCGGATTGATCTCCATGCCCTGCAGCTCGGCGACGATGGCCGCGGCGCAGACCTTGGCATGCGAGTTGGCCATGTGGCCGGACTTGGGCATGCCCTGGGCGATCTGGATCGCGTCGCCGATGACATGGATGTCCTTGGCGGCGGTCGACTCGAAGTTCAGGAAGTTCACATGGCACCAGCGGCCGTTGGCATTGGCCAGACCGGTCTGCACCGCCAGGGCGCCGGCCCGCATGACCGGCAGCACATTGAGCACGTCGGCCTTCACATCGTCCTGGACATCGAAGCGCACGGTGTTCGTGCGTGCGTCGACGCCGGCGACCTTGTGCTCGGGCCGGTATTCGACCATGTCGCCGTAGAGCTCCTTCCAGGCCTTCTTGAACAGCGGACCCTTGGAGGTGACATCCGGGTTGCCGTCGATGATCAGGATCTTGGAACGGGGCTTGGCCTTCTTGAAATAGGCCGCGATCACGCTGGCCCGCTCGTACGGGCCGGGCGGGCAGCGGTAGGGCGCCTCGGGAATCGTGATCGCATAGGTGCCGCCGTCGGGCATGGCCTCGAGCTGGCGGCGCAGCGCCATCGTCTCGGGGCCGGCCTTCCAGGCGTGCAGGATGCGACCGGCCTCATGCGCGCTCTTCAGGCCCTCGGTCTGGTCCCACATGAAGTCGATGCCGGGCGACATCACCAGCTTGTCGTAGCCGACGACCTGGCCGCCGGCCAGCGTGGCCGTCTTTCGCACCGGGTCGACCCCGGTCACCATGTCATGCACCACCCGCACGCCGTGGCGCGCCGACAGCTGCGCGTAGGAGCGGGTGATGTCGTCCATCGTGCGCTGGCCGCCGATCACCAGGTTGGAGACCGGGCAGGACACGAACTGGCGGTTCGGCTCGACCATCATCACGTCGATCGACTGGTCCGACAGCAGCCGGATGTACTTCGAGACGGTCGCGCCGCCGTAGCCGCCGCCCACGACGAGCACGCGCGCCTTGCCGGCGCCCGCGCTGCCCGCAACCGAGGCGCAGCCGCTCAGTCCGAGGGCGCCGGCGCCGCTGGCCAGCAGGCCTTGCAGGAGATGTCTGCGTTGCATGGATGTGTCTCTCCTGCCGGCTTCAGGGCTTCTGTGCGGCGAAATACTTCGCCAGCGACTCGAGCTGCTCCTGCGAGTAGCCCCGGGTGATCTGATGCATGATGGTGGCCGGACGCTGGCCGGACCGGAAGGCCATCAGCTGGCTCAGCAGGTGTTCTTCGGGCAGGCCGGCCAGACGGATCAGCGGCTGGCCCTCGACGGCATGGCCGTCGGTGCCATGGCACTGGGCGCAGGTGGCCGCCAGCGAGCGCATGTGCAAGGCCTTGGCATCGCGGGCCTGGACGGTGGCGGCGCTGGACAGCAGGATGGCGCACAGCAGCAGCCCGGCGGGTCGGCTGCGGACGCAGAGGTCGGTGTTCATCGGGTTCTCCTGGGCGATCGACGCGAAGGGGCCCTGTTCAATGGCAGGAAGGAAATGTATGGTGCCCTTTATATCAGCAAATAAGAATATAGTGTTTTCACCGAGTGACGCAGTCCGCGACGAGCCCCTTCGCCCGCGCCGAGCGTTGCTGGCCTGCCTGCCTGCCCCTCTGCTGGTGCCCGTGGTGCCCGTGCTGGCCGGGCTGCAGCCGGCGGCGGCCCGGGCGGCGGCATCACCTCCCGGGCCGGTCGCGATCGGGCAGCGGGTGGACTGGCCCGGGGTGACGCTGCTGGACGGCCGTCGGCTGGTCGCGGCCGATCTGCGAGACCGTGCGGTGGTGCTGGTGCTGTTCTCGATCGACTGCCCCTACTGCCATCGCCACAACCGCCGCATCGATCGGCTCGCGCGCGAGGTGCGGGCGCGCTCGCTGCCGCTGACGGTGCTCGCGGCCGCCTACGACCGCGATGCCACCGCCGTTGCTGCGCATGTCGCTCGCGAGGAGCTGGCGCTGCCGGTCACGCTCGAGGCCCAGGCGCTGCGCCAGTGGCTGAACGCCCGCCGGGTGATGCCGATGACCTGCGTGATCGACCGCGAGAGCGTGCTGCGCGAGCTGATCCCGGGCGAGATGGCCGACGCCGATGTGCAGGGGCTGCTGCGCTGGGCCCGCGGGTGAACCCGGATGCCAGACCTCATTGCATCAGTGAATAATGATATTTAGATGGTTTGAGGTCCAGTTCAGATGCACGCCTGTTTCCGTCCTGATGATGCGGTCCGCTGTGACGGCCTGATCCCGCGCGCAGCCGCCCGGCAGCGGCCAGGGCGCTGGCTGGCGACGGCGATGCTCGGGCTGATGCTGCTGGCCGGCGCGGTGCAGGCCCAGCCGGCCATCGATGCGGCCACGCTGCCCGAGGTCAAGCGCACCCGCGCCGGTCTCTACATGATGGCCGCCGACGTGCCTGCCTTTCTGGCCGCCCAGGGCGGACGGGTGCTGTTCCTGGATGTGCGCACCCGTGCCGAGGCGATGTATGTCGGCATGGCCGAATCCGTCGATGCGCTGGTGCCCTATGTCGAGCATCAGGAGCTGATGACCGACTGGGACGAGCAGCGCCGCATCTACCGGCTCGAGCCGTTGCAGGATTTCGTGCCGGAGGTGGAGCGCCGGCTGGCCGAGCGTGGCCTGGTGCGCACCGATGCGGTCGTGCTGATCTGCCGCTCCGGCGATCGCTCCAGCCGTGCCGCCAACCGGCTGGCCGAGGCCGGCTTCACCCGGGTCCATTCGGTGGTCGACGGCTTCGAGGGCGACATGTCGCCGCAAGGGCGCCGCAGCGTCAACGGCTGGAAGAACGCCGGCCTGCCCTGGACCTACCGGCTCGAGCGCAGTCGCATGTATTTCCCGCGCTGACGCACTTGCCTGCCTGCCTGCCTGCCTGCCTGCCTGTTTCTTTCTCGTTCTCTTTCTTCCTGCTTCCATTGCCAGCTGCGCTGGCCAGAGGGTCGATCCGATGTCGCGAATCCTGTCCGTCCTGATGCCCGCCCTGATGATTCTGGCCGCACCGACCGCGGCCCAGGCCAGTCTCGACATGGCGAAGAAGAATGCCTGCATGGCCTGCCATGCCGTCGACAAGAAGCTGGTCGGTCCCGCCTACCAGGAGGTCGCCAAGAAGTACGCCGACCAGAAGGAGGCTGCCGCGACGCTGGCGGCCAGCATCCGCAAGGGGGGCTCGGGCAAGTGGGGTCCGGTGCCGATGCCTGCCCAGGCCGCGCTGAGCGAGGCCGATGCCCGCACGCTGGCCGAATGGATTCTCGCCGGCGCCCGCTAGGCGGGGGGGGCGCACATGATGACGGCCTTCGTGCGCCGGTCCGGCGCGGCGCTGTGGCTGGGCCTCGGTCTGAGCCTGCCGCTGCCCGCGCAGGCCTCCGAGGCGCTGCCCGAGATCTTCGTCGGCGCCGATCTGGCGCTGGGCGAGCGGCTGATCCGGGAGCACCGCTGCGCCGAGTGCCATGTCCGGCGGGTGGGCGGCGACGGCAGTGCGATCTACCGGCCTCAGGGCCGGATCACGACGCCCGGCACGCTGCGCGGCATGGTCGAGCAATGCAATACCGAGCTCAATCTCGGCCTGTTTCCCGAGGAGGTGTCGGCGATCGCGGCGGTGCTGCATCGTGACCACTACCGGGCCGGGTGGCGGCAGGCGGCGCGACCGGCATCGCGCTGATGCGGCATCGGTTCGGGAATACGTGCATTTATCCGTATGTACGAATAGAATCGAAAGCATCCGAACCTGACCCAGAGCTTTCGACATGGACCGTGAAGCGGACACCGACAACATCTACGAGTCGGCTGCCGAGCTGTTCTCGCTGCTGTCCACCCCGATCCGGCTGAAGATCATCCGGGCGCTTTGCCACAACGAGAAGAACGTCTCCCAGCTGCTGGCCGAGATCGAGACGACGCAGCCGAACATGTCCCAGCACCTGTCGACGCTCTACCGCGCCGGCATCCTGGCGCGGCGGCGAGACAGCACCCAGATCTACTACCGGCTCCAGAGCGAGCGGGTGGCGACGCTGTGCCGCGCGGTGTGCACCCAGATCGCGCAGGAGCTCGAGCCCGGCGCCCGCATCGAGCCGGCGGATCGGCTGCTGCCCGGCGGCGCACGCTGAGCAGCCATCCGCATCGCGGCTGCGGATAATGGGGTCTTCCCTCAGACCCCTGGAGTTCCATTCATCATGACCGCCGCCCTGCTTGCCGGAATGACGCCCGCCCGCCTCGACGCGATCGCGCCGGAGCGGCTGCCCGCGCTGCTGCGCCTGATGCCCAAGGCGGAGCTGCACATCCACATCGAGGGCTCGCTCGAGCCCGAGCTGATCTTCCGGCTCGCGCAGCGCAACGGCGTGACGCTGCCCTATGCGGATGTCGAGGCGCTGCGCGCCGCCTACGCCTTCACCGACCTGCAGAGCTTTCTCGACATCTACTACGCCGGCGCCAGCGTGCTGCTGAAGGAGGAGGACTTCTTCGACATGGCCTGGGCCTACCTCGAGAAGGCCGCCGCCGACAATGTCGTGCACGCCGAGATCTTCTTCGACCCGCAGACCCACACCGCGCGCGGCGTGCCCTTCGAGACGGTCATCAAGGGCCTGAACCACGCGGTGCACCGCGCCCATGCCGAGCTGGGCGTGAGCGCGAAGCTGATCCTGTGCTTCCTGCGCCACCTGAGCGAGGAGGAGGCCTTCGCGACGCTGGAGGAGGCGCTGCCGTGGCGGCACCACTTCATCGGCGTCGGCCTGGACAGCAGCGAGGTGGGCCATCCGCCGAGCAAGTTCGAGCGCGTCTTCGCGCGCTGCCGCGAGCTGGGCCTGCATGTGGTGGCGCATGCCGGCGAGGAGGGCCCGCCGGCCTACATCGTCGAGGCGCTGGACCTGCTGCAGAGCGAGCGCATCGACCACGGCGTGCGCAGCCTGGAGGATCCGGCGCTGGTGGCGCGGCTGGCGGCCGCGCGCATCCCGCTGACGGTGTGCCCGCTCTCGAACGTCAAGCTGTGCGTCTTCGACGACCTGACGCAGCACAACATCGGCGCGCTGCTCGACGCCGGCCTGTGCGCGATGGTCAACTCGGACGACCCGGCCTACTTCGGCGGCTACATGAACCAGAACTTCGTCGAGCTCTTCAATGCGCAGCCGCAGCTCACCGCCCGCCACGCCTACCAGCTCGCGCTCAACAGCTTCGAGGCCAGCTTCGTCGACGCCGACCAGAAGCGCGCGTGGCAGCACCGCCTCGACGCGGTGTTCGCGGCGGGCTGAGGCCCTCAGCGGGGCAGCCGTGCCGCCTGCGTGCGGCCGCCCCAGCCCCAGTCGTCGGCCGGCAGCTCGAGCACGCTGACATAGCTGGCCTCGACCAGCGCATCCGGCAGCGCGCGGCGCAATGTGTCCCAGGCTGCGGCGATCCAGTCGGCCTTCTGCTGTGCGGTGCTGGTG
Organism: Sphaerotilus sulfidivorans; assembly: GCF_013426975.1. GTDB lineage: Bacteria > Pseudomonadota > Gammaproteobacteria > Burkholderiales > Burkholderiaceae_C > Sphaerotilus > Sphaerotilus sulfidivorans. The sequence goes on from NZ_JACCPY010000004.1 coordinate 145,332, forward strand.
CCCGCGGTGATGCGGATCTCCAGCGCGAAGGTGGCGCGCGCCGGGCCGGCCTCGGCTGCGGAGCCGGGCGGCTCGACCGGCTCGCCGCCGATCGTCCAGCCGATCGGCTCGGCCAGCACCGCGACCGCGGTCAGTGCGCGCTTCTTGCCGAGCAGTCGCTCGGTGTGGCCGGTCAGCTCGCTGGCGATGGCGTGGCGCTGCTCGGGCTGCGTCAGCGCCGGCCAGGTGCTCAGGGTCAGCAGAGGCATGAAATTCTCCCGTTGAACATGGCGCTAGACTAGGTTCCATGCCTGTCCGGGGACAGCCTCATCCGTGCCCAGCGCCTTTGCATGCCGAGCAAAACCCGTCCTGATGCCCTGGCGCCCGAGGCGCCCGGCCATGCCGCGCCGGCCGATCTGGCGCTGTTCGTGCGCGTGGCCGAGCTGGGCTCGTTCTCGGCGGTGGCGCGCGAGCGCGACGGCGTGGCCTCGCAGGTGTCGCGTGCGGTCGACCGGCTGGAGGCGATCTACCGGGTGCGGCTGCTGCGCCGCTCGACCCATGGCCTGAGCCTGACGCCGGAGGGCGGCACGCTGCTGCAGCACGCCCGCCAGGTGCTGGCCGCGCTGGGCGATCTGGCCGACGAGCTGTCGGCGCGGCGCGAGCGTGCCAGCGGCGTCGTGCGGCTGGCGGTCAGCCCGGCGCTGGCGCAGTGCTTCGTCGTGCCGGCCCTGCCGGCGCTGGCGGCGCGCCATCCCGACCTGCGCATCGAGCTGCATGCCGACGACCGCATCGTCGATCTGGCGGCCGAAGGCTTCGATGTCGCGCTGCGCACCAACCATCTGCGCCATGAGGGGCTGGTGGCGCGCCGGGTCGGGCGCTTCCGGCGCATCGTCTGCGCGGCGCCGGCGCTGCTGGCGCGGCTGGGCACGCCGCAGATGCCGGTCGATCTGGCGCGCTTTCCGCTCGTCACGCACCTGAACGCCGGACATCTGAACCGCTGGACCTTCCTGATCGAGGGCGAGCGCCGGCCCTGGCCGGTGAGCGGCCGCTTCAGCGCCAACACCACCTGGCTCGGGCTGGAGATGGTGCGCGCCGGCCTCGGCCTGGGCTGGCACAGCACGCTGCTGGTGGCGCCGCTGCTGGCGCGCGGCGAACTGGTCGAGGTGCTGGCGCCGTTCCGCGATCCGACCTGGGCGCCGGTCTGGGCGGTGATGCTGCCCGAGCGCGACCGGCTGCCGCGCATCCGGGCGGTGGTCGACTTCCTGGCCGAGGTGATGCGCGAGGCCGGCTGATCCTGCCGGTCCTGCTGACCGATCAGGCGATCCGCGGGCCGCGCCCGATCTCCTCGACCAGCGCCACCTGGCCCGGCAGGCAGACCCGGCGCAGGTCGTAGCGGCGCACGACCGTCTCGCGCGCGGTGCTGCGGATCGCGTCATGCGTGCCGGGCGGCGCGGCCAGCGCGTCGGCCATCGTGCGCACCAGGCCCTCGCGGTCGAAGAAGTCGACCAGCAGGCCGTTGCGGCCGTGCTCGATCACCTCCTCGACCGGCGCGGTGCGCGAGCCGATCACCAGCGCGCCGGCCGACATCGCCTCCAGCATCGACCACGACAGCACGAAGGGGTAGGTCAGGTAGACATGGGCGCGGGTCACCTGGTAGAGCTTCATCAGCTGCGGATGCGGCAGCCGGCCGACGAAGTGGACGCGTGCGCGCATCGCCTCGTCGAGCTGCGGCGCGATCTCCTCGCGCAGCGTGTCCTGCCAGCTGCGGCCGTCCTGCGGCCTGGCGCCGTAGGACACGCCGTTGCCGCCGACCATCACCACCTGAGCCTGCGGGCGCTCGCGCAGCAGCGCCGGCAGCGCGCGCATGAAGACGTGATAGCCGCGGTTGGGCTCGAAGTTGCGGTTGATGAAGCTCAGCACCTCGTCGCCGTGGCGCAGCCGCAGCGGGCCGTGCTCGAAGACCGCCTCGGGATCGGGGCGGATCAGGTCGGTGTCGACGCCGTCGTGCAGCGTGCGGATCTTGTGCTGGAAGGCCGGCGGCACCGTCGAGCGCTGCCAGGCGGTCGGCGACACGCCGGCGTCCATCTCGACCAGGCCCTGCAGCAGGTGGGTGTTCTTCGCGCGCAGCCGCAGCCGCGCCTCGATGCCGCGCGGCGGGAACTCCGGGTCGAAGGTCACGTCGTGGCCCTCCCAGCCGTAGAACCATTCGACGAAGTGCAGCTGGCGCGCCTCGGGCCAGATGTCGCGCAGGAACAGCGCCTCGCCCCAGCCGGGATGCACGCAGATCAGGTCGGGCATGAAGCCGTGCTGCTCGCGCAGCGCCAGCGCGGCGCGCGCGCAGCCTTCGCCGCGCAGCACCTTGGTCTCGTATTCCGCCACCCACGGATGGATCTGCGGCGTGCTGCTGCGCGTCACCCTGTAGCGGGTGCAGGTCACGCCGGGCAGCGGCCGTGCGGTGGGCTCGAGCATCAGCGCGCGCACCTCGTGGCCGGCCTGGGCGAGCGCCGGGGCGAGGTGGACGTACTGGCCGGGAAAGTTCTGGTGGACGAAGAGGATGCGCATGATGCCGGCCAGTATCGCGATGTTCCGGAACTGCAAGAAGCCCTCGTCGCGGTGCCGGCCGGGCGATGTGGACAACCCGCATGGGCTCGGGCGGCGTGTCCGGGTCCAATGCCGGCCATGAGCGTGATGATCCGACACTTCCGACAGCGCCTGCTGTGGCCGCTGCAGCTGCTGCCGCGCCAGGACGAGCGGCTGCGCCTGCAGCCCTGGGCCGCGGTGCTCGAGCGCCCGGGCAGCCCGTGGCGCGAGGCCGCCGAGATGCGCCACGGCCCGTCGAGCGAGCGCCACTACCAGGAGTTCGTGACCTTCCTGCCGCATGTGCAGCGCTTTCTCTACGGCGACGGGCCGCGCGCCGGCAGCGCGCGCACCGGCGGCGGCTCGTCGATGCGGGTGCTGCGCCGCGACGATGTGCAGGCGGTGCGCCTGCGCCTGGCGCCGGACCAGCCGGCCCTGCGGCTGGCGGTCGAGCATGTCGATCTCTATTTCTTCCACGATGTCGACGTGGTGGTGCTGCATGTCGAGGTCCATGCCGATGAACTGCCGCTGCCGGTGGTGCAGGAGCTGCTCTACCGCTTCGGCCGCGCCTACCCGCCGGGCTGGGACGGCGAGGGTCAGCCGCTGCACTGCGCCAGCGAGGTCGAGTGGCTCGGCGCCGGAGACCAGACGCTGTGCGCGTCGGACGCGACCGACCGCCAGGCCTTCCTGGACTTCGTCGGCCTGCACCGCGCGCCGCGGCTGGCGGCGCACTGGCGCTGGCTGCTGCAGCCGCTGCGCCCGGAGCAGGACGAGGAGCCCGACGACGGCGCAGGCCCGCTGCTGCGGGTGCGCCAGATCGAGTACCACCGCATGCCGGTGATGGCCTGGCTGGCGCTGGACGATCCGGCCGCGCTCGGCCGCGCCGACTTCATCCGCCTCGGGCTGGTGGCCGGGCAGGGCAGCGACGGCGAGGCCGAGCTGCCCTTCGCCGAGCGCCATGTCGCCGACTTCGAGGCCCGCCACTGCTACGACCGCTTCTGGCGGCCCGGCGGCGCGGCGCCCTTCACCCGCTACCTGTGCTGCGGTCATGCGCTGGTGGTGGTCGGGCGCGCGGACTCGCGCTTCTTCGTCGACCGCGAGCGCGGCGTGCTGGCGCAGTTCCGCCATCAGCATTTCCTGATGTTCCTGATCGTGCACTTCCAGAAGGCGGCGCTGCTGATGTTCTCCGACCGGCTGGTGGTGGCGCTCGATGCGCTGCAGATCCATGACGCCAGCTCGGTCAAGCGCTTCAAGCGGGCGGTGCGCGGCAATTTCGAGACCTTCCTGCGCTTCACCCATCGCTACTGGTTTCACGACCTGTCCGAGCAGGCCCAGACCCGCGCGCTGCACCGGCTGTGCGCCGATCACCTCGGGCTCGACACGCTGCACCCGGAAGTGCGCGAGCGCGTCAGCGAGATGAACACCTACCTCGACACCGACAGCCTGCGCCGCCAGGCCAACACCGTGGTGCGGCTGACGGTGGTGACGATCGCCGGCCTGATCGGCACGCTGTCGACCGGCTTTCTCGGCATGAACCTGCTCGACGAGGCCGACCGCCCCTGGTCCGAGCGCCTGCTGATTCTCGGGCTCACGCTGCTGGCCTCGCTGCTGCTGACCGGCTACATGATCGTGCGCTCCAAGAGCCTGTCGGACTTTCTCGACGTGCTGTCGGACGAGCGGCTGACGGTCGGGCAGAAGCTGGGGCTGCGCTCGGAGCCGGGCGGGGGACGACGGGCGCGCTGAACCGCGTCGGCGTCACGGGCGCCGACTTGAGCCCGGCCCCGTGCCGATGAGCGGCATGGCAGTGGCGCTTCTCTGCAGGATGCGCGGAGCGGGCGGCAGGACCATGGACCCGAGCGCGTGAAGACGGCGGCCCTGAACGACCCGCACCCGCTCACGCCGGCTGCGGGATCGGGCCAGGCCGGCGTCCTACTCGAAGCGCGAGATGTCCTCTCGACGACCGCTGTAGCGCGGGATCTGCATGCCCAGCGCCCATTCCACATGACTGACGCGGCCCGGGACCGTGCTCACCGCCCGGTAGCCGCGTGCCACCAGCCGGCGCAGATGGCGGCGATTGGCCTGCGGTGCCAGCAGCGCCTGGCCCAGCAGCGGCAGCAGCAGGCAGGCCAGCGCCATCGACCAGTCACCGCGCCGGGCCAGCACGAACGGACCGGCCAGCAGCACCGACCAGGCATAGCCCACCGGCGCGATGCGCTCCTCGCCGGTGCGCGGGTGGCGCATCAGCAGCTCGCGCGGCACGCCGCTGCCCGGCATCGGGGCCGGCGCCGGCGGCACGGGGACCGACGGCATGTCGGCCGATGGTGCGGTCTTGCGCATGATCGTCTCCGGACATCGAGGGGTCCGCTGCGATGGCGACCACGATCGCGGCGGACATGGGAGCGAGCGGAAAGAAGGCCGCAAGGACAGCAGGAAAGAGGTCGCCAGAAGAGACGCAGGAACCAGAAAAGTCGAATTGGCCGTCGAATAAACCGGATTCCGGAAAACCGGATGCATCAGGTGTCGACAATCTATTCGGGCCGGGCGCCTCGGGTCAACCCTTATTTGTGGTGGATTATCTGGTGCATCGGGAACGATGAATATCCCTGCTTCGGTGCAGTATTGATTCGATTTTCATCGGCATGTCATCTTGTGGTGCGATGGAAAATCGGAAACTGCGCTGCCATCAGGCGTCATGCACCGGGAAGCGGGTTTCCCGGTGCACGGCGCCGGCCTGCGGCGAATACTCACGAACAAGATCGGTGCGGATGGATCGGCTGGATCATTCGTGTCGCAGCGCCTCGATCGGATCGAGCCGTGCCGCGCGCCGTGCCGGCACATAGCCGAACACCACGCCGATCGCGGCCGAGAACACGAAGGCCAGGCCGTTGATGCCGGGCTGGAAGGCATAGGGCATGGCCAGGAGCGAGGACAGCCCGATCGAGGCGGCGGTCGCCAGCGCGATGCCCACCAGGCCGCCGAAGCTGGAGAGCACCACCGCCTCGATCAGGAACTGCAGCAGCACCTCGTGCTCCAGCGCGCCGATGGCCAGGCGCACGCCGATCTCGCGGGTGCGCTCGGTCACGCTGACCAGCATGATGTTCATGATGCCGATGCCGCCCACCAGCAGGCTCACCGCCGCGACCGCGCCGAGCAGCGAGGTCATCAGCTGCGTGGTGCCGGACATCGTCTGGGCGAGCTGCTGCGTGTCGAGAATGTTGAAGTTGTCGTCGTCGCTCGCGCCCAGCTTGCGCCGTTCGCGCAGCAGCTGGCGCAGGCTGGCCTGCACCGCGCGGCTGTCGGCGCCGTCCTCGAGCGAGACCAGCAGCGTGCCGATGTTCAGGCTGCCGGTGACGCGGCGCTGCAGCGTGCGCAGCGGCACCACCACCGTGTCGTCCTGGTCCATGCCCATCGCCGCCTGGCCCTTGGCGGCCAGCACGCCGACGACCGAGCAGGAGAACTGCTTGATGCGCAGGGTCTGGCCCAGCGGATCGGTGCCGGCGAACAGCTCGCGCTGCAGTGTCGCGCCGATCAGGCAGACCGCGCTGCCGGCGCGCAGCTCGGTGTCCTCGAAGGCGCGGCCCGCCGAGAGCGTCCAGTTGCCGGTGTGCAGCCAGGCGTTGGTGGTGCCGGTCACGCTGGTGGACCAGTTGCGCGCGCCGGCCACCACCGTCACGCTGCTGCGGGCCTCCGGCGCCACTGCGGCCACGCCGGCGATCTGGGTGGCGATCGCGTCCAGATCGGCCTCGCGGAAGGCGGGCGCGCCCGAGCCGCCGCCGCCCGGTCCCATGCGCTGGCCCGGGCGGATCTGCAGCAGGTTGGTGCCCAGGCTGGCGATCTGCGCCTGCACCGCCTGCGTGGCGCCGCGGCCCAGCGTGACCATGGTGATGACGGCGCTGACGCCGATGACGATGCCCAGGATGGTCAGGAAGGAGCGCAGCAGGTTGCGGCGGATCTCGCGGATCGCCAGCAGCAGGGTGTTGCCGATCATCGCGGCACCTCGGCGTGCGCGGTCTGGCGGACATCGCTGTCCATGCGGCCATCGACGAAGCGGATGATGCGCCGCGCGTATTCGGCCATGTCCGGCTCGTGGGTGACCATCAGCACGGTGATGCCGCGCTCGCGGTTCAGGCCGGTGAGCAGTTCCATGATCTCGCGGCTGCGTGCGGTGTCGAGGTTGCCGGTGGGCTCGTCGGCCAGCAGCACGGTGGGCTGGCTGACGATGGCGCGCGCGATGGCCACCCGCTGCTGCTGGCCGCCCGAGAGCTCGGCCGGCGTGTGGTGCTCCCAGCCGGTCAGGCCGACCGCGGCCAGCGCCTCGCGTGCGGCCTTCTGGCGCGCGGCGGCCGGCTCGCCGCGGTAGAGCAGCGGCAGCTCGACATTCTCCTGTGCCGAGGTGCGCGCCAGCAGGTTGAAGCCCTGGAAGACGAAGCCGAGATACTGCCGGCGCAGCCGCGCGCGCTGGTCGCGGTCGAAGCGCTCGACATGCACGCCGCGGAACAGATACTGGCCGGCGCTGGGCACGTCCAGGCAGCCCAGGATGTTCATCACCGTCGACTTGCCCGAGCCGCTCGGGCCCATGACCGCGATGAAGTCGCCCTCGTCGACATCGAGGTCGATGCCGCGCAGCGCATGAAAGGCGGCCTGGCCCTGGCCGTAGATCTTCTCGATGCCGCACAGCCGGATCAGCGGCGAGGGGCTGGCGCTCATGGCGCTCATCGGGCACCGCCCGGTGCGCTGCCGGCGGCGGCGCTGGCCTGGCCGGTGATCACCGGCGCGCCCTCGGTCAGGCCTTCGCCGCTGACCTCGGTGCGGCGGCCGTCGCTCAGGCCGGTGGTGACGGTGAGCGGCTGCGGGCGGCCGTCCTTCAGGATCCAGATCTGGCGCTGGCCGCCCTCGGCCGTCTTCGTGCCGCCGCTGCGCTTCGGGGTGTTGCCGCCGGGCGGACGAGGCATCAGCTTCGACAGCAGGCCGGCGCTCTCGGTCGCCGCCGGGGCGGCCGTGCCGGTCGTCGGCGTGAAGCGCAGCGCGGCGTTGGGCACCGTCAGCACGCCGCGCCGCTCGGTGGCGGCAATGGTGGCGGTGGCGGTCATGCCCGGGCGCAGGCTCAGGTCGGCGTTGTCGACCTTCAGGTCGGTGGTGTAGGTCACGACATTGTCGGTGGTGGTCGAGCCATAGGCCACCCGGGCGATCTCGGCCGGAAAGCGCCGCGCCGGCCAGGTGCTGACGCTGAAGCTGGCGCGCTGGCCGGCCTGCACCAGACCGACATCGGCCTCGTCGACCTTGACCTGCAGCTTCATCTGCCGCAGGTCCTGCGCCAGCGTCAGCAGCGTGACCGCCTGCAGCGAGGCGGCCACCGCATTGCCCGGCTCGGCCGAGCGGGCGAGCACCACGCCGTCGATCGGCGAGCGGATCTCGGCCTTGGCGCGGCTGGTCTCGTCCATGCGCAGCGCGGCGGTGGCGTCGGCGACGCTGGCGCGTGCGCTGCCCAGCGCGGCCTCGGCGCGGGCCAGCGCGGCGCGGGCGGCATCCAGCTCGGTGCCCGAGGGCACCTGGCCGCCCGACAGCCGCGACACCTCCTGCAGCCGCGTCAGGCCGGCGCGCTGCTCGGCCAGCGTCGCCTCGGCCTGGCGCACTGCGGCCTGGGCCGAGGCCAGCGTCGCACGCGAGCGGGTGATCTGGTCGTCGAGCTTGGTGGTGTCGAGCTCGATCAGCACCTGGCCGGCGCGCACCTCGTCGTTGACATCGACATGGACCTTGCGGATCGTGCCGGAGAGTTCCGAGCCGAGGGTGACCTGGCGGGTCGGCTGCAGCGTGCCATTGGCGGTCACGGTGATCGACAGGTCGCCGCGGGCGAGCGGCTCGGTGAGAAAGCGCGGCGCGGCCTGGGCCTGTTGGCTGCCCTGCCAGGCGAGCAGGCCGGCGCCGGCGGCCAGCAGCAGCGCCGCGCCGATCCAGACGCTGCGGCGGCGCCACCACGGACGTGGCAGCGCCGCGCTGCCCAGCAGGTCGGCGACGGCGGCCGGATCATCGGCGCGGGGGCGGTTCGGTTCAGCGGAGGCCATGGCAGCAGGCGGGAAGGTCATCGGGTGGCGGCGGCGCGCACGGGCAGCGCCGCCAGATCGGCGGCGGACAGCCCGCCGCCGAGGGCCTTGAACAGGCGGATCAGGTTCTGGCGCAGGTCGACCTCGGCGCCGACCTGGCTGGTCTGCAGCGCCAGCAGCGTGCGCTGTGCGTCGAGCAGCGTGGTGAAGTCGATCAGGCCGGCCTGGTAGCGCTGGCGGGCCAGCGCCAGCGCCTGGGTGGCGGCGGTGACCGCCTCCCCGAGCGCGCGGGCCTGCGCGCGGCTGCCGGCGGCCGCGGCCAGGCTGTCCTCGGCATCCTGGGCGGCGGTCAGCGTGGCAGCGCGCCAGCTCAGCCGCGCCTGTTCCAGCACCGCCTGCTGCGCCTCGACCTGTGCGGCCAGCAGGCCGCCGTCATGCACCGGCCAGTCGACCGAGGCGGCCAGCGTGGCCACCAGCGCGCCGCTGCCGCCCAGCGCGGCCAGCGTCAGCGCCCTCCAGCCCAGCGTGCCCGACAGCGCGAAGTCCGGCTGGCGCGCCGCCTGGCGGGCATCGAGCCGGGCCAGCTCGGCGCTGATCGTGGCCTCGGCGGCGACCAGATCGGGGCGGCGGCGCAGCAGTTCGGCCGGCACCCCGGCCTCGAGCTGGCGGTCGAGCGTGGCCAGGGCCTCGCCCGGCGCGGGCAGGCGGCCGTCGCGGCCGAGCCGGGCCTGCAGCGCCTTCGGCTCCAGGCCGAGCAGCACCGCCAGCGCATGTTCTCCCTGGGCGATCGCGGTGTCCCAGGCCGGCCGCTGCGCGCGGGTCTGCTCGAGGCTGGCGCGGGCCTGCTCGACATCCAGCGTCGAGGCCAGGCCGGCCTGCGCCCGCCACTGCGTGAGCTGCAGCGTCTGCTGCTGCGCCTCGAGGCTGGCCTGCACCAGCGCCCGACGGGCCTGGTTGCCGCGCAGCGCCACCTGCGCCAGCGCGACCTCGCCGGCCAGGCTGTGCGCGCTGGCCAGCAGCGTGGCCTCGGTCGCGGCCAGATCGGCGGCGGCGCCACGCTCGGTGGCGGCCAGCCGGCCGCTGGCATCGAGCTCCCAGCTGGCCGACAGCAGCGGCGCCAGCACGGTGGTCGTGCTGCCGCTGCTGCGCTGGCGGGTCAGGCTGGCGCCCAGGCCGAGCTGCGGTGCCAGCGCGGCGGCGGCCTGCTCGCGCAGCGCGCGGGCCTGCATCACCCGGGCCCGTGCCGAGGCGAGCTCCAGATTGCCGGACAAGGCCTCCTCGACCAGCGCGCCGAGCTGCGGATCATCGAACTGCTGCCACCAGCGCGACAGCACGGGCAGCGTCGCGGCGGCGGGCGTGCCGACATCGGTTGCGGTGCGGGCTGCGGCGCTGGCGGCGGTCTCGGGGGCAGGCGTGCGGTGCGGCAGGCTGCTGCAGCCGCTCAGCAGCAGCGCCACGGCCAGCGCCACGGTCTGAGGGTGCAGGCGCGGCTGGCTGAACGCCCGAGGCGAGGAAAAGGGTTCTTCGGTCAGGATCATCACTGGGGCTGCAGCGGCATGTCGATTCATGCTCGCAGCGCGGCCAAGGGTGGACCCTGATTTCTATCAAGCTGGCGACGGCTTGCCGATGCAGCCGAGGTAAAGAAGCTTGTCGCCCGGCCGGGGCGCCGAGGATCGGCTCAGCGCGCGGCCAGCACCACCTGGGCGCGGCCTGCGCGCTTGGCTTCGTAGAGCGCATCGTCGGCGCGGCGCAGCAGGTCGTCGAGCGTGCGGTCGTTCTCGCCGAGCGCGGCCAGGCCGGCGCTGTACTCCAGCACGAAGCCCAGCGCCTGCTCCGACTCCAGCCTGAGGCATTGGCGCAGGCGCTGGTCGAGCGACAGCGCCGGGCCCTCGCGGGTGTGGGTCAGCAGCACGCAGAACTCCTCGCCGCCGTAGCGTCCGGCCAGATCGCCCGAGCGCAGCTGCTCGCGCAGCATGCGCGCCACCAGCTGAAGCGCCTGGTCGCCCCGGGCATGGCCGTGGTCGTCGTTGACCCGCTTGAAGTGGTCGATGTCGATCATCATCAGCCCGAGCGGCTGCTGATAGCGGCGTGCATCGGCCAGCAGGGCCTCGGCGCGTTCGGTCCAGGCGCGGCGGTTGAGCAGGCCGGTCAGGCCGTCGGTGATCGCCTGCTCGCGCAGCTGGCGCTCGGCCTCCTCGCGGTAGGCCATCAGCAGCGCCATCGAGTTCAGCAGCAGCACCACGCTGCTGGCCAGCGCCGAGAGCTGGTTGATCGGATGCGGCGCGGTCAGGAAGGGATAGCTTTCGGTGAAGAAGGCGCCCAGCAGGCCGCGCCAGAAGGTGAGCGTGGCCATCAGCAGCATGCTGGCGGCGATCACCGCGCGCCAGCCGCGGTGTGTGCCGGGCGAGGGGCTCAGTGCCGCCCCAACCACCATCAGCATCTGCAGTCCGAGCACGCCGTTGGCCAGTCCGACCCACCAGGCATAGTCGCTGAAACCCAGGCCATAGCCCAGCGTCATCAGGCCGGTCAGCATCCACAGCACGATCAGGCCCAGGCTGCGCCCGCCGGGCTGGTCATGGCCGGTCCACAGCCGGATCGCCCGCCACAGCATGACCAGGCTGGCCGACATCGCACCCATCGCCAGCGTCGACAGCAGCCGGTCGGGCCATTCGTTGCGCGCCAGCGTCGACATGACCAGGCAGAACCAGCCCAGGGCCTGCAGCCCGGAGGCCAGCACCGCATGGCGGGCCGCGACGCCGATGCGGCGCCAGCCCATGATGGTCGGCAGGGCGATCGCGCCGGCGAACAGGTTCACCGAGAACGCGACCATCAGCGTTCGGACATCGAGTTCCATGGATCTGCTGCCGTGGCCGCAGGCGGGCGCCTGGCGCCCGGCCCGTCACCTCAGGTCACCGCTCCTCTCCACCGTTCCTCACTGGAAGGCCACCTCGTCGAAGCTGCGCAGCTTGCGGCTGTGGAGATGATCGAGCCCCTGATGGCGCAGGATCTCGATCGCGCGGATGCCGATGCGCAGGTGCTGGTCGACCCGCTCGCGGTAGAAATGGTTGGCCATGCCGGGCAGCTTGATTTCGCCGTGGAGCGGCTTGTCGGAAACACAGAGCAGGGTACCGTATGGAACCCGGAAACGGAACCCGTTGGCGGCGATCGTCGCGCTTTCCATGTCCAGTGCCACCGCGCGGCTCTGGCTGAAGCGGCGCTCCGGACCCGGATGCGGCAGCAGCTCCCAGTTGCGGTTGTCGGTCGAGGCCACGGTGCCCGTGCGCATGATCTTCTTCAGCTCGTAGCCGGAGAGCTGCGTCACCTCGGCCACCGCCTTCTCCAGCGCGACCTGGATTTCCGCCAGCGGCGGGATCGGCACCCACAGCGGCAGCTCCTCGTCGAGCACATGGTCCTCGCGCACATAGCCGTGGGCCAGCACATAGTCGCCGAGCTGCTGGGTGTTGCGCAGGCCGGCGCAGTGGCCAAGCATCAGCCAGGCGTGCGGGCGCAGCACGGCGATGTGGTCGGTGATGGTCTTGGCGTTGCTGGGGCCGACGCCGATGTTGACCATCGTGATGCCGCTGTGGCCGTGGCGCTTCAGGTGATAGGCCGGCATCTGCGGCAGGCGCGGCGGCGGCGCGCCCAGCTCGTCGCCGGGTTCGGCGGGCAGGCCGGCGCGGCGGGTCAGCACATTGCCGGGCTCGACGAAGGCGGTGTACTCGCCCGCGTCGTCGGCCATCAGCTCATGGCCCAGGCGCACGAACTCGTCGATGTAGAACTGGTAGTTCGTGAACAGCACATAGTTCTGGAAGTGCTCCGGCAGCGTGCCGGTGTAGTGGCGCAGCCGGTGCAGCGAGTAGTCGACCCGCGGCGCGGTGAACAGCGCCAGCGGATGGCGGATCTGGCCGTCGTGGCCGGTGCGCGGCTCGTGCGTGCCGTTGGCGATGCCGTCATCCATCGCCGCCAGGTCGGGCAGGTCGAAGAGATCGCGCAGGCGCGAGCGCCGCTCCGCGGTCATCGTGCCTTCGATGTGGTCGTTCTCGGCGAAGCTGAAATGCACCGGGATCGGCTTGCTGGACAGGCCCACCTCCAGCGCCACGCCGTGGTTGCGCAGCAGCAGCTTGAACTGCTCGCGGTAGTAGTAGCGGAACAGGTCCGGCCGGGTCAGCGTGGTCTCGTGCACGCCGGGGCCGGCGACGAAGCCGTAGGCCAGCCGCGAGTCGGCGCGCTCGACGGTGTCGACCCGCACCCGCACGAACGGGTAGCAGGCCCGCACCCGGCCGCCGAAGTCGTCGCGGCCGCCGACGAATTCCTTCAGCGACTGGCGCAGGTGCGCGATGCCGGAGTCGTAGATCGCCTTGGCATGCGCAAACGCGGCCTCGGCGTCGGTAAAGCTTTGGGTGGTGATGACGGTGCGCGACATGGCCCATTCTGCCCGCAGCGCACCGATTCTTGTAGATCCGTCCGCGATGCGACCGCTGCCCGCCGGATCATTGCGGTTTCAGAGCCGCGCCAGCAGTTCGGCCTTCTTCGCGGCGAATTCCTGCTCGGTCAGCAGGCCGCGCTGCAGCAGCGCGCCGAGCTTCTCGATCGTCGCCAGGATGTCCTCGCCGCCAGCGGAGGCGGTCGGCATCACCGCGGGCGGCGACATCGGCGCCATCTGGGTCATCGGGGCGAAGGCCGGGGCGGGCGCGGGCGCCGGGGCGGGGGCGACCGGCAGGCCGCCGCGCATCACCACCGGCAGCCGCGCCAGGTCGACCGGGCCGAACTGGCTGCTCATCGCGATGCCGCCGCTGCCGCCCTGCTGCTGCGAGAAGCCGCCGATCTGGTGGTCGAGCGTGTCGTAGATCCACACCTCGCCGCCGCTGTCGAGCGCCAGGCGGCGCGCCTGCGGGAACCAGGCGTAGCGCATCTGGTTCTGCGCGCCGCTGGCGGCTGGCTGGCCGAGCTCGGCCGGCCACCAGGCGCTGCCGCCGCCGAAGGCCGGCGCGCTTTGCCACAGGTCGCCGCGGGTGGCCGCCAGCGTGGCCAGCTCGTGACACAGGCCGTCGACCCGCGCCTTCAGGCCGTGGTTGAACATGTCGCCGAGCATCAGCATGCCGCCGCTCATCCACTGGCCGGAGCCGCCGAACTCGGGATGGCTGAACTGCGCCATCGTGCCGCCGCCGGCCTGCACCGCCTGCAGCATCACGGTCACCGCCTCCGTGCTGAAGCCGTGGCGCGCGGCGATCGAGGCGACGGCCTGAAGGCCGGTGTCGGAGAGCTGGGGCATGGGGTTTCCTCGGGAGTGCTGCCGGCCAGCCTAGCAGACACCTCCGCACCGCGGCATGTCAGAGCCGGTCGAGCGGGATTTTCAGATAGCGCACGCCGTTGGATTCCGGCGGCGGCAGGTGGCCGGCGCGCATGTTGACCTGCACCGAGGGCAGCATCAGCACCGGCATGTCCAGCGTCGCGTCGCGTGCGCGGCGCATCGCCACGAAGGTGTCCTCGGCGATGCCCTCGTGCACATGCACATTGGCGGCGCGCTGCTCGGCCACCGTCGTGACATGCGCCAGCGCGCGCCCTCCGGGGCGGTAGTCGTGGCACATGAACAGCCGGGTGTCGCCGGGCAGGTCGAGCACCCGCCGGATCGAGCGGTACAGCGTCGCGGCGTCGCCGCCGGGAAAGTCGCAGCGCGCGGTGCCGTAGTCGGGCATGAACAGCGTGTCGCCGACGAAGGCGGCCGGCGCGGCCTGCGGGTCGTCAGGCGTCTCGACCACATAGGTCAGGCAGGCCGGCGTGTGGCCGGGCGTGTGCAGCGCCGTCGCACGCAGGCCGCCGATCGCGAAGGTGTCGCCGTCGGCGAAGAGCCGTCCGAACTGGCGCCCGTCGCGGGCGAACTCCGGCTCGGCATTGAACAGCGTGCCGAAGGTCTTCTGCACCGTGGTGATCTGTGCGCCGATGGCGATCGTGCCGCCCAGTCGCGCCTGCAGCCACGGCGCCGCCGACAGGTGGTCGGCATGCACATGGGTCTCGAGCAGCCACTGCACCGTCAGCCCGAGCGCCTCGACCTGCGCGGCCAGGCGCTCGGCGCCCTGCGTGCCGGTGCGGCCGGACTTCGGGTCGTAGTCGAGCACGCTGTCGATGATCGCGGCCTGGCGGCTGTCCAGGTCGATCACCAGATGCGAGAAGGTCGAGGTGGCCTCGTCGAAGAAGGTGTCGATGCGCAGCCGGCCGGTGGTCTGGCTGGCGAAGGGGGCGGCGGTGTTCATGGCCGCGATTCTATATACCCGTCAGGGTACTTTGCGATGTCGTGCGGCCCGACCCGACAGCGCATTGGGGAAATACAGCGCGGTCAGGCTGCGGCTGTGCACCGGCGAGGCCTCGGTGACCGCGGCGGGGTTGTCGGTGTAGCGGCGCCAGTCGCGCACCCAGTGGATGTCGTCGCAGACATCGAGCAGGCCCAGGGTCTCGCGGTCGCCGGTCAGCACGCCCTGCACCCGCAGGCCGAATTGCTCGCGCGCCTGGTCGAGCCGTGCCAGCGTGGCGGGCATGCAGCCGAATTCGCCGTCGGTGACGATCAGCAGATCGGCCTGGCGCCAGCGCGCCTGGTGCACCCGCTCGACCGCACGCTCGATCGGCGTCTGCACATCGGTGCCGCCGTCGAAGGCCTGGCCCATCAGGTCCATCAGCGCCTGCAGGCCGCCCGGGCTCAGGTCGAGTTCGCGCTCGATCACCTCGCCGGGGCCGCCGAAGGCGATCAGCACGCAGCCGCGCCGCTCCGCATGGGCCGCGCGCATCGCGGCGATGACGATCGCGCGGGCGATGTTCTCGGGCGCGCCGCGCATCGAGCCGGAGGTGTCCAGGCAGAGAATGAAGGGGCCGCGGCCGAGCGGCTCCGGGTCCGGCGGCGAGAGGGCGGCGCGCGGCGGTGCGGCCGGGTCCGGGCGCCAGTCGGTCAGCACCGCCTCGGACTGCCAGCCCAGCAGCCGGCATTCGGCCTGACGGGCGCGCCAGAGACGGCGCAGCAGCGGGTGGCGCAGCATCACCGCCTCGGAGGCCAGCATCCGGTCGATCCGGCCGGTGAGCTGCAGGCCGGTGAGTTCGCCGGGCGCGTCGGGCAGGCGGGTCTCGACCGCCCGCAGGCCGTGGGCCGCGCGCGCATCGGCCAGCGGCTCGAGGGCCTCCTGCGGCGGCGCGCCGCCCTGGCGCTCGGCACGGCCCAGGCGGCTGATCAGCGCGGCGAGCTGCGGCAGGCGTTCCAGCCAGGCCGCGGCCTGCTGGGCCTCGCGCCAGGCGCGCGAGCGCAGATGGCCGCGCAGCGCGTCCCAGCTCAGCCGCGAAGGGTCGCCCAGGCTGTCGAGCAGCACCAGCCGCTCGTCCCAGCCGCTGCCTTCCAGCTGCCACTCGGCCCGGAAGCCGGCCGCGGCGCCCTGGATGGCCTCGGCCCGCGTCAGCCGGGGCTGGTGATCGACGATGCGGTCCAGATGCCACAGCAGCGTGCGCAGCACCTGCTGCGCCATCGCCGGGCGGCCCCGGCTCAGACCGGGCAGGCCGAGCTGGGAGACGGCCTCGCGCATCGGGGTCAGCGCGGCGGCGTCGCCCAGATCGGCCTCGGGCGGTGGCAGCGTGCCGGCCTCCAGCGCCTGCTGCCAGCGCCGCGTGTCACGCAGCCGCGCCTCGGCGTCGCCGATGCTGGTCACCAGGGCCGGCAGCCACAGCTCGCGCGGCAGCTCGGCCAGGCGGTTCCACGGCAGGTCGGGCGAGCGGCACATCGGCGCGGTCCTGGGCGTGGTTCCGGGCGTGGCCTCAGTCTTCCAGCAGCACCGGTGCGGGCGGCGGCGCCTCGGCGCCTTCGGCCGGGGCCTGCACCGGCAGGCCGGCGAAGCCTGCGCGCACCGCCTCGAGCCGGTCCAGCAGCGCCCGCAGCACCAGCGCGGTGTGCAGATGCGCGCCCAGCAGCGCGGCCACGCAGGCCGGCGGCATCCACAGCCGGCCCTCGAGCCGGGCCGACAGGGCTTCGGCCGCGGCCAGCGCGGCCTCGTGGTGCGGGCGGGCCGCGGCGATCGTCTCGTCGACCTGCGCGACCCGGGCCGCGACATGCACCGGGCTCCAGCGCCGGCGCGAGGCGGCGTCGAGCGCCGGCGACATCATGCGCATCGTGCCGGCGCTGCCGTCCGCATCGCGTCCGCCGCCGATCGCGCGGGCCAGCGCCATCTTGCCGGCCAGATCGCCCTCGCCGCTGCCGGAGGCTTCGGCCTCGGCGCGCTGCTCGAGCTGGAGCTGGCGCTCTAGCGCCTCGACCGCGCGCGTCAGCCACGGCGCGTCCTGCGGCACCGCGCCGGCGATCTCCTGCGCGAACCAGTCCTGCAGCGCCGGCGCCAGCTCGGGCAGCGGCGCGGCGGTCTGCGGCGCCAGCCACAGGTCGAGCGCGTCGACCTGCGTGCGGCCTTCGGTGGCGGCGGCCACCTTCATCAGGCCGACAAGCTGGCGCCAGCGCCGGTCCGACAGCGCCTGCGCCGGCTGCTGCGCGGCCAGCCAGCGGCGCAGCCGGTGCAGCGCCTCGACCGCTTCCTCGCCCAGCTCGACGCGGGTCGCCGCCTGGCGCACCGCCTCGCGCTCGGCCGCCTCCAGGCCGGGCTCGGGCGCGGGCCGCAGCAGCGACCGGGCCTGGCTGTCGCGCTCGTCGAGCCGCAGCAGCGCCTCGAAGCGCTCCTCGCTGACCGGGGCCACCGGCAGGCGCACCAGGAAACGATCGAAGAAGGCCCGCAGCGCCTCGTCGGCCGGCACCTCATTGCTCGCGCCGACGACGCTCAGCAGCGGCACGCGCACCCGGCCGCTGCCGTTGTCAAACTCGCGCTCGTTGAGCAGCGTCAGCAGCGCGTTCAGGATCGCCGAGTTGGCCTTGAACACCTCGTCGAGAAAGGCGATGCCGGCCTCGGGCAGGAAGCCCGCGGTCAGCCGCTCGTGGCGGTCCTCCTCGAGCGCCTTCAGCGACAGCGGCCCGAACAGCTCCTCCGGGGTGGAGAAGCGCGTCAGCAGCCGCTCGAAGTAGGGCGCACCGTCGAAGGCACGGTGCAGGCGGCGCGCCAGCTCGCTCTTGGCGGTGCCGGGCGGGCCGAGCAGCAGCACATGCTCGCCGGCCAGCGCGGCCAGCAGCGCCAGACGGGTCTCGGTGTCGCGCTCGAGCAGGCCGTCGCCGAGCGTGTCGATCAGCGCGCGCAGGCGCTCGGGGGAGGGCAGGGGACGGCGCTCGTCCAGGGCAGAAGCAGACATGGCCGCGATTCTCGTGTGCCGCTCCGGGATCGGCAACCTGTCACGCCGAGGTCGTCGCTTCGCGTCACCAGAAAGCGCGAGAAGCCCCGTCCTTCAGGGCGGGGATGCAGAGCGCAGGCTCGCGCAGCGAGCCATTGGCTTGGTGGTCGAGCCCATTCGAGCCTTCCGCTTCCAGTTGCGCCCCACGCCCGGCACCGCCCACACCCTGCGCCGGTTCGCCGGCGCGTGCCGCTGGGTGTGGAACCGGGCCATCGGCGAGCAGCAGCGACTGCGGGCCGCTGGCGAGAAGTTCGCGGGCTTTGCTGCGATGTGCCGCTGGCTGACCGTGTGGCGCAACGACCCGGACACGGCGTGGCTGGCCGAAACCCCCGTGCAGGCACAGCAGCAGACGCTCAAGCGACTGGAGGCGAGCTACCGGCGCTTCTTCGAGGGGAGTGGCGGCTATCCGAGGTTCCGGGGTCGGGGCCAGGATGCGGGGCTGCGGTTTCCGAAGGCGTCGGACTGCAAGCTCGACGCTGAGAACCAGCGCATCAAGCCACCGAAGCTGGGCTGGATGCGGATGCGTCAGTCGCAGGCGGTCGAGGGATCGGTTCGGAACTACACGCTGACGCAGGCGCGGGGCCGCTGGTTCGTGTCGATCCAGGTGGAGCAAGCGGACGTGATCCCGGCGGCGGGACTGGTGCCGACGCTGGGGATCGACTTCGGCGTGGCGCTGTTCGCGGCGACGACGGACGGTGAGTGCGTGGCGCCGCTGAATGCGCTGAAGCGGCAGCAGAAGTACCTGAAGCGAGTTCAGCGGTCGGTGTCGCGCAAGGTGAAGGGATCGAAGAACCGGCGCAAGGCGATCGATCGAT
Source organism: Sphaerotilus sulfidivorans (assembly GCF_013426975.1). Lineage (GTDB taxonomy): Bacteria > Pseudomonadota > Gammaproteobacteria > Burkholderiales > Burkholderiaceae_C > Sphaerotilus > Sphaerotilus sulfidivorans. Next base: position 164,038 of record NZ_JACCPY010000004.1, read on the forward strand.
TGGGCAAGGTGCATGCCCGGATCGCGGCACAGCGCAAGGACTGGCTGCACAAGCTGACGACGAAGTGGGCCGATGCGCATCCGGTGATCGCCATCGAGGATCTGAAGGTGGCGGCGATGAGCGCCAGCGCCAAGGGCACAGCCACCGAGCCAGGGCAACGAGTGCGGCAGAAAGCGGGACTGAACCGATCGATCCTCGATCAGGCGTGGGGCGAAGCTCGGCGACAACTGGACTACAAGACAGCGGCCCGAGGTGGTGCAGTGGTGCCCGTGGACCCGGCGTACACGAGCCAGCGGTGCAGCGCCTGCGGGCACACCGCCAGGGAGAACCGGCCGACGCAAGCCCGCTTCGAGTGCGAAGCGTGCGGACATGAAGAAAACGCGGACCTGAACGCCGCGAAGAACGTACTGGCCGCGGGACACGCGGTCTGGGTCGCAAGACCCGAAGCCTGTGGAGCGGAGGTCAGACGTGCCAGACCCGTGAGGGGACGACACGCAGCCGCGAGGAAGCAGGAACCCGCCGAAGGCTCGGCCGCGCAAGCGGTCGTGCCCGCCGGAATCCCCGTCCTTTAGGGCGGGGAGGATGTCAAAAGGTGCTTCCGCTGAATGCGGATGGCACGGCGCCGGCCAGCCCCTTGCTGTCGCAGAAGACTCTGCGGGTCAAAGCCGGGACGGTGGCGGTCGGCTGACGCTGCTGGTGGGCAGCAGGGTCTGGTTCAGTTCAGATCGCAACGACGGCCAGGACGGCAGTGCGTGGTCGAGCAGTGCGGTGAACTGCTCGTCATGCCGGCGCACCCGCAGATGGGCCAGCTCATGCACCAGGACGTACTCGATGCAGGCCGGTCGCTGTCGTGCCAGATCCAGGTTGAGCCAGATCCGTCCGCTGGCCGGCGTGCAACTGCCCCATTTCGTCTTCATGCGCTTGACGCCCCAGGCGCTTGCCTCCACGCCCAGCACCGGCTGCCAGCGGGCCAGCAGCGCCGGGATCAGCGCTTTCAGCTCGACTCGATACCAGTTCTGCAGCACCCGCTCACGCTGGTCCCGGTCTGCGCCGGGGCGCACCTGCAGCCGCAGCGTCGTCAGCCCGACGCGCTCGACCTGGGGCGGCGCGTCCACCTCGACCACCCGCAGCCGGCGCCGCTGGCCGAAGACCTGGTGGCTCTCGCCGCTGACCATCTCGCGCCGTGATTCGCGCGGTTGCGCCGCAAACCGCGCCTGTTGCCGGCGGATCCAGCCCAGCCGCTGCACGACCGCGAGCCGCACCGCCTCGTCGTCCACGGCCAGCGGTGCCGCCACACGCACGCGCCCGTCCGGCGGGTAGACGCCGAGGTGCAGGTGCTTGATGCGCTGGCGGGCGATCTCGACGCGCAGGCCGCTGATGTCGAGGTGGTGGGGCGGTGTCGATGGCATGAACGAATGTTGGATGGTCTCGGCGTGTCCTCACCCGCCGTCATGCCCGCGCAGGCGGGCACCCACGCCGTCCACCGACCGCTTGAATCGTGGGTACCCGCTTGCGCGGGCATGACGGTGTTGGGACGGTGCTGGGGGCGTCAGTATTCGGGCTGGTTCCGGACCAGCTCAAGGAGTCGGTCCACCCGCGCATCCAGGTCTTCCTGCACGCCGCTGCCTTCCGCCGCGATCAGCACGCCTGGCGCACCCAAGGCCTGCTTGATCGCCGTGCGCAGCTTGCGCGTCTTCATCTTGCTGTTGACCGTGCGCCAGTCGTCCTCGCGGTGCGTGATCACCGCGTGGTGGACGCTGAGCGCGAGCGGCTGGTCCTGGCCGAGGTTGTCGAACAGCGCCTGCTTGCCGGGTGTGTCGATGGCGCGCGGGTAGGCGGTGCTGGAGGAGGGCGACTGCACCTGCCGCGCCAGCGCGCTGGCCTGTTGCAGGAATTCGGCGTAGTCGATCGCCTGTTCCCGCCGCTGCGCGATCAGCGCGTCCAGCAGCGCCGACATGCGCTCGTAGTACTTCGGGTTGACCGGCGACTCGTCGATGATGACCCGGCGCACGTTGTTCTCGATCGTCTCGGCCACCGACTCGGTGCTGGTGCGCAGCCCGTCCGGCAGCGCCTCGACCGCTTCGGGGCCACGCTGGGCGAGCATCTGCACCAGCGTCAGGTCGTCGAAGGCCGAGAGCTTCTCGCTGTCGCCCGCCTGCACGTAGGTGTCGATCAGGTGGCGCATCGCCGGCTCGTAGGCTTTCAGGTCGATGTAGTCGCCGCTGCGGATCTTCACCGCGCTGCGCACCGCCTCGAACTGCGTCACCTCGGCTTTCAGCGCCTTGGCCTCGTCGGGCGTGACGCCGGCTTCCGCGAAATCGCCCGCGAGGTTGGCGTAGGCGCGCACCAGCGCCGCGACGAGCTTGTAGAGCGCCAGCCGCTGGCCTTCCCGTGCCTTGAGTTCCGCCGCGTCCCCCGCCGCCGTGCCGCAGAAGAAGCGCAGGTAGGTTTCCATCGTGCGCGGCGTCTCGACCGGCTCGCACAGCGCCCGCACCGATTCGAGCACCTCGTCCAGCCGCTCGCGGGCCTTGTCGATGCGGCTGGTGATGAGGCCGGCGATGTCGGCAGCGTCGTAGCCGTCGAGCGCGCCGTGGGTGTAGTCCTGGATCGCGCCCTCGACGCGCTCGAACAGGTGCTTGTAGTCGACGATGCAGCCCACTTCCTTGTCGTCGCCGTCCAGCCGGTTGACGCGGCAGATCGCCTGGAACAGGCCGTGGTCGCGCATCGGCTTGTCGATGTAGAGCACGGTCGCGGCCGGCGCGTCGAAGCCGGTCAGCAGCTTGTCCACGACGATCAGCAGTTGCATCTGCGCCGGCTCGTCGATGAAGCGCTGTTTCACCTGGGTCTCGAAGTCGTCGATGCGCAGCACCGCTTCGTCCGGCGGCAGCTTGAACCAGTCGGCCAGCATCCGGCGGTAGGTCTCGACTTTCTGCAGCGCGTCCGTCACGCCTTCGCCGGTTGCCTCGCCTTTCACGTCCGCCACCTTCGGCACGTAGGAGCTGACCACCGCGCAGCGCCCGGCCAGCGGCGTGCGCGCAAACAGGTCGTGGTAGCGGCACGCCTCGTACACGCTGCCCGCCACCAGCATCGCGTTGCCGCGCCCGCTCTTCAGGCGGTCGCGGGTGGCCATGTCGAGCAGGATGTCGGCCACGATCTGCTCCAGCCGGCTGCGGCTCGACAGCAGCGTCTGCATCGTGCCCCAGCGGGCCTTGAGCTGCGCCTTGGCGAGGTCGGTCAGCGCGGCGGTGTGGGCCTCGAACCAGTCGTCGATCTTGCGCTGCGAGGTGATGCGCTGGTCGATGTCGCGCGCCTCGTAGCGCAGGTCGAGCACCACGCGGTCGCGCACCGCCTCGTTGAACTTGTAGGTGTGGATGTAGCCGCCGAAGACCTCGATGCTGCGCTGCTTGTCGCTCTTGAGCAGCGGCGTGCCGGTGAAGCCGATGAAGACCGCGTCGGGCAGGATGGCCTTCATCGCCTCGTGCAGCAGGCCGGACTGGGTGCGGTGGCATTCGTCCACGAAGACGTGGAGGCGGCCACGCGCCTGGAAGCCCGGCGGCAGTGCCTTGCGGAGCGTCTCGACGTAACTGGCCACGTCACCCGCATCACCGTCGTTGCCGTCGCGTGCGGTCTTGCGGCCGACGCCGCCGAACTTGTGGACCAGCGAGCCGATCAGCCACGGCCGGTCGTCGCCCAGCACGCGCACGAGGTCGGCGCCGTCGCGGGTGCGGTGGAGCTGTTCCTGCACGCCGTGGAAGACCTTTTCGATCTGGGCGTCGAGTTCGGTGCGGTCGGTGATGATGAGGACGCGGGCGTCATGGATGTGTTCGCGGATCCATTTGGCCAGCCAGACCATCGTCAGGCTTTTTCCCGAGCCTTGGGTGTGCCAGAGGATGCCGCCCTCGCGGCGCTGCAGGCGGGTCTGGGCGGCGCGCACGCCGAAATACTGGTTGTGGCGACAGAGTTTCTTGCGCCCGCTGTCGAACACCACGAAGTCGTGGATCAGCTCCAGCAGCCGCGCCTTGCTGCAGAGCCAGCCGAGGTGCTGGTCGAGCGGGCTGCGCGGGTCGTCGGCGAGGTCGGCGCCGTCTTCGCGCCAGGTCAGGTAATGGCGTTCGGGCGTGCCGATGGTGCCGTAGCGCAGGCCCTCGGTGTCGCTGCCGGCCATGACGAACTGCAGCGTCGAGAAGAAGCCTTCGATGAATTCGGGTTTCTGGTTGTCGAGGTTCTGGCGGATGCCTTCGGACACCGAGACGGTGGAGCGTTTCAGCTCGATCACGGCGAGGGCGATGCCATTGACGTACAGCACGAGGTCGGGGCGCTTGGTGTGGGCGCGCGGGTCGTGCGGCTTGACGGTGACTTCCTCGGCGATGCCGAAGTGGTTGCGCTCGGGGTGCTTCCAGTCGATCAGCCAGACATCGCGGGTCTGCTCGCCGGCGTCGGGGCGCACCTTGACGCCGTAGCGCAGCAGCTCGTACACGGCGCGGTTGCGGTCGTGCAGGCGCTGGACGCGGTCGTTGGCGGTTTGTTCCAGGTGGAATATCGCGCGGCCAGCGAGTGCGGCGTCCACGCCTTGCGCCAAGAGAAAAGCCCGCAGCAGGGCGGGCTCGATGTTGCGGTTGTCGGGGCGGTCGGACCAGCGGCCGAGGTAGGTGTAGGCGAGGGAGTCGGTGAAGAGGCGGACGACGCGGGCTTGGGTGGCGGATTCTGTTTGGCCGATGGCATTCATCCGTGCAGTCTACGGCCACTGGCTACGTTTCTTGCCGGGCACTCGTTGTCAATGATGTGATGGGGTCAATTTTTGCCAGACTGCTTATTTTCTGGCTGCTTGCATAAGTTGTTCAGTAACGTAGTCGTACTTGTGCGCCAAGCTTCTATTTTTGCATCGTCGGGCTTTGCTGGAGCAGGGCCTAATAGCTCGGAAACTTTGTTTATGCATTCGGTCACGCCAGACTGTGCTGCCTCCAGTTTTGCTGCTTCAGTTAGGTTTTGTGAGGCAACGCCAGTAGAAAATATTTTCCCTGCGGTAAGGTTGGCTTTCGCGTTTGATCCATTGATTTCTCCTCCGCCCCTTGAGTTGAACCTGCCGTATACCGACATGGCATCTCGTTTGTCTGTGCGTAAAAGATTGGCTGCTTCAGCGGCTTTTTGGAATAAAGTTTCTGATTCGGTTTGCATTGTTGCAAGCTTATCCTGTTGGACTTTCAAATCCCCTTCAGCCTTTTTAATGTCGGCATTTATTTTGCTGATATCGTTATCATAGGTGTCGACAATATTTGGGGGCTGTGCGGCACCTGGGGCAGCCAAGGCGGCTTCCGCCGCTGCAACGACCGCATCACGGGATGCTCTTTGCGCTGCACGGATTGTGCTGATTTTTGTGTTGAGTTCGCTGATTTCAGCGTTTATTTTTGCAACTACCGCAGCTTGTCCGAGTTCACTTTCTTTTGCAATAAGATATTTTTTAATGTCTTCTTTTCGTTCTGCGGTTTGTTGGTTTATTTTTGCGGAGGTGCTTCCTTCTCCGTATATTGCCTCGATGCGCATTATTTCATATGACTGCTGAATGTCACCTTTTTTGTTGATGGCATCTTTTGATACGGCAACAGGAACATAAGCTGCATCTACATTTTTGTAGCCAATTGCGATCGAGCCTCCAGGAGTCTCAGACGTAGCCATCGATAAATCGAGGCCGACACTCATTTTTGACGAGTACAGCAGTGGGGCTTGTTGCAGCGGGGCACATGCCGACAGCAGTACCATGCTTGCAGCCAAGATCGACAAACGAATGGTGTGAGTCATTTTCTTCCTCCGGGTGAAAGGGCGCAAAGATTTTCAGGCGAAATTTTTTGGAACTTCAGTAAGCTCTGCAATTCGTGTAAGTGGCGATCATTTTCTATCCAAAGAATCAAGGAGCAGCGCGAAGTATCTCCAATAATGGCCGTTGTCTCATCAATCCAACCGAGGGTTCCGCCGCGAGGCGAAATGGTCAATCCAAGTCCTCTAGTGCTGTAGATCAACGATCCTTTTTCGGTGTCTGCCAGGCCTGAACTGATATGAGTAATGCCAATATTCCGGATGACGGATATTTCTGTTCCGTCCTGAGAATGAACATGCACCGACGTGCATCCCGATATTGCAATGAGGCCCATTAGCCATGGTAGTTTTTTCCATGGTTTTGTCATGGAATTACTTCCTTGCTGCGAAGTCTGAAAACTTCAGACCAAATCCAAGCGATTTGTTGCTTTTGGTGTAGTCGGCGAGCGTATGCATTGGTCCCTGGTGATACCTGACATAAAATGGTATCTTCCCGCCTGCGATTTCAAATTCCTTGTGAAAATCTAGATTGAATGAATCTGTCTTGAATAGTTTGTCACCCATCACCCATTGGAGCGTGATTTCGCTGGAGGGAATCAGGTTTTTCTTGATTAGCGTGAGGGTCAGGCGATCGTAATCGGAAATACTGGTCCCAGTGCCTTTCAGCGGCCCCCAGTTCACATCGGAGTCTTTCGCCAAATAGGCCTTTGCTTTGACGTCAATGATGATGTCTCCAATTGACGCGATCGGCCTGCTTCTGACTTGAAAAGACAGATAGTGGGTGCTGTGGCTGATGCTGTCGAAGTAGACATGGTCATTATTGAGATAGGCCGTTTGAGCCGTGGCTTGTTGTTCCGGCGTGATGACCTCGCCAGCCTGTCCGTTCGATCGGTGCTCTAGGCCGCCATCTACCCATTCCAGCCAGTTCCCGAACTGCTCGCCCTGGGCGATTTTCCATTTGTAATGAAGCGCTGGATTGTTCAGTCGATTGATGACTGGGCTTGATGGCCTTGTACCTGCGTAGAAATCAAATTCGCCGGTGTAGCTGAAATAGAATTCGTAGGGGTCATTTTTTGACTCGTTGAACTGGTACCCTAGGGAGATATGGGCGCGGAAGGCGTTGTCGTCCTTGGGGTTGCGCTGATATATCAGATAGTTGGGTTCAACCTCCTTGAGGTCGAACGGCAGAGAAGTTCCTTGCGCCCATGCAGGCAATGCAATCGTCAACGCGATACCTGCTGAGATCATGCGATATTTCATGGTGTACCTTTTTGGGCCTGCGAGACTTCCAAGTGCTAGGGAGATTGCGGTGTTACGGTCTGCCGTAGATTATGATGAGCCTGCTTAGTCCCCATTTTTGAACTATGTTCATGGATAGTTGGTCCTGGGTAACTCGTAATGCGGTCCATCGAGAAATATTTTTTTCCCGGCTCGTTTGCGTCGGGCCGAGTAGTCCGCCACAAGATCCTCGGTATGGTCATTAGACTTGGTGAAGTCGATGTCCCATGCTCCACCCCAGCGTAAAGGGATTTCCAATTCCTTCGCTGCTGTTCTGACCGCATCGGCAATGCGGTAAATTGGATCCCATTCCCAACGAAGTTTGCCGTTGATAATGGGCACCAAGTCGACAGCATGGCCAGTCAGATGCCTTGAGTCCAAAGTTTGACTGGCGCCAAATCTGACCAACTCCTTTTGTTCCGCCAGCGTTCGAATTCCGTCATGAACAGCAAATTCTTGTGCTGACAGTTCAGCCGCACGTCGAATCACAGACACAAGGTCATCATGCACGCCAGTCAGCTCTTTTAACGAACGCTCACTTAATTTGTAAGGCATGGAATTATCTTAGGCGATTGGTTGAGTGCGGGTAAAAGAATCAATGTGTCATTTCTTATGCTGATCAGTAAGTTGCTTAACTATCTCCTTGTCTGAGATCGTTATGGCGCTGAACTTTAAACTTTCATCGCTCCGCACAAAACCAGGAAAACAATTCTTGCTTGATATCCCGCAAAATACATCAACGTGCTGACCTTTGATCGCGCCGCCTGTGTCTCCAGCAAAGAAATATCCATCATGCTTTGCGGTCATGCCTGTTGGTAGTTGAATCTCGATTCCGCGTGCCGCGGGGATATATATGACGCTGCCGTAGGGCAGTGTCTTTCTATCGACAGCGATTGTCCGAAAAGGAACCAGTCGATAACCTTTGACGCCATCACCGAAAGTGCCGTTTGCCTTCGTGAAAAATGATTTACCCACTCCAGTTATCCATGGTTTTTTCAGCGGGTTGATCCTCAAGACGGCGGCGCAATCCACATTATTTTTGCTGCCGACGCCGCCATAATTTAGCGTCCGAGGTTCGCCGTTGAAGTCGACTTGTACAGTTCCTTCTATTGCAGCAAGGCACCAGTCCCTGGGTGAGACCTTGTCAGAAAGTGCTGTTCCGGTCTTGTCCTGGAATGGAATACCGGTTGGTGTGCTGGGGGCCGCATGCACAAAGTAGTGGGTTGCCCAGAGTTGCAGTTGTTTGCCTGCCTCTGCCGAAGGTGGTGGCAACGAGAAGTCCGATGAGCTTTGTCCAGCACTTGTGGTTGCATGGGACAAGGTGATCGCAAGGCACAGATATTTCAGTATCGTCGGCAGCATGATTTTTACTTTGGAACGGGAATTTTGGAATGTTGGTTTGATGTGGCTTTGCCAACTGTCAATCAGCTCGCCACGGAGGAAATTCCCTGAACTTCCCTAGTTGCTCAGAAAATTGCTTTTCAAGCTGGGAATACGATCCGGTCAAGCCGTACAGCTCGGATGAGACCCCCCATACCACGCGAGACCCTCTGATGATTTCCATGATGTGCTCATCTAGCGCAGCAGCGTCGACCTCCTGGTGGCGCTCTGACAATCGGCGAGGCAGTGACCACCGATCCCAGAAAACGGAGCGGCCGTTCTGAATCAGTCGCCTTGCCAAGCCGAAAGCTTGTTCTGTACCATCCTGAATTCTGTAACTGATGAAATCTGGGGCCATCTGCTCTATGGCTGTGGCGTGATCAATCAGGCAGCGTGGATTGAAAATTTCCCGAGGGAATCGCAGGGCTTGCCCTACGGTCTGTTGATTTGCACTGAGCAATGGTTGTATTTTTCGAGCCGCGTTCGTGGTGCTTATCTTGCTGACCAAGGTACTTGCGTCATAGAGCGGATACCACCTTGATTCGATGCCGGCATCAAATCGGTATCTTCCTGGCATGTTGTTGTTCTTGTCGATCTTGGCGACTTCTATTTTTCCGTCGAGAGACGGTGGAAAATTTCCCCACGGGCTTGAGAGTTGGGAAAATAACCAAATAGTGTCTCCCTGCTCTATTTTTGCAGCTACTCCGGAATTGATGGCTATTGAGTGATAGACAGGGTTGATGAAGCCTTCTTCGGGGGATTGGTGTGCAGCGTATTCAGGTGAAGTAGGCTCAGTATCATGAAGGTGCATGACTCTGCGCTTGACATAGTGTGCGAAGTGGTGCATTTCCAGTTTGATGATCGATTGTTATCTGAATCTTCCGAGGAACGCTACCTTCGAATCTCGCCATATCTCTTCCGGACTGATGAACTTGTTTTCGTTATAAGCGAACGATCGTCCGGCCTTGAAAAAACACTCGTACACTAACTCGGAGCAGATGTATTCTCGGTCCCTTTCCAGCTTCCCGATTTTCAACGCAATCCGGGCGATGATTTTTGAAACTTCGTCCTTGTCATATGGTCGGGTAAGTTCGTCGATGCCGAATTTTGCGATAGGCGCGATTTCGGATGGAGCGAAATCATTGATCCTGGCCACCACGAGTCTGCCCTTGTAAGGTGCTCCATTATCATAGTCATCGGTGTATTTGGACAGCGGGACAAAGCGAACCCCCATGTCTTCAACGCTTTCCAGCAGCAGAACTCGGTCAATCTCTTCTATTTTGAAGATGATGCCAATGTGGCTCCATGGGCTTTTGGTTACCTTCTGGATTGCTTGGGAGACAAGGTAGTCTCCGGAAGCAAACAGAAGATCACCAGTCCGCAGGCCGGCGCGGAGGACGCTGTATTCGGTGACTGGCAGTCCAGCAACTGCACTTTTGCTCAGGTGTTCAGCCATTTTTCTCTCGCTATGGCGTTGCAGAAAACATGCCGCTTGATTTTTTATCAAGTGGGAAGATCAGTCATCCTCAACTTGTAGGATGGATTGCGATCACCGCTCAGGGACTGCTCCTGGAGATATTTCTGGCTGTTCGAGAAGCGATGCGCACTTGAGCCCTTGCCTCCAATATAAGTACCTTTACGCATACCCAAAGCCCAACCCGGTACCTTTTGTTCTCAGATCAAAAGCCCTTTCGTTTTCGCGGACAAATGCAAAAAACGTGAAATTTGTCACATTGCGAATGTGGAAAATTTCACGCAAAAGTGCTAATGCAAGCGAAAGCCCAACACCGCCAACGCGGGCGGTGTTCAGTTCATTGAGGGGATTTTTTGATCCAGATCCATGCATTCACATGGTGGAATCTCGCGGCGAGCGAGTGACGCCGCGTGGTGCGCCAAGCCGGTGCATTCCGGCCTGGCGGGTAGTTTGGTCAGATCAATCGAACCCGGCCGCTCAACAGCTCTTGCATCATCCCTTGCTTGATGAGGCGGGTTTTTTCTCGGCGGGCTTCGAGGGCAATGATCTCGGCGTCAATGTCTGCAAGCGCGGAGGTGATATTTTTTTGCTCATTCGTCGGGGGAACTTGGACTTTTAATCCGGCAAGAGTTTTTTGATTCAGGTTCACCATCGTTGAACCGACTGATGTTTCTTCTATTGCTGAAATGATCCTTGGTGTTGTCAATAATCGCTGAAGGAACTCTGGACTTATTTCGCTACTGCATCGAATTATCATGGAACCAGTACCGCATAACCATCCGCTGTGCTCTGCACGAATGACTGCACATCGTCCCATGTCGCCTCTTCGGCCGATAATTATTTCCCCTTGTTTGAGACGAAAATCACTTAGCCGGTGAGCCGCATTTTCAGTGATTGTCATATCCTCACTTGGTAATAATTTCCCATCAAAAATATGCATAGGATTTATTATTGGTATGCCGCTTGAAACGTAGTCGGATTTGTGTAGAGCACTACCAAATGGTCCTGTTCGGAACTTTGCTTTATCTCCCAATGTATGGATGGACCATTCCCCAGGTATTTGACCTAAATCTGTCTTGTGGGTTGTTTTTTGCACCAAATTAGAGTGCATCGCTTTGAGGTGCCGATCAACTTGACACGACACTTTAGAAAGTTCCTCGATCAGCGTTGGCAACGGCACCGCATACCGCTCCCCCAATTCCCGCACCCGCCCCGTCAACCCCTGCGACACCCGATCCAGCTCCGACTGCACATCCGCCGCCAGCCGCGTCATCCACTTGTCGTCGATCACCAGCGCCCGGATCTCGTCGTCAGTCAGCGTCGCGTATTGCCGCGCGGCCTTCGTCTCCAGCGCCTTGCGGGCGTCCTTGATGCGCCGCCCCGCGTCGGCTTCCTGGTCGTTCAGTGCCAGCCACGCCTCCAACTGCACCCGCTCGTCCGCCGCCCCCGGATCGCCCTTGACCGCCTTCAGCCGCGCCTTGACGCTCGCCGCCGTCAGCTTGCCCTTGTCCGTGCGTGCCTCGTTCAGCAGCCCGTCCTCGCCGCCGTGTTCCTCTTCCAGTTCCTCCAGCCGCCGCGTGAACCCGTCGCGCACCGTCTCCAGCGCCGCCACCCGCGCCGCGTCCGCCGCGAAATACCGCGCCACCACCAGCGCCATCGGAATCAGGCCCGCGTTCGGCTGCGCCCGCCAGCCGTCCTGGACGATCTGCGCCACGTCGTCCTGCATCACCTCGTCCCAGTAGTCCATCAGGTGCTGGTACACGTCATAGGCGTCGATCAGCGGCGCCCCCTCGAACCGCGCCAGGATCGACTCCCCCAGTTCGCGCACCAGCGCCCGCGCCGAGTCGCCCACCGCCAGCGCCCGCAGCCCCGCCGTGCTCTCCGCACGCCACGCCGCAAACCGCCCGCTCACCGTCGCATTGAACGCCGCGAACTCCGCATGGCCGAAGATCGCCGCCCGGATCTCCGCCGCCGGCACCTTCAGCCGCACATGCCCCGGCCGCCCCGCCAGATCCTCGAACAAGGCCGCCCGCACCCCCGGAAACACCGCCCAGTAAGGCTGCAGCGCGTCGATGTCCCGCCGCGGAATGCCGCCGCGCAGGTGCGCCTCGATGTCCTGCAAGTCCTCCGGCTCGCTGCCGTCGATGTAGCGCGGGATGTTCAGGTTCCAGTCGTTGGCCTCGATCTCCGCCAGCGGCACCCGGCGCGCATACCGCGGCGCCTCGACTTGGCGCGTCACGACGTCCACGATGCGGTGGATGTCCTGCGCCCGCAGCCGGTTCTTGTTGCCGTCCTTGCGAAAGCCCCGGCTCGCATCGACCACGAACACGCTGTCCCGCGTCGCCGCCTGTGACTTGTCCAGCACCAGGATGCAGGCCGGGATACCGGTGCCGTAGAACAGGTTCGCCGGCAGCCCGATCAGCGTCTGGATGAAGCCCTGTTTCAGCAGCCGCTGCCGGATCAGCCCCTCCGCGCCACCCCGGAACAGCACCCCGTGCGGCAGGATCACCGCCGCCCGCCCGGTGCTCTTCAACACCTTCAGGATGTGCAGCAGGAAAGCGTAATCGCCGTTCTTCTCCGGCGGCACGCCATACACGAAGCGGCCGAACTCATCGTCCTGCGGCTGCAGCCCGTTGCTCCACGCCTTGCTGGAGAAGGGCGGATTGGCCACTACATAGTCAAACGTCTTCAACTGCCCCGCCGCATCGCGGAACTGCGGCGACGACAGCGTGTTGCCCTTCTCGATCGCGCCGGTGGTGCAGTCGTGCAGGATCATGTTCATCTTGGCCAGCGCGCTGGTGGCGTTGTCCATTTCCTGCCCGTAGAGCGTCAGCCCGTGCGGCGCCTCGGCCGCCACCTTCAGCAACAGCGAGCCGGAGCCGCAGGTCGGGTCGTGCGCGCTTTTGGAGGCCGGCGTGTCCGCCCCGATGCCCAGCAGCCGCGCCATCACGGTCGACACCTCGGCGGGCGTGTAGAACTGGCCCTTGCTCTTGCCGCTCTCGGTGGCGAAGTGGCGCATCAGGAACTCGTAGGCGTCGCCGAGCAGGTCATCGCCCTCGGCCCGGTTGCCGCTGAAGTCCAGCCCCGGCGCGTTGAAGATGCCGATCAGGTTCGAGAGCCGATCGACCATCTCCCGGCCCTTGCCGAGCTTGTCCGGGTCGTTGAAGTCCACCAGCGTGATCACGCCGGTCAGGTCGTTTTCCTCCGCCAGCGCGGCGATTGCCTTGTTCAGCTTGTCGCCGATTTCCTTGTCGCCCTTGAGCGCCACCAGGTCATGGAAGCGGCTGCCCTCGGGCACGAAGATCTGTCCGTCCGGATCACCCGCATACCGGTCGCTGACGTACTTCATGAACAGCAGCACCAGCACATAGTCCTTGTACTGGCTGGCGTCCATGCCGCCGCGCAGCTCATCGCAGCTCTTCCACAGCGATGCATACAGTTCTGATTTCTTGACGGCCATCTTGGTCCCGGTTGGCTGAAAACGCGGGGCGGAGCGTACCTTGCCTGGTGCATTCGCTGTGTCCGTCGGGAACGTCAGCCGAGGCAAGGAAGGCGGTCGCTCGGGGCCCGACAAACCGCATCGTTCCTGCCGGATCCGGTGCCCGCGGTCAGGGGGGCGATGGCGTCGCGCGGCGCGTGATGGTTACGATGTGTATCCCATTGTTTCCATCCGAAGATGCCCCGCGCTGCCGCCCCGCCCGCCGACGATGACGATTCCGGCTTTCCCGCGACGATCCAGGAGCCGCTGCCCGGCGTCGCGGCGTCTTCCTCCGACGAGGACGACGACAGCCCGCTGTTCCGCCCCGAGGTGATGGCCGGACGGCGTCCGCGTCTGGCGGGCGAGGTGCTGCTGGGCGCGCGGCCGCTGTGGAATGCGGTCACGCTGATCGCGCTGCTGCTGGCCGGCGCGCTGGTGCTGCTGGTCGCGCAGGGCAGCTACACCCGGCGTGCCACCGTCGGTGGCCAGCTGGTGCCGGTGCAGGGCGTGATGCGCATCGTGGCGCCGCAGGGCGCCACCGTCATCGAGCAGCGGGTGCGCGAGGGCCAGCCGGTGCGCCGCGGCGAGGTGCTCTATGTGCTGGGCACCGACCGGCCGGCCGGCGCCGAGACGGTCGCCGGCTACCAGGCGCAGATCAGCGGCAGCATCGCGCAGCGCCGCGAGCTGCTCGAGGCCGAGCGCCGCCGCACCGTCGAGTCGCTGGAGGCCGACATCGGCGCGCTGCAGCGCCGGGTGAGCGCGATGGGCGCCGAGCGCGGCCAGATCAGCCAGCAGCAGACCGAGCAGCGTCGCCGCGTCGCGCTGGCCGAGGAGAGCGCGCAGCGCCAGCGCCTGCTGTTCGAGCAGGGCCTGGTGACCCGCGAGGCCTGGCAGGAGCGCGAGCGCGATCTCTCCGACCAGCGCCAGCGCCTGCAGGCGCTCGGACGCGATGCGCTGGCGCTGGCGCGCGAGCAGGCGCAGGTCGAGCAGCAGCTCGACCAGGCCCGCGCCGCGCGCCAGACCCGCGAGCAGTCGATCGAGCGTGAGCTGGCGCTGCTGGGCGAGCAGCTGGCCGACGCCGAGGCGCGCCGGCGCATCGTCATCACCGCGCCGCAGGACGGGCGCGCGACGCTGCTGCAGGGCGCGCCCGGCACGACGGTCGACGCGGTGCGCCCGCTGCTGGTGCTGGTGCCCGACGACACGACGCTGCAGGCGGTGCTGTATGCGCCCAGCCGCACCGTCGGCTTCGTGCGGCCCGGCACGCCGGTCTGGCTGCGCCATGAGGCCTTTCCGTACCAGAAGTTCGGCCACCAGCGCGGCGAGGTGGTGGCGGTGTCGACCTATCCGGCGGGTCTGGACGACCAGCTCGGCCTGGCCAGCTTCGCGCCGGATGCCGCGGGCGCCGGGGCCAGCGCGGAACCGCTCTATGCGATCACCGTGCGGCTGGAGCGTCAGGTCTTCCCGGCGCAGGCGAGCGCGCCGCTGCGCCCGGGCCTGCGGGTGCAGGCCGATCTGATGATGGAGCAGCGCCGGCTGTGGGAATGGATGCTCGAGCCGCTGCTGACCGCGGCCAAGGCGGTGAAGGCGTGAGAGAGAACATGGACACCCAGAACTCCGGAGCGGGCAAGGCGCAGCTGCTGATCGACAGCCTGCGCATCGCGCTGGCGATGCGCTCGCGCGTGCCGGTGGTGCTGCAGACCGAGGCGGCCGAGTGCGGCCTGGCCTGCCTGGCCATGGTGCTGGGCCATTTCGGGGTGCGCACCGACCTGCTGGCGCTGCGCCGCCGCCATGCGGTGTCGCTGTCGGGCATGAGCCTGGGTGGGCTGGTGACGGTGGCCGCGGCAGAGCATCTGGCCTCGCGCGCGCTGCGGCTGGAGGTCGACGAGCTGGTGCAGCTGCGCCGGCCCTGCATCCTGCACTGGGACCTGAGCCACTTCGTCGTGCTGAAGGAGGCCGACGCCCGCGGCGCGGTCATCCTGGACCCGGCGCGGGGCGAGCGCCGGGTGAGCCGGCGCGAGCTGTCGGAGCATTTCACCGGCGTGGCGCTGGAGCTGTGGCCCGCCGAGGGCTTCCGGCCGCGGACCGAGCGCACCCGCGTCACGCTGCCACGGCTGATCGGCCAGGTGCGCGGCGGCGGCGCGATGCTGGCGCGGCTGCTGGCGCTGTCGCTGGCGCTGGAGGTGTTCGCGCTGGCGCATCCGCAGTTCACCCAGTGGGTGACCGACCAGGTGCTGCTGTCGCGCGACCATGAGCTGCTGACGCTGCTCGGCCTGGGCTTCGTGCTGATCACCGTGACCGAGCAGGGCCTGGCGCTGCTGCGCGGCTGGCTGCTGGCGGCGGTGTCGGCCTCGCTGAAGCTGCAGTGGCGCAGCAATGTGCTGCAGCATCTGCTCGATCTGCCGGTGGCCTGGTTCCAGAAGCGCCACCTGGGCGACGTGATCTCGCGCTTCCAGTCGATCGACCACATCCAGCAGGTGCTGACCACCACCTTCGTCGAGGCCACGCTCGACGGGGTGATGGCGCTGTTCGCGCTCGGGCTGATGCTGATGTACAGCCCCAAGCTGGCCGGCGTGGCGGTGCTGGCGGTGCTGCTGTACACGCTGCTGCTGGTGCTGATCTTCCGGCCGCTGCTGCGCGCGCGCGAGGAGGAGATCGTGCGCGAGGCCACCCAGTCCTCGCATGTGCTGGAGTCGGTGCGCGGCGTGCGGGCGCTCAAGCTCTTCGGCCGTCAGGCCGAGCGGCGTGCGCACTGGCAGTCGCTGCTGGCGGCCGAGCTCAATGCCGGCCTGCGGGTGCAGGCGCTGCAGCTGGTGCGCAGCATCGGCCGCAGCCTGTTCTCCGGCCTGTCGACGGTGGCCATCCTGTGGATGGGCGCGCAGGCGGTGCTCGCGGGCGAACTGACGCTGGGCATGCTGCTGGCCTTCATCGCCTACCGCACCCAGTTCGACGGCCGCATGACCGACCTGGTGATGAAGCTGCTGGAGCTGCGCCTGCTGCGCCTGGACGCCGAGCGTCTGGCCGACATCGTGCTCACGCCCACCGAGACCGAGGAGCAGGACGGCCGCGCCCCGCAGGGCCTGCCGCCGCCGGGCGCAGGCCAGCCGCTCGACATCCGCTGCCAGGGCCTGCGCTTTCGCTATTCCGACCATGAGCCCTTTGTCATCGACGGCCTGGATCTGGTGATTCCCGAGGGCCAGTGCGTGGCCGTCGTGGGGCCCTCGGGCGGCGGCAAGAGCACGCTGGTCAACCTGCTGCTGGGCGATCTCAGGCCGGTCGAGGGCGAGATCCGCGTCGCCGGCGTGCCGCTGGCGCGCATCGGCCGCACGCCCTGGCGCGCCTGCGTCGGCGCGGTGATGCAGGACGATGCGCTCTTCGCCGGCACGCTGGCCGAGAACATCGCCTTCTTCGACCCGCAGCCCGACCTGGCGCGCATCGGCCTGTGCGCCGAGCTGGCGGCGATCCGCGACGACATCGAGGCGATGCCGATGGGCCTGCACACCCTCGTCGGCGACATGGGCACGACGCTGTCGGGCGGGCAGAAGCAGCGCATCCTGCTGGCGCGTGCGCTCTACAAGGGCCCGCGGGTGCTGATCCTCGACGAGGCCACCAGCCACCTCGACGTGCAGCGCGAGGCCGGCGTCAATGCGGCGGTCGCGCGCATGGGCATCACCCGCATCGTCATCGCGCACCGCCCCGAGACGGTGGCCGCGGCCGAGCGGGTGGTGGCGCTGGAGGGCGGGCGCATCGTCTTCGACGGACCGCCGGCGGCGTGGCTGCAGCGGGTGGCCCGGCAGGGCTGAGACCGGGCCCGGGCCTGTCTGCCGGTCGATGAAAAGCACAAAGGGCCGCACGAGGCGGCCCTTGCAAGGGGTGTGAGCCGGTCGCGCCGGTTCAGCACCGCATCGGCTGCATCAGCACTTCGGCGGCTGGTGCTTGACCGGCTGGCTCGGCGGGCAGTAGCTGTAGCTCTTGGCGGCGAACAGGTGACGCAGCAGACCGCCGAACAGGAAAAAGCCGCCCGAGACCGCCTTCAGTTCTTCCTTCTTGAGTTCACGCATGATCGTTCCTTCCGTGTGGTGGTGATGAATGGTGTGGACGAGCCGAGCCGGTGCCATCCGGTGCCGGATCGGAGCGCGGTGTCCTGGGTGTTGCGCTGCGTGCAGTATTTAACGAAAAGTTACTTTTGGCAACACTCCGGCAAGGCCTGGGGCCATCGGGTGCGGGCGGGCCTCAGCACGGGGCAAGGAAGGGGTGACGTGGCGAGGCGGCGAGGCGACGCGCTGGGCCGCGCTCACCAGGTGGTGTCGGACAGGCGATGCGGGTCGAGCGTCGGCACATGCGAGCCGGTCATCTGCAGCGCGCCGGGCAGCAGCTCGGCGCGGATCTGGCGGGTGGCGGGCTGCGGCTCGCCGTCGATGAGGATGGGCATCGGCTGTGCGGCCTCGATGCGCAGGCGCAGCGCGGGGCGGGCCGGCGGCCGCGCCGCGGGGTGCAGCAGGCGCTGCCAGAGCGGGCGCTGCGGCTCGTCGAGCAGATGCAGCAGCGCGTCGTCGATCAGCACCGGGGCGATGCGATCAGGCGCATCGCGGTCGGCCGGCGGCGGGGTGGCGTTGCACAGGCGCAGGCGCCGCACCGGCTGCGGCAGCGCGACGCGGTGCTGGTCGATCCACAGCGACAGCGGCTGACCGGCCTCGATCCGCACCAGTCCGGCGAAATGCAGCACCGCCGCGTCGGTCTCGATCAGGCCGATGTCGACCGCGGCGGTCGGTGCATGCAGCGCATGCAGCAGGGCCTGGCGCCAGTCGAGCTGGTCGAGGTGCAGGCTGCAGGCCACCTCGTTGTGCTGACCTGCCGGCACCAGGCCGACCCGCAGACCGCCCTTGAGCAGCGCCGGCAGCATCGCGTGCAGCGTGCCGTCGCCGCCGATCAGCGCGATGCGGGTGCGCGGCGCCAGGATGCTCAGCCGCGCCCGGGCCTCGGTCACGCTGGCGGCGCTCAGCAGCGGCACGCCGGGGGCATGGCGCGCCAGCCAGTCGGCCACCGGGTGGCGCAGCTCGCCGGCCCGGCCCCGCGCGGCCAGCGCATTGAGCAGCACGACAGCCGGCGGCGCCACGATGCGGCCGCCCCGGTCTTCAGTAGCTGTAGACGCCGCGGCCGGTCTTGCGACCCAGCCAGCCGGCGGCCACATATTCCTTCAGCAGCGGGCAGGGACGGTACTTGGAGTCGTTGAACTCCTGCATGTAGACGTTCATCACCGCCAGGCAGACATCCAGGCCGATCATGTCGGCCAGCGCCAGCGGGCCGATCGGCTGGTTGCAGCCCAGCTTCATGCCGGCGTCGATGTCCTCCGGCGAGGCCAGGCCTTCGGCCAGCACGAAGAAGGCCTCGTTGATCATCGGCACCAGGATGCGGTTGACGACGAAGCCCGGCGCGTTCTTCACCGTGATCGGCGTCTTGCCCAGGCGGGTGGACAGCTCGTGCACCGCGGCGTGGGTGGCGTCCGAGGTCTGCAGGCCGCGGATGATCTCGACCAGCGCCATCATCGGCACCGGGTTGAAGAAGTGCATGCCGATGAAGCGGTCGGCGCGCTGGGTCTTGGCGGCCAGCTGGGTGATCGAGATCGAGCTGGTGTTGGTGGCGACGATCACCTCCGGCGCCAGCAGCGCGTCGAGCTGGCCGAGGATCTTGATCTTCAGCGCCTCGTTCTCGGTGGCGGCCTCGATGACCAGCTGCGCGGCCTTCAGGTCGTCGTAGCTGGTCGAGGGCTTGATGCGGGCCAGCGCGGCGGCCTTCTGCTCGGCGGTGAGCTTCTCCTTCTTGATCAGGCGGTCGAAGCTGCCGGCGACGGTGGCCAGGCCCTTCTGGACCGCCGCCTCGCTGATGTCGACCATGACGACGTCGAGACCGGCCTGCGCGCAGACCTGCGCGATGCCGTTGCCCATGGTGCCGGCGCCGATGATGCCGACGGTCTGGATGCTCATGTGGGTGCTCCGGGAAAGGTGAGGGGGATGAAGGGGCTCGGACAGAGGGGTCCGAAAAAAGAACGGTCGTTCGATTCTGCCTGAGGCCGCTCACGCCGGCCTGACGCCAGTCACTCTTCTTAGAATCATGCCCTTGTCCGCGCCTGACCGCGAGCGCCGTGCGCATGCGGCCAGCGGACCCGATCACCCGTGCCCACCATGACCGACGCCCTCAACGCCCTGTCCAAATCGTTCGAACCGTCCCCCATCGAGGCCCGCTGGGCGCCGCAGTGGGAGGCCAGCGGCGTCTACGCGCCGACGCTCGATCCGAGCAAGCCGTCGTTCTGCATCCAGCTGCCGCCGCCCAATGTCACCGGCACGCTGCACATGGGCCACGCGTTCAACCAGACGATCATGGACTCGCTGGCGCGCTACCACCGCATGTCGGGCGACAACACGCTGTGGGTGCCCGGCACCGACCACGCCGGCATCGCCACGCAGATCGTCGTCGAGCGCCAGCTGCAGGGCCAGGGCGTCAGCCGCCACGACCTGGGCCGCAAGAACTTCGTCGCCAAGGTCTGGGAGTGGAAAGCACAGTCCGGTGCCACCATCACCCAGCAGATGCGCCGCATGGGCGACTCGGTGAGCTGGTCGCACGAGTACTTCACGATGGACGAGAAGCTCTCGAAGGTCGTCACCGAGACCTTCGTGCGCCTGCATGAGGAAGGCCTGATCTACCGCGGCAAGCGCCTGGTGAGCTGGGACCCGATCCTGAAGTCCGCCGTCTCCGACCTGGAAGTCGAGAGCGAGGAGGAGAACGGCTCGCTGTGGCACATCCGCTACCCGGTCGACGGCTCGGACGAGTCGCTGGTGGTGGCGACGACCCGCCCCGAGACGATGCTGGGCGACACCGCGGTGATGGTGCACCCGGAGGACGAGCGCTACACGCACCTGATCGGCAAGCAGGTGAAGCTGCCGATCACCGGCCGCCTGGTGCCGGTGATCGCCGACGCCTATGTCGACAAGGAATTCGGCACCGGCGTCGTCAAGGTCACGCCCGCGCACGACACCAACGACTACCAGGTCGGCCTGCGCCACGGCCTGCCGATGCTGACCATCTTCGATCTGGAGGCGAAGGTCAGCGCGCACGAGGCCGCTGACATCCCGACTGAATACGTCGGCGTGGATCGCTTCGTCGCGCGCAAGCAGATCGTCGCTGCGCTGGAAGCCGACGGCCTGCTGGTGGAAGTGAAGCCGCACAAGCTGATGGTGCCGCGCTGCGCCCGCACCGGTCAGGTGATCGAGCCGATGCTGACCGACCAGTGGTTCGTCGCGATGACCAAGGCCGGCGCCAACGGCAAGTCGATTGCCGAGGAAGCGATCGAGGCGGTGGACTCGGGCGACGTGAAGTTCGTGCCGGAGAACTGGGTCAACACCTACAACCAGTGGATGAAGAACATCCAGGACTGGTGCATCTCGCGCCAGCTCTGGTGGGGCCACCAGATCCCGGCGTGGTACGGCTCGGAGGGCCAGCTCTTCGTCGCCCGCAGCGAGGAGGAAGCCCGCGAGAAGGCTGCGGCCGCCGGCTACACCGGTGAGCTCAAGCGCGACGAGGACGTGCTCGACACCTGGTACTCGTCGGCGCTGGTGCCGTTCTCGACGCTCGGCTGGCCCGAGCAGACGATCGAGCAGGACCTGTTCCTGCCGAGCAGCGTGCTGGTGACCGGCTACGACATCATCTTCTTCTGGGTCGCCCGGATGATCATGATGACCAAGCACTTCACCGGCAAGGTGCCGTTCAAGCACGTCTACATCCACGGTCTGGTGCTGGACGCGCAGGGCAAGAAGATGTCGAAGTCGGAAGGCAATGTGCTGGATCCGGTCGACCTGATCGACGGCATCGCGCTGCCGGAGCTGCTGGACAAGCGCACCGTCGGCCTGCGCAAGCCCGAGACCGCGCCGAAGGTGCGCAAGGCCACCGAGAAGGAGTTCCCCGAGGGCATTCCGGCCTACGGCGCGGACGCGCTGCGCTTCACCTTCGCGGCGATGGCCACGCTGGGCCGCTCGGTCAACTTCGACTCCAAGCGCTGCGAGGGCTACCGCAACTTCTGCAACAAGCTCTGGAATGCCACCCGCTTCGTGCTGATGAACACGGAGGGGCAGGACTGCGGCCTGAAGGACCACACCGCCGAGGAATGCGCCACCGGCGCCTACCTGCGCTTCAGCCCGGCCGACCGCTGGATCACCGGCGAGCTGCAGCGCGTCGAGCATGCGGTCGCGCAGGGCTTCAAGGACTACCGCCTCGACAACGTCGCCAACGCGATCTACCAGTTCGTCTGGGACGAGTACTGCGACTGGTACCTGGAGATCGCCAAGGTCCAGCTGCAGGTGGCCAAGGATGCCGGCGACGAGGCCTCGGCGCGCGCCACCCGCCGCACGCTGATCCGCGTGCTGGAGACGACGCTGCGCCTGCTGCATCCGGTGGCGCCCTTCATCACCGCCGAGCTGTGGAACGGCGTGGCGGTGGTGGCCGGCCGCAAGGCGGCGGATGCCGCCGACTCGATCGTGACCGCGGCCTACCCGGTGGCGGTGCTGGAGAAGATCGATCCGGCCGCCGACGCCTGGGTCGCGCGCCTGAAGGAGATCGTCGGCGTGGTGCGTGCGCTGCGCAGCGAGATGAACCTGTCGCCGGCCGAGCGCGTGCCGCTGCTGACCTGCGGCGACGCCGATTTCGTGGCTTCGGCCGCGCCGGTGATCCGTGCGCTGGCCAAGCTGGCCGAGGTGCAGGTCATCCAGGACGAGGCCGCCTTCGCCGAGGCCAGCGCGCTCGCGCCCGTGGCGGTGCAGGGCGCGGCGCGCCTGGCGCTGAAGGTGGAGATCGATGTCGAGGCCGAGCGCGTGCGTCTGGGCAAGGAGGTCGCCCGCCTGAGCGGCGAGATCGCCAAGGCCCAGGCCAAGCTGGCCAACGAGAGCTTCGTGGCGCGTGCGCCGGCGGCCGTCGTCGAGCAGGAGCGCGCGCGGATCGCCGCGTTCAGCGAGACGCTGGCGAAGCTGCAGTCGCAGCTGCAGCGCCTGGGCTGAGCGCACCGCCCATCGGCGGCAGCACCAGCTCGCCGAGCTCGGCCGGCATCGTGACCACCCGGTCGCCGGCCGGCTTCATCCGCAGGATCTCGTCGAGCCGGCGGGCCACGCCCCAGGCACTGCGCAGCCGTGCCTCGCGGGTGTAGGCGGCCAGCCGGGGGGTCAGCACCAGGCCGCGCACCCCATGCAGCGGGTGGCCCTCGCTGCGGGTCTCCGGTCCGGCCTGGTCCATCCAGGCGGCCGTCAGGCGGCCGCTGCGCAGCACCGTGGCCAGCGCCCGGGGCTCGAACAGGTCCAGCGGCGAGACACTGGCCAGCACCAGACCGGGTCGGCAGCCGGCCAGCACCCGCTCGCCCAGCAGGCCGGCGTAGCGGGGGAAGAAGTCGAGCTGCACGCTGACCGCATCGCTGCGCGCGAACAGCTCCTGCAGCCCGACCGGCTGCACGCCCCAGCGTGCCCAGTGCGCGCTGCCGGCATGCAGGGCCGGGTCGTAGCCCAGCACCCGGGTGCCCAGCACCTGCAGCAGCTGCGCCAGCCGGCGCGCGGTGGCTCCCATGCCGACCAGCCCGACGGTGCTGTGGCCGAGTTCGCGCCCGCCGGCCGGCGCCGGCTCGCGCGGATCGGGCCGCAGCAGCGACATCAGCGCGCCGAGCAGGAACTCGGCCTCGGCCGGCGCGGCGGCATCCGCGCAGCGCACCACCTCGACACGGGCGCGCTCGCAGGCATGGAAGTCGATGCGCTCTGGCCCGCCCACCACCCGGCCGATGGCCAGCAGTCGCGGCAGTCGACCCAGCAGCCGCCGGTCGATCGCCACCGAGGCGGGCAGCATCGCCGCGCGAGCCTGCGGCAGCAGGTCTGCCAGCACCCGTGCGTCCTGCGCCAGACGGGGCGCGTGGAACACCTCATGACGCTGCTCCAGCCAGCGCAGCACCTCGGGCTCAAGCGGTTCAGCAACAAGCAGGTCCATGAAAAGCGGCAAAACGTGAAGGATCCGTAAGCTTCGATGTTAATCAGTAGCGCGATGTATTACGGTCCCCTGATCGAGCGTGGAGATGACACCATCTCATGCCAGAATTGATCGAGAAGCCGTGCTTTTGCCGGTCAATTCAACAACTTTGGCAATCCGTTCTCTTTTCTTCGCTCCAGGGGGACCTGTCCATGCAACTCGTCAAGAAAGCCATCTTTCCGGTCGCCGGTCTCGGCACCCGTTTCCTGCCGGCCACCAAGGCCCAGCCCAAGGAAATGATGCCGGTCGTCGACAAGCCGCTGATCCAGTACGCGGTGGAAGAGGCCTACGCTGCGGGCGTGCGCGAGATGATCTTCGTCACCGGCCGCCACAAGCGTGCGATCGAGGACCATTTCGACATGACCTACGAACTGGAGGTCTCGCTCGAGAACGCGCAGAAGCACGAGCTGCTGAAGGTGGTGCGCAGCATCAAGCCGAAGGACATGGAGTGCATCTACGTGCGCCAGGCGCAGGCGCTGGGCCTGGGCCATGCGGTGCTGTGCGGCCAGCGGCTGGTCGGCAACGAGCCCTTCGCGGTGCTGCTGGCCGATGACCTGATGATCGGCGAGCCGCCGGTGCTCAAGCAGATGGTCGACCAGTTCAACGACTGGCGCGCCTCCATCCTGGCGGTGCAGGAAGTGCCGGCCGAGCACACCAAGCGCTACGGCATCGTCGCCGGCACGCTGGTCAACGATCACCTGATGGATGTCAGCAACATCGTCGAGAAGCCGGCGCCTGAAGTCGCGCCGTCGCGCTGGGGCGTGGCCGGCCGCTACATCCTGACGCCGGGCGTGTTCCACGAGATCGCCACCCAGCCGCGCGGCGTCGGCGGCGAGATCCAGCTGACCGACGGCATCGCCGCGCTGCTGCGCCGCGAGAAGGTCTTCGCCTACCGCTACGAAGGCCGCCGCTACGACTGCGGCAGCAAGGATGGTTTCCTCGAGGCCAATGTCGAGCTGGCGCTGCGCCACCCCGAGCTGGGCAAGGGCTTCCGCGACTATCTGCGCAATCTCGAGATCTGAGGATCGCCGGGCCCTCGGGACCGGTCGCGGCTGCGGCCGTGCGCGCTCAGCGCCGCCGCAGCAGATGCACCATCTCGCCGTCGTCCAGCGTCTGCTGGGCCAGCAGGGCGTTGCCGGTCTGGCGGCTGAAGGCCTGGAAGTCGCGCAGCGAGCCGGGGTCGGTGGCACGCACCTTCAGCACCTGGCCGCTGTCCATGTCGGCCAGCGCCTTCTTGGCCTTCAGGATCGGCAGCGGGCAGTTCAGGCCGCGCGCGTCGACCTCGCGGTCGGCGGCGGGCAGGGTGGTGTCATCGGTGTTCATCGGTGGCCTTCTCGTCTCGATCTGCCACCGATTCTAGTTCGCGGGCTCAGCCGTGCCGCGCCACCAGCGCCTGCTGCGCGCTGAGGCCGTCCTCGCCGGCGCGGCGGTAGCGCCCGTCGGACTCGAGCACCCAGGCGTCGCGTCCGTCGTGCAGGTAGGGCACCAGGCATTCGTCGATGACCCGCTGGCGCAGTGCCGGATCGCGCACCGGCCAGGCGATCTCGATGCGGCGCAGCATGTTGCGCGTCATCCAGTCGGCGCTGCTGAGGTAGAGCGCCTCGTCGCGCTCGCTCTCGCCCCAGCGGAAATACAGCACCCGGGTGTGCTCGAGAAAGCGTCCGACCACCGAGCGCACGCGGATCTTCTCGCTGTGACCCGGCACGCCCGGCGGCAGCATGCAGGCACCGCGCACGATCAGGTCGATCTCGGCGCCGGCCTGGCCGGCCTCGAGCAGCGCCCCGATCAGCACCGGATCGGTCAGCGCGTTGAACTTGGCGACGATGCGCGCGGGCCGGCCGGCCCGCGCCGCGCCCGCCACCTTCTGCATCAGCTCGACCAGCGTCGACTGCAGATCGAAGGGCGCCACCAGCAGCCGC
This sequence comes from Sphaerotilus sulfidivorans, assembly GCF_013426975.1. GTDB lineage: Bacteria > Pseudomonadota > Gammaproteobacteria > Burkholderiales > Burkholderiaceae_C > Sphaerotilus > Sphaerotilus sulfidivorans. The sequence goes on from NZ_JACCPY010000004.1 coordinate 189,425, forward strand.
TTGGTGCGGTCGAGCGGATTGAGGCTGGCGAGATGGCGGAAGACCGCATCGGCGTCGGCGGTGATCTCCGGGTCGGTCGTCAGGAAGCCCAGGTCGGTGTAGAGCCGCGCGGTCTTGGAGTTGTAGTTGCCGGTCGACAGGTGGGCGTAGCGCACCATGTGGCGGCCCTCCTTGCGGGTGGCCAGCAGCAGCTTGGCGTGCGTCTTCAGCCCGACGATGCCGTAGACCACCTGCACGCCCACGCGCTCGAGCCGCTCGGCCCAGTTGATGTTGGCCTCCTCGTCGAAGCGCGCCTTCAGCTCGACCACCGCCAGCACTTCCTTGCCGCGGCGCGCCGCCTCGATCAGCAGCTCCATCAGCACCGACTCGGTGCCGGTGCGGTAGATCGTCTGCTTGATCGCCAGCACCTTCGGGTCCTCGACCGCCTCGCGCAGGAACTGCACCACCGGGTCGAAGGACTCGAAGGGCTGGTGCAGCAGGATGTCGCGCTCGGCCATGCAGTCCATGACCCGCCGACCGCGCGGCAGCTGCGCGGCCGGCCAGGTCGGCTCGTGCGGCGCGAAGCGCAGCTTCGGCGCGACCGCCAGATCGATCAGCGTGTTCATGCGCACCAGGTTGACCGGGCCGTTGACCCGGTAGAGCGCGGCCGGCGGCAGGTCGAACTGGTTCAGCAGGAACTGCGCCAGCTCGGGCGGGCAGGTGTTGACCACCTCCAGACGGATCTCGCGGCCATAGTGGCGGGTGGTGAGCTCGCTGCGCAGCGCCTGGCGCAGGTTGGTGACATCGTCCTCGTCGACATCGAGGTCGGAGTCGCGGGTCACGCGGAACTGCGAGAAGGCCAGCACCTGGCGGCCGGGAAAGAGTTCGGCCAGATGGGCGCGGATCACGCTGGTCAGCATCACGAAGGCCTGGCGGCCGTCGGTGAGCCGGTCGGGCAGCCGGATGATGCGCGGCAGCACCCGCGGCACCTTGATGATGGCGATCGAGTTCTCGCGGCCGAAGGCGTCGGCGCCGGCGAGCTGCGCGATGAAGTTCAGCGACTTGTTGGCGACCTGCGGGAAGGGATGCGCCGGGTCCAGCCCGAGCGGCATCAGCAGCGGCTGCACCTCGCGGTGGAAGAACTGCGAGACCCACTGGCGCTGCGCCTCGGTGCGGTCGGCGTGGTTGACGATGACGATGCGCTCGGCCGCCAGCGCCGGCATCACTTCCTCGTTGAAGACGCGGTACTGCTCGTCGATCAGCGCGTGCGCCTCGACGACGGCCCGGGCCAGATCCTCGTCGTCGTCGAGCTCGTCGGTCAGGCGTGCCGCCTCCAGCGCGTCGGCGAAGCGCACCTCGAAGAACTCGTCCATGTTCGACGAGACGATGCAGATGTAGCGCAGCCGCTCGAGCAGCGGCACATCCTTGCGCCGGGCCTGCGCCAGCACGCGCCGGTTGAATTCGAGGATCGAGCGCTCGCGGCTGATCAGCGCCGGAGCGCGAAAAGAGGTCATCGTGTCGGGCATCCGGCGATGCTAGGCCGGTGGCATGACAGATCTGTGACGGATTTTCGCCTGTCTGACCAGCCAGATCGACGCGTTCAGGCTCGGGGCATCTGCAGCTGCAGCGCGCCTACGCGTGCCCAGGCCTCGGCCTCGGCCGCCAGCAGATGCTGCGTGCGCGGGTGGCGCTCGCCCCAGCCGGCGGGCAGGCGCAGCTGCACCGCGCGGCCGCCGGCCGCCAGCGTCGGCAGCGGCTCGTCGGGTGCGCAGCGTGCATGGCACAGTAGCACCGCCAGCCGCAGCGCGAGCAGCTGCCAGACCAGGTCGGGCTCGGCCAGCGCGGCCTCGATCTTGCGCAGCCCGCCGCGGTGGCCCAGCACCAGATCGGCCAGCCGGCGCTGCTGCGTCTGCGAGAAGCCCGGCGCGTCCACATGCGCGATCAGGTAGGCGCTGTGGCGGTGGTGATCGTGGTGCGAGACCATCATGCCGATCTCGTGCAGCGCCGCCGCCCAGCCCAGCTCGCGCTGCAGGTCCAGCTCGGCGCGCGGCTGGACCTGGCGGTGCAGGCGCTGGGCCGTGTCCTGCACGCGGCGGGCCTGCATCGCGTCGGCGCGAAAGCGCTGCTGCAGCTCGGCCACCGTGTCGTCGCGCAGATCATGGTGGGCCGGATCTCGGTCGGCGGCCAGGCGCTCCTCCAGATCGAAGATCACGCCCTGGCGCAGCGCCCCGCGGGCGGGCTGCAGCGCCTCGATGCCGAACTGCGCCGCCAGCGCCGACAGGATGGCCAGGCCGCCGCCCAGCACCGCGCGGCGTTCCGGCTTCAGGCCGGGCAGCTCCAGCGCGTCGACGCGCCCGGCCTGCACGCAGGCGCGAATGCACCAGGCCAGGCCCTCGGGCGTGATCGCGCCGTCGCTGATGCCGGCGGCGGCCAGGATCTGCGAGACCGCGCCGGCCGTGCCCGACGAGCCCAGCGCCTCGCTCCAGTGGCGGCGCGAGAAGGTCTCCAGCGCCTCCTCGAACTCGGCGCCGGCGGCGATCTGCGCGGCGCGGAAGCGCTCCTCGGTGAACAGGCCGTCGCCGAAGTAGCGCATCGACAGGCTGACGCTGCCGATGCCGAAGGACTCGGCCTGCATCGGCACGCTGCCTGCGCCGATGATCAGCTCGGTCGAGCGTCCGCCGATGTCGATCACCAGCCGCGGGTGCGATGAGGGCTGCAGCCGCGCCACGCCCTTGTAGATCAGCCGCGCTTCCTCGCGGCCGGAGATCACCTCGACCGGATGGCCGAGCGCCTCGGCCGCGCGGGCCAGGAAGGCGTCGCGGTTGGCGGCCTCGCGCAGCGTCTGCGTCGCCACCGCGCGCAGCTGGCGCGCCGGAATGCCGGCCAGCCGGGCGCGGAAGCGCTGCAGGCAGACCAGGCCGCGCTGCGCGGCCTCCTCGCTCAGGCGACCCTCGGCATCCAGGCCGGCGCCGAGCCGCACCGTCTCCTTGAGATAGTCGATGCGGCGGTAGCGACCGCGGGTGGTCTGGCCGATCTCGAGGCGGAAGCTGTTCGAGCCGATGTCGATCGAGGCGAGAACGCCGCGCCAGGACGGCACGGAGGAAGAGGCTGACTGGGCTGGCATGCGTGAATTGTCCATGGTCTTCTCGGGGACAAGCCGGCCGTGACTGCGGTTTTTTTTGCGTCCCCGGATGCTCGCGCGGTTGCCGACAACCCCGCTCTCCAGGAGACCGACATGGCCGTGAATCCCCTTGATGACAATATGCGCCAGGACTTCGACAGCCTCGTGACGGTCGGGCCGATGCCTGCGCCCGACCGGCGCGGCTTCATGCGCACCACGCTGGGCACCGGCTTTGCCGCGGCGGTGCTGCCGGTGATGGCGCAGACGGTGGTGAAGACCCCGGCCGACGGCCTGACGGTCGGCGAGATCAGCATCGATGTGGACGGCTTCGCGATGCCGGCCTATCGCGCCGCGCCTGCGGGCGGAACCCGGCTGCCGGTCGTGCTGGTCATCAGCGAGATCTTCGGCGTGCACGAGCACATCGCCGATGTGGCGCGCCGCTTCGCCCGCCAGGGCTATCTGGCGATCGCGCCGGAGATGTTCGTGCGCCAGGGCGACGCCGGCAGCTACGGCGAGATCGCCCGGCTGCAGGCCGAGGTGATCTCGAAGGTGCCCGACGCCCAGGTGATGCGCGATCTTGATGCCACGGTGGCCTGGGCGGCCCGCAACGGCGGCGACACGGCGCGGCTCGGCCTGACCGGCTTCTGCTGGGGCGGCCGCATCACCTGGCTGTATGCCGCGCACAGCCCGCAGGTGCGGGCCGGCGTGGCCTGGTACGGCCGGCTGGTGGGCAACGCCAGTGCGCTGCAGCCGCGCCATCCGGTCGATCTGGCGGGCGAACTCAAGGCGCCGGTGCTGGGCCTGTACGGCGCGGCCGACACCGGCATCGCGCTCGACACGGTCGAGCGCATGAAGGCGGCGCTGGCGGCCGGCAGCCCGGCCGCGCAGCGCTCGGAGTTCGTCGTCTATCCCGAGGCGCCGCATGCCTTTCATGCCGACTATCGCCCCAGCTTCCGTGCCGGGCCGGCGGCCGACGGCTGGGCGCGCTGCCTGGCATGGTTCAAGGCCCAGGGCGTGGCCTGAGTGGCCGGGACCGACAGGCGTCTCGGCCGATCTGCCGATCTGGCGATCTGCTGATCCCGCTCAAGCGGGGGTGCGACGCTGGGCAGGCGAGGGGGGAGGGCGAGGCGGAGCGGCGGGCTAAACTGCCGCGCTCCCCGAACCGAACGACAACGCCTCACCCCACCCCCCCGCCGCATGATCTCGCGCCGCGACTGCCTTCGCTCCTCCTCGGCCAGCCTGCTGGCGCTGTCGCTGGGGGCCTGCCGGCCGACCACCGCCGCGTCGCCGGCCAGCCCGTCGCCGGCCAGCCCGTCGACGCCTTCCGCCTCGGCCGTGCCGACAGCGTCCGCCGCGCCTGCCACGCCAGCCGCTTCGACGGCCTCCGCCGCCGCGGCGCCGTTCTCGGTGCGCACGCCGATCTTCGTGCTGAACTCGCTCGACGCCACCCTCAGCGTCATCGACCCGCTGACGATGACCGAGCTGCGCCGCGTGCCCACCGGCAAGGAGCCGCACCACCTCTACCTGTCGCCCGACGAGAAGTCGCTGCTGGTGGCCAATGCGGTCGGCGACTCGATCACGCTGGTCGATCCGCGCAGCGGCGAGGTCCAGCGCACGCTCACCGGCATCGTCGATCCCTACCATCTGCGCTTCTCGCCCGACATGCAGTGGTTCGTGACCGCGGCCAACCGCCTGGACCACATCGACCTGTACCGGGTCGGCCGGCCGGCCGGTGGCGGCTTCGACATCACGCTGGTCAAGCGCGTGCCCGCCGGCAAGACGCCCAGCCATCTGGCGATCGACACCCGCAGCACGGTGGTCTACGCCAGCCTGCAGGACAGCGACCAGCTCATCGCGGTCGACCTGGCCACGCAGACGCCGCGCTGGACCGTTCCCAGCGGCAAGATGCCCGCCGATGTCTACCTGACGCCCGATGACCGCACGCTGCTGGTCGGCCTGACCGGCGACTCGGTGGTCGAGGCCTATGACGTGAGCGTCAGTCCGCCGAAGCTGATCCGGCGCATTCCGACCGGCGACGGCGCGCACGCCTTCCGCGCCTGGGGCGACCGCCGCCATGTGCTGGTCAGCAACCGGGTGGCCAACACCATCAGCCGCATCGATCTGCAGACGCTGGCGGTGGTCGACACCTATCCGGCGCCGAGCGGCCCGGACTGCATGGACCTGTCGCCGGATCGCCGGTTCATCTTCGTGGCCTCGCGCTGGGCCGGCAAGCTCAGCGTCATCGACACCGAGCAGAAGAAGGTGGTGCGCCAGGTGAGCGTGGGCAAGTCGCCGCACGGCGTCTGGACGCTCGACCACGCGCCGAGGCTGTGACGATGCGTGCGGCGCTGCCGGTCGGCCTGCTGGTGGCCGGGCTGCTGGCCGCCGGCCCGGCGGCGGCGGCCGGCTGCGCCCGTCCGCTGTTCCTGACCTTCGACACCGGGCACATGGGCGTGGCGCCGCTGGTGGCCGAGGTGCTGCGGCGCCAGCAGGTCCAGGTCACCTTCTTCCTGGCCAACGAGCGCACGCAGACCGACGGCGGCAGCCTGGACGCGCAGTGGGCGCCGTGGTGGCGCGCGCGGGTGGCCGAGGGCCATCTGTTCGCCTCGCACACCTTTGACCATGTCTACTGGCGCGCCGACCGCGCCGACGGCGGCTTCGAGGTGCGCCCGAGCGCCGGCCCGCAGGCCGGCGTGCGCTCGACGATGAGCGCCGCCCAGTACTGCGCCGAGCTGGCCCGGCCGGCCGCACGCCTGGCCGAGATCGCCGGCCGGCCGGCGATGGCCGCGCTGTTCCGCGCGCCCGGCGGCAAGACCTCGCCGGCGCTGCTGGCGGCGGCCTCGCGCTGCGGCTGGACGCATGTCGGCTGGAGCCCGGCAGGCTTTCTCGGCGACGAGCTGTCCAGCGACCGCCATCCGAACGACCGGCTGCTGAAGCAGGCCCTGCGCGACATCCGCCCGGGCGACATCCTGCTGGCGCACCTGGGCATCTGGTCGCGCCAGGAGGTCTGGGCGCCGGCGGTGCTCGAGCCGCTGATCGTCGGGCTGAAGGCGCGCGGCCACTGCTTCGCCACGCTGACCGAACATCCCGAGCTGGGCGAGGCGGCGCGCCGTCCGGCCCCGACGTCCTCTCCGTCACGACCATGATCGACGCTCTTGTCCAGCTCTTCGGCCAGGCCCAGCAGTGGCTGTTCGAGGCGGTGGTGCAGCCGCTGCTGTTCGCGCTCGGGCAGGGCGCCCTGCTGGAGGATGCCTACAACGCCACCGGCTGGCTGCTGGTGGGCCTGCTGCAGCTGGCGGTGATGCTGGCGCTGATCGGGCCGCTGCAGCGCCTGCGCCCGGCCGAGCCGGTGCGCGACCGCGCCGCCATCCGCCCGGACATCGCCTACACGCTGCTGCACCGGCTCGGGCTCTTTCGCGTCGGGCTGTTCTTCCTGGTCGATCCGCTGTGGCAGGCGCTGTGGGGCGCGCTGGCGGTGCACGGCTTTTCCGGCTGGCATCTGGACGAGGCGATCGCGCCCTGGTGGCCGGGCGTGACCGACACCGCGCTGGCGGCCTTCCTGGTCTATCTGCTGTTGCTCGACTTCGTCGACTATCTGCTGCACCGCGCGCAGCACCGCTTCGATGCCTGGTGGGCGCTGCATGCGCTGCACCACAGCCAGCGCCAGATGACGATGTGGAGCGACAACCGCAACCACCTGCTCGACGACCTGATCCGCGACGCGCTGCTGGTGCAGATCGGCCACCTGATCGGGGTCGCGCCGGCGCAGTTCGTCGCCATCGTCGCCTTCGGCCAGCTGGTCGAGAGCCTGTCGCATGCCAATCTGCGCCTGTCCTTCGGCCTGATCGGCGAGCGTCTGCTGGTGAGCCCGCGCTTCCACCGCCTGCACCATGCCATCGGCCTGGGCCATGAGTCCGCGGCCGGCAGGGGCACGCTGGGCGGCTGCAACTTCGCGGTGCTGTTCCCGGTCTGGGACATCCTGTTCGGCACCGCCGACTTCCGCAGCCCGGTCGGCCCGACCGGCATCCGCGACCAGCTGCCCGAGGAGGGCGGACGCGACTACGGCCGCGGCTTCTGGGCGCAGCAGCGGCTGGGGCTGCTGCGGCTGATCGGGCGCGGCTGACGCGATCGGGGCCGGGCCTGCCGCGTCCGGCGCACTGCGCATCCTTCACGCACCGGCATCGCCGCTTCGCTATGCTGGCGGGCATGTCGAAAGTCCTTGATGCCCTCTGGCGCGCGATCGGCTACTGCTTCATGCCGCGCGTGATCTTCCTGTCGATGCTGCCGGTGCTGCTGCTGGGCACCGTGTCGACGGCCCTGGCCTGGTTCTTCTGGGAGCCTGCGGCCGCCGCGATGACCGCGCTGGTGGTCGACGCACCGCTGCTGGGCGACGCGATCGCCTGGCTGGATACCTGGACCGGCGGGGTGCTGCGCCATGTCATCGGGCCGCTGCTGCTGCTGGTGGCGGTGGTGCCGGTGCTGATCATCGCCGCGCTGCTGCTGGTGTCGGCGCTGATGGCGCCGACCCTGATCGGTCTGGTGGGGCGGCGCCGCTTCGAGGCGCTCGAGCGGCGCGGCCCGCTGGCATGGTGGCGCGCGCTGGGCTGGACGCTGGGCTCGATCGGCGCGGCGCTGGCGGCGCTGGTGCTGACGCTGCCGCTGTGGCTGATTCCGCCGCTGGCGCTGCTGCTGCCGCCGCTGATCCTGGGCTGGCTGACCTACCGCGTCATGGCCCACGACGTGCTGGCCGAGCATGCCGACGCGGCCGAGCGTGCCGCGCTGCTGCGCGAGCACCGCGCGCCGCTGCTGGCCATCGGCGTGACCTGCGGCTACCTGGGCGCGGCGCCGTCGCTGATCTGGGCCTTCGGCGTGCTGGCGCTGCCGATGGCGCCGCTGCTGCTGCCGGTCTATGTCTGGCTCTACACGCTGGTCGAGGTCTTCGCCGCGCTCTGGTTCGCGCACTACATGCTGGCCGCGCTTGATGCCCGCCGCCAGGCCGCGCCGGTGCTGCAGCCGCTGCGCGTCGAGATCGAGCCGGTCGACGGCGTGCCGATGCCGGGCGCACCGGCGCTGCCGTCTTCAGCGTCCCCTTCTGCTTCTTCCTCCTCCTCCTCCCTCCCGAACCCGCCTCTGCTGCCATGAACTTCGGCCTCATCATCGTCGGCGACGAGATCCTCTCGGGCAAGCGCCAGGACAAGCACCTCTCGAAGGTCATCGAGCTGCTCTCGGCGCGCGGCCTCGCGCTGGCCTGGAGCCACTATGTCGGCGACGACCCGCGCCGCATCACCGAGATCCTGCGCACCGCCTTCGCCAGCGGCGATGTGGTGTTCTCGTGTGGCGGCATCGGCGCCACGCCCGACGACCACACCCGCCAGTGCGCCGCGGCTGCGCTGGACCGGCCGCTGGCGCTGCACCCCGAGGCGCGCGAGCTGATCATGGAGCGGGTGCGCCAGCTCGCCGCCGAGAAGGGCTGGACCGACGATCCCGACCATCCGGACACGCTGCACCGGCTCAACATGGGCGTCTTTCCCGAGGGCGCCACCCTCATCCCGAACCCGTACAACCGCATTCCGGGCTTCTCGGTCGGCGATGTGCATTTCGTGCCGGGCTTTCCGGTGATGGCGCACCCGATGATCGAGGCGCTGCTCGACACCCGCTATGCGCACCTGCATGGCGCGGGCGTGCAGCAGGAGCGCTCGCTCATCGTCTATGGCGCGATGGAGGCCAGCCTGACGCCGCTGATGATCGACCTCGAGGCCCGCTTCGAGGGCATCAAGGTCTTCAGCCTGCCCAGCGTCGACCATCCGGTGCACGGCCGCCACATCGAGCTGGGCGTCAAGGGCCGGGGCGAGCGCCTCGATGCGGCCTACGCCGCCCTGCTGGACGGGCTCGCCCGCTTCGGTGCCCGCACGGGCCCCGAAATGGTGCGCTCGAATGCACCAGAATGAATCATGGCGTGAAACTGTTTGCGCACAGATATGGTGCATGCACGGAATCTGCCTGATCCGGGGCCGATTCCGGCGGTCTGAGGCGGCATGAAGCGACATGAAGACCGTTCCTGTGGATACGGATTCAGGCATGCTTTCTGCTACATTGCCATGCGGTTCGCGGCCCGGTCGTGAACCTTGCAACACCCCGATCCATTCACAGATATCCCCATCTCGCTAGGAGCCCCTGATGGCCAAGACCGTCGCCGACGTGATGAAGATGGTGAAGGAAAACGAAGTCAAGTTCGTCGACTTCCGTTTCACCGACACCCGTGGCAAGGAACAGCACGTGTCCGTGCCGGTTTCGCACTTCGATGAAGACAAGTTCACGTCGGGTCACGCGTTCGACGGCTCCTCGATCGCCGGCTGGAAGGGCATCGAGGCGTCGGACATGCTGCTGATGCCGGATCCGAACACCGCGAACATCGATCCGTTCTTCGAAGAGCCGACCCTGATCCTGACCTGCGACGTCATCGATCCGGCCGACGGCAAGGCCTACGAGCGCGATCCGCGCTCGCTGGCCAAGCGCGCCGAGGCCTACATGCGTGCCTCGGGCCTGGGCGACACCGCCTACTTCGGTCCGGAGCCGGAATTCTTCGTGTTCGACAGCGTCCGCTGGAACGTCGACATGTCGGGTTGCTTCGTCTCGATCGAGTCGGAAGAAGCCGCCTGGAACACCGGCAAGGACTACGAGCACGGCAACAAGGGCTTCCGCCCGACCGTCAAGGGTGGCTACTTCCCGGTGCCGCCGGTGGATTCGGGCCAGGACATGCGCTCGGAGATGTGCCTGATCCTGGAAAGCCTGGGCATTCCGGTCGAAGTGCACCACCACGAAGTGGCCAACGCCGGCCAGATGGAGATCGGCACCAAGTTCAGCACGCTGATCGAGCGCGCCGACTGGGTCCAGCTGCAGAAGTACGTCATCCACAACGTGGCTGGCGCCTACGGCAAGACCGCGACCTTCATGCCGAAGCCGATCGTCGGCGACAACGGCTCGGGCATGCACGTGCACCAGTCGGTCTGGAAGGACGGCAAGAACCTGTTCGCTGGTGACGGCTACGCCGGCCTGAGCGACTTCGCGCTGTACTACATCGGCGGCATCATCAAGCACGCTCGCGCGCTGAACGCCATCACCAACCCGGGCACCAACTCGTACAAGCGTCTGGTCCCGGGCTACGAAGCCCCGGTGAAGCTGGCCTACTCGGCCAAGAACCGTTCGGCCTCGATCCGCATCCCGTTCGTCGCGAACCCGAAGGGCCGTCGCGTGGAAGCCCGCTTCCCGGATCCCCTGATGAACCCGTACCTGGGCTTCGCCGCGCTGCTGATGGCCGGCCTGGACGGCGTCGAGAACAAGATCCACCCGGGCGAAGCCGCCACGAAGGATCTGTACCACCTGCCGCCGGAAGAGGACGCGCTGATCCCGACCGTCTGCTCGTCGCTGGAGCAGGCTCTGGAAGCCCTGGACAAGGACCGTGCGTTCCTGACCAAGGGTGGCGTGTTCACCGACAGCTACATCGACGCGTACATCGACCTGAAGATGCAGGAAGTCCAGCGCATGCGCATGACGACCCATCCGGCCGAGTTCGACATGTACTACGCGCTGTGATGCGGGCCTGCCGTCGGCCTCAAGCCGGCGGCAGCGCTGTCCTGGCGGACACCCATCGCGAAGGCGGCCTCCGGGCCGCCTTTCCTTTTGCGCGATACTGATCCGATCATGATCCGAGCTTCCTGCCTTCGCCCGCGGCTTGCCGTGCTCACCTGGGCCGGTCTGACGGCGCTGACCTTCCTGCCGAACGCGGCGGCCCAGGAGCGGCCGGTCTACCGCTGCCCCGGCAACCTCTACACCGACCAGATCACTCCGAAGGAGGCGGCCGAGCGCGGCTGCCGCACCCTCGACGGTGCGCCGGTCACCGTGGTGCAGGGCGCGGCGCCCCGCCGTGCCGCGCCGGCAGCGGGCGAGGGTGCCGGCCGGGTGAGCGCGCCGGCCGCGACCGCCTCGGGCTCGGCCCGGCCGGCCGGCGCGCCGGAAATGCGGGTCGATCCCGCGCAGCAGCGCGCCCGCGACAGCGATGCGCGGCGCATTCTCGAGTCCGAGCTGGCGCGCGAGGAAAGCGCGCTGGCGGTGCTGCGCAAGGACTACAACAACGGCGAACCCGAGCGCCGTGGCGACGAGCGCAACTTCGCCCGCTACCAGGAGCGGGTGGCCGAGATGAAGGCGGCCATCGCCCGCAAGGAAGCCGACGTCGCCGCGATCCGGCGTGAACTCAGCAAGCTGCCCAACCCGTGAGCTTCTTCAGGAACCGAAACCGCACCTCCTCGTCCTTCGAGGCCTTCGACCATCTGGCGACGATGGTCGCGGTGCTCGACCGCGAGGGGCGCTGCCAGCATGTCAACGCCGCCTTCGAGAGCACGCTGGGCCTGCCGCGCCGCGCGCTGCAGGGCAGCAGCGCCTTCGGCTGGTTCGTCGATCCGGCGATGCTGAAGGTCACCTTCGATGCGGTGGTGGCCAACGAGTACAGCACCGCCCGGCTGGAGGCCCTGCTGGGGCGTCCGCCCGGCGCGGCCTCCAGCGAGCCGCTGCCGGTCCATGCGATCGTGACCCAGATCGACCATGGCGAGCAGGTGCTGCTCGAGCTGGTCGAGCTGGAGCAGCAGGCGCGGCAGGACCGCGAGGCGCGTGCGCTCGACCAGGCCCGCATCACCAAGGAGCTGATCCGCAATCTCGCCCACGAGATCAAGAATCCGCTCGGCGGCATCCGCGGCTCGGCGCAGCTGCTGGAGATGGAGCTCGACAACCGCTCGCTGCATGAATACACCCAGGTCATCATCCACGAGGCCGACCGGCTGCAGGCGCTGGTCGACCGGCTGCTGGCGCCGCATCGCCGCCCGCACATGGTGGCCGACGTCAACATCCATGAGGTGCTGGAGCGGGTGCGCTCGCTGATCCTGGCCGAGTTCCCGAAGGGGCTGGTGGTGCAGCGCGACTACGACACCTCGCTGCCCGAATTCCGCGGCGACCGCGAGCAGCTGATCCAGGCGGTGCTCAACATCGCCCACAACGCCGCGCAGGCGCTGGCCGAGCGCCGCGCCGCCGGCGAGGCGCGCATCGTGCTGCGCACCCGTGCGGCGCGCCAGGTCACGATCGGCCGGCAGCGCTATCGGCTGGCACTGGACTTGCATATCGAGGACAACGGACCCGGCGTGCCGCCCGAGATCCGCGATCGCATCTTCTTTCCGCTGGTTTCCGGCCGCGACGGCGGCTCGGGGCTCGGCCTGACGCTGGCACAGGACTTCGTCCAGCAGCATCACGGCCTGATCGAATGCGAGAGCGAGCCGGGCTGCACGCTGTTCAAGATCCAGATCCCGCTGCCCTGAGCCCGACGTGGTCGGGGAGGGCGGGATCTCACGCCATGACAGGCCACGCGCATGAAACCCATCTGGATCGTTGACGACGACCAATCCATCCGCTTCGTGCTGGAGAAGGCGCTCGCGCGCGAGGAGCTGCCGGTGCGCAGCTTCACCAATCCGCGCGACGTGCTGCTTGCCCTCGAGGACGACGCGCCGCAGGTGCTGGTCAGCGACATCCGCATGCCGGGCGGCACCGGCATCGACCTGCTCGCCAGCGTCAAGGCCCGCCATCCCGGCCTGCCGGTCATCATCATGACCGCCTACTCCGACCTGGACAGCGCGGTCTCCGCCTTCCAGAGTGGCGCCTTCGAGTACCTGCCCAAGCCCTTCGACCTGCCCAAGGCGGTCGAGCTGATCCGCCGCGCGGTCGAGGAAAGCCTGCGCGAGGAGAGCGTCGAGGACCGCGGTGCGCCCGAGGTGCCCGAGATGCTCGGCCAGGCGCCGGCGATGCAGGACGTGTTCCGCGCCATCGGCCGCCTGAGCCAGAGCAATGTCACCGTGCTGATCACCGGCGAGTCCGGTTCGGGCAAGGAGCTGGTGGCGCGGGCGCTGCACAAGCACAGCCCGCGCGCGGGCGGCCCGTTCGTGGCGATCAACACCGCGGCGATCCCGAAGGATCTGCTCGAGTCGGAGCTGTTCGGCCATGAGCGCGGCGCCTTCACCGGCGCGCAGGCGACCCGGCGCGGCCGCTTCGAGCAGGCCGAGGGCGGCACGCTCTTCCTCGACGAGATCGGCGACATGCCCTTCGACCTGCAGACGCGGCTGCTGCGGGTGCTGTCGGACGGCCAGTTCTACCGCGTCGGCGGCCACCAGCCGCTCAAGAGCAATGTGCGCGTGATCGCCGCCACCCACCAGCATCTGGAGGAGCGGGTGCGCGAGGGCGGCTTCCGCGAGGATCTGTTCCACCGCCTGAACGTCATCCGGCTGCGCCTGCCGCCGCTGCGCGAGCGCCGCGAGGACATCGCCGGGCTGGCGCGCCATTTCCTGCAGCGCAGCGCCAAGGAGCTGGGCGTCGAACCCAAGCGGATTTCGGAGGCCGCGCTGCAGCAGATCGTGCTGTTCGACTTTCCCGGCAATGTGCGCCAGCTCGAGAACCTCTGCCACTGGCTGACGGTGATGGCGCCGGCGCAGGTGGTCGATCCGAAGGATCTGCCGCCCGAGGTGCAGGCCCATGCCGCCGCCGCGGTGGCCGCGGGCGCGGCGGGTCTGCCGGCGGCGGCCGACAGCAGCCCGCCGGGCGGGGCGGCGGCGGCGCTGCCGGCGGGCCTGGCGATGCCGGCGCTGTCGCGCGAGGCGGTCAGCCCGGCGGCGGCGGTGCTGCTGCCCGGACAGGATGCCTGGCTGGCCGGCCTGGAGCGGCAGGCCTGCGAGCTGCTCGACCAGGGCCATCCGCAGGTCTGGGACACGCTGACCCGCCAGTTCGAGGCCCGGCTGATCCTGGCCGCGCTGTCGCTGACCAAGGGGCGGCGCATCGAGGCCGCGCACAAGCTCGGCATCGGCCGCAACACCATCACCCGCAAGATCCAGGAGCTCGGGCTCGACTGAATCGCTGCCGCGGCCTGAACCGCCGGGGGGTATTGCGCGGTCCGGCTTGACTTGTCTCAACAGTGACGGCGCGAACTTGGGTGACAGTGCAGCGGCGATCCTGCCGCGTCCGCACAGCCTGACTGCCCGCCCATGGAGATGTTCACCGCCCGGGCCGAGGGGACCACTTCCCCTGCGGCCGCCCCCTTGCCCCGTCCGCGTCGCCGCCTGGCCGCGCCGCCGCCGTCCCCGGCCGATCCGTCGCCGTGGCGTCGGGTGCTGGCCGCCTCGGCGCTGGCCCAGACCGAGATCGACGCGCTGATGGCGATGGCCCGCCGTCGCACGGTGGCGGCGGGCGACATGATTCTCGAGACCCGCCTGCCGGCGCGCGCCCTGGTGCTGCTGCTGTCGGGCGATGTGGTGATGGGCTCGCGTGCGCCGGACGGCAGCCTGCGCACCGAGCGCAGCGTCAACGGCCCGGCCTGGATCGATGTCAGCGCCGCCTGGCTCTGCCAGCCCTGCACGATGGAGGCGCAGGCGCTGTCCGACGCGGTCATCGCCGAGCTGCCGATCGACGAGGTGATGCGCCAGATGGCGGTCCAGCCGGCGCTGGCCGGTCTGCTCTGCCAGGCGCTGGCGATGCAGATCCGCCAGATGACGCTGGCCTCGCGCAATCTGCTGCACAACGACGCGCCGGCCCGGCTGGCGCAGTGGCTGCTGCAGCGCTGCCCGGTGCGCAGCGGCCCGGCCGAGCTGCGGCTGCAGGAGCGCAAGCGCGACATCGCGCAGCAGCTGGCGATGTCGCCGGAGACGCTGTCGCGGCTGATCCGCAGCTTCCAGTCGCGTGGCGTGCTGTCGGTGCGCGGCTATCAGGTGCGGGTGCCCGAGGTCGCGGCGCTGTGCGCGCTGGCCGGTCTGGCGGCGCTGGGCAGCGGCTGACCGGCCCGGACCGTTCTGCCCTGTCGTGGTCTCGTTGTTCAGTCGAACTCGATGCCGGGCTGGTAGTCCTGCCGGTCGACCAGCCGCCAGCGCCCGGCCAGCATCGCGCCGAGCAGCGCCGTGCCGCCGCAGCCGGCCACCACCGCCCAGTGCATCAGCCACTGGCCGTCATAGGCGCCGAACAGGCTGGCGCGCAGGGCCTTGACCACCCAGGTCAGCGGCAGCCAGGGGTGGATCGCCTGGAAGAAGGGCGAGGCCAGCTCGATCGGCATCGCCGCGCCGGCCGCGGCCATCTGGATCACCAGCAGCAGCAGGCCGAGCGCCTTGCCGATGTCGCCGAACCAGCGGATCAGCAGGAAGACGATCGCCAGGAAGCTCAGCGAGGCGGTGATGACCGTCGCGACGAAGGGGCCGAGGTACAGCACCTTCAGGTCGAGCAGCAGCGTCAGCATCGCCACCATCACCAGCGCCTGGCCGAGCACGATCGCTGCCGGCCAGGCCAGCTTGCCCAGCACCTGCAGCGGTCGGGCCAGACCGGCCGCCTCGCGCGGCAGCCGGCGCAGATGGAACATCAGCGCGGCGGTCACCGCGCCGATCCACAGCGACATCGGCACGAAGTTCGGCGCGAAGCCCGCGCCGTCGCTGCCGACCGGCGCGACCACCTCGAGCCGGGGCGCGACCGAATCGGCCAGGCCGCGCGCGCTGCCCTCGGGCAGCGGCAGATCGGCGGGCAGCGAGCGCACCAGCAGCGTCAGCGCCTCATGCAGCCGCCGGCTGCCGTCGTCGAGTTCGATCAGGCCGTGCTGCAGGCGGTCCTGGCCCGCCTGGAGCTGCTTCAGGCCGTCGCCCAGCGCCTGGGTGCCGGCGCCGAGCTGCTGCGCGCCCTGGGCCAGCGCATCGATGCGGCCGTCCTCGGGCAGCGCCGTGACGATCTGGTGCAGCGCGCCGCCTGCCTGCGCCACGCCGCCGGTCAGCGTCTGCACACCGGCGGCGAGCTGCTGGCTGCCGGCCTGCAGCTGCCGGCTGGCCTCGCGGGCCTGGCCCAGGCCGGTGCCGAGCTGAGCGGCACCGTCGCTCAGATGCGCGGCCGCCTCGGCCAGTTCGTCGCCGACCAGCGGGATCGGCTCGCTGGCCTGCTGCAGCATCAGCGCGCCCTGGCGCAGCGTGCGGCTGCCGCCCTGCAGCGCCTCCAGGCCGCGGCCGAGCTCTTCCTGTCCCTGGACCAGACGCTGGCTGCCCTGGCGCAGCGCCTCCAGATCGGCGGCTGGCGGGCGCTGCGCGTCGAGCGTGCGCAGCGCGCCGGCCAGCGGCCGCCAGCCGGTCGCCAGCGCGCTGCTGCCGTCGGCGAGCTGTCCGGCGCCGCGGTGCAGCTGCTGGCCGGCGTCCTGCGCCTTCGCCAGGCCCTGACCGAGCTCGCGCACGCCCAGGTCGGCCTGGTGCAGGCCCTCGGCCAGCCGGCCGCTGCCGTCGCGGATCTGCTCGACGCGCTCGCGCAGCGTCGCCAGGTCGAGCCGCGAGCCGGCGGCCGTCTCCAGCACCAGCGCCCAGCGCTGCTCGTTGAGCGACTCGTTGACCCGATGCGCCAGCTCCGGCGCGAAGCGCTTGGCAAAGCCGGCGGCGCTGTAGCTGTTGCCCTCGGAGGTGTAGAGCGTCAGCCGCGCCGCGCCGGCCTCCCGGCCGGGCAGGGCCTGTTCGCTGAAGTCGCCCGGGATCAGCACCGCGAAGCTCAGCTCGCCGCGCCGCACCGCCTGCCGCGCCGCCTCCCGGTCGTCGAAGACCTGCCAGTCGAACAGATGCTGGCGCAGCAGCGCCTGCTGCACCTGCTCGCCCATGCTGACCTCGACGCCACGGTGGTAGGCCCCCCGGTCGCTGTTGACCAGCCCGGCACGCAGCGCGCCGGTGCGCGCGCTCGGATCCCACAGGCTCGACAGATAGATCAGCGCATACAGCGCCGGCACCAGCAGCGCGCCGAGCGCCGCCAGCGCGAAGCGCCGGTGGCGTCGCAGCAGCGCGGTGTCCAGTGCCACCAGCTCGCGCCATCGCTGCCCTGAACCGTGCTCCATGCCTTCTCGCTCCCTTTTTCCTGTGCCCTGATTGTCACGAGTCTGACCCTTTTCTGCCGTTTCCGGCCTTAGCACTCCTTGAGAGCGAGTGCTAAGATCAAAGGAACTCCAGGAGGCTGAAACAGTCTATGGCCAACATGCAACTGTCCTCTTCCACCGCTCTTGCTGTCCGTGATCCCTGGGCCCTGGTGCCTTCGCTGGGCAATCTCGACGCCTACATCAGCGCCGTCAACCGGCTGCCGATGCTCAGCGCCGAAGACGAGTCGCGTCTGGCGCGTCGCCTGCGCGACCAGCAGGATCTGGACGCCGCCGGCCGGCTGGTGCTGTCGCACCTGCGCCTGGTGGTCTCGGTGGCACGGCAGTATCTCGGCTACGGCCTGCCGCAGGGCGACCTGATCCAGGAAGGCAACGTCGGCCTGATGAAGGCGGTCAAGCGCTTCGACCCGGACCAGGGCGTGCGTCTGGTCAGCTACGCGCTGCACTGGATCAAGGCCGAGATCCACGAATACATCCTGAAGAACTGGCGCGTGGTCAAGGTCGCCACGACCAAGGCGCAGCGCAAGCTGTTCTTCAACCTGCGCTCGATGAAGCGCCAGATGAAGGGCGAGGCCGCCGACGGCGCCACCCACCGCGCCGGCCTGACCGAGGCCGAGATCGACCGCGTCGCCGCCGAGCTGAACGTGCGCCGCGAGGACGTGATCGAGATGGAAACGCGCTTCGCCGGTGGCGACGTCGCGCTCGAGCCGGGCGGCGACGACGATGACGAGTCCTTCGCGCCGATCGCCTACCTGGCCGACGACCGCCAGGAGCCGACCCGCGCGATCGAGGCCCGCCGCCGCGACGAGCTGGCCGGCCCGGGCCTGCTGCGCGCGCTCGACGCGCTCGACGCCCGCAGCCGCCGCATCGTCGAGGAGCGCTGGCTCAAGGTCAACGACGACGGCTCCGGCGGCATGACGCTGCACGAGCTGGCGGCCGAGTACGGCGTCAGCGCCGAGCGCATCCGCCAGATCGAGGTCGCGGCGATGAAGAAGATGAAGAAGGCGCTGGTCGAGGCGGCCTGACAGCCGCCGCGCGCGGCGGCGCGCTTCAGCGCCGCATCGCCTCGCGCTCGCTCTCGAACTCACGCCAGAACGCCGCGTCCTGCGCGGTGGCGAAGTTGATGCGCATCTTCGTGCCCGGCTGACGGCGGGCGTGGAACAGGCTGCCGGGCGCGGTGCTCCAGCCGCGGTCGAGCAGGCGCTGCGCCAGCGCCTCGGTGTCGATGCCGGTCTCGATCCAGCCGAACAGTCCTTGCGGCGGGCAGACGAACTCGCAGCCCGCGCCCTGCGCCAGCCGCACGCTGCGCCCGCGCGCGGCGTCGAGCCGCGCCACCACCCGCTCGGCATGGCGGCGCAGCAGGCCCTGCTCCAGACAGACCGCCACCGCCTGCTCCAGCAGTGCCGGCGTGGTCAGGCTGGCGAGCATCTTCACGTCGATCAGCCGCTCGATCCAGTCGGGCGGCGCCGCGACGAAGCCGACCCGCCAGCCGGGGGCCAGGATCTTCGAGAAGCCGCTGATGTGGAAGCAGCGCTTGAGCCCGTCGAGCGCGGCCAGCCGTGGCGCGTGCGCGGGCGCCAGGTGCGCGTAGGTGTCGTCCTCGATGACATGGAAGTCGTGCGCCTGCGCCAGCTGCAGCAGCTGGTGCGCGCTGGCCAGCGACAGCATGCCGCCGGTCGGGTTGTGCAGCACCGAGACGGTCACGTACAGGCGGGGGCGGTGCTCGCGCGCCAGCGCCTCCATCACCGCCAGGTCGGGCCCGTCGGGGCCGCGCGGCACCGGCAGCAGCCGCATGCCCAGCAGCGTCAGCCGCGCGTATTCGACCGACCAGCCGGGCTCGTCGACCAGCACCGCGTCGCCCGGCGCCAGCAGCGCGCGCGAGACCAGATCGAGCGCCTGGGTCGCGCCCAGCGTGGTCATGATCTGGCGCGGCGAGGCGCGCACGCCGACATCGGCCAGGCGCTGCGCCAGCGCCTCGCGCAGCCGCGGGTCGCCCGCCGGCTCGCCGTAGTGCAGCGCGGCGGCGCCCAGCTCGTCCTCGCGGCCGCTGGCCAGCACCCGGCGCAGCGCGGCCTGCAGCATCGGCGCATCCAGCCAGGCGGGCGGCAGCGTGCCCAGGCCAGGGCCGGGCCGGCCGCCGCTGCCGAGCATGCCGCGGATCAGCATGCTGGCGTCGACCGGCACCCGCGGGCTGTCGGGCGGTGATGCGGCCGGGGCCTCGCCGCGCTGCGCAGGGGCCGCGCGCTCGCGCACGAAGAAGCCGCGCTGGCGCTGCGCCTCGACCAGGCCCTGCGCCAGCAGCTGGTCGTAGGTGGCGACCAGGGTGTGCGGGCTGACGCCGTGGCGGCGGGCGCCTTCGCGCACCGAAGGCAGACGGCTGCCCGGTGCGAGCAGGCGCTGGCGGATCAGCGCGGCGTAATGCGCGGCGAGCTGCTCGGACAGCGTGCGGCTGCCGTCGCGGCTGAGCTGCAGCGCGGCCGGCAGGCGGGCCGCTGTGTCGGTCGTTCGGGCCATACAGTGTGTCGAGATGTGGGGCGATCTGTACTGTCAGTGTATTGGCTGTGTTGCCTAGACTGCAGCGCATCATGAGCACGAACCCGTCGATCTCTTCCCCGCAGCGCGAGCGGGCGGCCGAGCGCCGCGGCCTCTGGCTGGGCCTGCTGGGCGTGGCGGTGTTCGCGCTGACCACGCCGATGACCCGGCTGGCGGTCGGGCCGCTGGAGGCGCCGCAGCTGCCGCCGCTGTTCGTCACCGCCGGGCGCGCCGCCGGTGCTGCGCTGCTCAGCCTGATCTTCCTGCAGCTGACCCGCGCCGCCTGGCCGACCCGCGCCGAGCGCGGCGCGCTGCTGCTGTCGGCCGCCGGCACGGTGCTGGGCTTTCCGCTGTGCCTGGCGATGGCACTGCGCGAGGTGCCGTCGATGCACGCCTCGGTCATCACCGGGCTGCTGCCGCTGTGCACCGCGGCGGTCGGCGCCTGGCATCTGCGCCAGCGGCCCTCGCGCGGCTTCTGGATCTGCGCGCTGGCCGGGGCAGCGCTGGTGCTGGGCTTTGCCGGCCTGAAGGGCGGTGGCCGGGTGAGCGCGGCCGACGGCTGGCTGCTGCTGGCGATGCTGTGCGGGGCGGTGGGCTATGTGGCCGGCGCGCGGCTGTCGGCTTCGCGGCCGCCCGAGCAGGTGATCTGCTGGGTGCTGGTGATCAGCCTGCCGCTGACGCTGCCCGCGGCGCTGTGGTCATGGCCGCCCGAGCCGCGGGCGGTGTCGGCTGCGGCCTGGGCGGGCTTCGCCTATGTCACCGTGTTCTCGATGTGGCTGGGCTTCTTTGCCTGGTACCGCGGCCTGGCGCTGGGCGGGCTGGTGCGGGTCAGCCAGGTGCAGATGCTGCAACCCTTTCTCGCGCTGCTGGCGGCCGTGCCGCTGCTGGGCGAGCCGCTGCAGGCCGACACGCTGGTCTTCGCGCTGGCGGTGATGGCCTGCGTGGGCATCGGACGGACAATGCCGGTCGGGCGCACGCCACCCCGAGTCCTGGCGGTCCCGTCTTCCCTGAACCGATCCGAGCCGGAGGGCCGTGCATGACTGCTGCCGAATCTTTTCCATCCTTTGCTTCTTCCTCTTCTCCCTGGACCCTGGCTCGTCGCGCCGAGCGCATGAATCCGTCGATCCTGCGCGAGATCCTCAAGGTCACCGACCGTCCGGGCATCCTGTCGATGGCCGGCGGCCTGCCGTCGCCGGAGAGCTTTCCGGTCGAGGCGATGCGCGCTGCCTGCGAGCGCGTGCTGCGCGACACCCCGCGCGAGGCGCTGCAGTACGCCGCCAGCGAGGGCTTCGCGCCCCTGCGCGAGTGGGTCGCGGCGCATCTGGCCGGGCAGGGCATGGCGGTCGGCGCCGATCAGGTGCTGATCACCACCGGCTCGCAGCAGGGCCTGGACCTGGTCGCCAAGGTGCTGGTCGATCCGGGCGCGCCGGTGGCGGTGGAGACGCCGACCTATCTGGGCGCGCTGCAGGCCTTCGCGCCGATGGAGCCGGTCTTCGCCAGCGTCGCCAGCGATGCCGACGGGCCGCTGCCCGAGGCGGTGTCGGCGCTCACGCATGACGCGCCGGGCACGCGCTTCCTGTACGTGCTGCCGAACTTCCAGAATCCGAGCGGCCGGCTGATGCCGGAAGCCCGTCGCGAGGCGCTGGTGGCCGCGGCCAAGCAGGCCGGCGTGCCGCTGGTCGAGGACAACCCCTACGGCGACCTGTGGTTCGACGAGGCCCCGCCGCGCCCGCTGGCCGCGCGCTGGCCGGAGGGCACGATCTATCTGGGCTCGTTCTCGAAGGTGCTGGCGCCGGGGCTGCGGCTGGGCTACGTGGTGGCGCCGCGCGCGCTCTACCCGAAGCTGCTGCAGGCCAAGCAGGCCGCCGATCTGCACACGCCGGGCTTCAACCAGCGCGTGGTGCACGAGGTGATCCGCGACGGATTCCTCGACACCCATGTGCCCCAGATCCGCGCGATGTACCGCCGCCAGCGCGACGCGCTGTGCGAGGCGCTGCGCGAGTACCTGCCCGCCGGCAGCGAGTGGCAGCCGCCCTCGGGCGGCATGTTCTGCTGGATTCGTCTGCCCGCAGGCTGCGACGCGGTCGCGCTGCTGCCGCAGGCGGTGGAGCAGGGCATCGCCTTCGTGCCCGGCGCCGCCTTCTACGCCCGCCAGCCCGACGCGCGCACCGTGCGCCTGTCCTTCGTGACGCTGACGCCCGACGAGATCCGCACCGCGGTGGCCACGCTGGGCGTGCTGCTGCGCCGCCACCTGACCGAAGACGCTCCGACCCCGACGCCCTGACCATGACCGCTGCCGCTCAGATGCGCCGCTATGCGGTGCTCGATGTCTTCACCGCCACGCCGCTGCTCGGCAATCCGCTGGCCGTCGTCATCGATGCCGACGGCCTGAGCGACGCGCAGATGGCCGCCTACGCGCGCTGGACGAATCTCTCCGAGACCACCTTCCTGCTGCCGCCGACCGATCCGTCAGCCGACTACCGGGTGCGCATCTTCACGCCCGGCGGCGAGCTGCCCTTCGCGGGTCATCCGACGCTGGGCAGCGCCCAGGCCTGGCTGGACGCGGGCGGCGTGCCGCAGCGCGCCGGCGAGGTGGTGCAGGAGTGCGGCGTGGGCCGGGTGCGGGTGCGCCGGGTGGACGTGAACGGGGCAGGAGCGGCGACGCGACTGGCCTTCCAGGCGCCACCGCTGCGACGCAGCGGCCCGGCCGATGCCGAGACCGTCGCGCAGGTGCTGGCCGCGCTGCGGCTGGCTGCGCCTGAGGTGCTGCAGGTGGAATGGATCGACAACGGCCCCGGCTGGCTCGGCGTGCGGCTGGCGGATGCGGCGGCGGTGCGCGCGCTGCAGCCCGATTTCGCGACGATGGCGGCGGCCGGGCTGAAGATCGGCGTCGTCGGCGCCTGGCCGGCCGGCGGCGAGGTCGATGTCGAGGTGCGGGCCTTCGTGCCGGAGCTGGGCGTGCCGGAGGATCCGGTCACCGGCAGTCTGAACGCCGGGCTGGCGCAGTGGCTGACCGGCGCGGGCCTGCTGCCAGCGCGCTATGTGGCCGGACAGGGCCACGCGCTCGGCCGCGACGGGCGGGTCCATGTGGAGCGCATCGCGGCGGGCGAGAACGCCGGCGTGTGGATCGCCGGCGACGTGGCCGGCTGCGTCAGCGGGACGCTGAGGCTCTGAGCCGGCGGTCAGTCCTTGCGATAGTTGTCGTGGCAGCTCTTGCAGGTCTGCGCGGCGCCACCGAAGGCGGCCTTGATCTGGGCCAGGTCACCGGTCTTGGCCGCGGCGTTGAGCTTGTTGACCTCCTCGGTCATCTTGGTCATGCCGGCCTTGAACTTGTCCGACTCGGTCCAGATCTCGGGCTTGGCGCGGGTCTCGCCCTTGTCGGTGCCGGGGCCGAAGGCGGTGCCGGGCAGCGGTGCCAGCGCAGCCAGCAGCGCGGCATTCTCGGCGGCGGCCTTGGCGTCGAACGGCGCCTTGCCGTTGACCATCGCGCCGATGCGGCCGAAGTGGGCGGCCATCACGGTGAAGCTGGCCTTGCGGTACTTGATCGCGTCCTCGGGCTTCTGGAACTGGGCGCTGGCGGGCAGGGCGGCCAGCAGGCCGGTGGCGGTGCACAGGGCGAGGCAGAGGCGTTTCATCGGCAGGGTTCTCCGGTCGGACATGGAAATCAGGCGTGACCCGGGGGTCCGGGCCAGTGTAGCCTTCGCCTTGAGGCTCTTCATGATGCAGGACACTTGATGAATCCGACTTCTTCCCCCCCGTCGACCGCGCTGGTGCGGGTGCGGATCTGGGATCTTCCGACCCGGCTGTTCCACTGGCTGCTGGCGCTGGCGGTGATCGGCGCGGTGGTCTCGGCCAAGATCGGCGGCAATGCGATGGTCTGGCATTCCCGGCTGGGGCTGGCGGTGCTGGCGCTGCTGGCCTTCCGGCTGGTCTGGGGGCTGGTGGGCGGGTACTGGTCGCGCTTTGCCAGCTTCGTGCACGGGCCGGGCGCGCTGATGCGCCATCTGCGCGGCCAGCCGCGGCTGGGCGAACATCTCGACGCCGGCCACAGCCCGACCGGTGCGCTGTCGGTGTTCGCGCTGCTGGCGCTGGTGGCGCTGCAGCTGGGCACCGGCCTGATCAGCGACGACGAGATCGCCTTCACCGGGCCGCTGTACGCCTGGGTCGACTCCGAGCTGGCCCTGAAGGCCACCTCCTGGCACCGCAGCTGGGGTCAGTGGCTGCTGCTGGGCATGATCGGCCTGCACCTGGCGGCGATCCTCTTCTACCGCCTGCGCGGCACCGACCTGGTGCGCCCGATGCTCGGTGGCGACAAGCTGCTGCCCGCCGAGGTGCCGGCCTCGCGTGACGATCTGCGCGCTCGCGCGCTGGCGCTGGCGATCGTGGCGGCGGCGGTGGCGCTGGCCGTCTGGGTGGGCGCGCAGGGCGGCTAGACTGCGGCGCCATGGACCAACCCGAGACACGACTTGTCGTCGCGGACACGCCGGCCCTGGTCGAGGCCGCCCGCGAGATCTTCCGTGACTACGCCGCCAGCCTGTCGTTCGACCTGTGCTTCCAGGATTTCGATGCGGAGCTGGCCGGACTGCCGGCGCCCTATGCCGCGCCCGACGGCACGCTGCTGCTGGCGCTGGTCGGCGGCGAGGTGGCGGGCTGCGGCGCCTTGCGACGGCTGACCGATGTCGACTACCCGAACGCCTGCGAGATGAAGCGCCTGTATGTGCGCCGCGCGTTCCGGCGCTTCGGGCTGGGCCGTCAGCTGGCCGAGGCGCTGCTGGATGCGGCGCGCCTGGCAGGCTATTCCTCGGTGCTGCTCGACACGCTGGACGACATGGAGGCCGCGCGCGAGCTCTACGCCTCGCTGGGCTTCGTCGAGGTGCCGCCCTACTACTACAACCCGATTCCCGGCGCGCACTATCTGCGCGCCGAGCTGGACGGCAGCGGCGGCGGCAGCCGCTACTGATCCGTCTGCCGATCCGCCGATCTGCCGACCTGCAGCGCCGCAGTCGGGTTACATCGCGGTACGGCGCTAGGATCGCGGGTTTTCGAGCTTCCCCGGAGACCTGCCCGATGGACGACACCCGCACCCCGATCCGCGCCGTCAGCGACCCCTGCCTGCTCGGCGAATCGCCGATGTGGCATCCGCAGGAGCAGGTGCTCTACTGGTGCGACATTCCCGGCCGGCGCGTGCACCGGCTCGATCCGGCCAGCGGCGCGACCGCGGCCTGGGACTTTCCCGTCGAGCCGGCCAGCCTGGCGCCGCGGCTTGGCGGCGGCCTGATGCTGGCGATGCGCGACGGCCTGTGGCATTTCGATCCGGCCAGCGGCGAGCGCACCCGTCTGGCCGAGCCGCCCTACGATCCCGCCCGGGAGCGCTTCAACGATGGCAAGAGCGATGCGCTCGGCCGCTTCTGGGTCGGCACGATCTACGAGCCGCGCGATCCGGCGCTGGCGGCGCTCTACTGCTGGTCGCAGGGCGAGCTCCGCCGCATGGCCGACGGCATCACCGTCTCGAACGGGCTGGGCTGGAGTCCGGACGGCCGCACGATGTACTGGTCGGACACCAAGTCCCACACTGTTCACGCCTTCGACGTCGATGCCCACGATGGCAGCCTGTCGCGCCGGCGGGTGTTCGCGTCCTTCCCCGTCAAGCAGGCGGGCCAGCCGCTCGACGGCTATGGCGGCCGCCCCGATGGCGCCGCGGTCGATGCCGAGGGCTGCTACTGGGTGGCGATGTTCGAGGGCCAGCGGGTGCTGGGGCTGTCGCCGGCCGGCGAGGTGCTGCGCGAGATCCGCCTGCCGGTGCGCTGCCCGACCATGCCCTGCTTCGGCGGGGCTGATCTGAAGACGCTCTACATCACCACCGCGCGCGAGAACCGCCCGGCCGAGGAGCTGGCTGCTCAGCCGCTGGCCGGCTGCGTGCTGGCGCTCCGGGTCGAGGTGCCGGGCCTGCCGGCGCAGTTCGCTCTGGACTGAGCGGATTCGGCGGATTCAAGACGCTGAAGCACCGTGATGGTGCGTCGTGGTGAAAGCGCAATGTCATCGATCTTGCGCATCATCACGACCCTGGACCGTCAAGTGTGATCAACCCGCGAATGAATGCACGAGCCTGGCGCAGTGTTGTATCGCGTGCACGCTTCAGGGGCGGTCGCTGCACGATGCGCTGAAACGATGTTGAAACGTCGAAGCTGTCGGGGTTTCCACGTATAATTCGGTGGTTTTGCCAAACCAGCCGATGAACAGCGTGAAGACAAGCACATCCGGGACGTTCCCGGCGCAGGTCGACCTCGATGAAGCATCAGCTGAGGATGGGCAGGAAGAATTCAAGAGCCTGACGAAGGAAGAGGCGCAAGCCCTTCGAAGCCGTCTCCCGCAGCTCTCTCCGTGGCGGGTGGTGGCGGCGCAAGCCGCGGCAGGTCTGGTGATGACGGTGCTGTGCTGGCTGGTCATCACGGGGCGGGGAGCGGTCTGGTCCGCGCTTTACGGCGCGGCCACCGTGGTGGTGCCGACGGCGCTTCTTGCGCGCGGCATGACCCGGATGAACCGGCTGCCGGAGGTGAAGGCGAACGTTGCTGCGTTCAATTTCATGTTCTGGGAGTTCCTGAAGATCGGGGTCTCGGTGGCCATGCTGGCCGCAGCGGTCCTGGTCGTGCCTGATCTGAGCTGGCCGGCCCTGCTGGTCACGATGATCGTGTGCATGAAGATGAACTGGCTGGCTCTGCTGTGGCAGGGTCGGGTGACAACCAATCGGTCTTAAGACACAAAAGACAACCGTTCGAGAGAAGACGATGGCTGCCGATCAACACGCTCCGACCGCGGGGGAGTACATCTCCCACCACCTGGTCCACCTGACCAACCGTGCCCAGACCGGCATTGCCGACTTCTCGCTGACCGATCCGGTCCTGAAGCTGGACTCGCTGTTCTTCTCGATCCTGCTGGGCGTCGTTGGATGCTTCCTGCTGTGGAGCGTGGCGCGCAGCGTGACCTCCGGCGTGCCGGGTCGTCTGCAGGCCGCAGTCGAGTTCCTGGTCGAGATGGTCGACACCCAGGCCAAGGGCATCATCCACAACGAGGAGTCGCGCAAGGTCGTCGCTCCTCTGGCGCTGACTGCCTTCGTCTGGATCTTCCTGATGAACGCGATGGATCTGCTGCCGCTGGATCTGCTGCCGCGCCTGTGGGCCGGCATCTACGGTGCGATGGGCCATGACCCGCACCACGCCTACCTGCGCGTCGTGCCGACCGCCGACCTGTCGGTGACGCTGGGCATGTCGGTCACCGTGCTGCTGGCCTGTCTGTACTACAGCATCAAGATCAAGGGCCTGGGCGGCTGGGTCGGCGAGCTGTTCTCGGCGCCGTTCCATGCACACGGCCCGGCCGCGATCCTGCTGGCCCCGATCAACTTCACGCTGCAGATCATCGAGTTCCTGGCCAAGACCATCTCGCACGGCATGCGACTGTTCGGCAACATGTTCGCCGGCGAGCTGGTGTTCATGCTGATCGCGCTGATGGGCGCGGTGGGCTTCGGCTCCTTCGGTGGCATCGCCCTGTGGTTCGGCCAGATCATCGCTGGTGCGGCCTGGGCCATCTTCCACATCCTGATCATCACGCTGCAGGCCTTCATCTTCATGATGCTGACCCTGGTGTACGTCGGCCAGGCGCACGACAAGCACTGATCTGGTCCTGAAGCACCCGGATCGATGCCGATCGGCATCGATCTTCTGCGCGAAATCTGTCACAGTCACGCCGGCCTGAAAAGGCTGGTGAGGCCGGAGTCGCGCCCGCATCCCGGTTTCCCTTTCCCTTCCGTCCGTCAACAACCTCTCTTAGGAGCAATCATGGAAAACGTCCTCGGTCTCGTCGCTCTGGCTTGCGGCATCATCATCGGTCTGGGCGCGATCGGCGCTTGTATCGGTATCGCCCTGATGGGTGGCAAGTACCTCGAAGCCTCGGCTCGCCAGCCGGAGCTGATGAACGAGCTGCAGACCAAGATGTTCCTGCTGGCCGGTCTGATCGACGCGGCCTTCCTGATCGGCGTCGGTATCGCGATGCTGTTCGCCTTCGCGAACCCGTTCGTCCTGAAGTAATCGGTCTTTCTCGTCGTTCCCTGTTCCCCTAAACGACTTACACGAGAAAGGTCGAAGCCGTGAATCTGAACGCAACACTGTTGGCGCAGATCGTGGTCTTCGCGATCCTCTGGTGGTTCACGATGAAGTTCGTGTGGCCGCCGATCACGAAGGCGCTCGATGACCGCGCCAAGAAGGTCGCGGACGGTCTGGCTGCGGCCGACAAGGCCAAGCTGGAACTCCAGAGCGCCAACAAGCGCGTCGAGGAACAGCTCGTCCAATCGCGCAACGAGACCGCCAAGCTGCTGGCCGACGCCGAGAAGCGCGCCCAGGCCATCGTCGACGAGGCCAAGCGCCGCGCCGAAGACGAAGGTGCCAAGATCGTCGCCGCTGCCAAGGCCGAAGCCCAGCAGCAGTCGATCCAAGCCCGCGAAGCCCTGCGCTCGCAGGTCGCCGCACTGGCCGTCAAGGGCGCCGAGCAGATCCTCAAGCGCGAAGTCAACGCCGGCGTCCACGCCGAGCTGCTGACCCGCCTGAAGACGGAGCTGTGACATGGCCGAGCTCACTACCATCGCACGTCCCTACGCCGAAGCCCTGTTCCAGGTCGCCTCGAAGGGTGACGTGGCGGCCTGGAGCCGCCAGGTCGCCGCGCTGAGCGCGGTTGCTTCCGACGAGCAGCTGCGCCAGTTCGCCGACAGCCCGAAGGTGACCGCCGACCAGGTCTTCGACCTGATCAGCAGCGTCGCCGGCATGCCGCTCGAGACGGGTGTGCAGAACTTCCTGCGCACCGTGATCGAGAACGGTCGCCTCGTGGCGCTTCCCGCCATCGCCGAGCAGTTCCAAGCCTTGGTCAACGCCGCCTCCGGCGTGTCCGATGCCGTGATCTACAGCCCCTACCCGATCGAAGGCGAGCAGCTCGCCGAGGTCGTGGCAAGCCTGGAGAAGCGCTTCGCGCGCAAGCTGTCGGCCCGTGTCGAGCTGGAGCCTGAGCTGATCGGTGGCATCCGCGTGGTGGTGGGCGACGAGGTGCTCGACACCTCCGTCAAGGCCCGACTCGAACGCATGAAGGTGGCGCTGAGCGCTTGAATCGAATCCATCCTCTGGCTGGTCCGCGTGCCGCGCATACCCTGGCGGCGCGCCGGATCGGCTGGATTGGGAGCAAGCTATGCAATTGAATCCCGCAGAAATTTCTGAACTGATCAAGAGCCGCATCGACGGCCTTGGCGCCGCCGCCGACATCCGCAATCAGGGCACCGTGGTTTCGGTGACGGACGGTATCGTCCGAGTCCACGGCCTGAGCGACGTGATGCAGGGCGAAATGCTCGAGTTCCCGGGCGGTGTCCTGGGTCTGGCGCTGAACCTGGAGCGTGACTCCGTCGGCGCCGTGATCCTGGGCGAGTACGAGACCATTTCCGAAGGCGACACGGTCAAGTGCACCGGCCGCATTCTGGAAGTGCCGGTCGGCCCCGAGCTGATGGGCCGCGTCGTCAACGCGCTGGGCCAGCCGATCGACGGCAAGGGTCCGATCAACGCGAAGCTGACCGACGTCGTCGAGAAGGTCGCCCCGGGCGTGATCGCACGGAAGTCGGTGGACCAGCCGGTCCAGACCGGCCTGAAGTCGATCGACGCGATGGTGCCGATCGGCCGTGGCCAGCGCGAGCTGATCATCGGCGACCGCCAGACCGGCAAGACCGCCGTGGCGATCGACGCGATCATCAACCAGAAGGGTCAGAACATGACCTGCGTCTACGTCGCGATCGGCCAGAAGGCTTCGTCGATCAAGAACGTGGTGCGCGCTCTGGAACAGAACGGCGCGATGGACTACACCATCGTCGTCGCTGCATCGGCCTCCGAGTCGGCCGCCATGCAGTACCTGTCGGCCTACACCGGCTGCACGATGGGCGAGTACTTCCGCGACCGCGGCCAGGACGCGCTGATCGTCTATGACGATCTGTCCAAGCAGGCCGTGGCCTACCGCCAGGTCTCGCTGCTGCTGCGCCGCCCGCCGGGCCGCGAAGCCTTCCCCGGCGACGTGTTCTATCTCCACAGCCGTCTGCTCGAACGCGCAGCCCGCGTCAACGCCGACTACGTGGAAGCCTTCACCAAGGGCGAAGTCAAGGGCAAGACCGGTTCGCTGACCGCGCTGCCCGTGATCGAGACCCAGGCCGGTGACGTCTCCGCCTTCGTTCCGACCAACGTGATCTCGATCACCGACGGTCAGATCTTCCTGGAAACCAGCCTGTTCAACGCCGGCATCCGCCCCGCGATCAACGCCGGTATCTCGGTGTCGCGCGTCGGTGGCGCCGCCCAGACCAAGCTGATCAAGGGCCTGTCCGGCGGTATCCGTACCGACCTGGCGCAGTACCGTGAACTGGCCGCGTTCGCGCAGTTCGCCTCGGATCTGGATGCCGCGACCAAGCGTCAGCTCGACCGCGGTGCGCGCGTGACCGAGCTGCTCAAGCAGGCTCAGTACTCGCCGCAGTCCATCAGCCTGATGGCCGCGACGCTGTTCGCCGTGAACAAGGGCTTCCTGGACGACGTGGATGTCAAGAAGGTCCTGGCCTTCGAAGCTGGCATGCACCAGTTCCTGAAGACCAGCCACGCCGCGCTGCTGAAGACGCTCGAAGAGAAGAAGGCCCTGGACAAGGACGCGGAAGCGGCCCTGAGCGCTGCGATCGCCGCGTTCAAGAAGTCCTTCGCCTAAACCGGGAGCAGCGTCATGGCGGCAGGCAAGGAAATTCGCGGCAAGATCAAGAGCTTCGAAAACACGAAGAAGATCACCAAGGCCATGGAGATGGTCGCCGCGTCCAAGATGCGCAAGGCGCAGGATCGCATGCGTTCGGCTCGTCCGTACGCGGACAAGATCCGCATCATCACGGCCAACCTGTCGCAGGCGACGCCCGAGTACAAGCATCCGTTCGTGGTGAAGAACAGTGGCACGGGTCAGGTGGGCCTGATCGTCGTCGCGACCGACAAGGGTCTGTGCGGCGGTCTGAACACCAACGTGCTGCGCGTGGTCACCAACAAGATGCGCGAGCTCGAGGCGGCCGGTACCAAGGTCCAGGCTGTCGCGATCGGCAACAAGGGTCTCAGCTTCCTGAACCGGGTCGGTGCCAAGGTGGTCGCTCAGGCGACTCAGCTCGGCGACGTGCCCCACCTCGAGAAGCTGATCGGCCCGGTCAAGATCCTGCTGGACCAGTACGCCGAGGGCAAGCTCGACGCGGTCTATCTCTGCTACACCAACTTCATCAACACGATGAAGCAGGAGCCTCGCGTCGAGCAGCTCCTGCCGTTGTCGTCCGATCGCCTGTCGCAGTCCGAGGCCGAAAAGCAGGCCCACGGCTGGGACTACCTGTACGAGCCGGACGCCAAGCTGGTCATTGATGACCTGATGGTGCGCTACGCCGAGGCCCTGGTCTACCAGGCCGTCGCAGAGAACATGGCGTCCGAGCAGTCGGCGCGCATGGTGGCCATGAAGGCCGCCACCGACAACGCGGGCACGCTGATCGCCGACCTCAAGCTGGTCTACAACAAGACCCGCCAGGCCGGCATCACCAAGGAACTGTCCGAAATCGTCGGCGGCGCCGCGGCCCTGGGTGGCTGACGCGGGTCCGGGCGACAGACGCAACGAATCAAGATTGAAGGAACGAAAAATGGCGACTACTCAAGCAGTGGGCAAGATCGTTCAGTGCATCGGCGCCGTGGTGGACGTGGAGTTCCCGCGCAACCAGATGCCGAAGATCTACGACGCGCTGAAACTCGAAGGCAGCGCGCTGACGCTGGAAGTGCAGCAGCAGCTGGGTGACGGCGTGGTGCGCACCATCGCGCTGGGCTCGTCGGACGGTCTGCGTCGCGGCATCGAGGTGAAGAACACCGGTGCTCCGATCACCGTGCCGGTCGGCCCGGCCACGCTGGGCCGCATCATGGACGTGCTGGGCAGCCCGATCGACGAGCGCGGCCCGGTCTCGATGGAGCACTCCGCTTCCATCCACCGCAAGGCCCCGGCCTACGACGAGCTGAGCCCGTCGCAGGAGCTGCTGGAAACCGGCATCAAGGTGATCGACCTGATCTGCCCGTTCGCCAAGGGCGGCAAGGTGGGTCTGTTCGGTGGCGCCGGCGTCGGCAAGACCGTGAACATGATGGAACTCATCAACAACATCGCCAAGGCCCACAGCGGCCTGTCGGTGTTCGCTGGTGTGGGCGAGCGTACCCGCGAGGGCAACGACTTCTATCATGAAATGGCCGATTCCGGCGTCGTGAATCTGGAGAACCTGGGCGAGTCCAAGGTCGCCATGGTCTACGGCCAGATGAACGAGCCCCCGGGCAACCGTCTGCGCGTGGCGCTGACCGGTCTGACGATCGCGGAATCCTTCCGTGACGAAGGCCGTGACGTGCTGTTCTTCGTGGACAACATCTACCGCTACACCCTGGCCGGCACCGAAGTGTCCGCGCTGCTGGGCCGCATGCCGTCCGCGGTGGGCTACCAGCCGACGCTGGCCGAGGAAATGGGCCGTCTGCAGGAGCGGATCACGTCGACCAAGGTCGGCTCGATCACCTCGATCCAGGCCGTCTACGTTCCCGCGGATGACCTGACCGACCCGTCGCCGGCGACCACCTTCGGTCACCTGGACGCCACCGTCGTGCTGTCGCGTGACATCGCCGCGCTGGGCATCTACCCGGCCGTCGACCCGCTCGACTCGACCTCGCGCCAGATCGACCCGAACGTCATCGGCGAAGACCACTACGCGACGACCCGTTCGGTGCAGGGCATCCTGCAGCGCTACAAGGAACTGCGCGACATCATCGCGATCCTGGGCATGGACGAACTGGCGCCGGAAGACAAGCTGGCCGTGGCTCGCGCCCGGAAGATCCAGCGCTTCCTGTCGCAGCCCTTCCACGTCGCGGAAGTGTTCACCGGCTCGCCGGGCAAGTACGTGCCGCTGAAGGAAACCATCCGTGGCTTCAAGATGATCGTCGCCGGCGAGTGCGATCACCTGCCGGAGCAGGCCTTCTACATGGTCGGCACGATCGACGAGGCCTTCGAGAAGGCGAAGAAGATGCAGTGAGCCGGCTGACGGCCGCTGCCCGTGTCCGTGCCCGCCCCGTGCGGGTGGCTGCGGGCGGCGCCGCCACCTCCGTCTCCTGACTCTCTTCAAACCAACGAAGGAACACCATGGCAACGATCCACGTGGACGTCGTCTCGGCTGAACAGTCGATCTTCTCGGGCGAGGCGAAGTTCGTCGCGCTGCCGGGCGAGAACGGCGAGCTGGGCATCCTGCCCCGTCACACGCCGCTGATCACCCGCATCAAGCCGGGCGCGGTGCGCATCGAGCGCGCCGACAACGGCCAGGAAGAATTCGTGTTCGTGGCCGGCGGCATTCTCGAGGTGCAGCCCGACCGCGTGACCGTGCTGGCCGACACCGCGATCCGCGGTCATGACCTCGACGAGGCCAAGGCCCTGGAAGCCAAGCGCGTGGCCGAGGAAGCGATCAAGAACGCCAAGAGCGACATCGATCTGGCCCGCGCCCAGAGCGAGTTCGCGATGATGGCCGCCCAGATCGCCGCGATCCAGAAGCTGCGTCGCAAGTGACGTGACCGTGTGACCGCGTGACTGCCTGCGGCCTGCCGCAGGCGCGCACCGACCACGACGCACCCCAACGCCCGCGAAGGCCCAGGCCTCGCGGGCGTTGTCATTGGGGCTGTTGTCCGCTCCCGGGTCCGGGCCGGTTCAGCCGAGTTCGACCTGGTCCGGCAGCTCGTTGTCGCGCGTGCGGGCCGGGCTGGGGTCGGCGGGAAAATGCTGGCGCAGCCAGCCGTCGAGCGTGGCCACCGCGGTCTGCAGCGCCTGCTCGTGACGGCCCTCGTGCAGCGGGCCGCGCATCGCCTCGACCAGCGTCTGCCAGTCGGCCGGTGCGATCCGGCGGTGCAGCGCCCGGTCGGCCACCACCTCGATCGCCCGGTCGGCCAGCAGCAGATAGACCAGCACGCCGTTGTTGCGCTCGGTGTCCCAGACGCGCAGCTTGGCGAACATCGTCAGCGCCCGGTCGCGCGGGCTGGCCCGCCCGCGCAGATAGCGCCAGGGCAGCGCCGCCTCGACGCACAGGCGGATCTGGCCGTCATGGCCCTGTTCGCTGGCGGTGATGGCCTGCTGCAGCCGCTGCAGCGCGGTCGCATCGAGCGCGCGTTTCACCGCGCGCCGGCCGGTGGCGAGATGGCGCAGTGTGCGCAGGAGAGTGTGGGTCATGAGGTGTTCCTGTGCCTGCGCTCACCAGCCGCCCGAGGAGCCGCCCCCACCGAAGCTGCCGCCGCCGCCCGACGAGAAGCCGCCGCCCGAGGGCGAATCGCCGCCGCCCCAGCTCCCGCCGCCGCTGCTGCCCCCACCGAAGCCGCCGCCGAAGCTGCCGCCGCCACGGGCATCCGTCACCCGGATGATCGCCGAGCTGATCGCCATCAGCACCGCCACCCCGAAGCCCAGCACGCCCAGCGCAAGGATCGGAATCATCGCGCCGCCGCCCAGCGAGGCGCCGAGCAGCGCGCAGGCCCCGCCGCTGAGCAGCGGCCCGAGCAGCCGGCCGGCCAGGCTGACCAGCACCCGGGCGACGATCGGCACCACGAAGACGCCGGTGAGCACCCAGATCATGCCCTCGTCCTCGGTTGCGTCCGACACGCTGCCGTGCGAGCCGCTCTCGCCCCGGGTGTCGGGCGGCGGCAGCTTCTCGCCGCGGATCAGGCCGTCGATCTGGCTGACCGCCGCCGTGATGCCGCCGGCATAGTCGCCCTGGCGGAAGGCCGGCGCCATGCGCTCGCGAATGATGCGCCCGGCCACCACGTCGGGTACCGCGCCTTCCAGCGTCCGGGCCACCTCGATGCGCATGCGCCGGTCCTGCACCGCCACGACGATCAGCAGACCGTCGCCGATCTCGCGCCTGCCGATCTTCCACTGGTCGGCCACCCGGTGCGCATAGGCGGCGATGTCCTCGGGCTGGGTCGTGGCCACCGTCAGCACCACCAGCTGCGCGCCGGTCTCGCGCTCGATGCGCGCGAGCTGCTCGACCAGCGCGGCGCGGCCGCTGCCGAGCACGCCGGCCTGGTCGATCACCCGGTCCGACAGTGCCGGCACCGGCTGCAGCCCCTGGGCCGGTGCGCCCAGGGCCAGCAGCAGCAGGCATCCGGCCAGCCAGCGCAGGAAGCCGCGTGCGAGCCTCATGACCGGCTCAGCGCGACGCGGCCGCAGCCGGCTTGTCGAAGCTCACCGTCGGCGGCGCACTGATCTGCGCCTCGTTGGCGACCGTGAAGCTCGGCTTCACTTCGTAGCTGAAGACCATCGCGGTCAGGTTGCTGGGAAAGCTGCGCGCCAGGATGTTGTAGTCCTGCACTGCCTGGATGTAGCGGTTGCGCGCCACGGTGATGCGGTTCTCGGTGCCCTCGAGCTGCACGCGCAGATCCTGGAAGCCCTGGTTGGCCTTCAGGTTCGGGTAGTTCTCGGTGACGACCAGCAGGCGGCTCAGCGCGCCGGAGAGTTCGCCCTGCGCATCCTGGAAGCGCTTGAACGCGGCAGGGTCGTTGATCAGCTCCGGCGTGGCCTGGATCGAGGTGGCCTTCGCGCGCGCCTCGACCACCTTGGTCAGCGTCTCCTGCTCGAAGTTCGCCTCGCCCTTGACGGTGGCGACCAGGTTGGGCACCAGGTCGGCACGGCGCTGGTACTGGTTGAGCACCTCGGCCCAGCTCGACTTGACCTGCTCGTCCAGGCGCTGGAAGTCGTTGTAGCCGCAGCCCGACAGCACGGCGGCCAGGAGCAGGGCGGCGCCCAGGCGCAGCGATGGCCATGAAAAGAGGCTCAGGAACATCAGGGATCCCTCCGAAGGTGTCGTGACTGTGAAACTGTGTCAGGCTGCGTACTTCGACACAGATCAAGACCTGCCAAGACTAGCGCAAGCGGCTGAGGGCCGGATGACGGCCGACGGCAGGCGCATGTCAGGCGCACTTCTACAATCCCGCCACCATGCATGCCCCCCTCCTGAACGACAACTTCCTGCGCGCGCTGCGCCGCCAGCCCACCGACCACACGCCCGTCTGGCTGATGCGCCAGGCCGGACGCTATCTGCCGGAGTACCGCGCCACCCGCGCGCAGGCCGGCAGCTTCATGGGCCTGGCGACGAATGTCGACTACGCCACCGAGGTCACGCTGCAGCCGCTGGAGCGCTACCCGCTCGACGCGGCGATTCTGTTCTCCGACATCCTGACCGTGCCCGACGCGATGGGCCTGGGCCTGAGCTTCGCGCTCGGCGAGGGGCCGAAGTTCGCCAAGGTGGTCCGTGACGAGGCCGCGGTCGCGGACCTGACGGTTCCGGACATGGCGAAGCTGCAATATGTGTTCGATGCGGTGAGCTCGATCCGCAAGGCATTGGGTGGCCGCGTGCCGCTGATCGGCTTCTCCGGCAGCCCGTGGACGCTGGCCTGCTACATGGTCGAGGGCGGCGGCAGCGACGACTACCGTCTGGTCAAGTCGCTGATGTACCGCCGGCCGGACCTGATGCACCGCATCCTGGCGGTGAACGCCGATTCGGTCGCTGCCTACCTGAACGCCCAGATCGAGGCCGGCGCGCAGGCGGTGATGATCTTCGACAGCTGGGGCGGCGTGCTGGCCGACGGCGCCTTCCAGGAGTTCAGCCTGGCCTATACCCGACGCGTGCTGGCGCAGCTCAAGCGCGAGCACGACGGCGTGCAGATCCCGCGCATCGTCTTCACCAAGGGCGGCGGCCTGTGGCTGGACGAGATCGCCGCCAGCGACACCGACGCGGTGGGCCTGGACTGGACGGTCAACCTCGGCCGCGCCCGCGAGCAGGTCGGCCACAAGGTGGCGCTGCAGGGCAACCTGGATCCGAACGTGCTGTTCGGCACTCCGGAGGCGATCGAGCGCGAGGCGATCCGGGTGCTGGAGAGCTTCGGCCCGCATGCCGGCCATGTCTTCAACCTCGGCCACGGCATCAGCCAGCACACCCCGCCGGAGGCGGTCACCGTGCTGGTCGAGACGGTGCACCGCCACTCGCGCGCGATGCGCGCGGCCGCATCTGCCCGTTTTTGAGGCAATCTGTAGAAAGTCCTTGCGTGACAAGGACTTGAAGCAGCTCATCAGGACTTCTCTACAGAGTTATCCACAGCTTCAGTGGAAAGTGTCACGGATTATTCACAGCCCGGCCGGACGAGCGTGCGGCTGAAGGTGCTGGTGGATCTGCCGCGCCACAGCCCGCTCGATCCGCTGCTGGACTATCTGGCGCCCGAGCCCTGGCCGGCGGGCACGCTGGTGCGGGTGCCGCTGGGCCGGCGCGAGGTCTGCGGCATCGTCTGGGGCCCGGGCGACGAGGCGGCCCGTCCGGACGGCGAGGGCGCGGCGGTCGCGCTGCGCGAGATCGCCCAGGTGCTGGACGCGCTGCCGCCGCTGGGCGAGGCCTGGCGCCGGCTGGCGGCCTTCGCGGCCGGCTACTACCAGCGCAGCCTCGGCGAGGTGGCGCTGAGCGCGCTGCCGCCGGACCTGCGCGAGCTGGACGCCACGCAGCTCGCGCGCCGGCTGCGCCGCGGCGACAAGCTCGACCGGGAAGCCGCAAAGGCCGCACCGTCCCCGTCGGCCGATCCTGCCGCCGCCGCTCCGCTGCCCGAGCCCTCCGACGAGCAGCGCGAGGTGCTGGCGCAGCTCGCGGCGATGCCGCCCGGGCCGGTGCTGCTGTTCGGTGCCACCGGCAGCGGCAAGACCGAGGTCTATCTGCGCGAGGCCGCGCGGGTGTTCGAGGCCGGCGGCCAGGTGCTGGTGCTGGTGCCGGAGATCAACCTGACGCCGCAGCTGGAGGCGCGCCTGGCCGCACGCTTTCCCGGCCGGCGCCTGGTGTCGCTGCACAGCGGCCTGACACCGGCGCAGCGGCTGCAGGGCTGGCTGGCGGCGCATCGGGGGCGCGCCGATCTGGTGCTGGGCACCCGCATGGCGATCTTCGCCTCGCTGCCGCGCCTGGGCCTGATCGTGATCGACGAGGAGCACGATCCGTCCTACAAGCAGCAGGAGGGCGCGCGCTACTCGGCCCGCGACCTGGCGGTCTGGCGCGGCCGATCCGAGGGGGTACCGGTGCTGCTGGGCTCGGCCACGCCCTCGCTGGAGAGCTGGCACAACGCGCTGCCGGCGGCCGAGGGCGGGGCAGGGCGCTACCGCCGCCTGGACATGCCCGCGCGCATCGGCGGCGGCGCGCTGCCGCGGGTGCGCACCGTCGACCTGGCGCGCATCGCCGCGCAGTTCGGCAAGCGGGCGGTCTACAGCCAGCCGCTGGCGCCGCCCCTGGTCGAGGCGATGCGCGAGCGCCTGGAGCGCGGCGAGCAGAGCCTGGTGCTGCTGAACCGCCGCGGCTATGCGCCGGTGCTGCACTGCACCTCCTGCGGCTGGAAGAGCGACTGCGCGCACTGCAGCGCCTGGCGGGTCTTCCACCGCAGCGACCGCACGCTGCGCTGTCACCACTGCGGCTTCTCCGAGCGCGTGCCCTTCGCCTGCCCGAGCTGCGGCGATCCGGACCTGCAGCCGATGGGCCGCGGCACCGAGCGGCTCGAGGAGCAGATCGCCGAGCTGCTGCCGGGGGCGCGCATCGGCCGCATCGACGCCGACACCACCCGCCACAAGGGCAGCCTGGAGAGCCAGCTTGCGCAGGTGCACGACGGCGAGATCGATGTGCTGGTCGGCACGCAGATGGTCGCCAAAGGCCACGACTTCCGCCGCATGACGCTGGTGGCGGCGGTGCAGGCCGACGCGGCGCTGTTCTCCAGCGACTTCCGCGCGCCCGAGCGGCTGTTCGCGCTGCTGATGCAGGCCGGCGGGCGCGCCGGGCGCGACGCCGAGCTGGCCGGGCGCAGCGAGATCTGGCTGCAGACCTGGCATGCGGCGCATCCGCTCTATGCGGCGCTGCGCCGGCATGACTATCCGGCCTTCGCCGCCGCGCAGCTGCTCGAGCGCGAATCGGCGGCGATGCCGCCCTACGCCTTCCAGGCCCTGCTGCGCGCCGAGGCCCGCAGCCAGCAGGCCGCCTGCGACTTTCTCG
Organism: Sphaerotilus sulfidivorans; assembly: GCF_013426975.1. GTDB lineage: Bacteria > Pseudomonadota > Gammaproteobacteria > Burkholderiales > Burkholderiaceae_C > Sphaerotilus > Sphaerotilus sulfidivorans. Next base: position 228,146 of record NZ_JACCPY010000004.1, read on the forward strand.
AGACGGTGTCGGCCGCGACGCTGGACTGGCCCGAGGCGGCCGAGGTGCTGATCTTCCCGCCGGTGCCCGCACCCATCCAGCGGGTCGCCGATGTCGAGCGCGCGCAGATGCTGCTCGAGGCCTCGTCACGCCAGGCGCTGCACCGGCTGCTGGCGCGCTGGCAGCCGGTCTTGCAGCAGGCGGCTGCGCGCACCGGCGAGGCCCGGGTGCTGCGCTGGGCGCTCGATGTGGATCCGCTGGCGATCTGAGCACGGGCCACTGGCGAGCCGAGTTCTCGCCGAGTCGTGATGATTTGCCACAGTTGTCAACCGTCTTCAGTCTGGCTTAAGCTTTCGGCAACGCATGGGTTACAGACACTTACTTGCGGGGGGTGGACGTGCATCCGATCCCGCAGATCTGGAGTACAACCCTCGTCTGCCAGCCCAGGCGCATGGGCAAGCCCCATGCCTGCGGGGGCGGAAGCTGTACAGAGGGGGGAGTCGTGGGATCGATCGACAAGAGCAGCGCCAGTCATCATCAGTCGCCTCAGGGGGGCGCATCATCGGTACAGCGCACGCGTGCAGCGGGTCTGGCCCAGGTTGTGGAGGACAGATCGAGCATGCGCGCAGAACATCTCGAGGTGCGCTGGCGCCGGCCTGAAGAGCTGGACGCGCGTGAGCTGCAGGCCTGGACCGGGCTGGAGTCGCGTGCGGCCGAGCCGAACGTCTATCTGTCGCCGCACTTCGTGCTGCCGGCGCTGCGGCATCTCGATGCCAGCCTGCGGCCGGTGATTGCCTGGATCGAGGCCGGCACCGGGGCGGCGCGCGAGCTGGTCGGCGTCGGCGTGTTCCGGCGCAGTCCGGGCAGCCGCAGCTTTCCGTGGCCGCATCTGAGTGCCTACCTGTCCTGCCACAGCTTCCTGGGCGGGCTGCTGCTCGAGGCCGAGCGGCTGGACGTGGCGGTTGCCGCGCTGATGCGCACCATCGGCGGCCTGTCGCCCTGGCAGGGTCTGGTGCTGCCGAAGACCGACTGCGACGGCCCGCTGGCGCGCGCGCTGGCTCGCCAGACCGACCGACGCGGCCTGTCGATGCTGAGCCTGGGCCCGCAGGAGCGCGCGATGCTCGACATGAGCCGCTGCGGCGAGGACATGCTGCGCGAGCTGCTCGGCAAGAAGCTCAACGAGATCAACCGCTGCCGGCGCCGGCTGGCCGAGATGGGCGAGCTGAGCTGGCACTGCCTCGGCCAGGGCGAGCCGCTGCCGGCGTCGGCGGTGGAGAACTTCCTGCATCTGGAGCATCAGGGCTGGAAGGGCGAGTCGGGCACCTCGGTGCGTGCGGTGCCGGCCGAGGAGGCCTTCTTCCGCGAGATGGTGGCGCGCTTCGACGCCGAGGGCCGTGCGCTGTTCACCGAGCTGCGGCTCGACGGCCGCGCGATCGCCTCGACCTGCAACTTCATCTCCGGCACGATGGGCTTTGCCTTCAAGGTGGGCTGGGATCCGGAGCTGCGCAAGTTCGGCCCCGGCATGCTCAACGAGATCGAGTTCATCCGCCAGGGCCGCGAGCGCTGCCCGCAGCTGACGATGTTCGAGAGCGGGGCCTCGTCCGACTCCTTCATCAGCAAGCTCTGGCCGGGCCGGCGCGAGCTGGGCGCGCTGCTGGTGCCGGGCAACCGGGTCGCCGGTGCGGCGATGCTGGCGGCCGAGCGGCTGCGCCAGTCGCGCCGCCGTGTGGCCGAGACGACCGATGCCGGTGCAGCCGAGGGCCTGTCCGAAAGTCGTGGAACCTCGGAACCTGCCTCGGTACCTGGCCGTACATCTGCAGGTAGCGTGACCCAGGTCACGTCGACCTCGACCTGAAGCCAGTCCGGTCCGCCGCTTTTGCAAAGGACAATCCGGAGCATCTGAACGGAGCTCCGGATGTCCCGCCCCTTTCCTGCCGCCGCTTTCCTGCCGTCTGCCGGCCTGCGTCCGTGCGTCGTGCTGTCCTGCATCGGGGCCAGCGAGGGCGACATGAATCTGGTGCGCTCGCTCGGTCTGGCCGGGGTGCCGGCCATCCTGGTGGCGGAGTACGCCGAGCCGCCGGCACGCCTGTCGCGCCACTGCAGCGACTTTGTCCAGGTGCCGCTGTTCTCCGAGCAGCCCGAGGCGCTGCTGCAGGCGCTGCGCAGGCTGGCGGCGCGCCATGGCGGGCCGCTGCCGGTGCTGGCCTCGGCCGATCCGGATCTCGAGGTGCTGGCCCGGCTGCTGGCCCAGGGCGCGTCGGACTGCATCGTCTCGACCCTGCCCGATCCGGACCTGGTGCGCCGGCTGATGGACAAGACCGAGTTCGACCGCCTGGCCGCCGCGCACCGGCTGCCGGTGCCGCGCACCTTCGCGCCGACCTCGCTGGCCGAGGCACGTGATGCCGCCGAGCGGCTGCGCTTTCCGGCCATCGTCAAGCCGGCCACGCCGCAGGCCTGGTGCCAGTCGCCGGGGCTGCCCGATGCGGTGCGTCGGGCCAAGGCGCTGCGGGTCGACCATGTCGACGAGCTGATGGCGCTGTGTGCGCAGCTGCTGCCGCTGGGGGCGACCTCGCTGGTGCAGGAGTTCATCGAGGGCCCGGACGAGGAGCATTTCGATGTGCATGCCTTCATCGGCCGCGATGGCCGGGCGCAGGCGGTGTTCAGCGGCCGCAAGTGGCGCATCTGGCCGCCGCATGCCGGCAGCGGCTGCCTGGTCGAGAGCCTGAACGAGCCGCGGCTGGAGGCGCTGGCGCTCGACATCCTGGCGCGCATCGGCTATCGCGGCATCGCCAACATGAACTTCAAGCGCGACTGCCGCACCGGCGAGTTCCTGCTGCTGGAGATCAATCCGCGTGTCAGCCAGTGGGGCATCCTGACCACCCGCTGCGGCGTCAACCTGCCGTGGCTGGCCTGGCGCGATGCGCAGGGCCTGCCGGCGCCCGATCGGGCGCCGCCGGTCCGCGCCGGGCGCTGGTATGTCAACGGGCTGAAGGATCTGCGGGCGGTGCGCCAGTACCGTGCCGAGGGCCTGACCCGCTGGAGCGACTACCTGCGCTCGCTGCTGCGCTGGCCGCTGGTCTGCCAGACGCTGAGCCTGGACGATCCGCGCCCGGCCCTGGTGCTGACGTCGCGCTGGATCGCGAGGAAAATGAAGGCTTCACGCCAGTCGCCGCGGCGGCGGCCGGCCGAAGACCCTCAGACGCCTCGGCACCCATGACCACTTCGACGACCGGCTCGCCTTTGTCCGCCCCCGCGGCTTCTCCTGCGTCCCTGCATCTGGCCGTGATCGGGGCCGGCCCGGTCGGGCTGGCGCTGGCGCTGCATGCGGCGCGGCGCCTGCCGCAGGCGCGCATCTGCGTGCACGACCGCCTGCCCGCCACCCATGATGTGACCGCCGACCCGCGCACGCTGGCGCTGTCGCAGGGCAGCGTGGTCGAGCTGCGCCGGCTCGGCGTCTGGGACGCCATGGCTGAGCAGGCCGAGCCGATCCGCTGCGTGCATGTCTCGCAGCAGCAGCCCGGGCTGATGGAGCTGCTCGGGCGCGGCGCGGCGCCGGCGCTGCGCATCCGCGCCGAGGACGAGCGCGTCGAGCAGCTCGGCGCGGTCATTCGCTACGGCCGGCTGGTCGCGCCGATGCGCGCGGCCTGGCTGGCGGCCTGCGCGCGCGAGCCGCAGCGCCTGTCCGCGCCGTGGGGCCGGCCGGTGCTGGACGTGCGCACCGTGCCGGCCGGCGTCGAGGTCGATCTGGCCACCGAGCTGCCCGGCGAGGGCGCGGACCCCTGCGGCGAGCGCGGCCGGCTGGTCGAGACACACCATCTGGCGGTCATCGCCGAGGGCGGCGTCTACACCGAGCAGGCGCGCCGCGCCGTCACCCGCGACTACCGCCAGAGCGCCTGGGTCGGCACCGTCGAGGTCGAGGGCGGCGAGCCCGGCTGTGCCTACGAGCGCTTCACGCCGCAGGGGCCGGTGGCGCTGCTGCCGCTGCCCGGCCTGATCGAGCGCCCGGGGCAGGCGACGCGGCGGCGCTTCTCGCTGGTCTGGTGCGTCGACAGCGGCGACGATCCGGTCGCCGGGCTGAGCGATGCGCAGCGGCTGGCGGTGCTGACGCATCTGCTGCCGGTCGAGGTCGGGCGGCTGGCGGGCATCGGGCCGCTGAAGTGCTTCCCGCTCGGGCTCAATGCCGAGCGCACCCTGGTGCGCGGCCGCACGGTGCGCATCGGCAACGCGGCGCAGACGCTGCACCCGGTCGCCGGCCAGGGCCTGAACCTGGGCCTGCGCGACGCGCACGAGCTGGTGCGCCGTCTGGCCGCCAGCGACGATGTCGACCAGGCGCTGCGCCGGGTCGAGTGGCAGCGTGCGCCCGACCGCTGGGCGATGATCGCCGCCACCGACTTCCTCGCCCGCAGCTTCACCTGGAACCTGCCGGGGCTGGGCACGCTGCGCGGCTCGGCGCTGGCGGCGCTGGAGCAGGCCGGGCCGCTGAAGTCGCTGCTGGCGCGGCGCATGATGTTCGGGCAGCGCTGAGCCGGTGCCGGCCGGCATGCGCCGTGCGTGCAAATGCACCGCCGCGCGCCGGTGCCTCGCCGCCGACCCCGTTTCAGGGGGACGACGCCGGACCGCACGACGGCGACCATTACGCCGTATTTCTTTCATTTCAAGCGCCAGCTCGTGCGACCGGCCATGATCTCGTCCAGCCCGACTTCCTCGTCCTCGCCTGCTCCTCTGCCTGCCGTCGTGCTGGCCTGCAGGGGCGCGCCCGGTGCCGACCTGAACCTGGTGCGCGCGCTGGGGCGTGACGGCGTGCCGGTGATCGTGGTCGGCGAGTACCCGTTTCCGCCCTCCGGCTACTCGCGGCATTGCATCGAGTTCATCTGCGCGCGCGACTTCACGCTGCATCCGCAGCGGCTGCTGAAGGTGCTGCGCGAGCTGCGCATGCGCCACGGCCAGGCGCTGCCGGTGTTCGCCTCGGCCGATCCGGACCTGCGGGTGATGGCCGAGCTGCATGCCGAGCTGGTCGGCACCGCGCTGTGGCTGTCGTCCTCGCCCGACATGATCGCGCGGCTGCAGGACCAGCGCCGCTTCGCCGAGCTGGCGCGCCAGCATGATCTGCCGGTGCCGGCGCTGCATGCGCCGCGCACGCTCGAGGAGGTCGAGGCGCTGGGCCGCACGCTGGCCTATCCGGTGCTGGTCAAGCCGGCGCGGGCCGGCTGCTGGCACCGGCCGGGCATCGATCCGGCGCTGTCGCGCTGCCGCGCGGTGCAGGTCGAGGATGCGCAGGCGCTGATGCGGCTGTGCTGCCAGCTCGCGCCGCACGGGCTGGAGCTGGTGATCCAGGACCGGGTGCCCGGCGATGTCGACCAGCAGTGGACGGTGCATGCCTGCATCGCGCGCGGCGGCACGCCGGTGGCGCTGGCGACCACCCGCACGCTGCGCAACTGGCCGGCCGATTTCGGCCCCGCCTGCCATCTGGAAACGGTGGCGATGCCCGCGCTGGAGGCCGAGGCCCGCGCGATGCTGCAGCGCCTGAAGCTGCGCGGCATGGTGTCGATGAACTTCCGCCGCGACCCGCGCACCGGCCGGATGTGGCTGCTGGAGATCAACCCGCGCGCCAGCGGCGCGAGCCTGTTGCTGGCACGCGCCGGGCTGAACCTGCCGGCACGGGTGCACCGCGAGGTCTGCGGCCGCCCGCCGCTGCCCGAAACTCCCTGGCGCACGGGGCTGCGCTACCGCCACGGCCGCGCCGACCTGCGCGCCTTTCTCGTGCGCCGCCGCCAGGGCCGCGAGCCGCTGCTGCGCGGACTGCTGTCGATGCTGCACCCGCGCACCGTCTTCCGCGCCTTCGACCCCGCCGACATGGGCCCGCCGGTGCAGATGACGCTCGACTGGCTGCTGGGCAAGCTGCGCGGCAGCGGACGCTGGGTGTGGAGCCGGCTGGGGCCGGGCGCGGCCTGACGCCGGACGCCCGCCCCCCCTCGTCATCCTCGCGCAGGCGAGGACCCACCCCCGCCACAGGATCGGATCCACCTGCTCCCGCGTGGGTGCCCGCCTTCGCGGGCATGACGGGTCGCAGGAGCCGCGCACCCCCTAGAAGCTCGACCCCGGCTGCTGCAGGAACGCCAGCTCCTCCGCGCTGGAGGTGCGGCCGAGAATGGCGTTGCGGTGCGGATAGCGGCCGAAGCGGTCGATGATGGCCTTGTGCTGCAGTTCGGCCTGGTGATTGGCCTGCGGCGCCTGCGTGCGGAACAGCCGCTCGGCGTCCTGGTGGATGCGGGCCGATTCGCTGTGCATGTAGGGCATGTACAGGAAGGCGCGGCGCTCGACGGGCAGCGCCCGGTCCGCGCCGGCGCGCACCGCCTCCTGCGCCAGGGACAGCGCCATCGGGTCGCAGGCGAAGGCCAGCGGCGTGCCGCGGTGGATGTTCCGGGAGAACTGGTCCAGCACGATGATCTCGGCCAGCCGCCCGTCCGGCTGATCGCGCCACGCGGCCAGCTCGCCCGCGTGGGCGGCCTGATGCAGCGCGCCGAACTGCGTGCGGATGCGCTCGTCCAGCGCAGCGTCGACGCGCCACCACTGCGCGGGCTGCAGCTCCTCGAACCAGAACGACAGAATGGTGCTGTGCATGGCGGGCCCGTTCCTAGCGTTTCTTGCGGTGAGCCGATTTTGCCGTCAGGCCCATGGCCTGGGTCCAGAACGAGAAGAGGCTGTTGCCGGCCTGGGCCGCGGCCGCGCTGGCGTTGCGCCGGGCCTGACGGGTCGCCTGCCCCCGCGCGGTGTTCGCCACGCTGTTGGCGGCGCTGAGCCACATGCTCATGAACGGGTTCTTCTTCAGCCAGGGATTGGACGACATGGCAGGTTCCTCGTGCGGGCCGCGTGACGACCTCGGGTTGACGATCTCTCGGGCGCACCTCGGGTGCGTCGCCCAAGTCTCGCTTCGCCGAGGTGTCGGCGCGATCGGCGGGCGTCCGGTTTGCGCGTAGGCCGGAACGCTATGGGCTGGCCGTGGCGCGATCCATCAGCACGAACGACGCGCCCGCCGACGCCATTGCGCTCAGGCAAAAGTCGCAACACCGGCCCGATTGTCACCAGCGCCAACCCCGCCAGCAGCGGCCAGGCGACCATTTGCCACGCGGCCACCGCCAGCGTAAGCTTCCCCGTCACCCAGCAGGCCATGTCCAATGCATGGCTCAAGGAGCAGGGTTTGCTCAGCGTCAAGGACTTGTGGTGCAAGGCCCAGGGGTATTCGGCTTGACATCGAAATAGACTTCGTCGTGCGAGCCAACTTGTTGAACCGCCCACTGCGGACCCGCACGGTGGGTGGTGTGGGGGCTGGGAGGGCTCTGTTGCACAAAGCGAGCGTCCGAGCGCTCGTAGACTGACGCGGTGAGCGAAGCCAAGAAGAAGCGGACGAAGTACCGCACGACGAACTGGAAGGCCTACAACGCGGCGCTGAAGGCGCGGGG
>NZ_JACCPY010000050.1 GCF_013426975.1 Sphaerotilus sulfidivorans
GGCACCACCGTGCTGTGGGCGACGCATCTGGTCGAGGAGGCCGAGGCCGCCGACCGGGTCGTCGTGCTGCACAAGGGCCGGCTGCTGGCCGATGGCTCGCCGGACGAGGCCGGCGTGGCGGCGCGCGCGCAGGCGCTGGGCGTGGCCGCGCAGCCGCTGGGGCGCTTCCGGCTGGCACCGGCCGCCGCCGGGGCGAGGTCCGAGCAGGGCCTGGTGCTGGGCTACGGCGCCACGCCGGACGCGCTGATCGACGGCGCGGTCGAGCGGCTGGCGCAGGCCTTCCTCGGCGCTATAGTGCCGACAACATGGCGTTGAAAAGCTTGGCGATGATCAGAACGCAGGGGAGCCTGCTGTTTTTCCAGGTGATCCTGGCCATCCTGTTGAGCCTGTCCGGCATGACTGCGGTCCACGCCGGCGAGGCGACCGTGGCGGTGGCCGCCAACTTCACCGCACCGATGGCGCGCCTCGCGCCGGTGTTCGAGCAGGCCACCGGCCACCGGCTGGTGCTCACGCACGGCGCGGCGGGCAAGTTCTACGCGCAGATCCGCAACGGCGCGCCCTTCGACGTGCTGCTTTCCTCGGACGACGAGACGCCGGCCCGGCTGGAGCGGGAGGGCCTGGCGCCGCCGCAGACCCGCTTCACCTATGCGATCGGCCGCCTGGTGCTGTGGAGCACGCAGCCCGGGCGGGTCGATGCGCAGGGCGCGGTGCTGCGGCGCGGCGACTTCGCGCGCCTGGCCATCGCCAATCCGAAGGTGGCGCCCTACGGCGCGGCGGCGGTCGAGGTGATGGAGCGCCTGGGTGTGCGGGCGGCGCTGGCGCCGAAGATCGTCCAGGGCGACAGCATCACGCAGGCCTGGCAGTTCGTGGCCACCGGCAATGCCGAGCTGGGCTTCGTCGCGCTGTCGCAGGTCTGGAAGGACGGCCGGTTCGTGGCCGCAGGCTCCCAATGGCTGGTGCCGGCCACGCTGCACGCGCCGCTGCGCCAGGATGCGGTGCTGCTGCGCCGCGGCCAGGGCAATGCGGCGGCCGAGGCCCTGCTCGCCTATCTGAGGTCGGACGCCGCGCGCCGCATCATCCGCGCCTACGGCTATGAGTTCTGAGTCAGAGCATGCTGAGCGCTGACGATCTGCAGGCGCTGGGGCTGACGCTGCGCCTGGCCGCGATCGTGACCGGCCTGCTGCTGCTGCTCGGCACGCCGCTGGCCTGGTGGCTGGCGCGCACCCGCTCGGTCTGGAAGGGGCCGGTCGCCGCGCTGGTGGCGCTGCCGCTGGTGCTGCCGCCGACGGTGCTGGGCTTCTACCTGCTGCTGGCGATGGGGCCGGCCGGGCCGGTGGGGCAGTTCGTGCGCGAGCTGGGCCTCGGGCCGCTGCCCTTCACCTTCGAGGGGCTGGTGATCGCGTCGGTGTTCTACTCGCTGCCCTTCATGGTGCAGCCGCTGCAGAGCGCCTTCGAGGCGATCGGCGAGCGACCGCTGGAGGTGGCCGCGACGCTGCGGGCCTCGCCGCTGGATGCCTTCTTCACCGTGGTCGTGCCGCTGGCTGCGCCGGGCTTTCTGACCGCCTCGGTCCTGACCTTCGCGCACACGGTGGGCGAGTTCGGCGTGGTGCTGATGATCGGCGGCAACCTGCCGGGCGAGACCCGGGTGGTCTCGGTGCAGATCTACGACCATGTCGAGGCGATGGAATACGCGCAGGCGCACCGCCTGTCGGCGGCGATGGTGGCGTTCTCCTTCCTGGTGCTGCTGGCGATGCAGATCTGGCGCCCGGGCGCGAAGAGGAGGGCCTGACATGGCGCCGCCGATGATCGAGGCCCGCTTCCGGGTCGACTGGCCGGGCTTCTCGCTCGATGTGGACCTGCAGCTGCCCGGGCGCGGCGTGACGGTGCTGTTCGGCCACTCGGGTTCGGGCAAGACCACGCTGCTGCGCTGCGTGGCGGGGCTGGAGCGCGCGCCGCAGGGCCGGCTGGCGGTCGACGGCGAGGTCTGGCAGGACGGCCGGCACTGGCTGCCGGTGCACCGGCGCCCGATCGGCTATGTCTTCCAGGAGGCCAGCCTGTTCGATCACCTGAGCGTGCTGGGCAATCTGCGCTACGGCCTGAAGCGGCTCGGCGCCCCGGCCGATCCGGCGCGGCTGGAGCAGGCGGTCGCGCTGCTGGGCATCGGGCCGCTGCTCGAGCGTCGCCCGGAGCGGCTGTCGGGCGGCGAGCGCCAGCGCGTCGGCATCGCCCGGGCGCTGGCGCTGGGGCCGCGCCTGCTGCTGATGGACGAGCCGCTGTCGGCGCTGGACCACGCGCGCCGCCAGGAGATCCTGCCCTACCTGGAGCGGCTGCGCGAGGAACTCGACATCCCGGTGCTCTATGTCACCCATGCGCCGGACGAGGTGGCGCGGCTGGCCGACCATCTGGTCGCGCTCGAGGCCGGACGGGTACGGGCGCACGGGCCGCTGCAGGAGCTGCTGGTGCGGCTCGACCTGCCGCTGCGCCTGGGCGAGCAGGCCGGTGCGGTGCTCGACGCGACGATCGGCGAGGTCGACGCGCGCTGGCATCTGGCGCGCGCCGACTTCGACGGCGGCAGCCTCTGGGCCCGTGATCCCGGTCTGCCGCTCGGCCGGCGGGTGCGGGTGCGGGTGCTGGCCCGCGACGTCAGCCTGGCCGCGCAGCCGGGCGCCAGCAGCATCCAGAACCAGCTGCCCGGCGTGGTCGAGGCCGTGGGCGACGATGAGCATCCGGCGCTGGCGCTGGTGCAGGTCCGGGTGGGCGCGGCGCTGCTGCTGGCGCGGCTGACCCGGCGCTCGGCCGAGCAGCTCGGCGTGGCGCCGGGGCAGCGGCTGTGGGTGCAGGTCAAGTCGGTGGCGCTGCTGGAGACGCGCTGAGGCGTGGCTGGCGGGGCCGCCGCGCCCCTCAGCCGAAGGTCAGCAGCACCACCTGATCGCCGTCGAACACCGCCCAGGCGGCGTCGCCGGGCTGCAGGCCGGCGGCGACGTCCGGGTCCACCGCGGCGTGGATCGACTCGCCGCCGCCGAGGTCGAGGTCGAGGTCGAGCGTGACGGCGGTGCGGGTCGCGCCGGGGCGCAGCTGCGCGACGCGGCCGGCGAGCTGGTTGCGCCCCGGCGGCGGGCGCCGGGCCGGCCGCACGGCCAGCCGCACCGCCGGCGCCTTGACCAGTGCCCAGACCTCGCGGCCCGGCGCCAGGCCGAGCAGCTCGGCCGATTCCGGCGTGATCGTCGCCAGCAGCGTCGGGCCGCTGGCTGCCGCCTCCGCGTCGCCGAGCTGCAGCCGCACGTCGACCAGGCCGCCGCGCTCGCTCAGCGCCGTCACCCGGGTCGCGAACTGGTTGCGCGCGCTGGTGCGCATGCCCAGGCGGCGGATCAGCCCGCGCAGCGTCGGCGCGTCGACATCGTCCGGCACCGGGCCGATGCGGTCGAGAATGTCCTGCTGCGAGCTCTCCATCGCGCGGTGCAGCCGGACGAGCTGGCGCGCGTAGCCGGTCAGCCGCGTGCCGCCGCCGCCGCGCCCGCCGGTGAGGCGCTCGACCAGCGGCTCGGGCGCGAGCCGGTTCATCGTGTCCAGCGCCTCCCAGGCGGCCTTGTACGACAGCGGCACCTCGCGCGCGGCGCGGTTGAGCGAGCCGCAGCGGTCGATCGCCTCCAGCAGCCGGATGCGCGATTCGCTCAGCACCGCGCCCAGCGGCGTCTGCAGCGTCAGCCGGCCGGTCAGCGACGACGGGCCGGCGGGATCGGAGGGGTTCATGGGGCCGCAGTGTAGGAGGCGACATTCGCATCTGCATGCGAACAGGCGGCGTTTTCAGGTGCATGTCGGTCGGCAGCGGCGCGACCGATCGGTCAATCTGGCGGGTCCGTCCTCCCTTGTTCTCCGCTTTCTCCAGAGAGGGTCCGCCCATGACCTCCCGACGCCATCTCGTGCTGGGCAGCGCGCTGCTGCCCTGGATCGCCGCGCTGCCGGCGCGCGCGCAGGCCGCCCCGACGCGGCTGCTGCTGGGCTTTCCGCCCGGCGGCACCGTCGACCAGATCAGTCGCCATCTCTCGGCCCGGCTGGGCGAGGGCGTGCGCGTCGAGGCGCGGGTCGGCGGTGGTGGCCGCCATGCGGTCGAGGAGCTGATGAAGGCACCGGCCGACGGCTCGACGCTGCTGTTGACGCCGATGTCGATGGTGACGCTGTACCCGCATCTGTACCCGCAGCTCGGCTACGGCGCGGCCGATCCGGTGCCGGTGGCGGCGCTGGCCAGCCTGGGCTTCGCGCTCGGGGTCGGCCCGGCGGTGCCGGCGTCGGTGCGCACGCTGGCCGATCTGGTCGGCTGGGTGCGCGCGGGCGGCAGCTCGCTGCCCGGCTACGGCACGCCGGGGCCGGGCACGCCGCCGCATTTCATCGGCGCGCTGTTCGAGCGCGGCGCGCAGTGCACGCTGCCGCATGTCGCCTACCGCGGCGCCGCGCCGGCGATGCGCGACCTGCTCGGCGGCCAGCTGGCGGTCTACATCGGGCCGGAGGGCGATTTCCTGCCGCATCTGGCCGCCGGCGGGGGCGCGGTGCGGGTGCTGGCGGTGGCCGGCGAGCGGCGCTCGCGCTTCCTGCCGGAGGTGCCGACCTTCGCCGAGCAGGGGCACGGCGCGGCCGGGCTGGACCGGCGCGAGCTCTATGCGCTGTTCCTGCCGCGCCAGGCCCGGCCGGAGCTGGCGCAGCAGATCGCCGCCCGCGCCCGCGCGGTGCTGGCCGAGCCCGCCACCGCCGCGCTGCTGGCCGAGCCCGCCACCGCCGCGCTGCTGGCGCGCCTGGGCCTGCAGGAGGCCGCCGGCGGGCCGGCCGAGCTGGGCGAGGTGGTGCGGGTCGACCACGCCGCCTGGGGGCCGATCGTCAGCCGCGTCGGCTTCACGCCGGAGAGCTGAGGCCGAGCTTTCCATCTCTGGCATGCGATCGGTGGTGCCTGCGGCGCAAGCCGGGCGCCTCAAGCGCCCCCATATGTAACCAAGTTACATAAAACACGGAATAAGGGTTGCGACGGACAGGGTTCACACCGAGTTCGAGCTGAATCAACGCAAACGAACGCAAACGATGGCGCAAAACCGCAATCGGTTGCGCTCGGGTGAATTCGACCCTGAAATGGGGCATTCGAGGGCCTTGTGATCAGGGTTTTCACCAGTGTGGCGAGCATGTAAGGAAATTACATTGCTGCCGTGGCGTGACACGCCTCGCCTTCACCACCACGCGAATCAGACGGAGACAGTCCATGTCCAATTCCTTCAAGCAGATCGCGGCCGGCATCGCCCTGGCCTTCGGCTCGGTCGCCGGCGCGCATGCCGCGACGATCACCATTTCCTGCGGCTCGGTCGGCCAGGACTTCGAGTTCTGCAAGAAGACCACCGAGGACTGGGCGAAGAAGACCGGCAACACCGTCAAGCTGTTCACCCCGCCGCAGTCGACCACCGACATCCTGGCGCTGTTCCGCCAGATGTTCGCGGCCAAGAGCTCGGACCTGGACGTGATCAACGTCGACGTGGTGTGGCCGGGCATGATCAAGGACCACCTGATCGACCTGAAGCCCTACAGCAAGGGCGTCGAGAAGGAGCACTTCCCGTCGATCGTGGCCAACAACACCGCCGACGGCAAACTGATCGCGATGCCGTGGTTCACCGACGCCGGCCTGCTGTACTACCGCAAGGACCTGCTCGAGAAGCACGGCGAGAAGGCCCCGACCACCTGGGAAGAGCTGGCCGCCACCGCCAAGAAGATCCAGGACGCCGAGCGCAAGGCCGGTAACGCCGACATGCAGGGCTTCGTCTTCCAGGCCAAGGCCTACGAGGGCCTGACCTGCGACGCGGTGGAATGGCTGTGGAGCTACGGCGGCGGCAACGTCGTCGACGACAAGGGCAACATCACCGTCAACAACCCGAAGGCGGCCAAGGCGCTGAACACCGCCGCGTCGTGGATCGGCACCATCGCGCCGACCGGCGTGCTGAACTACGGCGAGGAAGACGCCCGCGGCGTGTTCCAGAGCGGCAACGCGGTCTTCATGCGCAACTGGCCCTACGCCTGGTCGCTGGGCAACGGCAAGGACAGCAAGATCGCCGGCAAGATCGGCGTCTCCGCACTGCCCAAGGGCGGCGCCGATGGCAAGAACGCCGCCACGCTGGGCGGCTGGCAGCTGGCGGTCAGCAAGTACTCGAAGAACCCGAAGGAGGCCGCCGACCTGGTCATGTACATGACCAGCAAGGAGATCCAGAAGGAGCGCGCGATCAAGGGTTCCTACAACCCGACCATCCCGGCGCTGTACCAGGACAAGGACGTGCTGGCCGCCGCGCCCTTCTTCGGCGACCTGTACAACGTCTTCACCAGCGCGGTGCCGCGTCCGGCCACCGCCACCGGCCTGAAGTACAACGAGGTCAGCGCCGCCTTCTGGAACGCCACCCACGACGTGCTCTCCGGCAAGGAGAAGGCCGAGACCAGCCTGGGCAAGCTCGAGGGCAAGCTCAAGCAGATCAAGCGCCGCGAGTGGTGATGGTGAGGCGCGCCTGACGCGCTTCCCGCCCGATTCTTTCCGCGCCTCTGCATGACCCGGCGCCGCAGGCCAGCGTGCCTGCGGCCGGGTCTGGCCGCGCCTTTGCCTTCCTCTTGCCATTCCGGTCGGATCATGTCCTCCAAGACCCGCACTGCCTGGCTGTTCCTCGCGCCGATGCTGGTGACGCTGCTGATCGTGGCAGCGTGGCCGCTGGGGCGCACCATCTGGTTCAGCTTCACCGACGCCAACCTCAACGACATGGGCGCCGCGCGCTTTGTCGGGCTGGAGAACTATTTCGGCGAATATGGCCTGTTCGCCAACCCGAACCACACCGAGGGCTTCTGGCTCAGCGACTGGGGCATCTCGATCCTGAACACGCTGCAGTTCTCGCTGGTGTCGGTGCTGCTGGAGACGATGTTCGGCCTGGGGGTGGCGCTGCTGCTCAACCAGGAGTTCAAGGGCCGTGCGCTGGTGCGCGCCGCGGTGCTGGTGCCCTGGGCGATCCCGACCATCGTGTCGGCCAAGATGTGGGGCTGGATGCTGCATGACCAGTTCGGCGTCATCAACGCGATCCTGCAGAGCTGGGGCCTGATCGACGCCAAGGTGGCCTGGACGGCCGATCCGCAATATGCGCTGTGGACCGTGGTGGTGGTCGATGTCTGGAAGACCACGCCCTTCATGGCGCTGCTGATCCTGGCGGCGCTGCAGACGCTGCCCAAGGACTGCTACGAGGCCGCGCATGTCGACGGCGTGCATCCGCTGCGGGTGTTCTGGTCGGTGACGCTGCCGCTGATCCGCCCGGCGCTGATGGTGGCGGTGATCTTCCGCCTGCTCGACGCGCTGCGGGTGTTCGACCTGATCTATGTGCTGACCTCGAACAACAACAGCACCATGAGCATGTCCGGCTTCGTGCGCCGCGAGATGGTCGACAACGGCTACATGGGCTACGGCTCGGCGGCGTCGACGGCGCTGTTCCTCATCATCGGTCTGGCCACGGTCGTCTACATGCGACTGGGTCGGATGAAGCTCTCGGAGGATGCGTGATGCAACGCTCTCCCGCCGCCACCGCGGCCCTCTACACGCTGGCGCTGCTGGTCACGCTGGTCTCGGTCTTCCCCTTCGTCTACGCGATCACCACTTCGCTGAAGACCGGCTCGGAGCTGTTCTCCACCTCGCTGTGGCCGGAGAACGGCAGCCTGGCCAACTACATCAGTCTCTTCACGGTGGCCGAGCAGCCCTTCGGGCGCCATGTCGTCAACTCGGTGGTGGTGTCGACGCTGGTGGTGGTGCTGTCGCTGTTCGTGGGCGTGACCGCGGCCTATGCGCTCGGGCGCATCAGCTTCAAGGGTCGCGGCCTGCTGCTGACCACCATCCTGGGCGTGTCGATGTTCCCGCAGGTCGCGGTGCTGGCGGGCATGTTCGAGATGATCCGCGCGCTGGGCCTGTACAACCGCTCGCTCGGTCTGGTGCTGCCCTACCTGATCTTCACGCTGCCTTTCACCGTCTGGGTGCTGACCACCTTCATGCGCCAGCTGCCCAAGGAGCTCGAGGAGGCCGCGATCATGGACGGCTGCAGCCCGTGGCGGATCATCAAGGATGTCTTCCTGCCGCTGCTGTGGCCGGCGCTGGTGTCCACCGGGCTGCTGGCCTTCATCGCGGCCTGGAACGAGTTCCTGTTCGCGCTGACCTTCGTCATCGACAACAACGAGCGCACCGTGCCGGTGTCGATCTCGCTGATCTCCGGCGCCAGCAAGTACGAGATCCCGTGGGGAAAGATCATGGCCGCCTCGGTGCTGGTCACGCTGCCCCTGATCGGTCTGGTGCTGGTGTTCCAGAAGAAGATCGTCTCCGGCCTGACGGCGGGCGCGGTCAAGGGTTGATGAACAGGCACACGAGGTCTTCCGCATGGCTCAGAACAGCAACTGGTGGCGCGGCGGCGTCATCTACCAGATCTACCCGCGCAGCTTCGCCGACAGCAACGGCGACGGCATCGGCGACCTGCCCGGCATCACCGCGCGGCTGGAGCATGTGGCGCGGCTCGGCGCCGACGGCATCTGGCTGTCGCCCTTCTTCAGGAGCCCGATGAAGGACTTCGGCTACGACGTCAGCGACTACTGCGATGTCGAGCCGATGTTCGGCACGCTCGACGACTTCCGCGCGCTGGTGGCGCGGGCCCATGCGCTGGGCCTGAAGGTCATGATCGACCAGGTGCTGTCGCACACCTCGGACCAGCATCCGTGGTTCGTCGAGAGCCGCGCCAGCCGCGACAACCCGAAGGCCGACTGGTATGTGTGGGCCGACGCCCAGGACGATGGCACGCCGCCGAACAACTGGCTCTCCATCTTCGGCGGCAGCGCCTGGCAGTGGGACACGCGCCGCTGCCAGTACTTCCTGCACAACTTCCTGAGCAGCCAGCCGGACCTGAACTTCCACAACCCGGCGGTGCAGGACGCGATCCTGGCGACCGTCAGGTTCTGGCTGGACCTGGGCGTCGACGGCTACCGGCTCGACACCGCCAACTTCTACTTCCACGACGCCGAGCTGCGCAGCAACCCGGGCCGCGGCGCACCCGACCCGAACAAGCCCGATCCGGCGGTCAACCCCTTCAACCCCTACGGCTGGCAGCGCCATCTCTACGACAAGAGCCGGCCCGAGAACCTGGTCTTCCTGCAGCGCCTGCGCGCGCTGCTCGACCAGTATCCCGACACCACGATGGTGGGCGAGATCGGCGACGACGACGGCCTGGCGCGGGTGGCCGAGTACACCGCCGGCGGCGACAAGCTGCACATGGCCTACTGCTTCGACCTGCTGGGCGAGCGCCATGACGCGCCCTTCGTGCACGGGGTGCTCGAGCGCTTCGGCCGCATCGTCGGCAGCGGCTGGCCGTGCTGGGCGCTGTCCAACCATGACGTGACCCGGGTGGCCACCCGCTGGGGCGGACCTGAGCCCGATCCGGCGCTGCTGCGCCTGGCGCTGGCGCTGCAGGCCAGCCTGCGCGGCAGCGTCTGCCTGTACCAGGGCGAGGAGCTGGGGCTGCCCGAGGCCGACGTGCCCTTCGAGGATCTGCAGGACCCGTACGGCATCACGATGTGGCCGCAGTACAAGGGCCGCGACGGCTGCCGCACGCCGATGCCGTGGTCGGCCGAGGCGCCCGACCTGGGCTTCGGCAGCGGCGCGGCGCGGCCGTGGCTGCCGCTGTCCGAGGCGCAGCGCGCGCTGGCGGTCGACCGCCAGGAGGCCGATCCGGGCTCGATGCTGCAGGCCGCGCGCCGGCTGCTGCACTGGCGCCGCACCCAGCCGGCGCTGGTGCACGGCGAGCTGATGCTGCTGCCGGTGCACGAACAGGTGCTGGCCTTCGTGCGCGAGCACCAGGGCGAGCGGGTGCTGTGCGCCTTCAACCTGAGCGCGCAGCCCGCCGAGCTGGCGCTGCCGGCTGGGCTGGCGCTGGCGCAGCAGCTCGACAGCGGCATCGGCGGCGCGCAGCCGGTCGGCGCCACGCTGCAGTTCGCGCCCTGGGGCGTGCTGCATGCCCGGCTGGCCTGAGCGCCAGGACTTCCCTTCTTTCCCGAGACCTTCCCGAGATCGAGATCGCCATGTCCCGCATCGACTTCCAGCAGATCAACAAGCGCTATGCGCCGAACCTGCCGCTGACCATTCACGACGCCACGCTGACGATCGGGCAGGGCGAGTTCTGCGTCTTCGTCGGCCCCTCGGGCTGCGGCAAGTCGACGCTGCTGCGCATGGTGGCCGGCCTGGAGGACATCAGCTCGGGCGATCTGTCGATCGGCGGCAAGCGTGTCAACGACCTGCCGCCGGCGCAGCGCGGCGTGGCGATGGTGTTCCAGAGTTATGCGCTCTATCCGCACATGACGGTGCGCGAGAACATGGCCTTCGGCCTGAAGGTGTTCGGCGCCGACAAGGCGGCGATCGAGCAGAAGGTGAAGAAGGCGGCCGACATCCTGCAGCTCACCCCGCTGCTCGACCGCCTGCCCAAGGCGCTGTCGGGCGGCCAGCGTCAGCGGGTGGCCATCGGCCGCGCGATCGTGAAGGAGCCGGACGTCTTCCTGTTCGACGAGCCGCTCTCGAACCTGGACGCGGCGCTGCGGGTGCAGACCCGGCTGGAGATCGCCAAGCTGCACCATGACATCGGCCGCGCCAGCATGATCTACGTGACGCACGACCAGGTCGAGGCGATGACGCTGGCCGACAAGATCGTGCTGCTGCGCGCCGGCGAGAAGGTGCAGACCGAGGGCAGCGTTGCGCAGTTCGGCACGCCGATGGATCTCTACCACCGCCCGCAGAACCTGTTCGTGGCCGAGTTCATCGGCAGCCCGAAGATGAACATCCTGCCGGGCCGGCTGATCGCCGCCGAGGCCACGCATGCGGTGGTCGACGTGCTGGGCGTGGCGGTCACGGTGGCGGTGGACGCGCGCCGTGCCAAGGCCGGCGAGGCGGTCTCGCTGGGCATCCGGCCCGAGCACCTGCTGCACGGCGAGGCCGAGGGCGCAGGTCTGCCGGTGCGGGTGCGTCACCTCGAGCGCCTGGGCGAATCGTCGATGCTCTACCTGGATCCGCAGGCGGCTGCCGCCTCCAGCGCGGCGGCGGCGCTGCCGCTGATGACGCTGCGCATCGAGGGTCACGCGATCCAGGGCGCCGGCCAGTCGATGCAGCTGCGCCTGCGCCCCGAGCAGTGCCATCTGTTCGATGCGGCCGGTCAGGCCTTCGCGCGGACCGTCGAGCTGCCGGCATGATCGCCGCGACGCGGCGTGGTGCCGTCGGCGCCTGGTGGCGCTCCGCCGTCGCCTACCAGATCTATCCGCGCAGCTTCTGCGACAGCGACGGTGACGGGATCGGCGATCTGCGCGGCATCACCTCGAAGCTCGACCACCTGCAGGATCTGGGCGTGCAGGTGGTGTGGCTGTCGCCGGTCTATGCCTCCCCGCAGGACGACAACGGCTATGACATCAGCGACTATCGCGCCATCGCGCCGGAGTACGGCACGCTGGCCGACTTCGACGAGATGCTGGCCGCGATGCATGCGCGCGGCATGCGGCTGGTGATGGACCTGGTCGTCAACCACAGCTCCGACGAGCATGTCTGGTTTCGCCAGGCCCGCTCCAGCCGCGACAACCCCTTTCACGACCACTACATCTGGCGAGACCCGAAACCCGACGGCGCGCCTCCGAACAACTGGGAAGCGGCCTTCAACGGCTCGGTCTGGGAGTGGAACGAGCCGACGGGCGAGTACTACCTGCACATGTTCAGCCGGCGCCAGCCGGACCTGAACTGGGAGAACCCGGCGCTGCGCCAGGAGGTCTGGGCGCTGATGCGCTTCTGGCTGGATCGTGGCGTCGACGGCTTCCGCATGGATGTCATCAACATGATCTCGAAGCCGTGGGAGGCGGATGGCCGTCTGCCCGACGCGCCGGTGGTGCGGCCGGGATTCCTGCAGCCCGGCTTCGCGATGAGCTGCAATGGTCCGCGCCTGATGGAATTCCTGCGCGAAATGCGCCGCGAGGTGCTCGATCACTACGACACGCTCACCGTCGGCGAGGCGCCGATGGCCACCGTGCGGCAGGGTCGCGAGATCACCGATCCCCGGACGGGAGCGCTCGACATGCTGTTCCAGTTCGAGCACATGGATCTCGACAGCATTCCCGGCGACCCGCGCGGCAAGTGGGCGCTCAAGCCCCTGCACCTGCCCGATCTCAAGCGCACGATGCAGCGCTGGCAGGACGCACTGCATGGCTGCGGCTGGAACAGCCTCTATCTGTCGAACCATGATCAGCCGCGTCCGGTCTCGCGCTTCGGCTGTGACGAGCCGGCTCATCGCGTGGGCTCGGCACGCATGCTGGCGATCTGGCTGCACGCCCACCAGGGCACGCCCTACATCTATCAGGGCGAGGAGATCGGCCTGCCCAACACGCCCTTCGCCTCGATCGAGGACTGTCGCGACATCGAGACGCTGAACATGCATCGCATCGCCATCGGCGAGCGTGGCGAGGATCCGGCCGAGGTGATGGCGGCGATCCGTGCCAAGGGGCGTGACAACGCACGCACGCCGATGCCGTGGAGCGGTACCGGCCCCCACGCCGGCTTCACCCGCGGCACGCCATGGATCGATCTCCATCCGCACTGGCGCGAGATCCATGTCGAGCGTGACCGTGCGGATCCCCACGGCGTGTTCGCGATGTATCGCCGGCTGATCGCGCTGCGCCGCGTCCATCCGGTGCTGGCCGAGGGGCGTTGCGAGGGCTGGGCGCTCGATCATTCCCGGCTGGCGATCCTCAGCCGCAGCCTCGGCGACGAACTCTGGCTGGTGGCGTGCAACTTCGGCGGCGACACCGAGACCTTCGACCTGCCCGAGGAGCTGGCGCTGCGTGCGGGCACCGGCTGGCGCTGGCTGGCCGAACCGATGGCGCTGAGCCATCCGGCGGGCGCGCCCGACGAGCATGCCCGCCTGCAGGGCGCGCGTCTCGCTCCCTGGGAGGGGCGGATGCTGCGGCTGCGCCGTGTTCCGTCTTCTTGAATCCGAGAATTTTTCCGCAGGAGGCCATGATGGCCCGATCCCCGATTTCTGTCTGGACTGCCCCCGATCCGCAGGCTGCCCGCCTGGTCGACGCGATGCGTCGGCGCCATGGCGCACAGGCCGGCTGGCCGGTCTTCGAGGCGAGGCTGAAGCAGCATGTCGCGACGCTGCGCGACGAGCTGCGCCCGCTGCACGGCGAGCGCGCCGACTTCGAGGACGGCGTGCTGCGCCTGCTCGAGACCGCCTGGGTCTCCTGGTGCGAGCGCCCGGCCGACCTGAAGGCGATGGATGCCGAGCGCGAGCAGGATCCGGCCTGGTTCCAGTCGCAGCGCATGCTCGGCGGCGTCGGCTATGTCGACCGCTTCGCCGGCGACTTCCGCGGCGTCGAGGCGCAGATCCCGTATTTCCAGGAGCTCGGCCTGAGCTACCTGCACCTGATGCCGCCCTATCTGTGCCCGCAGCCGCACAACGATGGCGGCTACGCGGTCAGCAGCTACCGCGAGACCCAGCCCGCGCTGGGCACGATGGCCGAGCTGCGCGCGCTGGCACAGCGCCTGCGCGAGGCCGGCATCTCGCTGGTGCTGGACTTCGTCTTCAACCACACCTCCGACGAGCACGCCTGGGCGCAGGCGGCGCGCGCGGGCGATCCGGTCTTCTCCGACTATTACTGGATCTTTCCCGACCGCACGCTGCCCGACCAGTACGAGCGCACGGTGCGCGAGATCTTTCCCGACGAGCATCCCGGCGCCTTCAGCCAGATCGAGGACGGGCGCTGGGTCTGGACCACCTTCCACAGCTACCAGTGGGATCTGAACTACAGCAACCCGGAGGTCTTCCGCGCGATGGCCGGCGAGATGCTGTTCATCGCCAACCTGGGCGTGGAGTTCCTGCGCATGGACGCGGTGGCCTTCGTCTGGAAGCGCCTGGGCACGCCCTGCGAGAGCCTGCCGGAGGCGCATCACCTGCTGCGCGCCTACAACGCGCTGGCGCGCATCGCCGCGCCGGCGCTGCTGTTCAAGTCCGAGGCGATCGTGCATCCGGACGAGGTGGTCTCCTACATCTCGCCCGCCGAGTGCCAGGTCTCGTACAACCCGCTGCAGATGGCGCTGCTGTGGAACACGCTGGCCACCCGCGAGGTCAACCTGCTGCAGCTGGCGCTGGCCGAGCGCCATCACCTGCCCGAGGGCACCGCCTGGGTGAACTATGTGCGCAGCCATGACGACATCGGCTGGACCTTCGCCGACGAGGATGCGGCGCGCTTCGGCATCGACGGATTCGACCACCGCCAGTTCCTGAACCGCTTCTACGTCGACCGCTTTCCCGGCAGCTTCGCGCGCGGCGTGCCCTTCCAGGACAACCCGGCCACCGGCGACTGCCGCATCTCCGGCACCTGCGCGGCGCTGTGCGGGCTGGAGCAGGGCGACCCGCACGCGGTCGCGCGCATCCTGCTGCTGCACGGGGTGGTGCTGTCGAGCGGCGGCATTCCGCTGATCTATCTCGGCGACGAGATCGGCCAGGGCAATGACGCCGGCTATGCCGACGATCCGGCCCGCGCCGGCGACAGCCGCTGGGTGCATCGGCCGATGCGCGATCCGCGCCGCCATGCCGAGCGGCTCGATCCGAGCACCGCGGCCGGGCGCATCCATGCCGGCCTGCGCCACCTGATCTCGCTGCGCCGCCATCTGCCGGCCTTTGCCGGCGGCCGGCTGCTGCCGTTCTGGAGCCGCCATCCGGCGGTGCTGGGCTACCGGCGCCCGGCGCCGCAGGGCGACGACGCCCGCGGCGGCGTGCTGGTGCTGGCCAACTTCAGCGAGCGCCCGGCCAGCGTGCTGCCCGAGGTGCTCTCGGCCCAGCCTGCGACAATGGTCGACCTGATCGGCCAGGCCGCCTTCGATCTGCGCGCCGGCCTGACGCTGGCGCCGTACCAGATGGTCTGGCTGGTCGCGAGCGGCGCCTGAGTTCCCGGTCTTCCGGAAGACGGGCCCGTTCCTTGCAAGCCTGTCCGGCATCCGGACGACATGCCTTCCATGACCGACTTCCGCATTCCCTCCTTCGATCCGGCCGATGTCGCCGACCCGGCCGCGCGCGCGCGCCTTGACGAGCTGACCCGCCAGGCGCGCGAGATCATCCTGGCGCGCCAGGATCCCGACACCGGCCTGCTGCCGGCCAGCACCGCGATCACGGTGCATGGCGACTACACCCATGCCTGGGTGCGCGACAACGTCTACAGCATCATGGCGATCTGGGCGCTGGCCCACGCCTGGCGCGCGCGCGACGCGGCGCAGGCGGCCGAGCTCGACGCACGGGTGATCCACCTGATGCGCGGCCTGCTCGCGGCGATGATGCGCCAGTCGGCCAAGGTCGAGCGCTTCAAGCACACCCAGCATCCGCTCGACGCGCTGCATGCCAAGTACTCGACCCGCAGCGGCGAGCCGGTGGTGGGCGATGCCGAATGGGGCCATTTGCAGCTTGACGCCACCGCGATCTTCCTGCTGATGCTGGTGCAGATGAGCGCCGGCGGCCTGCAGATCGTGCGCTCGCGCGACGAGCTGATGTTCGTGCAGAACCTGGTCTGGTATCTGGCGCACGCCTGGCGCACGCCCGACTACGGCATCTGGGAGCGCGGCAACAAGCGCAACGACGGCCGCGCCGAGATCAACGCCAGCTCCGTGGGCATGGCCAAGGCGGCGCTCGAGGTCGCCAGTGGCGCGCGGCTGCTGGAAGACGGCCCCGCCATCCATGTGCCGGCCGAGGCGATTGCGCATGCGCGCCACACGCTGGAGAACCTGCTGCCGCGCGAGTCCGAGTCCAAGGAGACCGACGCGGCGCTGCTGTCGATCATCGGCTTCCCGGCCTTCGCGGTGGGCGACGCCGCGCTGGTCGAGCGCACCCGCGCCACCATCGTCGGCCGGCTGCAGGGCCGCCACGGCTGCAAGCGTTTCCTGCGCGACGGCCACCAGACCGCGGTCGAGGACCACAGCCGGCTGCACTACGAGCCCGGCGAGCTGCAGCGCTTCGAGCACATCGAGTCGGAGTGGCCGCTGTTCTTCTGCTATCTGCTGCTCGATGCGCAGCTGCGTGGCGACGAGGCCGCCGCGCGCGACTACCGCCTGCGCCTGGAGGCGCTGATGGTCGAGCAGGGCGGCCAGCGCCTGCTGCCCGAGCTCTACATCGTGCCGGCCGAGGCGGTCGAGGCCGAGCGCGCCGCGCCGCAGAGCCAGGCGCGGGTGCCCAACGACAACGTGCCGCTGGTGTGGGCGCAGAGCCTCTATCTGGTCGGCGTGCTGCTGCAGGAGCGGCTGGTGGCGCCGCAGGTGCTGCTGCCGCGCGGCCGCCGCCCCGGCGTGCTGGCCGGGCGGGTGGTGCCGCCGGAGCCGGTGCGCATCCAGGTCGCGCTGCTGGCGGCCGACCGGCTGGTGCAGGCGCGCCTGGCCGCGCACGGCATCCGCAGCCAGACGCCGGCGGAGATCGCGCCGGTGCAGCTGCGCTATGCCGAGGATCTCGAGATCGCGCTGGCCAGCGTCGGCCGGGTCGATGCACTCGGCCTGAGCGGGCGCCCGCGCGGGCGGCTCGGCAGCCTGTCGACCAGCCAGGTCTTCCGTGCCGGGCATGAGGCTGGTGCGGCCGGTGCGGCCGGCGCGTCGTCATCGGCGGCCTCCGCGCTGATGCTCTTCCTGCCGTCCTTCTACGGACGCCAGGGCTTCTACCTGACGCTGGACAACCGGCTGCTGGTCGACGAGCTGCGCGCCGAGCTGGCGACGCTGCGCCGCCACTGGCAGGTGCGCGACCAGCAGGGCCAGCCGCTGCTGACGCTGCTGATCGGCGAGCCGATGCTGGAGGCGGACGGTGCGGATGCGCTGATCGGCTTCCTGCAGTCGCTGGGCGTCGGGATCGACGAGCCGGAGGTGCAGATCGGGCCGCTGGCCGAGCTGCTGCCGCGGGTGCGCTGCACCCCGCTCGACGGGCTGGAGTCGCTGGCCGCGTCGGCCCGCCCGGTGGCAGGCATCGGCAGCGGTGCCGCGCTCACGGTCGACCTGAACTGGGAGGAGGGCGCGACCCGGCCGCTGACGCCGGCGCGCGCTGCCGCGCTCGAGCACGAGGAGGACGCGCATGCGCTGCAGCGCCAGCTCGCGCGCAGCCGCAATCCCTACGAGCAGATCGAGATCCTGGGCCTGCTGGTGCGCCGCGGCGGTGCCCGCTGGGGCACCGAGCGCGGCCTGTCGGTCTGGCAGATGGTGCAGGCGCTCTACGAGCGCGCCTGCCGCGAGCGCCACTGGGGGCTGATCCGCCGCGCCGCCGCGGTGCTCGACGTGCACGACACCGCGCTGGAGGAGGCGGTCGCGCAGATCGTCGCGCGCCAGAAGCGCATCGTCGTCGGTCGCAGCTATGGCGACGGTGCGGTCATCGACCGGCCGCTGCCCAGCGCCGAGATCTTCGAGCGCATCCGCCGCTTCGGCGGCGACGATGCGCGCGCACGGGTGCTGCTGCAGGAGGTGGTGCTGCTGCTGGGCACGCTGATCAAGGCCGACGCGCCGCTGCTGCGCGGCACGCTGACCCTGCGCGCCTGGTACCTGATCCTGCTGATCACCGGCTGGCTGGCGCGCGAGCACGGCCTGACCCAGGCCGAGGGCTTCGACTTCCTGCTGTCGCTGAGCCCGCAGGCCATCCTGCGCCGGCTGCGCGAGGTGATCGCGCATGAGCAGGAGATGGGCCGCAACCTGCTGCGGCTGCAGTCGCTGCATGGCCGGGTCAGCCGCGACGGCGGCCCGCTGGCGCGGGTGCGCTTCCCGGCCTCGGCCGATCCGGTGCTGGACGATGCCTCCGGCGGCTGGCTGGCCTGGCGCGAGGTGCGCGGCGTGCTGACCCGCCTGCCCGAGGACTTTCACGCCCGGGTCTGGGAGGTGCTGCGCCATTTCCCCGGCCTGGTCATCGGCGATCAGCTCGACAGCCGCAACCGGCTCGACAGCCACCTGGCCCGTGCCGACATGACCGCCTCCGAGCGCGGCTTCGCGCTGCAGGTCGACGATCTGCTCAACAAGATCCATGCGCCGGAATACCGCCAGCTGACGATCGAGGCGCTGATCGCGGTCTCGGACATCGCGCGCGCCAACCCGGATCTGGCCGCCGACGGGCTGCTGGTGATGGACGTGCTGATCGGCATCGCGGTGCGGCTGGGCTGGGAGCAGTCGCTGCCCGCCCGCCCCGAGGCGGACGGCGAGGGCGACGACACGCCGCCGCTCGACTACAACGAGCACAAGGCCGCCGCCTGGCAGGGCTTCTACGCGCTGCCGCCGCATCGGGTGGCGACGCTGGTGATGGATGCGCTGGTCTTCCTGATGACGCCGGAGATGGCCGAGGCCGAGGCGGCCCAGACGCCCTAGACACCGGCCTGATCAGTCGACGCCGAAGCGCAGCGTGCGGCCTTCGGCGGCGCTGCGCATCGCGCAGTCCATCAGCGCCATGACCGCCAGCGCCTCGCGCGGCGGCACCGGATTGGGCGCCCGGCCGCGCAGCGCGTCGCGGATGCCGGCGTAGTAGGCGCGGTAGTCGCCGGCCGGGCGCGGGCGTTCGCTCAGGGCGCCGGTGGCGTCGGCCTGCAGCGCGGGGCGCGCATCCTCGCCCCAGCCGGGCGCGCCGGGCTTCATGCCGGCCTTGAGCTGGTCTTCCTGGATGTCCAGGCCGCTGCACAGCCAGCTGCCGCGGGTGCCGTGCGCCTCGAAGCGCGGCGCCTGCCAGGCCGCCAGCCGGGTCACATGCAGCGTCACCCGGCGCTGCGCGCCGTAGCCCAGCACCACCTGCGCCCAGTCGTCCACGCCCTGGCCGCCGTCGCGCAGCGAGGCGCTCTGCGCGCACACCGTCTCGGGCGGGCCGAAGAGCTGCAGCACCTGGTCGACCACATGCGGCCCCAGGTCATACCAAAGACCGGCGCCGGGGCCGGGCCGCTCGCGCCAGCGGTCGCGCGGCTCGGGCGAGAAGCGGTCGAAGCGCGAGACCAGCTCGCGCACCTCGCCCAGCGTGCCGCCGTCGATGGCCGCGCGCAGGCCGAGAAAGTCCCCGTCCCAGCGGCGGTTGTGGAAGACCGACAGCAGCGCCCCGCGTGCCTCGGCCAGCGTGACCAGATCCTGCGCCTCGGCCAGCGTCACGGTGAAGGGCTTGTCGATCACCACCGCCTTGCCCGCCAGCAGCGCCGCGCGCGCCAGCGGATGGTGGCTGTCGTTGGGCGTGGCGATCACCACCAGGTCGATGTCGGGCGCGGTCGCGGCCTTCAGGTAGTCCGGTTCGACCGCCAGATCGTCGCGCCAGTCACGCACCTTCCGCGCATCGGACGAGGCCACGCACACCAGCTCCAGCCCCTCGATCGCCTCGATCAGCGGCGCGTGGAAGGTGCGCCCGACATAGCCGAAGCCGATCAGCGCCACGCGGATCGCGGGCAGGGCGGGGCGGGACGGAAAGCTCATGAAACGCGCGCTCCAATGAAAAAAGGTGAGCTCTCGCGGGAGAGCTCACCCAAGAAAGGGTGGCAGCACTCTTTGCCACCCCCTCAGGACCACACAGACCGTGGACCCCGAAAGCGGTTGCCGGTCGGTGCAGGCGCCCCGCTGCATGCAGGGCGCCGCCGATGCCGACCTGATCAGAAGGCGTAGTTGACGCGGACGCGCAGGCCGATCTGCTTGTCCATGTTGGTGCCCTTGGCGTAGGAGACGGCCGGGGTGATCGTCGCGCCGGTCTCGAACAGCGGCAGGCTGTAGGCGGCGTAGACGATGTTGTCCTTGCTCGAGCCGTTCTTGTCCAGGATGTAGCCGACGCCGGCCGGACCGAAGGTGGCGTTGGCACCGAAGCTCTCGCCCTTGACGCCGCCGACCTTGCCGGAGGCGAAGCTCAGGTTCAGGCCGGCACCGGCCATCGTGGTGCCGACGGTCAGGCCCGCGCCGCTGACCTTCTGGCCGGCGGCGTTCTTGCCTTCTTCGGCACCCAGCTTGACCGAGAAGCCGCTCATGCCGAAGCTGACGACCGGGCGCACGCCGGTGTTCTTCTTGTCGGCCATGACGCCCAGCTCGAAGCCCAGGCCGCCGCCGACGTTCAGGTTCAGCGCAGCGTGAGCCGAGGAGGTGCGGCCACGGAAGTTGTTGGCGCGGAAGCCGGCGGCGGCGCCGCCGTCTTCCACGATCACGTCCTTGCCCAGCGGGAACAGGTCAGCGGCTTCGAAGCGGCCCAGCTTGATGTCGCCGGAGGCATTGCCGAACTGGACCCACATGTCGTCGACGGTGGTCGCGCCACCCTTGCCGGCCATGTAGCTGGCGCGGGCAGCGACGAAGCCGCCGCCCTTCTCGCTCTTCGAGGCGGCGTTCAGTTCGACGCGGCCGCTCTGGCTGGCGCCGCGGTTGGCGTTCTGGTAGGTGGTGTCGAGTTCGACGTTGGCATCGAAGCTCACGGCGGCGAAAGCCGGAGCGGCGAACAGGGCGGCGATGGCCAGGGCGGCTTGCGTCTTGCGGATCATGGGCTGACTCCTCTTTCGTTGCGGATTCGGTCGCTCGTTGCGGTGTTCGTTCGACCTTGGGGTGATGAACAGTAACGACGTTTAATCTGTGATTTACTTGAGGTTAACCCTCAGTTAACGTATTTTGTTGTTTTTGGGCGACTTGGTGGCTGTGTCGGATTGTCCCGGTTCAGCCGCGCGGCGTGACCCTGCGTGCGGGCCGCGAGACGGCGGGTTACAGACCTGACTCAGCGCTGATTCTGGTGAGAATCGGGCGCTCTGAGGCGAGTCGAAAACGTTTGCGTCTTGCCATCGCCCTGATTTAGGCGAAAACCTAGGGAAGATCCGTGTCGTGATTTCACGACGGTTTCATCGTCGCCTCGGGTTGGCCCCGAGCGTGAACGTGCCGGAAAGGAGCAGGCCCGCCGCCCCGGGATCCGGGGGGGGCGGGCCTGTGTCACGACAGCTGCTGCGCTGTCGGTGCCGTGCCTACTGCAGCGCCGGTCCGGCGGGCATGCGCAGGCCGCCGGTCGCGGTGCCGCGCGGCTCCAGGCTGAAGCGCAGATAGACCGAGCCCATGCCCTGGCTGTACTGCGGTGCGTGCTCGAAGCCGATGCGCGCGCCGACATCGAGCTGGCGGGTGATCTGGTATTCCAGCGCACCGCCGAGGTTCAGCGTCATGCCGCTGTCGCTGCGCGCGGCGTAGCGTGCGGTCGGTGTCTGGCCGGCGGCGACCAGGCTTTCCAGCCAGGACTGCAGCCCGGCCTCGGTCGGGAAGTAGGGTGCGGATTCCTCGCGGTAGGTCTGCAGACCGGCGGCGCCCTGCACGCCCCAGCTCAGGCGGCCGCTGCGGCCGGTCCAGTTCACCGGCACCGTCAGCGCGAGCAGGTGCTGCGGGCTGAAGTAGCCGCCGTGGCCGAGGGTGTAGCCGCTGAGGTTGCGCCGGTAGTGCTGGTAGCCGAGGTTCAGCCCGAGCTCGAGGCGGTCGTCCGGCGTGCTGCGTGCGCGCCAGTAGCCGCCGCCGCCGGCCTCCAGGCGGTTGTTGGAGGCCACGCCGCGGCCGGTGAGCGCCTGCGCGCCGCCGTAGCCGTACAGGCCGACATCGTCCTGCTCCCACGAGAGCTGCGAGCGCAGGCCGGTGGCGCGCACGCCGCCCCAGACCCGGCCGGTGCGTGCGTCGGTGCTGCCGGCGAAGGCCAGCAGGCTGTCGTTCAGCGCGCGGCGCGAGCCTTCGATCATCAGCCGCAGGCCGCCGCTGCCGATCGCGTCTTCCCAGCGCACGCCGCCAACTGCACCGCCCACCGCAAAGCCGACCGGCACCGTGCCGATGTCGGCGCTGATGCTGCGGGTCTCCAGGCCGACCGCCAGCGCGATGCCGGCGTCGCTCTGGTCGCCGGGCGTGGTGACGCCGGTCGGATCCAGCGCCAGCGTGCCGTGGCGGCGCCGGGTGCCGGTCTCGGCGCCGACCTCGCCCGCGCTGAGGAAGACCGGCGTGGCGCGCACCACCACCTGGCCGAGCTCGTCGATCGCGATGCGGCCTTCGGCCGGGGCCTGGAAGGTGTCGAGCCGGCCGAAGCCGCCTTCACCGTCGCGCGAGCGCAGCGCGCGACCGCGCCCCGGGTTGCCGCGCCAGCCCAGCCAGAAGCCGACCAGCTGCCACATCGCGTCCAGGCCCAGGCAGCCGGGCATCACCGGATCGCCCTCGAAATGGCAGCCGAAGA
>NZ_JACCPY010000051.1 GCF_013426975.1 Sphaerotilus sulfidivorans
CACCGCCGACCTGGAGGAGCCGCGCTTCGACGGCGAGAAGGTCATCCTGCCCGCCTCGACGCACGCGGCCAGCCGCGCCTATGTCGAGTCCGGCATGCTGGCCGCTGCGCAGGACGCCGCGCTGGGCAGCCGGCAGCCGCCCATCGCGTCGAAGTCGGCGCGCGCGACGATCTTGCCGCGCGCGACCGAGGTGAAGTCGGCCACCGCGCACTCGACGCTGCGCACGCTGTCGGGCAGGGCGTGCGCGCGGGTCACGGCCGTGCCACGCCCAGCAGGTCCGCGCCCAGCGCCTCGGCCACCTCGATGCCGTCGACGCCGGCCGACATGATGCCGCCGGCATAGCCCGCGCCTTCGCCGGCCGGATAGAGGCCGCGCACGTTCAGGCTCTGGTAGTCGCGGCCGCGGGTGATGCGCAGCGGCGAGGAGGTGCGCGTCTCCACGCCGGTCAGCACCGCGTCGGGCATCGAGAAGCCCTTGATCTGGCGCTCGAAGGCCGGCAGCGCCTCGCGGATCGCGTCCAGCGCGTAGATCGGCAGCGAGCCGCAGTCCTTCTGCGCCAGATCCGTCAGATGCACGCCCGGCTTGTAGGACGGCTCGACGTTGCCCAGCGTGCGGCTGCGCTGGCGCTTGATGAAGTCGCCGACCAGCTGGCCCGGCGCGCGGTAGTCGCCTTCGCCCAGCTCGAAGGCGCGGCTTTCCCAGAAGCGCTGGAAGGCAATGCCGTCGAGCGGATTGACCGGGCCGGTGGCGCCGCGGTCCTGGCGGTAGTCCTCGGGCGTCAAGCCGACGACGATGCCGGCGTTGGCGTTGCGCTCGTTGCGCGAGTACTGGCTCATGCCGTTGGTCACCACCCGGTTCGGCTCGGAGGTGGCCGCCACCACCGTGCCGCCCGGGCACATGCAGAAGCTGTAGACCGAGCGGCCGTTTCGGGCGTGGTGGACCAGCTTGTAGTCGGCCGCGCCCAGGATCGGGTTACCGGCGTTCGGGCCGAAGCGGGCGCGGTCGATCACGCCCTGCGGATGCTCGACGCGGTAGCCGATCGAGAAGGGCTTGGCCTCCATGTAGACGCCACGCTCATGCAGCATCGCGAAGGTGTCGCGCGCGCTGTGGCCCAGCGCCAGCACGACATGGTCGGCGCGGATCTGCTCGCCCGAGGCCAGCGTCACGCCGCGCACATGGCGCACGCCGTCGGCGTCCGGCTCCAGCAGCAGGTCGCTCACCTTCTGCTCGAAGCGGATCTCGCCGCCGAGCGCGACGATGTCGGCGCGCATCTTCTCGATCATGCTCACCAGCCGGAAGGTGCCGATGTGCGGCTTGCTGACGAACAGGATCTCCTCCGGGGCGCCGGCCTTGACGAACTCGGTCAGCACCTTGCGGGTGAGGTGGCGCGGGTCGCTGATCTGGCTGTAGAGCTTGCCGTCGGAGAAGGTGCCGGCGCCGCCCTCGCCGAACTGCACGTTCGACTCGGGGTTGAGTTCGCTGCGCCGCCACAGGCCCCAGGTGTCCTTGGTGCGCTGGCGCACATCCTTGCCGCGCTCCAGCACGATGGGCTTCAGGCCCATCTGCGCCAGGATCAGCGCGGCGAACAGCCCGCAGGGCCCGAAGCCGACCACCAGCGGGCGGCGATGCCGCTCGCCGCCGCCGTCGGCGTGGAAGTCGGCTGGCGCGTGGCCGACGAAGCGGTAGCCGGTGTCCGGCGTCGGGCGGATCTGGTGGTCCTTCGGAAACCGCGCGAAGACCGCCGCCTCGTCGCGCAGCGTGCAGTCGATCGTGTAGGTCAGGACGATGGCGGTCTTCTTGCGGGCGTCGTAGCCGCGGCGGAAGACATGGAAGTCGAGCAGCTCGGCCGCGTCGGCGAGCTGCAGCCGCGCCACGATGGCCGGACGCAGCGCGTCCTCGGCGTGGTCCAGCGGCAGGCGGAGTTCGGTGATTCGGAGCATGGCGGAATTGTCGCGCGCCCTGCTGACACCGGGTTCAGTCATCCCTCATTTCAGGAACCAGCCCCACAGGCTGTAGACCGCGCCGTTGACACCGCCGGGCGTGTCCGCGGTCGGCAGCGAGGCCAGCGTGCTGCTGGTGACCAGGGCCCCGACACCGCTGCTCGAGACCATCAGCGTCGCATGGCCGAGATCGGATCCGAACAGCCGGCTGCGGGTCAGCGCCGAGATCGGGAAGCCGAACAGCGTGTCGACGGCCAGCGCGACCTGCTGGGGGCCGCTGTCGCTGCCCGGCACGCCACCCGATGGGCGCGACGAATCGGCGATCCGCGCGGGCGCGCCCCAGTGGCTGCCGTCGAAGGCGGCGCCGTAGAGATCGCTGCAGGTCGCCGCGGGCCTGGCGGTGGAGGGGGGCGCGGCGCAGGCGCGGCGCACGAGCCAGGTCGCGTGGGCCCGCCCATCCGGCGTGACCGACAGTCCGAGATTCCAGCCCCCCTTGCCCGGATCGGTCGCCGGATCGGCCGTGCCGCTGATGACGGCCGGCGCGCTCCACGCGGGTGGGGTGCCGACGCTGCCCGGCGTGCCGCGCACCGCCTGGAGCTGGTGGCGGGTGCCGATCTTCTGCACGAAGACCGCGATCACCGTGCCGCTGGCGTCGGCCATGCCCGCCCTGTAGGCCTGCACCTCGGTGCCCGCGCTCTCGAGCAGCTGCCCGGCGCGCCAGCTGCGCCCGGTCGGCGTGCCGGAGTTCGCCAGCGCCACGGCCTGCGGGCCCTCGTCGCCGCCGCCCTCGTCGCCGCTGCCGCCGCAGCCCGACAGCGCCGTCATCGCCAAGGCCAGCAGCATCGGCGCCAGCCGCATGGCGGGCCGGCGCATTCCGTCCCGAGGTCCGCGAGCGCACAGAGGCGTCGTTCTGGATGACATGGACATGCCTTTTCTCCCTGCCGGACGCCGGCCTGCAACCGGCGCCGCCTGATCTTGTCGTGATGCCTCCAAGATGCCGCAGCGCCCGGGCCGCCGCAAGGCACGAGGCGTATGAAACCGTGGCGGACCGAAAGAGGTGTTGCGGGGCTGTGTCCGCTGCGCTCCGGTCCCCTGTCATGCCCGCGCAGGCGGGCACCCACGAGCGGGCAGGGTGCTGGTGCGTGGCGTGGGCCCTCGCCTGCGTGAGGGTGACGGAAGAGGGCGTGAGGGTGACGGAAGAGGGCGCGAGGGTGACGGAAGGGGGTGGGAGGGTGACGGCAGAGTGGGGCCGGGGCTGGGGCGATGTTGAACCGGGTGGCTCGGCGTGGCTCAGCTCAGCCCGCCATGCTGCTGGCATCCATCAGTCCGCGCAGTCGGGCCAGGGCTTCGCCGACCGCTTGCCCGTGGCGCTCGATGGTGTCGAGGATCTCGGCCGGGGTGCGGTTGTCCTGGGTG
Organism: Sphaerotilus sulfidivorans; assembly: GCF_013426975.1. Taxonomy (GTDB): domain Bacteria; phylum Pseudomonadota; class Gammaproteobacteria; order Burkholderiales; family Burkholderiaceae_C; genus Sphaerotilus; species Sphaerotilus sulfidivorans. The sequence continues at coordinate 3,357 of NZ_JACCPY010000051.1, forward strand.
GTGCGCATGTTCGGGTTGACGGCCTTGAGGTCGAAGGCGGCCGCGTCGATCGCCGCCGCGCGGGCGTCGGCCTCGCGGGCGGCCTTGTCTGCCGCCTGGATGGCCTGCTGACACGCCTCGATGTCGGCCTGCGGCACCGGCCGCGCCTTCTTCAGTGCGGCGAGCTGGGTCTTCAGCGTCACCGCCTGCTCGCGCCAGCGGGCCGCCTCGGCGTCATGGGGCGCCTTGTCGGCCTGGGCCTGGGCGCGGCGGGCGGCGATGTCCACCGTCCACGAGTAGTCGCTGTCCGCCTCGGGCTGGCCGCGCCGGGCCAGCAGGCGGGCGAAGCTCGGGAAGGGCTGGCCGGCGTGGCGTTCATGCCAGTCCTCGACCAGCGTGGCGGGCAGGGCCGCGTCGTCGAGCAGCGTGAAGTCGTCGGCCCAGCCGAAGTGGGCCAGCGTCATCGGGGTCTTCTTGCCGACCTTGACATGCGAGAGGTCGTAGTACCAGGTGCGCTCGGTCGGGCGGCCCTTGGTGAAGAACAGCAGGTTGGTCTTCACGCCCGCCCCGGCCGTCGAGAACACGCCGCCCGGCAGGCTGACGATGCACCACAGCTCGCATTCGTCCAGCAGCCGGCGCTTGGTCTCGACGAAAGCGCTTTCGTTGGTGCGGAACAGCAGGCCCTCGTCGAACACCACGCCGCAGCGGCCACCAGCGAAGTTCTCCTCGGGCTCGGGGGCCGACAGCTCGTCGAGGATCTGTTGCAGGAACAGCACCTGCGTGGCGCTGCTCGGGATGTCGTAGCGGCCCTGGGTCGAGGCGCTTTCCTTGCCGCCGAAGGGCGGGTTGGTCAGGATCACGTCGAAGGTGGCCGGGGCCTGCTCGAACAGGCCGGCGTAGGTCGGCAGGTCGGCCAGGGTGTTGCCGTGCCAGAGGTTGGGCTGGTCGATGCCGTGCAGCACCAGATTGGCCAGCGCGATCGGGAAGACGAGGTTTTCCTTCTCGCGCCCGAAGAAGGTCTCGTGGCGCAGGCGCTCCAGGTCGGTGCTGAGGGCTTCGTCGCCCATGCGCGCCTTCATCCACTCGAAGGACTGGGCCAGGAAGCCGCCGGTGCCGCAGCACGGGTCGTAGACCGTCTCGCCGAAGGTCGGGTTCAGCGTCGCCACGACGGCGCGCACCACCTCGCGCGGGGTGAAGAACTGGCCGCCGTCGGAGTTCTTCTCGCCCATCTTCAGCAGCAGATCCTCGTAGACCTGCGACAGCGTGAAGGTGTGGGTGTCGTCGAGCTGCTCGACGTCGATGGCGTGCAGCCGGTCGAGGATGTCGGTGAAGTCGCCTTCCGTGTCGACGCGCACGCGCTCCACGGCCGTCATCAGCCGGCCGATGACGCGCTGCTTGGGTGTGGCGGCCGGGTTGGGGCGGCCGTCGGGCAGGGTGGCCAGGCGGTGCAGGTGGGGCAGCAGTTCCTTGTTGACGAACTCCAGCAGCGCGCCGATGCGCTGCTCGCCCAGGGCCTTGCGCTTCCAGCCGACGGGCTGGCCTTCGGGGGTCTGCCCGATGGATTTGGCGTCGGGCGGCGTGGGCGCGGCCCAGTCCTGCCAGCGGAACGGGGCTTGCAGCGAGGGGGCGAAGTCGCTGCCGCTGGCCTCGGCCTCCGCGCGGGCGAGGGTTTCCTGGGCGTCGAGGATGCGCAGGAACAGGATCCAGGTCAGCTCGGGCACGTACTGCAGCGCGCTGGTGCAGTTGGAGCGGCGCAGGATGTCGCAGACCGTGCGGATGGTGCTGGACAGGTTGGGCGTGGCGATGGCGCTGGGGGTCGGGCTCGGCTTGGCCGTCTTGCCGGGGAGAAGGGACATGGAATCGTTCATTCGCCAAACAGGTCGGCATGGGTGCCGGCGCGCACAAAGTTGATGGCGTTGCCATCGAGTTGGTAGATCAGCAGGAAATCACCGCCGATGTGGCATTCGCGGTGATCCGCCCAGTCGCCTTTCAGCGCGTGATCCAGCCATTCCGGCCCGAGCGGTGCGTCATTGGCGATCAGCAGCAGCATCGCCTCCTTGAGTCGCCCCAGATCGAAGCGACCGGAGCGCGACAGGCGTTCCCAATCCTTCAGGAACGTCCGGGTGTAGTCCGAGGTACGGGGCAGCGCGGCCCGCTTACTGGCGGCGGTTCTTTTCGATGTCATCGAACAGGGCTTCTGCCGAGTCAAAACGGGCACGGCGAGCGGCCAGCATGGCGCGGGACTCTTCCATCGCGGCGCGGGTCTCGGCGTTGGGCACCTTCATCTCCAGCGGCAAGGCCTGATCGATCACGACACGGCGCAGGAACAGCCGCACCGCCTCGGAGACGGACAGGCCCATCGCCGCCAGCGCCTGCGTCGCCAGGGCCTTGGTGTCGTCATCGACACGGATGTGCAGCATCGAAGTGTGTTCAGCCATCTGTCTTCTCCAAGTGGAAGGGAGCTGGAGTTTGTATCTCATTAGAGAGACGGTCAAGCACCGATTGGTGTTCGCCAGTCAGACCATTCCGAGGAGGTGCTCGACATGGTCATGAGCACTGGATCTGTGGCGCTCACCATGTTGAGGACATCCTCCACATGGTCTGTCGTTGCAGAGACGCGCGACTGCATCAGCCGAAGCATGGTCACTCCGTAGGCACAGACTCGATCGATCAAGCTGACCGGTATCGGGTCGCGCCACCTGTGGGGAAGCCCTCAGATGCGCCCATTCAACTTCCGCTTTTCAATCCTCATGTTGAGGTGTCACAATCGGAAGTTCGTGCACTTCTGGAACGATCTTGTTCGACATAGAACCCTCTCCGCGCCCGGCTCAAGTCATCAGTGATCCCTCCGAGGCTCAGGCCTGCCTCTGGGCGTTAGACCCAGCCCTTGATCAGTTGATCTTCCTGGAGGCCAGTGGGTCCGGGCTTCGAGCACGTAAAGAAGTCACGCGACTCCATGCCCCGACCGCTGCCGGCACTCTGCATTGGCACAGCTTGGTCCATGCGCTCAGAACCATTCTGACGCTCAGAGCATGGCTTTCAAAAGATAACAACAACTGCCCAATGATTGTGTCTCCTGACAAGTCGATTGCCATCCTGATGATGACTGGATGCAAAGACACAGGAAAAAAGCATGGTCAACCGAAGAATCAAGCCGACAAAGGCCCTGTTCTCGATGCAGCCATACAGCAGAACAATCAGTACGATTTGTTTGAATTACGCGCATTGCACGAATTAAAACGCCCGCCTTCTGGCACTCAAATATGGGTTTTTCTTTATCATGTGGATGAACAACAAGGTAGCGTGACCATTCGTGCAGAGCTGTCTCGCCCATCCGCATTCAAAGGCAAAAAAATTATTGCCTGGAGCGACAGAATAATACTTGAAACCTTGTCTGATGGGCCGGTTAATGTTAATATCGCAGACGTGCCGCAAGCGCCAATCGATGTATCCGTGGAGCGCAAGACAGGATAAATAAAGGTGACACATGACTATCGTAAACCCCAAGAGAATTGAATTTGCAAGAGTAAGGCGCCAGTGGACCAAAACCCGACTGGCTAAAGCTCTGGGGGTCGATAGTCGGGCGATTCAAGGGTACGAGTCGGGGGAGTATTCCCCCGAACCAGCAAACCTAGAAAAAATTGCTGAACTACTCAAATTTCCTGTGGTGTTCTTTTATGGCGATGATCTACCAATCATAGGTGATCACGCAGCGAGCTTTCGCTCCATGTCGAAAATGTCCGGCGCACTGAAAAATAGCGCATTAACCGCAGGCTCCATCGCATTTCTGTTTAATGAGTGGATGGAAGAGCGGTTTAGTTTGCCGACTGCTGATTTACCAGACTTGAGTGATCTTCCTCCAGAAATCGCTGCCGAGACATTACGCAGGATTTGGGGTCTTGGGGAATCTCCCGTTCAGAACATAATCCATCTGCTCGAATCCAAGGGTATCCGGGTCTTCTCTCTCGCCATTGATGCCAAGGAAGTCGATGCCTACAGTGTATGGAATGGCGGCAAGCCTTTTGTGTTCTTGAACACCTTCAAATCTGCTGAGCATAGTCGATTTGATGCCGCACATGAGTTAAAGCATTTGGTATGCGACAGGCATTCCATGTTGCACGGCGGCGAGCATACCCAAAAAATGGAAAAAGATGCTCAAGCCTTTGCATCGGCATTTTTGATGCCAAGCAGCAATATTATTGCCTCCAAGCCAAGATTTGTTTCCATAGAAAAACTTGTGGAATTGAAAAAAACTTGGGGAGTATCGGTCGCGGCCTTGGCATTTCGTATGAATCAACTCGGCCTGTTCACGGAGTGGACATATCGCAGCTTGTGTATCGATATCGCAAAGAGTGGGTATCGGACTCAAGAGCCTGAGCCGATGAGGCCAGAGTTTTCCCAGCTATTAGTCAAAGTTCTTGAAAAATCACGGGCAGAAGGCATCCGTTTGGCCGACATTGCACGAGACCTCAATATTTATTCAGAAGATCTTGAGAATCTCACTTTCAGCTTGGCTATTACAGGCTTGTCGAGTCAGACCAATAACTTTGCGGAGTCTTTAGATAGGCCCTCTCGGGAACGTCCATCACTGCGAGTGGTTTGAATCAAATGCCTGCACCAGCAGCCGACCCGGCAGCCGCTTGATCTCGTCCAACTGCGCCTGCACCGCCTGTCGCGCCTCTTCTGCTGCAGCGAGTTGCGCCTTCAATGCTTGGACGATGGCGCCTTGTGTCGCCCGGTCGGGTAGGCACAGGTGAAATGATCCAAGCATCGGCATGTAGATCGTCTTGTGCGTCGCGCCGGTGGCGAGTGCGCGCAGTTCGCGGCGCGAGCAGATCAGCGCGTACATCAGGAACTCGGGGTCGAGTTCGTCGCCGCAAACCCAGTTGGCAAAGTCCTGGCTGGTCGCCATCGGGCGGGCCATGACGGTGACGAAGCCGACCGAGGCGGTGCGCGAGAAGCAGACCGTGCCGCGCGGCAGGATGCGCGCCGACGAGTTGGCAATGCCGGCCTCGTTGGTCTTGATCTGCGTCGATTCGACCCAGGTGCCGTCCAGCGCCCGGATCTCGGTCAGCGACACCCACGAAATGTCGCCGCCCCACCAGTCCGGCCGCGACCGGCTCGGCGTGTGGCCGCTTTCCAGCCGCGCCAGGTCGCCGAGCTTGGCCCAGCGCCAGCCCTGCGGCGCCTCGGCCATGCCTTCCGGAGGCACGGCCACCGGCACGACACCCCGAAAACTCTCCCGATAGATCGCCGCCCGCAGCGCGTCCATCTCGTCGGTCTGCGCCTGCGCCGCCCGCCGCGCCTCCGCGACAACGGCCAGCCGCTCGCGCAACGCCCGTGCGATCCGCTGTTGTTCTGGCAGCGGCGGCGACAGCAGCGGGAACGATCCGAGAACCTGCTGGTTGATGGACGCGATGCCGGTGGTCTTCTTGGCGTGGGCGAAGAAATACGCCTTGCCGTAACCCGAACCCACTTGGAGCGACACGAAATCCGGGTCGTAGCGATCCTCGGGCAACCTCACGCGGAAGATGTGGTTCTGGTGGATGCACAGCGGCAATTGCTCGCGCCAGCAGGTGCCGCGCCCGAGCTTGTCCAGGTCGCCGCCCTCCGTCAGCAGCAGATCGCCATCCCGCAGACGCCATTTCTCGATCTCGCGCCGGGTCGCTTCGACGGTCTTCACCTCGGACAGATTCAGGCTGCCGTCCTGCACATTGGCCACGCGCAGATACGGCACGCTGACCAGCTCGGTCTCGTTCGTCTTGCGTCCCAGGGTGATGCCTGCGGCGATCTCGGCAACATCGCGCAAGGCGACAACGGGCCAGTCTTTCATGCTCCAAACAACCTCATCTTCACGTCCTTCACCACCTCCACCCCCTTGCCCAGCCCCGCCAGCGCCTTGAGCCCGCCCGCGCGGGCGATCTCGGGCACGCGCCAGAACTCGGGCGACTCCAGCGCCTCGGTGCCGCCGGCGGCGAACTGGTGCGCGAAGCCGCGCAGGACGATGGCGGTCTTGTCCGGCTGAGCCGCCAGCCAGGGCGACTGCTGCGCCAGGAAGGCGTCGGCGCGCTCGCGTCGGCGCAGCGCCGGGGCTGCGTAGCCGTCGTGGGCGAACAGGTCGAAGGTGTCGAAGTCGTCCATCTGCACCAGCTCGCGCACCGCCTCGGGCGAGTAGTGTGCCCCGAGCAGATGCTCCACCAGCGCCCGGCGCCGCTTCGCCTCCACCCACAGCCCACGGAAATCGGCCAGCGTCGCGGCCTCCGCCAGCACCCGCGCCACCATGCCGCGCCGGTACTCCTCCAGCGGCACCGCCACGTCGCGCCGCACCCCGTCCACCTCGCGCGACTGCAGGATGAAGCGCCCGACCAGCTCGACCCCCACCGCCTCGCCCGTCACCAGCTCCGGCACCACCGGCGGCGGCCGGTGCTCGCCATCGCCCGTGCCCGCATCGCCCGCGCCATCACCCGCCGGGCCACCGCCGCCTTCGCCGCCACCGTCCCCGCCCAGCGTCTTGCGCCCGTTGCGAGCCACCGTCAGGAACTCGGTCCCGAACAGATCCGTGACCCCGGTGTAGTCGTAGAGCCAGAATTTGAACTTGCGCGTCGGCTCGTCCAGCCGCGTGCCGCGCCCGACCATCTGATAGAACAGGATGCCCGAGGCCAGCGAGCGGAAGAACACCACCGCGTTGAGCCGCTCGATGTCCACGCCAGTCGCCAGCAGATCGACCGTGCAGGCGATGAAGCAGCGCTCGCCCGAGCTGCGCATCGGCCCGAGCAGCTCCGCGCCGCCGCTGGCGGTGCACTTGAAGGCGTAGCTGTCCTTGGGCCGGCGCCCCTGCTGCGCGCACCAGTCGACGTACAGCCGCTGCATCTGCAGGGCCACCCGGTCGGCGTGCAGGTCGCGGGTGCAGAAGATGATGACCTTCTGCTCCGGCCCGCCGCTGGCGCACAGCCGCGCGAACAGGTCGGCGCACATCGCCTCGATGCGCTCGGGCAGGATCAGGTCGTCGTCGAACTGGCGCGCACCGTATGCGGGCTTCAGCTCCTCGGCCGGAATCACCGCGCCGGTGCGTGCGTCGATGGCGCCGAGCGTCTCGATGTCCTCGCGGGTGAAGGTGCGCCCGTCGATCGAGGGTTTCAGCCGCACGATCTCGCAGGCGGCCAGATAACCGTCCTCCTGCGCCTGGATCAGCGTGTAGGCATAGACCGGCTCGCCGAAGTAGGCGATGTTGTTGGCGCTGATGCGCTCGTCCTCAGCCGCTGCCGCTTCGATGTCCGGCGCCTGCGGTCCGTGCCGGCGCGGCGCACGCAGCTGGCGCGGCGTGGCGGTCAGGCCGATCTGGATCGCCTGCGGATTGCGCCGCAGCACCTCCGACCAGCGCCCCCAGGCCGAGCGGTGGCACTCGTCGATGACGATGACCGAGAAGGCGTTCTCGCCGTAATGCCGGCTCAGGAAGCTGTCGGCCCCCGGCGCACCGTCCTCGCCCGGCTCGCCGTCGATGCCCAGCGTCTGGTAGGTGGCGATGTGGACGCGGGCGTTGCGCGCCGCGTTGAGGCCGCCCGCCTCGGGGCGCACCGCCCGCACGCTGCCGCCCGGAAACGCCCGGCCGATCTTGTCCAGCGCCTGCTCGCGCAGCTCGTCGCGGTCACACAGGAACAGCGCCGGCTTGCCCAGCAGCCCCGCCTCGTGCAGCCGCCACAGCAGGTTCGCGGCAATCACCGTCTTGCCCGCGCCGGTCGCCAGGCTCAGCAAGGCGCGCGGCGGCTGCCCGTCCTGCTGGCAGCGCAAGACCTTCTCGAAGACCGCCCGGATCGCGGCGCTCTGGTAGTAGCGCGGCCGGTCGTAGGCGCGGCTGTCGGCCTGGAACAGCATCGCCGCCGCCGGCCGGCTCAGGTCCACGCCGCTGTCGCGCAGGTAGCGCGCCGTCAGCTCGGCATGGGTCGGAAACTCGCTCAGCGGCCGCACCGCGTCGCCCGGCTGCTGCGTCACCCGGTCGAACTCGGCATAGCGGTGGCCGTTGGTCGAGAACAGGTAGCGCACCGCATGGCGCTGCAACGCGCCGGCGTAGTAGCCCTTGGCCTGCTGCATGCCCTTGAGCGGGTCAGCGTGCTCGTCCTTGGCCTCGATCACGCCCACCGGCAGCGGCTCGGGCAGGCCGGGCGGGTGGATGCACAGCAGGTAGTCGGTGCGGCCCTTGCCGGAGCGGCGCCGGCCCTTCAGATCGTCGGTCGTCGGCTCGACCGGAGCGGGTGTCTCCAGGCGCATCTTCCAGCGCTCGTCATAGCCCTTGCTGCGCAGGACCGGATCAATCAGCCACAGGCGTGTTTCCGCCTCGTTCGATCGCGTTGTCATCGTCGAGTCTTCCCTTCCCCCTGATGCACGGATTTTCCACTCTGCCCGCGAGCCCTGCGTGGGCCCTCGCCTGCGCGAGGGTGACGGCATGGGGCGCGAGGGTGACGGAAGGGCGCGCGAGGGTGACGGCAGGCGGGCGCAACCTCTCTCCCGTCATGCCCGCACAGGCGGGCACCCACGAGCGGGCAGGGCGCCAGGCCCGACAATCCGGGGCTGACCGTTCAACCCTTTGCCGCATCCGCCCGCTCCGCCATGCCCCTGCCGCTGCTCTCCGATCTCCAGGCCGCCATCGTCGATCTCGACGGCACGATGGTCGACACCCAGGGCGACTTCGTCGTCGCGCTGAATCTGACGCTGGCGGAGCTGGCGCTGCCCGGCGTGGACCGCGCCTTCGTCGAGCGCACCGTCGGCAAGGGCAGCGAGCACCTGCTGCGCTCGACGCTGGCGCAGGTCGGCGGCGACGCGGCGCTCTACGACGCCGCCTGGGCGGCCTACCAGCGCCATTACCTGGCGATCAACGGCCAGCATTCCGAGGTCTATCCGGGCGTGGTCGAGGGCCTGACGCGGCTGCGCGCCGCCGGCCTGCGTCTGGCCTGCCTGACGAACAAGCCGCTCGGCTTCGCCCGGCCGCTGCTGGCGGCCAAGGGGCTGGACGGCTTCTTCGCGCTGACGTTCGGGGGCGACAGCTTTGCCCGCAAGAAGCCCGATCCGATGCCGCTCGTCGAGACCTGCCGCGCGCTGGGCACCGACCCGGCACGCACGCTGATGATCGGCGACTCGCGCAACGACGCCGAGGCCGCGCGCGGCGCCGGCTGCCCGGTCGTGCTGCTGAGCTACGGCTACAACCACGGCGAGCCGGTGCGCGCGGTGCCGGCCGACGGCTGGTTCGACCGGATCGACGATCTGGCGCAGCCGCTCGGCCTGCCGGGCTGAGGCGTCTCAGGCCAGTCCGGCCAGGGTCTCGCCGACCGCGTTGAACAGGCGGTCCAGCTCGTCGCGGGTGGTCTCGAAGGGCGGGCCGAACTGCAGGGTGTCGCCGCCGAAGCGCACATAGAAGCCCTGGCGCCAGAGGGCCAGGCCGGCCTCGAAGGGGCGGATGGCCGGGTCGCCGCCGCGCGGGGCGAGCTGGATGGCGCCGGCCAGGCCGCAGTTGCGGATGTCGACGACATGGGCGCTGCTGCCGCGCAGGCCGTGCAGCAGCTCCTCGAAGTCGGGCGCGCGTGCGGCGGCCTGGGCGACGAGCTGCTCGCGCTCGAGCAGATCCAGCGTGGCCAGGCCGGCGGCGCAGGCCACCGGATGCGCCGAGTAGGTGTAGCCGTGGGTGAACTCGGTCACATGACGCGCCAGCGGCTGGCTCATGAAGGTCTCGTAGATCTCGGTCGAGGCGATGACCGCGCCCATCGGCACCGCGCCGTTGGTGACCTGCTTGGCGATGTTGGCGATGTCGGGCGTGACGCCGAAGAACTCCGCGCCGCTGTGGCGGCCCAGGCGGCCGAAGCCGGAGATGACCTCGTCGAAGATCAGCAGGATGCCGTGCTGGGTGCAGATCTCGCGCAGGCGCTGCAGATAGCCCTGCGGCGGCACGATGACGCCGGCCGAGCCGGACATCGGCTCGACGATGACGGCGGCGATGTTGGAGGCGTCATGCAGCTCGATGAGCTTGAGCAGCTCGTCGGCCAGCGCCACGCCGCCGGTCTCGGCCTGGCCGCGGGTGAAGGCGCAGCCCGGCTGCAGCGTGTGCGGCAGGTGGTCGACATCCATCAGCGGGCCGAAGGTCTTGCGGTTGCCGCCGATGCCGCCCAGCGCGGTGCCGGCGATGTTGACGCCGTGGTAGCCGCGGGCGCGGCCGATCAGCTTGGTCTTGCCGGCCTGGCCGCGGATGCGCCAGTAGGCGCGTGCCATCTTGACCGCGGTGTCGGCGCTCTCCGAGCCGGAGTCGGTGAAGAAGACATGGTTGAGCGGATCGGGGAAGTGCGCGGCGATGCGCTCGGCCAGCTCGAAGGACAGCGGGTGCGCGAACTGGAAGGCGGGCGAATAGTCCAGCGTGGAGAGCTGGCGCGCCACCGCCTGGGCGATCTCCGGGCGGCAGTGGCCGGCGCCGCAGGTCCACAGGCCGGAGAGGCTGTCGAAGACGCGCCGGCCCTGGGCGTCGATCAGCCAGCGGCCTTCGGCGCCGGCGATGAAGCGCGGATCGGCGTGGAAGTCGCGGTTCGAGCTGAAGGGCATCCAGTGCGCCTTCAGGCGCTCGGGGGACGGAGGAACGAAGGGCGAGGTCTGGGGCATGAGGCGCTCCCGTGCGCGGGCTTGAAGGGCGGGCTGAAGGGCAATGCGCCGGATTGTGGTGAGTCATTCACGCCAGTACGATTCGATATTTCATGCCATCAGTTGTCGATTTGCTCACCTGACCATCCCCCTGACCATGCGCGCGCTCGTGTCCCCCCTGGCCCAGGTGTCCGACTTCGACCTGCGGCTGCTGCGTGTCTTCAAGGCGGTGGCCGAGGCCGGCAGCTTTGCCGGCGCCGAGAGCGCGCTGGGCATCACCCGCTCGGCCATCAGCCTGCACATGGCCGACCTGGAGCAGCGCCTCGGGATGCGGCTGTGCCAGCGCGGGCGGGCCGGCTTCGCGCTGACCGACCAGGGCCGAGAGGTGCTGCGCTCGGCGGAATCGCTGCTGGCGGCGGTCGAGGACTTCCGCACCGGCGTCAACCAGCTGCACCAGACGCTGCGCGGCGATCTCAACATCGGGCTGATGAACAATCTGGTGACGCTGCCGCGCATGCGCATCACCGCCGCGCTGCAGGCGATCCGCCAGCGCAGCGACGCGGTGCGCATCCACCTGAGCATGAGTCCGCCCGGCGAGGTCGAGCGCGGCGTGCTCGACGGGCGGCTGCATGCCGGCGCGGTGCCGCTGATCACGCCGCTGTCGGGCCTGGCCTATCTGCCGCTCTACGACGAGACCTCGCAGCTCTACTGCAGCCACGGCCATCCGCTGTTCGCGCGGGCGGCGGAGGTCGACGCGGCGGCGCTGCGCGAGGCGGCCGCGGTGGTGCCGACCTACCGGATGAGCCCCGAGGCGATCGTGATGCACCAGGGCCTGAACTGCGTGGCCAGCGCCTCCGACCGCGAGGCGATCGCCTTCCTGATCCTGACCGGGCAGTTCATCGGCTTCCTGCCGGACCACTATGCCGCGGCCTGGGTCGCGCAGGGGCAGATGGCCGCGCTGGCGCCGGGCCGTCAGCGCTTCTCGGTGCCGCTGGCGCTGGTCACCCGCAAGGGCCGCCGCCAGAGCCTGATCGTCGAGCAGTTCATCGAGGCCCTGATGCAGACCTGATGCAGACCTGATGCCAGCGCCGGTGCGCGCTGCTACACTGCGCCCCACCATGTTCACCACGCGCAAACACAGCATCGGCCGTGCCGCCGGGTCGCAAGACCGGGGAGCCTGGCCCTGGCGTCGCTGACCGCGATGCCTGGAGGCGGCCGCCTCTCCCACGCCCGGTGACGGGTCGGCCGCAGCAGATCCGCTGACACCTTGCTGCCGCGCCCCCATGCGGCTTGCGCCCCGACCAGCGAATCGACATCAACCAGGCCCGCGGCACGCACGCGCGTCCTGCACTGGTTCCTGACACGCGAGCATGCCGGCGGGCCCCGCCGGAGCCACACGTGATCACCGAACTCGAATTCAAGAGCCTGGCCGAGCAGGGCTACAACCGCATCCCGCTCGTCCAGGAGGCCTTCGCCGACCTGGAGACGCCGCTGTCTCTCTATCTGAAGCTGGCCGGCGGCAAGCCGTTCAGCTTCCTGCTCGAATCCGTCGTCGGTGGCGAGCGCTTCGGGCGCTATTCCTTCATCGGCCTGCCGGCGCGCACGCTGCTGCGGGCCTCGAACGGCATCACCGAGGTGGTGACCGACGGCCAGGTGGTCGAGCGCCACGAGGGCAATCCGCTCGACTTCGTCGAGGCCTATCAGAAGCGCTTCAAGGTGGCGCTGCGCCCCGGGCTGCCGCGCTTCTGTGGCGGGCTGGCCGGCTACTTCGGCTACGACACGGTGCGCTACATCGAGAAGAAGCTCGCCGACACCCGCCTGCCCGGCGGCATCGGCACGCCCGAGATCCAGCTCCTGCAGACCGAGGAACTGGCGGTGATCGACAACCTCTCCGGCCGTCTCTACCTGATCGTCTACGCCGACTCGCGCACGCCCGAGGCCTACTTCAGCGCGCAGAAGCGCCTGTCGCAGCTCGCCGACCAGCTGCGCTACAGCGTCAGCGCCCCGCAGGTCCGCCGCGGCCCGGCGCACCCGGTCGAGCGCGAGTACGCCAAGGCCGACTTCGAGGCGGCGGTCGTCAAGGCCAAGGACTACATCGCCGCCGGCGACTGCATGCAGATCGTCATCGGCCAGCGGCTGAAGAAGCGCTACACCGAGAACCCGCTGTCGCTGTACCGCGCGCTGCGCTCGCTCAACCCGTCGCCCTACATGTACTACTACGACATGGGCGACTTCCACATCGTCGGCGCCTCGCCCGAGATCCTGGTGCGCCAGGAGGCGCGCACGGTGGATGGCAAGGCGGAGAAGATCGTCACCATCCGCCCGATCGCCGGCACCAAGCCGCGCGGCGCCACCCCTGAGCAGGACCAGCAGAACGAGCGCGACCTGCTCGCCGACGCCAAGGAGCGCGCCGAGCACCTGATGCTGATCGACCTGGCGCGCAACGACATCGGCCGCATCGCCAAGACCGGCACCGTCAAGGTGACCGAGGCCTTCGGCATCGAGCGCTACTCGCATGTGATGCACATCGTCAGCAACGTCGAGGGCGTGCTGAAGGACGGCATGAGCAGCCTGGACGTGCTGCGCGCGAGCTTTCCCGCCGGCACGCTCTCGGGCGCGCCGAAGATCCACGCGATGGAGATCATCGACCAGCTCGAGATCAGCGAGCGCGGCATCTACGGCGGCGCGGTCGGGTATCTCAGCTTCGCCGGCGACATGGACGTGGCCATCGCCATCCGCACCGGCGTCATCAAGGACCAGACGCTCTACGTGCAGGCCGGCGCCGGCGTGGTCGCCGACTCGGTGCCCGAGATGGAGTGGAAGGAGACCGAGGTGAAGATGCGCGCGGTGATCCGCGCCGCCGAGCTGGTCGAGGAAGGTTTCTGAGGAACGAAGGAGAACGCCATGCTGCTGATGATCGACAACTACGACTCCTTCACCTTCAACCTCGTGCAGTACTTCGCCGAGCTGGGCGAGGATGTGCGGGTGCACCGCAACGACGAGATTTCCCTGGCCGACATCGAGGCGATGAAGCCCGATCGGCTGGTGCTGTCGCCAGGGCCGTGCTCGCCGGCGGAGGCAGGCATCTGCATCGAGAGCATCCGCCACTTCAAGGGCCGGCTGCCGATCCTGGGCGTGTGCCTGGGGCACCAGAGCATCGGCGCCGCGCTGGGCGGCAACATCGTGCGCGCCAAGGTGCAGATGCACGGCAAGGCCGACACCATCACCACCGACCAGCAGGGCGTGTTCGCCGGGCTGCCGCAGCAGTTCAGCATCATCCGCTACCACTCGCTGGCGATCGAGCGCGCCACGCTGCCGCCGGAGCTGGTCGTCACCGCCACCAGCGGCGACGGCGAGATCATGGGCGTGCGCCACCGCGAGGTCGCGCTGGAGGGCGTGCAGTTCCACCCCGAGTCCATCCTGAGCGAGCACGGCCACGCGATGCTGCGCAACTTCCTCAACACGCCCAACCGCTGACCGCCCACCGAGCCAGGAGCCGCGCCATGTCCATCACCAACACCGAAGCCCTGACCCGCGTCATCGAGCACCGCGAGATCTTCCACGACGAGATGCTCACGCTGATGCGCCGCATCATGGCCGGCGAGATGTCGCCGACGATGACCGCCGCGCTGCTGACCGGCCTGCGGGTCAAGAAGGAGACCATCGGCGAGATCACGGCCGCCGCGCAGGTCATGCGCGAGTGCTCGGTCAAGGTCAACGTCGCCGACCGCACCCATCTGGTCGACATCGTCGGCACCGGCGGCGACGGCTCGCACACCTTCAACATCTCGACCTGCACGATGTTCGTGGTCGCGGCCGCCGGCGCGCGGGTGAGCAAGCACGGCGGGCGCAGCGTCTCCAGTAAGTCCGGCAGTGCCGACGTGCTCGAGGCGCTGGGCGTGCCGATGACGCTCTCGCCGCAGGCGGTGGCGCAGTGCATCCAGGACACCGGCATCGGCTTCATGTTCGCGCCCAACCACCATCCGGCGATGAAGAACGTCGCGCCGGTGCGCCGCGAGCTGGGCGTGCGCACGATCTTCAACATCCTCGGGCCGCTGACCAACCCGGCCGACGCGCCCAACATCCTGATGGGCGTGTTCCACCCCGATCTGGTCGGCATCCAGGTGCGCGCGCTGCAGCGCCTGGGCGCCGAGCACGCGCTGGTGGTCTACGGCCGCGACGGCATGGACGAGGTCTCGCTGGGCGCGGGCACGCTGGTCGGCGAGCTGCGCGACGGCGAGATCCGCGAGTACGAGATCCACCCCGAGGACTTCGGCCTGACGATGGCGAGTCACCGCGCGCTGAAGGTCGACACGCCCGAGCAGTCGCGTGCGCTGCTGCAGGCGGTGCTGGACAACCAGCCCGGCCCGGCGCGCGACATCGTCATGCTCAACGCCGGCGTGGCGCTCTACGCCGCGAACGTCGCCACGACGATGGCCGAGGGCATCGATCGCGCCCGCGAGGCGCTGGCCAGCGGCCGCGCCGCCGAGCGCCTGACGCAGTTCGTCGCCCGAGCCCAGCAACTGGCAGCCTGAACCATGAATCCGAACACCCCCGACATCCTCGCCCGCATCGTCGTCACCAAGCATGAGGAGGTGGCCGCGGCCCGCGCCGCAAAATCCCTGGCCGCCGTGCGTGCCGAGGCCGAGGCCCGTGCCGCCGACCTGCGCGGCTTCGAGGCCGCGCTGCGCGCGAAGGTCGCTGCCGGCCAGCCCGCGGTGATCGCCGAGATCAAGAAGGCCAGCCCGAGCAAGGGCGTGATCCGCGCCGACTTCCGCCCGGCCGAGATCGCCGCGAGCTACGCGCGCCACGGCGCGGCCTGCCTGAGCGTGCTGACCGACCAGCAGTACTTCCAGGGCTGCACCGAGTATCTGCAGCAGGCGCGTGCCGCCTGCCCGCTGCCGGTGCTGCGCAAGGACTTCATGGTCGACGAGTACCAGGTCTTTGAGGCGCGCGCGATGGGTGCGGACTGCATCCTGCTGATCGCCGCCTGCCTGGACGACGCGCAGATGGCCGATCTGGAGGCGGTGGCGCTCGCGCACGGCATGAGCGTGCTGGTCGAGGTGCATGACCGCGCCGAGCTGCACCGCGCGCTGAAGCTGAAGACGCCGCTGCTGGGCATCAACAACCGCGACCTGCGCAGCTTCTCGGTGACGCTGGACACCACGCTGGGCCTGCTCGACGAGGTGCCGGCCGACCGGCTGCTGGTGACCGAATCCGGCATCCTGGCCGCTGAGGATGTGGCGCGCATGCGTGGCGCTGATGTGCATGCCTTCCTGGTCGGCGAGGCCTTCATGCGCGCCGACGACCCCGGCGCGGCGCTGGCGGCGCTGTTCGCGGTCGCGGCATGACGCTGCCCGACAACCGCCTGCGCGCCCCGCTGGCCGAGGCGCTGCGCGAGGGCCTGCCCGAGGGCTGGCGGGATCAGGTCGAGGCGTTTCTGGCCGGCGCGGCCGGGCGGGCGCTGTGCGCGGCGGTCGACGCGCGTGTCGCGGTCGGCGCCGAGGTCTATCCGGCGCAGCCGCTGCGAGCGCTGCAGGGGCTGGCGCCCGAGCAGGTGAAGGTCGTCATCCTCGGCCAGGACCCGTACCACGGCCCCGGCGAGGCCGAGGGTCTGGCCTTCTCGGTCGCCGAGGGCGTGAAGATCCCGCCCAGCCTGCGCAACATCCGCCAGGAGCTGCAGACCGACCTGGGGCTGGCGGCGCCGGTCTCGGGCAGCCTGGCGGCCTGGGTCGATGCGGGCGTGCTGCTGCTCAATGCCAGCCTGACCGTCGAGCGTGACCGTCCGGCCAGCCATGCGAAGCTGGGCTGGCAGGCGCTGACGGATGCGATCGTCGCGCGGGTGGCTGCAGCCCCGCAGCCCAAGGTCTTCCTGCTGTGGGGCGCGCATGCGCAGGCCCGCCTGCCGGTGATCGAGGCTGCCGGGGCCCGCAACCACGTCATCGCCTCGAACCATCCTTCGCCGTTGTCTGCCCGGCGTCCGCCGGTGCCCTTCGTCGGCAGCCGGCCGTTCTCGGCGGCGAATGCCTGGCTGCAAGGGCAGGGCGTCGAGGCGGTGGACTGGGCGCTCGAAGCGACTTCAACAAAAAAATTGCCCAAAACGCTTGCGTCGCAGATGAGCCTTTGCTAAAGTTTATGTCTCGCCCAGGAGGGGTGCCCGAGTGGCTAAAGGGGGCAGACTGTAAATCTGTTGGCTTACGCCTACGCTGGTTCGAATCCAGCCTCCTCCACCAAGCGAAATGTCCAGCGGTTGCTTTCGTCGGAAGCAAATCTGCAAGGCAAGGCGGGAGTAGTTCAATGGTAGAACCTCAGCCTTCCAAGCTGATGACACGGGTTCGATTCCCGTTTCCCGCTCCAAGTGGTTTGAAATAAGTCGACACTGGTCTGCGCGTTCTCTGCGCCCAGTCCTGTGTCGATGCCCATGTGGCTCAGTGGTAGAGCACTCCCTTGGTAAGGGAGAGGTCGCGCGTTCGATCCGCGCCATGGGCACCACCCGATACCGCCTGTCTTACTCGTCGTATTGAACGCACTCAGGAGCGCGAAATCATGGCTAAGGAAAAGTTCGAACGGACCAAGCCGCACGTCAACGTCGGCACCATCGGTCACGTCGACCATGGCAAGACCACCCTGACGGCAGCCATCACGACCGTTCTGTCGAAGAAGTTCGGCGGTCAGGCCAAGGCCTATGACCAGA
>NZ_JACCPY010000052.1 GCF_013426975.1 Sphaerotilus sulfidivorans
TGTGGGCGATGGGGGCGGGTTCATCGGGCTTGACTCTCCCGCCTCGCACCCGTGCTGTCTACGCGGGCTTCAGCGGGTTGACGGGCTGGGTGGGCGTGTCAAGGAGGGGGGCGTGAATACGTACGCTCGCGCAGCTGCGCCAGCTGCTGGCCCAGCGTGTCGATCACCGCGTGGCATTGCGCCAGCGTCTGCGGCTTGGCGGGCAGGTCTTCGGGGGCGGGCGATGGGGGCGGGTTCATCGGGCCTGACTCTCCGGCCTCGCGCCCGTGCTGTCTACGCGGGCTTCAGCGGGTTGACGGGCTGGGTGGGTGTGTCAAGGAGGGGGGCGTGAATACGTACCGGTCAACAACTCGCCGCGCTCGCCCCATTCCAGCACCGTGGTGCGCCCCGAGCATTCCGTGAACCGCCGCACCTGCTCGTGCGCAGATTTCTACAGGTCTGATTATTTAATGCAACAAGGGATATGCCTACCTATGTAAAAATTATCCTCATGATTAAATATGCAGTAATTCGTTCTTGGAGAGAATGCGATTGCAGTCTCGTCGGAGTAGAGTAGTATACTGTTCCATTCTTGAATAAAAAGTCTCGCTGGTATTATGCATGCTGATGTTGAGTAAAAAAATAGCATCAGACTTTCAGGGGATTCTGCTTTTCTAAGAAATTCGGAAAATATTTTTCGCCCCGACTCCGAATCTGAAAAATCAACGCGACAGCTTTCCACTCCTTGAAAATTTTCACGTCCATACTCCATCAAATGGCGTATCTCTTTGGACACATAAAAATCCCACAAATATTGACTCACCTCCTTATCAAAGAATACAATTTCCTTTTTTTTGTATGCTTCAATAAGTGCATCTGACCCATCTATGCGCCAGACTTCAGAATTAATGCATTCAGAAAAAAACATGCCCTGCTCCGCCGGATGATTTTCCACTTGACCAATCCTTCCATTTAATGTGAGGCAAGTCATTTTCTGGCGCATTGATTGTATGAGATTCATCTGGGTGCACCTCATATCCTCGCTTGTATGACGAGCCGGATGAATTATATGGGTCAACGTCAGACCCTACTCGCTGAATCCCCTTGCGGCCTTGCATAGTTAATGCTTCCGCATCTGCTCTGGTAGCCGTCCTAAAGTTTGATTTTCCACCTTTTTCGATCGATGCCTGCGCTTGTTTCCAAAGTTTAGTGCCAGGCTTTATAATTGGGAGGTTGGATGCCTTCCCTACATCTTCTCCTGTAATGCCACAAGTTATCCACCCCCAAGGATCCACCCAAGAAACCGGATTAGGCGCATACTGATAGAGATTTAACCCACCCGCGAGTCCAATCGGATCCTGACTGATGAACCGCCCACAATCCGGATCGTAATACCGGAACGTGTTGTAGTGAAGCCCGGACTCCGAGTCGGCATATTGCCCCTGGAAGCGCAGCGGCTGCTCATCGAGCTTGGGCCGGGCGTAACGGTCTGAATCTGCATCGGGTGTTTCCTGAAGAGCGAGGTTGCCCCAGGTCTGATAACGCCCACGCCAGTGGATGCGGCCTTCCTTGTCGGTGAGCTCCTCGGGCGCGCCGCTGATATTGTTGTGGAACCAGTACAGACGCGGCGGCGCCGGGGTGTTATCGGGGATGTAGCGCAACTCGTCGAACGAGGGCGTGTCGATACGTGCCAGCGGCGCGTAGCTGCCGGGCTCGTAGACCAGCGTGGTGATGCGCCGAGCGTGCTGCTCCTGCAGCAGGCGCAGCCCCTCCCAGACGAAGTGGGTACTGCCGAAACTGTGGTGCTTGGCGATGCGCCGGCCGAGCGCGTCGTACTCGAAGCGCACGGTCTGCAGCGTGCCGTTGCGCCGGGTGGCGACCTCGACGAGCTGGTGTTCAGCGTTCCATTTCAAGGATTGCTCGGTGTGGCGGCCGACGCGCTTGTGCGTCAGGCGGCCGTGCAAGTCGTACTCGTAGCGCTGGTCCCGGTAGGTCAGGAGGCGGTTGTGGCGCACGTAGCCGCGACTTTGGCCGTTGACCGAGGCGGTGACACCGCCGCTGGGGTTGGACGCGGCGTCCCAGTCGAACTGCTCGCGCCAGTCGGGGTGGAAGGCATCGGGCGGTGGATTCGGAGCCGCGTAGCCCACGTCAGGCAGTGCGCCGATGGGCTCGTTGACGCTGAGGGTGATGCGCCCGAGCGCGTCGTAGCGCAGATGTTGTTCGCCCTGCACCGCGTCGCGCCGCTCGGCCAGTTCACCTCGGTCGTCCCAGCGGTAGCCTTTGCTCATCGGTGTCCACGGCGCCAGCGGGCGCGCCAGGCTCGCCCAGCGATCAGCAGCGGTCTGCAAGTGCGGCTCGCCCGAGACGCACATCTGCCAGGTGGGCCGGCCCAGCGCGTCACGGCTCCACAGCGTGCGCAGATTGCCCTGCGTGCGGTGCACTTCGCGATGCAGCGCATCGCGCTCGATGTCGCTGATCACCCGGCCGTCGAGGTTGATCTGGTGCAGATGGCCCGAGCCATAGTGCAGATAGTTCAGCGTCGGACCAGGGGTTTCGGCATCTGGCCCGGGTAGGGTGGTGGCCGTGCGCACGCCAAGCGCGTCGTGCTGGTGCCGGATGACGCTGCGGCGCGGTATGCGCTTGGGGGCGTCGTCGCTGTCGAGGCGTGTGGATAGCTGCTGCGGCCAGTGCGCGGCGTGCTCTTCGGCCAGATGCCCGTAAGCGTCGTAGATGAACTGGTGCTCGTCCCACAAAGGCGGCTCGGCCTCTGGGCGCACCGGGTCGGGTGCAGCCCAGCGCTGCACGCGGGTGAGCCGATCCGCCTTGTCGTAGCCATAGCGACTCAGGCTGTGGCCCGTGTGCTTGACCAGCAGCCGCCCGATCACATCGCGCTCCAGCCTGATGACCAGCGGCTCGACACTACCCGCCCCCTGCGTCACCGCCACAGGCCAGCCCTGAGCGTCGAGCCGGTATTCGGTGCGCAGCCCATCGCAGCCGACTTGCCCGATCAGTCGACCCAGCGCGTCCTGCTCGAACCAGGTGACCTGCCCGGCCGCGTCGCGCAGAGTTTGCAATTCACCCAGCGCGTTGTAGTCGTACTCCACCGCCTGGCCCAGTGGATCGACCTGCCGCATCAATTGACCCAGCGGGTTATAGGCATACCGGCGCTGATCACCGTTGGACTGGCCCTGCGGGTTCGCGCTCACGCTGGCCAGCAACTGTCCGGCCTCGCTCCACCGCCAGTGCTGCTCGCTGCCATCGGGTAATCGTGCCATCAGCGGCTGGCCCAGCGCGTCGCATCGCCATTGCGTCACCCGCCCGGCCGCGTCCCGCTCAGTCAGCAACTCGCCGCGCTCGCCCCATTCCATCGTCGTGCTGTGCCCCGAACAGTCCATGAAGCGCCGCACCTGCCCGTGCGAGGTGTACGCCTGGAACTGCGTGCCCCCACGCACATCGGTGTGCGCCACCACCTGCCCGTGCTCATCATGGACCCAGCGCTCCACCAACTCTGGCGGAGCAGCCTCCGACGGTGCCGGCTGGTAGGTCGCCGACAGCAGGTTGCCCACCTCGTCATAGGTCCACTGCTGGGTGCTGCCGTCCGGCGAGGTGCGCGACAGCGGACGGTCCAACTGCTCGTGCCACTGCGTGTGCGTGCACCGGCCCAGCGGGTCTCGCACAGTGCTCAGGTTGCCCCGCTCGTCGTACTCGAACGTGCAGTCCGCCCCGCCCGGCGCATGCAGGGCCAGCAGTTGGCGTTGTTCGGGGTGCCACGCGAGTTCGGTCTGCTGGTCCAGTGCGTCGGCGTAGCGCTGCACCCGCAGGTCGGCGTCCCACCACCATTGCTCGCTGCGCGGCCCGGCGAGGCCAGCGCCCCGGGTCTCGGCGCGGGCGTGCCCCGCCGCCACGTCCACGGTCAACTCGACCTGTTCACCCAAGCTGGTCTGCCAGCCCGTCACCCGCCAATGCCCCGGCTGGTCCGACAGGTGCGCCTGATTCACCTGGTTGGCCTGCGCCACCTGCTCGAAATGCGACCACTGGTAGCGCACCTCCAGGCCACTGCTCAGGCGCTGGAAGTTCATCCACCCTTGCGCGGTATAGCCGAACTGCCGGGTGAGCTGGTTCAGGGCATCGCGCACCTCGCTCAACTGTCCCTGCGCGGTGTAGGCGTAGCTCGCCAGCAGCAAGGGCTCGCCGGTGTGGCCCGCCGGGCGGAAGGTCACGCGCTCGGGCCGCACCGGATGAGCCGCGCTGTAGTGGAAGTCCACCTGCTGGCCGCAGTTGGTCGTCAACCGTACGAGCCGGCCCCGGTCATCCCGGCGTAGGAAGTGGCGCTGGGTATTGGGGTCTTCCACGCACTGCAGCGCCAGAACCTGGGTACCCGGGTCGACAGGAACGCCGAAGTCCAGCACCAGCCCATCGTCCCTCATCAGCAGATGGTGACCGCTATCGAGGTGGGCGTAGGTCAGGCCCTCCTGGGCCAGGTGGTGGCGCTGCCCTGGCGCCAGATCTGGCAGCGGCAGCCAGCGGCCCTGCTCGTCCAGCAGCGCGTGAACGGCCAAGTCATCGTCCTCGCCCAGCACGTCCGGGCGGTGCAGGAACAATCGGGTATCCCAGAGCGTGCTCCACCCCAGGCCGAACAGCCCTTCGATCGCATTGGCCGCGTTGTAGCGACGCATCCCGTAGACAGGCATGCGCGCAGGCACCACGAAGTCCAGGT
Organism: Sphaerotilus sulfidivorans; assembly: GCF_013426975.1. Taxonomy (GTDB): domain Bacteria; phylum Pseudomonadota; class Gammaproteobacteria; order Burkholderiales; family Burkholderiaceae_C; genus Sphaerotilus; species Sphaerotilus sulfidivorans. The sequence goes on from NZ_JACCPY010000052.1 coordinate 4,697, forward strand.
CATCATCGCCCGTCAGCACCTTGTTGCCGCTGGGGATGTGGACAGGGTATCCCTTGTTGCCACTCAGCGCTCGGCCCACGGCGCCCGCCACTGCGTGAACACCCATGTCCGCCGCCATCCCGATCGCCATGTTGGAGCCCAAGCAGATCACTTTCTTCAGCAGCGGCCCACGCCCTCGCATGGCCTGGCACACCGCAATCGCGAAGCCCCCCCACTTGGCCACGAAGCCCAGCCAGCTAGGCATCTCCGATGTGACGGCCCGAACGGTGACCTGACCGCCTCCGATCGCCACGTTGCCCCGGCGACCAGGCAGGACGCTGAGCACGGCGTCGCACGTGGTCTTGTCCCCGGCACGCGCGGCAGGCTGACCGTTGATGAACACATTGCCCGAGCCCTGTGCAATGAACTGGTCCGGCTTGGGCGGATGGTCCTGACAGGCGACCTTGTCCTGGTCCACCGGTGCAAACCCGGGCGTGGGCGGCGTGGCTTCGGCACTGAACAACGACAACACGGCATCGACGGCCGCCGCCCACCACGTTGCGGGCAGCAGCGGCGGTGGTGATGCCGCCCCCGCCTTGCCGGCGGCTCGGGCGGCCTTCTTGCTGTTGATCTTGACGTTCGGCGATCCGGTCGCGATCACCCCCTTGGGTACCCCGGGGAAGAATTTGTCGATCGCCGACATGATGGGTGCGGCGATCACGTCTTGCAGGCTGTGGCCCGTCAACGCCTCTGACGCTGCGTCGGCCGCCGTGCCGATGACGGCCGCGACCACCGCCCCCACCACCACGGCACCCAAGCCGCCGCTGCCGACGATGAAGACGGCGGCTGCCCCAATAGCCAGACCCGTGAGCAGGCCCGCCCCGATGGTCGTGGCGACCTTCAGCACCATGGCCACTGGAGGGGTGTGGCGAATTTCGTCATCAATGCAGGCCGCAGCAGGCAGGCCCATGACAGTTCCTCCGTGATTGTTCTTATGGGTGCCGTTGATGCAGTTCGGGGTGCTGCAGCCTGTCTGCGATGGATCGACTCAACACATGGGCATGGCCGGATCCAGATCCTCGAGCATCTCAGTCCAGAACTGACGATGCCCGGACCTCAGCGGGGTACTGCTGCTGAGCGTGAACACCAGCACCTGGGGTGCGGCCGCAAGCCGCAACATGCACTGCAACTGGTAGAAGTTTTGTCCGCCTTGCGAGAAGCTGCTCTCCACTGTGCACAGTGGCTGCAGACCGCCTGGCCGGTCTTGCTGCTGACGCCGAATGATCTTGAACTGCTTGGTCTGGCGGGTGAGCAGAGCCAACTGTCGGTCAAAGCATTGCGGAATGGTTTCTTCACCGACAAGGACATCGCGGTTCACCACGATCTGAAACGGAGCCTGGGTTTCTGGTTCCAGGTAGGTCAGCACATTGACGCTGCGGTCTTGAACGGGCGGGGGCAATTGGAGCTGAGCTTCTTGGATTTGATACATGGCGATCAGGGGTTGATGTCCACCTGTTGGGGTCCGTTGACAACGATGTTTCCGTCCGTGATCGTGATGGAACTGGCCCCGACTTGCAGCACGATGGAGGTCTTGGCAGTCAGGAAAATGGAATGCGCAGCCGACGTGACGGCGATATTTCCGTCCACCGACGTGATGCTCGTGTTGCCGTGAATCGTTTCGGCCGAGCCCCCTTCCGTCACTGTGAGCGTGCGCTGTTTCTTGATGGTTTCGGTGTGGGTGCCGCCCACGGTTTCACTGCGACTGGCCCCGATCGAGGTGGTTTCGTTACTCCCTACCGACTTGCTGCGATGGACGCCCACAGAGTGGCTCTCGTTCTTCTCCACCTCAGTGCGCAGATCACGCTCGGCGTGCAGCCATACCTCTTCCGCGCCCTTCTTGTCCTCGAACCGGATCGCGTTGGCGTTGGCGTAGCCGCCGCCCTTCGATGAGCGCGTCAGGATCCCGCTCTGCGTCATGTTCGCCGGCAGGTCCCACGGCGGCATCTGCTCGGCGTTGTAGACCCGCCCGGTGATCAGCGGCTGGTCCGGGTCGCCTTCGAGAAAGCTCACCACCACCTCCTGGCCGATGCGCGGGATGTGGATGGCGCCGAAGTTCTTTCCCGCCCACGGGTGCGAGACGCGGATCCAGCAGGAACTCTTCTCGTTCTTCCTGCCGTAGCGGTCCCAGTGGAACTGCACCTTGACGCGGCCGTACTTGTCGGTGTGGATCTCCTCGCCGGCCGGGCCGACGACGACTGCGGTCTGCGGGCCCTGCACGAAGGGCTTCGGGGTCAGGCGCGGCGGGCGGAACTGCTGGGCATGCGGGATGACCTCGATCTGGCTGCTCAGCTCGGTGCCGCCGGTGCTGCCGGATTCGTAGGCATCGAGGTGCAGCCGGGTGCGGATCGCGGTGACGAGGTAGTCGGTGTTCTGGTCGTCGCGCGGATGGCGCTCGAGCGTGAAGCGGCAGCCCTCGGCAAGCGACTGCGCGCTGGTCGTGCCTCGGGCGCCGGCATGGCGGGCTTGCTGCTCGTCGAGAAGGTTGTCGGCGTACTGCTCGCCGTCGCCGGTCACCCGGTAGAGCCCGGGATAGTCGAAGCGCTCGAGGTCGGCCTGCTCGTGGCTGCGACCGCGCTCCCGGCTGACCCTCAGGCTGGCCGACGGGCGCTCGAAGTCGTAGTCGGTCAGCGCGATGCGCCCGGTGCGCACGCCGTGGCTGAAGCTCCAGTCCCACAGGCAGTCGACGTCCGGCGGCGCCTGGCCCGGCACGTCGTAATAGGCGATGCGCTCGGCCCCGGGCGCCGGATCATGCGCCCCGGCCGCATCGACCAGCACCAGGGTCGCGCCGCCGGCGTCATGCTGGAAGAACCAGCTGATGCCCTCCTGCTCGAGCAGCCGGGCGATGAAGTCGAAGTCGCTCTCGCGGTACTGCACGCAGTAGCCCCGCGGGGCATAGCTGCGGAAGAGCCTGAAATCCGTCTTCGCCACCGCATGGTCGGCCAGCACCTGCCTGACGATGTCCGGCACCGAGAGGTCCTGGAAGATGCGGCAGTCGCTGGTTCGGGTCAGGAACCAGGGCCAGGGCCGCACCGTCATGTCGTAGCCGTAGTGCCGCCCGCTCGGCTTGCCCAGCCCGAAGCGGATGCAGTGCCCGCTCCAGTGCCGCAGGCTGCCATCGCGCAGCACCAGTTCCACCCGCACCGGCTGCCCGAGCAGATCGTCAGGCGCCAGATCCGGCTTCAGGCTCAGCAGATGCAGCCGCATCTCCCCGATGCGCCCCAGCCCCGCCTCGACGCTCATCGACTCGAAGAGCAGATCGGCGGGGGGCAGCGGGCAGTGGAAGACGATCGGCGGCGCCATGGTCAGTCCATCGTCGAGCAGCGCGCGGGGGGCGTAAAGCGACGAAAGTCACTTCACATGACAGGGCCGAGCCGTCTCAATCCATGAATTCGCTCCAGTGGTGGGCGCGCTCCGCATAGTGTCTGGCCGAGGACACATTGCCTTGTTGCTCGAAACGCTCGCTGGCCTGCCGGGCCGCATCGGCTGCCACCTGGAACGCCCGAACGTGCGTCTCCCGGTCGTCTGTCGACACCACCTGGCCCTCGCGGAACTCGCCGGCAATAACACCCTGTCCAGGTCGCTCGATCACCCCGATCGTCATCCGGCCCTGGCGGACCTCGCCGTAGAACACCCAAACCGCAGTACGGGACTCGGCAACATAGCCCCTCATGACACCCAGCCCCTGGGCCCGCCCGTCGCGACAGCCACCCTCCCATTTGATGATCCGCCCGGTCCAGCCTGACGGCATCTCGTGGCGACAGGTCGCCGGCCCAGCCCAGGCAGCTGTCCCTGCCGCGTGCACAGACAGTGCGATCGCACCAAACAGGACGATGGCAATCAACCCACGCACAGAGGACAAGGACATGACGTCAGACCCGGTTGCGGTTTCAAACAATCTGCTGTGACCAGCTGTCGATGAGCGATCGACTGGCTTCGAAGTGCATGCCGTCCTCGCGCGAGAACGTCACACCCCAGTACCAACCGTGGCGGTTGAAGATAGGCGCGATCAGCGTCAGACCATACTGCACCAGACCGTCCCGATAATCATCCAGCTCACCGTTAATCTTCACGTCGATGGCCGTTCCCCAGGAATGGTTAGAAATGGCGGTCGTCGATCCGCGAACATACCGGCAGCACAGCATGCCGGCCGTACCGAGCCCGGCATGAATGTCGGGCTGCAACGTTCGTATCTCCTCGACAACCGTTCGCAGGTTCTGCAACGCGGGAACCAGTCCGGTGACACGTAGCGGACCGACCATCTCGGTACGGATGTTGCGTTTGAGCCTCGGATCCGTGACAGGCTGGCAATCGACCCCGTACTGGCTGCGAGGCTGCCCCAGCTTCTGCACCATGTAAGCATTGTTGGCCGCCACCAGTCCGTTGTTGACCGAATTCCGTGGCGGCAGTGCCACCAGCCGGGTCAGGCTGCCGCCGTCCCGGGTAGGTGCCGGTCGCTTCTCCTGCAAGTGGCGCCACGTCGTGCCACCGGGATCGACCCGACCATCCGGCACCGACAGGAATCCCTGCTGGAAGGTCCGGATCGCCGCGCGCGTCCGATCACCACAAATGCCGTCAACCAGCCCAACGCGATAACCGCGTCTCAGCAGCAGCCGCTGCACAAGGGCGACGTCCGCCGCGCGGTTGGTCGCCTGGAACCCGACAGAGGCCAAGAGAGTTTCTTGTGACATGGTTATCTCCCCAGATTGCCCGATCAATCAAATGCGTAGATGAAATCCCCACCCTGCACACCCAGGCGCACGCACGACAGCGCCTGCCCCTGCGCCAGCCGCGTCAGATACTCCACCGACACCCTCGGCAGCACCGTGTTGGTCAGGATCGCGTCGATGACACGGCCGCCCGACTCGGCCTCGGTGCAGCGCGAGACGACCAGGCGGACGACCGACTCGTCGTACTCGAAGGGAATGCCGTGGTTGTCCCGCACCCGGCGGGCGATGCGGCCGAGCTGCAGCCGCACGATCTCGGCGAGCATCGCGTCCGACAGCGGGTAGTAGGGAATCGTCACCAGACGCCCGAGCAGGGCCGCCGGGAAGACCTTCAGCAGCGGCTCGCGCAGCGCCTGCGCGATCGCCTCGGGCTCGGGCGTCAGCTCCGGGTCGCAGCACAGGCCCATGATCAGGTCGCTGCCGACGTTGCTGGTCAGCAGGATGATGGTGTTGCGGAAGTCGATGTCGCGCCCTTCCCCGTCCTCCATCCAGCCCTTGTCGAAGACCTGGAAGAACAGCTCGTGCACGTCCGGGTGCGCCTTCTCGACCTCGTCGAGCAGCACGACGCTGTAGGGGCGCCGCCGCACCGCCTCGGTCAGCACGCCGCCCTCGCCGTAGCCGACATAGCCCGGCGGCGCGCCCTTGAGCGTGGAGACGGTGTGCGCCTCCTGGAACTCGCTCATGTTGATGGTGATGACGTTCTGCTCGCCGCCGTAGAGCGCCTCGGCCAGCGCCAGCGCCGTCTCGGTCTTGCCGACGCCCGAGGTGCCGGCCAGCAGGAAGACGCCGATCGGCTTGTTCGGGTTGTCCAGCCGCGCGCGCGAGGTCTGGATGCGCCGGGCGATCATGTCCAGCGCGTGCTTCTGGCCGATGACGCGCCGGTTGAGCGTGTCGGCCAGCGCCAGCACCGCCTGCACCTCGTTGCGGACCATGCGGCCGACGGGAATGCCGGTCCAGTCCTGCACTACCGCGGCCACCGCCTGCTCGTCGACGGTGGGCAGGATCAGCGGTGCGTCGCCCTGCAGCTGCGTCAGCTCGGCCTGCAGTGCCTGCAGCTCGGCGACCGCGTCGGCGCGCTCGGCCTCGGTCGGCGGCGCGACGGGGGCGGCGCCGTCCGGCGCTCCGGCCGGATCGCCGGGCTGCGCGCGCAGCCGCGCCCGCAGCGCCAGCACCCGGTCGACCAGCGCCTTCTCCTGGCCGAAGCGCTCGCCCAGCTCGGCCTGGCGCGCCTGCTCGGCCTCGATCGCCGCGGCCAGGCGGGTGCGGCGGGCGCTCACGTCGATGCCGATCGCCGCCTCGCGCTCGACGATGTCCCGCTCGACCTGCAGCGCCTCCAGCCGGCGCCGGCTGTCCTCCAGCGCCGGCGGCGTGGCGTGCTGGCTGACCGCGACGCGCGCGCAGGCGGTGTCGAGCAGGCTGACCGCCTTGTCCGGCAGCTGGCGCGCCGGGATGTAGCGGTGCGAGAGCTTGACCGCCGCCTCGATCGCCTCGTCGAGCAGCACGACGCGGTGGTGGTGCTCCAGCACGGTGGCCACGCCGCGCAGCATGTGGACCGCCTTCGCCTCGTCCGGCTCGGGCACCTGCACGACCTGGAAGCGCCGCGTCAGCGCCGGATCCTTCTCGATGTGCTTCTTGTACTCGGCCCAGGTGGTGGCGGCGATGGTGCGCAGCTTGCCGCGCGCCAGCGCCGGTTTCAGCAGGTTGGCCGCATCGCCGGTGCCGGCCGCGCCGCCGGCGCCGATCAGCGTGTGCGCCTCGTCGATGAACAGGATGATCGGCTTGGGCGAGGCCTGGACCTCGTCGATCACCGCGCGCAGCCGGCTCTCGAACTCGCCCTTCATGCTGGCGCCGGCCTGCAGCAGGCCGATGTCGAGCGCCATCAGGTCCACGTCGCGCAGCTGCGGCGGCACGTCGCCCTGCACCAGCCGCTGCGCGAAGCCCTCGACCACCGCGGTCTTGCCCACGCCCGCCTCGCCGGTCAGGATCGGGTTGTTCTGGCGCCGGCGCATCAGGATGTCGACGATCTGGCGGATCTCCTCGTCGCGGCCGGTGACCGGATCGAGCTCGCCGGCGCGCGCCTTGTCGGTCAGGCTGACGGCGAACTTCTTCAGCGCCTCCTGCTTGCCCATCGCCGCCGGGGCGATCGCGCCGCTGGCCTCGCCGGGCACAGCCTCGGGCGTGTCGATGGCGCTGGCGGCCTCCTCGGGCGAGCCGGCGACGATCTGCGCCAGCTCGGCGCCGAGGCGGTTGACGTCGACGCGGTCGAACTGCCGGCTGATCGACTGCAGCCGCCGCGCCAGCCGCTCGGTCTTGAGCAGGCCGAACAGCAGGTGGCCGGTGCGCACCCGCGTGGCGCCGAACTTCAGCGAGGCATAGACCCAGGCGCGCTCGACCGCGTCGCCGACCGCCTCCTCGATGTCGGAAATGGTGCTGGCGCCCCGCGGCAGGCGCTCGAGCGCGCTGCCCAGGTCCGAGGCCAGCCGCCCGGCGTCCACCTGGAAATGGCGCAGGATGCGGTGCAGGTCGCTGTCGGGCAGGTTCAGCAGCTGCGAGAACCAGTGCTCCAGCATCACATGCGGATTGCCGCGCAGCTTGCAGAACACGGTCGCGCCCTCGATGGCCTTGTAGGCCAGCGGGTCGAGCTTGCCGAACAGCGCGGCACGGCTGATCTCAGACATGGACAGGATCTCCCGGAGAGAGGCGTCGATCGGAAGAGAGGCGCAGGTCGGCGCGGTCCGGATGGGGGCCGCGCCGGCCCAGCCAGGTGCTCAGCCCGAGCCGGCCGCCGCGCCCGGTCAGCCGCAGCGGCGGCACCTCGGCGCCGCGCAGCGCCGGGCGGATTTCCCAGCGCAGCGACGGCCCGACGAAGCAGGCGACCAGGTCATGCAGCGCACGCAGCGCCGGCGTGCCGGGCAGGAAGCGCTCGTAGTCGGCCCAGCCCAGCGGACCCAGGTGGACGCGGAACCGGTACTGCCGATCCCAGACCCGGCTGCCGGCGACGACATCGACGCCGAGCCGGTTGCGCGAGCCGGCGCCGGCCAGCGGACGCAGCCGGGTGCGGTCCTGCGGGTGCAGCGTCATCCAGTGCCCGGCATGCGACTCGATGCGCACCGGCAGGCCGAAGTGCGCGGCGATCATCTTGCGCAGGCCCTCGGCATGGCGCGGCCCGTGCAGCAGGTGCCCGAGCAGATGCCGGCGCAGATCGTCGGGCAGGCTGTCGCCCGAGGGCGTGCCGGGCGGCGCCAACCCGCCGAGCGCGCCCGCCTGGCGCGCGAAGACATCCTCGCCCGGCCGGTCGCGCTGCACCGTCGGCTGGGCCTGGGCCCAGGCGCGGAAGAACAGCAGCAGCGCGCGGTGATGGAAGATGTCGGCGAAGCGTGCCGGCGCGCTGTCGCCAGCCTGGTGCTCGCGCTCGCGCACGAACTCGGTCAGGTGCAGCGGCATCGGCCCCATCGGTCCGAACAGGCCGAAGAAGCGCACGCCCAGCCGCGGCACGCCGGTGATCTCGCTCATCCGCCACGACGACAGCGCCGCCGGCGCGAAGTCGAGCTCGACATCCTGACCCAGCCGCAGCGGCTCGCCCGCCGGCCGCAGCGCGGTGCCCAGCGGCGGCAGATCGGCCCGCTCGGCCTGGATGCGGCGCAGCAGCGCAAAGAAGTCGTGCGACCAGGGCTGCAGCGCCGGATCGGGATCGGGATCGGGCTTCACAGCAGCGCTCCGGTGCCGCAGCGCGGCGGCCAGGCCATGATCTCGCCGCGGCGCGAGGACAGGAGCCGGGTCGTCACGAAGCTGTTGATCGCCGCATGGCGCGCCAGGTAGCGCTCGAGCACGCTGCCGAACAGGAAGGCGCTGCCGCCCTGGAAGGCGCTGTCGTCGACCTCGAGCACGACCTCCGCGCCGCTGCCGAAGGTCAGCGGCCCGGCCTGCGGCAGCCGGCGGGTGACGGTGCGGGCCTGCACGCCCAGCAGCCCGTCGACCCAGCGCTGCCAGCCGGCCTCGCCGTCGGGGCCGAACAGGCGCAGCAGCGCGCGCAGCGTCGCCGCGGCCCGGGCCGGGTCCTCGCCGGCCAGCGACAGATGGTTCAGTGCCAGCAGCCGCACCAGCGACCAGCCCTCCTCGCCGCGCGGCAGGCGCTGCACCGGCCGGGTCGGCCCGCGCAGCGTCTCGATGCGGCGCACCGGCCCCGGCGTGTCGAGCGACCACAGCCCGGTGATGCCGCCCCCGCTCCCGGCGCCGGGCAGCAGCAGCGGCAGATCGCGGTTGCTGACCCAGGCCCGCACCGAGAGCTGGCGCAGGTCCTGCGCATACGGCGCCTGGGCCGCGTCGACCAGCGACAGGAAGCATTCGGTGCCGATCCAGGCGCTGCGCGTGCCCTGGCTGCGCTGGCGCTCGGAGAGCTGACGCGGCTCGCGCCGCACGGTGTACCAGGCCTCGTGGCGCCCCTCCAGCGCATGCGGCACCGCATAGAGCGGCAGGAAGAGCTGCTGCGACTGCGCGCCGGTGCCGTGGCCGATCACCTCGTCGAGGGTGTGGACCTCGAAGTCCAGCGGCCGGGTGCGGTCCGGCACGACCGGATGCTCCCAGCGCGAGGGCAGCAGCGCGATGCGGTCGAGCCGCTTCGGGAACAGGTTGATCGCCGGCGTGCAGCCCAGCGCCAGCGCCTGGCGGTCGACCAGCGGCTCCAGCCCCGGATCGGCACGCGCCGACAGGATGAACAGCTCGGCCTCCTGGCCCTCGACCGCCGCGAGGCGCTCGCGCAGCTGCTCGACCGCGAAGAACAGCAGCCGCTGCGGCATCGCGGCGAACTCCTGCAGCAGCCGGTGGCCGGAGAAGCCGCGCAGCGTCTCGGGCAGCAGCGCCTCGTCGTCGTCGAAGCCCTGCGGCCGCACCGAGCCGGCATCGCGCCAGCCGCGGCGCGGGTCCTGGCCGGCCGGCGGCGCCACCCAGCTGCCCAGCACCGGACCGCAGACCCGTTCGTGCAGCCGCAGCGCCGTCTCGTCGGGCGCACAGACATGGAAGCTCAGGCGCTCGATCGGCAGATCGCGCAGCGCCGGGCCGTGGCTGCGCAGCCGGATGCGCAGGCCGCCGCGCACCGGCCGGTCGAGCGGCAGCCGGTGCAGCGGCAGGTCGGCCGCGTGGCTGAAGCAGCGCACCTCGACGATCTCCAGCGGCCACAGCTGCACCTCGTGCGCGGTGCGGAACTCGCAGCGGGTCGCCTGGCCGCGCACCTCCTCGCTCAGCAATGCGCTGCCGCGCGGCACCACCGGTCCGGCCGCCAGCGCCGGATCGAGCAGGTCGGGCAGCATGCGCACGATCGCCATGCTCGGCACCGGCGCGACAAAGCCCGGCTGCACCACCTCCAGCAGGTGCTGCACGAAGCGCGGGTACTCCGTGTCGACATGCAGCTGGACCCGCGCGGCCAGGAAGGCGAAGCCCTCGAGCAGCCGCTCGACATACGGATCGGCGACCTCCAGGCCGCTCATCGTCAGCCGCCCGGCGATCTTCGGATAGGCCCGCGCGAACTCGCTGCCGACCTCGCGCAGATGGGCCAGCTCCTCGTTGTAGCGGCGCAGCAGGCCCGGATCCATCAGGGCCTCCCGGGCGGCAGCGCGCTGCGCGTGCTCTCGCGCACCTCGATCTGGCCGGCCTCCAGATCCATGCGGGTGCGCAGCAGCAGCTCCAGCGGCACCGGCTGCGCCCACAGGTGGCCGCGGATCTCGAACTCGATGATGTTGTGCGTCTCCAGCACCGAGGCCGCCTCGAGCGCACGCACCGTCAGCGTCTCCTCGACCAGCCGCGGCTCGAAGCGCAGCAGCGCCTGGCGCAGCGTGCGCTCCATCAGCGGCACATCGATGCGCGAGGCCAGCTGCCCGGCCAGCGGCGGCAGCCCGAAGTTCAGCACCGACTGCACCAGCCACGGATAGCTGCGCCTGTGCGTCTCGTCGAGCAGACAGGTGGCGTTGAGCAGCCAGCCCAGGTCGCGCAGCACCGCGCGGCGCAGCTGCTTGTCGCCGACGACACGCCTGTCGACCGCATCATGCGGCTGCTGCGGCGCGTCATCGACCAGCCGGTCGAGCAGCGCCGGCTGCAGCCGGTCGGCCGCCCGCTCCAGGCCGGATCGGTCAGCGGGAAGCATCGCCACGGCCCTCGTCCCCCCGCTCGCCCTCGCCTTCGCGCTCGCCTGCCGGCGCATCGATCACGATCTCGCGCACCTCCAGCAGGCCGCGCTCCTCGGCCTCGGTGCAGAGCAGGCGCTGGCCCAGGCCGCGGAACTGGTCGGACTGGTGCTGCGGCGCCAGCGCGATCCAGTCGGTGCGACGCGCCAGCCGCCGCGCATCGCGCAGCGCGGCCGGATCGCCGCCCTCGCCCTCGCCCTCGCTGTCCGCATCCGCATCGGGCGCGTAGCGCACCGGCAGCAGCGCGACCGTCTCGCCGCCGGACACGAAGGTCAGCCGCGCCGGCAGCCACACCAGATCGCGCAGGTCCTCGGGCGCGTCGATCTCGATCCGGCGCAGCGCCTGCAGCGGCAGCCAGCCGTAGCGGCCGCGCATCATCACCTCCAGCACCGGCCCCAGGCGCGAATCGGCGTCGGCCAGCCACGTGAAGGGCCGGCCGTCGAGCGTGCCGCTGCAGGCCGGCGCCTGCTCGAGCGCCCGGGCGCGCAGGACGGCCGCGACCGCCGCGTCGCCACGGCCGTCGGCCGCCAGCGCCTCGGCCAGCAGACCGATCCAGGCCGGCGGCTCGCCGAAGACCAGCGGCGTGGTGCGACCGCTCATCACCGCCTCGCGCACCTGCTCGGCCTGCAGCGCCTCGCGGCAGGTCGCCACCATCGCCAGCGCGCCGGCATCGAGCTCGCCGCACAGCACCAGCTGCTGCGCCGCACGCGGCCACTGGCGCAGCAGCACCAGCAGCTGGAACAGGAAGATGCGCAGCCGGGCATCGGCCGGCTGGCGGCGCACCTGCTGCTGCAGGCTCGCGAGCGCGCCGGCCAGATCGCCGGCGGCGACCCGGCGCGCCGCGTCCTCGGCCGCGGCCGGGGCCTCAGACCTCGTCGGTGAAGACATGACTGGCTCCGCGCTGGCCGCTGCGCTGCTGCGGCAGGTACTCGAGCTCGACCTTCGTGAAGGCCACGGTGACGCTCTCGCTCACGTCGCCGTCGCTGCCGGTGTCGAGCACGACCGAGGTGATGCGCGCGCCCTTGAGCGTCAGCCGCAGGAAGTCCTGCTGGCCCTCGCCGGCCTTGCGCATCGTCAGCTTCAGCTCCTTGACCTCGTCGTTGGTCGCCAGCGCGCTCAGCAGTCCGGTGCTGGCGGTGTCGGCGCCCTTGACGAAGCTGAGCTCGCGGTAGGAGCGCCGCGCGGTGGCCTGCACCGAGCCCATCGCGGTCTGCGCCGACACGCCCCAGGACCAGCCGCGCACCGTGATGTCGTCCTCGTGCCCGGGCGCGATGCATTCGCCCTTGAGCTTGCCGGCGCGGCGGGTCTGCAGATGGACATAGGTGTCCGTGGCGGCCATGGCGACCTCAGCGCGTCTCGGTGGTCGCGAGGTTCCAGCCGAACTTGACCTCGCCGCTCAGGCCGCCCTTGTCGTCCTGCGCCTTGTAGGAGAACTCGATGTCCTTGTAGGTCATCGAGACCGACTCGGTGATGTCGCCGCCCTGCGAGCCCGAGGGCGCGATGTGGTTGATCAGCACCTCCTTCATCGTCACCTTGAAGTAGTCCTTCTGGCCCTCGCCGGACTTGCGCGCGGTCAGCACGACGCTGGCGAAGTGCTTGCCCTGCGCGCAGTGCTTGGCCAGCACCGGCGAGGACTTGTCGTAGAGGTGCACGAACTGGAAGGGATGGCCCTCGCCCTTGCCCTTGCCGGAGCCGCCCCCCGCCAGCGCGCTGGCATTGGCTGCGCCCCAGCTCCACGACAGCACCTCGATCTGGCCCTTGTGGTCCTTGTGGGTGGCCTCGCCGTCGACGCCGTCGAACTTGATGTGGGTATCGGTGGACATGACTTGCTTCCTCTGGCTGCGTGGGTGTGGAGGGATGCGGGGGCCGGGCCCCGGGGGTCGGGTTGGGGGTGGACCTCAGGCTCAGGCCTGCTTCTGCGCCGGCAGCTTGGAGACCAGGCGCAGCGACACCGTCAGCCCCTCGAGCTGGTAGTGCGGGCGCAGGAAGAACTTGGAGGTGTAGTAGCCGGGATTGCCCGGAATCTCCTCGACGACGACCTGGGCGGCGGCCAGCGGCTTCTCGGCCTTGGTGTGCTCGGAGGAGTTGGCCGGATCGCCGTCGACGTAGTTCATGATCCAGTCGTTGAGCCAGCGCTCCATCTCGTGGCGCTCCTTGAAGGCGCCGACCTTGTCGCGGACCATGCACTTCAGGTAGTGCGCGAAGCGGCAGGTCGCGAACAGGTAGGGCAGCCGCGCGGCGAGGTTGGCGTTGGCGGTGGCGTCCGGGTCGTCGTACTCGGCCGGCTTCTGCAGCGACTGCGCGCCGATGAAGGCGGCGAAGTCGGAGTTCTTGCGGTGCACCAGCGGCATCAGGCCGTTCTTGGCCAGCTCCGCCTCGCGCCGGTCGCTGATGGCGATCTCGGTCGGGCACTTCATGTCGACGCCGCCGTCGTCGCTCGGGAAGGTGTGCGTCGGCAGGCCCTCGACCGCGCCGCCGGACTCCACGCCGCGAATGCGCGAGCACCAGCCGTAGAGCTTGAACGAGCGGTTGATGTTGGTCGCCATCGCGTAGGCGGCGCTGGCCCAGGCGTACTTGCCGTGGTCGGCGCCGTCGGTGTCCTCCTCGAAGTCGAAGTCGTCGACCGGATTGGTGCGCGCGCCGTAGGGCTGGCGGGCCAGGAAGCGCGGCATCGCCATGCCGATGTAGCGCGCGTCGTCCGACTCGCGCAGCGAGCGCCAGCCGGCGTACTGCGGCGTCGAGAAGATCTTGGTCAGGTCGCGCGGATTGGCCAGCTCCTGCCAGGAATCCATCTGCAGCAGCGACGGCGCCGGCGCGGTGATGAAGGGTGCGTGGGCCGCGGCCGAGATCTTCGCGATCTCGCCGAGCAGCTCGACGTCGGGCGGCGAGTGGTCGAAGGTGTAGTCGCCGACCAGGCAGCCGTAGGGATGGCCGCCGAGCTGGCCGTACTCCTCCTCGTAGATGCGCTTGAAGATCGGGCTCTGGTCCCAGGCCGTGCCCTTGTAGCGCTTGAGCGTCTTGTGCAGATCCGTCTTCGAGACGTTCATGACGCGGATCTTCAGCATCTCGTCGGTCTCGGTGTTGTTGACGAGATGGTGCAGTCCGCGCCAGGCGCTCTCGAGCTTCTGGAAGTCGGCGTGGTGCAGGATCTGGTTGATCTGCGCGCTCAGCCGGTGGTCGATCTCGGCGATCATCGCGCCGATCGAGCGCATGACGTCGTCGCCGACCAGCGCGGTCTGCGCCAGCGCCTGCTGCGCCAGCGTCTGCACCGCCTGCTCGACCTCGGAGCGCAGGTCGTCGCTGCGCGGACGGAACTCGCGCTCGAGCAGCGCGGCGAAGTCGTCGCCCTGGAAGTCGACGCCGGCAAAGGCCGGAGCGGCGGTCTGGGTCTGTGCGTCGGCCATCGGGCCCTCCTGTGCGTGGATCGGGGTCAGCGAAGCGGCTGCGGCCTCATTCCGCCGCGGGGCGCGGCGCCGCGGCCAGCGACTGCAGCAGCGCCGGGTCCTTGATGACCCGGGCGATCAGCTCCTCGGCGCCGGTCTTTCCGTCCATGTAGGTGATCAGGTTGGCGAGCTGCTGGCGCGCGGCCAGCAGCTGCGACAGGCTGTCGACCCGGCGCGCGATCGCGCCCGGGGTGAAGTCGTCCATGCTCTCGAAGCTCAGGTCGATCGACAGATTGCCCTCGCCGGTCAGCGTGTTGGGCACCTGGAAGGCGACCCGCGGCTTCATCGCCTTCATGCGCGCATCGAAGTTGTCGACGTCGATGTCGACGAACTTGCGCTCGGCCACCGGCGCGAGCGGCTCGGCCGGCTTGCCCGAGAGGTCGGCGAGCACGCCCATCACGAAGGGCAGCTGCATCTTCTTCTCGGCGCCGTAGAGCTCGACGTCGTACTCGATCTGCACGCGCGGCGCGCGGTTGCGGGCGATGAACTTCTGGCTGCTGGTGGACATGGCGATCGGGCTCCAGGAAGGCGGGGAAGGAACGGAGGGCCGGAGGGCGTGCGCGGCGGGGCCGCGCTCAGCCGCCGCCGGTGGCCTCCTCGTAGGACAGGCCGGCGATGCGCTCGACCGACTCGATGCCGTCGGAGGCGAGGTCCTTGACGATCTCGAAGAAGCTCTTGCCCATCAGGCGCTGGGCGCGGCGGATCAGCAGCGGCGCCGGATGCGAGGGCTCGTTGCGCTCGAGCCAGTCGCAGACCCGCTCGAGCTGGCGCAGCGCCTCGTCGCGGCTGGTGATCGTGCCCGGCGGCGGCGCCGGCACCGCGACCATCGCCGCGGCAACCGGTACGGCCGCATCCACCGACGCCGACGGGGGAGCCGCGCCGGCCTGCGGCGCCACCGCCCCCGGAACGACACCCGCCAGATCGACCGTGGCGGCCAGCGCCTGCAGCAGCGGCCGCAGCAGCTTGAATTCGGGAGCCTGCGCGGCGGCATGACGCTGCAGCGTGACGATCAAGGGCTCGAGCTGCTGCGGCAAGGTCGACAGATCGGCCAGCAGGCCCGGCTGCGCCGCCTCGGCCGCGCTGGCGCATGTGGCCCGCCTGCCGGTGCTGCTGCTGCCCGGCGACGTCTTCGTCAGCCGCCTGCCCGACCCGGTGCTGCAGCAGGTCGAGAGCTTCGAGCAGGGCGACCTCAGCGCCA
>NZ_JACCPY010000053.1 GCF_013426975.1 Sphaerotilus sulfidivorans
CCGGCGCCAGCGCCGGCGCCGCCGCGCCCAGCCGCGCCTGCTGGGCGGAATTGGTCGCGAAGGTCCCGAAGGCCCAGGGCACCATGACGATCAGCATCAGCATCACGCTCTGTCCGAGCGGCCACAGGCGCTGGCGCCGGCCTGCGCGGCCTCGGCCGGCGCATCGGCCTCGCGGCACCACGGGCCGGTGTCGGGCACGCCGGCCGGCGTCGCGTCGCCCGGACGGTGCGGCAGGCGGCAGAAGCCGGCGTCGGCATCCATCGCGCGGGCCAGCGCGGCCCAGTCGGTCGTGCCGGGGCGCAGCGCCGCCGGGCCCGGCGTGGCCAGTGTGCGTGCCAGCGGGGCGAGCGCGGCCAGCGCATGCACCGGCGAGCCGGGATCGACCTCCGGGCGGCCGGCCTGTTCCTGCGCCCAGTGCGCGACGGCCTCGAGCCGATCGCACGGCGCGGCCGCGTGCCGGCGCAGCCAGTCGACCGGAGCGATGCCGAGCAGATGCCGCTGCAGCCAGGCCGGCAGCGCGGCGAGCCGCGCGATCGGATCGAGATCGTCGCGCCAGGGCGGGCTGGAACGCAGCCAGGCGGCGCCCGCGTCGGCATTCATCCCGAGCCGTCGCGGCAGCTCGTGCCCCAGGCGCAGCAGATGTTCGCGGGCGGTGCCCAGGCGCAGCGCCTGCGCGGCGACGGCCGCCTCGGCGGCGGACTCCGTCTGGCCGCGTGCGGCGCGCAGCGCGGCGCGTGCGCAGTCGCGGTGCGCGTCGGCGCACAGCGAGAACAGCGCGCCCAGCAGCGTCGGCAGGGTGTCGGCGTCGCGGCCCGGCGCCAGCCGGACGAGCCAGTCCGGCCGCCCGCCGCTGATCGCCGGGCCGTCGCGGCGACCCGGGTGCAGGCGCAGGTGGCCGGCCAGGGCGCGGGCGTCGGTCATCGCGTGCGCTCCCGGTCGGATCCACCCGCCCCGGCCTGCCAGCCGATCCCGTCATGCCCGCGCAGGCGGGCACCCACGAAGGGCGCCGTGGCTGGCGTGCGTGGGTCCTCGCCTGCGCGAGGATGACGGGGGGCAGAGGGGGGCGGTGCGGTCTCGCTCCAGGACTGGCGCAGCAGCCGCATCACCTCGCGCGCGGTGGCCACGGCCGCCGGCTGATCCGCGAAGGCGAACATCGGCGAGAACAGCGAGGCCTGCTCCCAGGCGCCCAGGTCCTCGGCCTCGTGCGCGCCGGTGAAGTCCAGCGCGTGCTCGCCGTAGCGGCGCACCACCGTGTGGCCGAGCGGCGCCAGGCCGGCCGCCTGCAGCGCCGTGGCATCGTGGCCGTCCACCGGCTGCAGCGGCAGGCGCAGCAGGTTCATGAACCAGGGCGTGACCAGCACGCCGAGCATCGTCGGCGCCGCGCCGGGCGCGGTGCGCAGCGGATCCGGGCCGAAGCCGACCGCCTGCACCGACAGCGCCGGGTTCAGCACCGGCACGCCGCGCATGCGCGTGGTCGCGATGCGGCGGAACACCGCCTCGAGCCCGGCCAGACGCCGCTGCGGCGCGTCGTCGCTCATCGCGGGGCGTCCTCGGCGATGACCATGAACTGCTCGGCGTCGCCGTCGCATTCCGGGCAGCGCCAGTGCGCCGGCAGCGCGGTGAAGGGCGTGCCGGGCGGGATCTGCCAGACCTCGTCGCCGACCGCCGGGTCGTAGACCCACCAGCAGATCTTGCATTCCAGTCGTGCATCGGCCGGCAGTCGGGCGGCGTCGCCCAGATAGCTGCCCTCGAAGCGGGCGGGCGTGTTCGCGTCCGGGTTCATGCCTGGCTCACCCATTGCAGCACCTCGGCCAGCCGCTCGGCCGAGTCCTCCAGATCCTCGCGGGCCGCGCAGGCGACCTCCGGGATGGCGCAGACCTCGACCGAGTTCAGGATCACCGTGTCCTGCGAGTTGTAGTAGACGACCCGCCAGGTGTTGAGCGCGCGCGCATTGGTGATGCGGCAGTTGCCGTAGCCGCGCGACAGGATCACCACCCGGCCGGTGCCGAGCTGGTGGTCGAGCCAGGTAATGTCCTGCGGCGTGACCGGCAGCAGCGTCAGGTTGACCACCTCCGGCGGCCGGCCCTCGCGCCAGTGCTGGCGGTGCTCGGCCAGCTCGATCAGGATGGACGGCGCATTGAGCACGCCCGGCGGCAGCGGTGCATCCGGCGCGGGCACCGGCACCGGGCGGGCGTCCTCGCGTGCGGCACGGTGCAGCACCGCCGGCACCGCGCCCAGCTCGATGCTGTCGTGCACCGTGCCGTCCTCGCCGGTCTCGATCACCCGCCAGACACCGGCGAAGACCGACTCCTGGATGCGCACCCGCGCGCCGGCCTCGAGCCGGTCGGGCTCGGCCAGCAGCTGGGCGCTGACCTCGCCCTCGCCGAGCACCTGGTTGACCAGCGCCAGATCGGCCGCCGTCAGGCCGTCGAGCCGCACCGGCTCGACCGTCTCGCCGGCCAGCAGCGCCTGCAGCCGCTCGAGCGCCTGCGCCAGCACGCCGACCGCGCCGGCGTGACCGGCCAGCTCCTCCGGCTCGGGCAGCGCCGGCGCGCGGTAGGTGCTCATGCCCTGCGGCATGGTGATGTAGTCGAGCTGCTCGTCGTCGTCCTGGCTGCCGGGACCGAGGGCCACCACCGGAATGGGAAAGGGGCGGGCGGAAGAGAAGGGGGTGTTCATCGGGGTCTCCGCGGATCGGGGGATCGGGATCGGTGGGGGCACTCAGTGGCAGGACGGCGCATCGGCACCAGTGCCTGCCGCC
The DNA here is from genome assembly GCF_013426975.1 of Sphaerotilus sulfidivorans. GTDB lineage: Bacteria > Pseudomonadota > Gammaproteobacteria > Burkholderiales > Burkholderiaceae_C > Sphaerotilus > Sphaerotilus sulfidivorans. The sequence continues at coordinate 2,762 of NZ_JACCPY010000053.1, forward strand.
GCGATGCCGATCGGCGCGCGGGTCGGCGTGCGCGCGAGCATCTCGCCGACCTGCGCGACATAGTCGGTCCAGTCGTGCATGCCCGCCAGCGTGCCGAGATAGCGGCCGTCGCGCAGGAAGATCAGGGCCGGCCAGCGCTGCGAGCCGTGCTGGCGTGCCAGCGCCTCCTCGTGCTCGCGCGCGGCCACGCCGATCGAGAAGCGGTCGCCGTGGGCGCGGCGCAGCTCGGGCAGCACCACCGCCACGTCCAGCGCCTCGGGAAAGCGCACCGGGTCGCCGCCGAGCAGCAGCACCCGGTCGCCGCCCTCGGCGGCCCAGGCCGCGCAGCGGTCGGGCGTGACGACGCAGGCGCCGAACTCGCGCACCAGGCGGGCGAACAGCGGGTGCAGGGCGGCGGCGGGATCGGCCATGCCGACGGCCGGGTCGATGACGGGAGCGTTCATCATGGAAGTTCCGTGTTCGTGGAGGACAGGGGGGACAGGGCGGGCGCAGGCGCGCCGGTCAGCGCCGCCAGCGCGGCGGCGTCCATCGCCGAGGGCAGCGCGAAGGCGGCCGCCGCATCGGTGGGCAGCAGGCCGCCCATCGCGCCGGCGACCAGGTCGAGCGTGGCGTCGATCTCGGCGGCGCGCCGTGCGTCCAGCCGCTCCTGCACCCGGTCGAGAAAGACCAGCACCCACTCGCCGGGCGCGCAGGCGCCGACCAGCGCGGTGTCGACCGCACGCTCCTCGCCGCGGCCGGCCACCCGGACCCAGCCGGCCGGCAGCGTCTGGCCGGGCGCGGGGGCGATCACCTGCATCGGCAGTCCGACGCACATCTCAGGCTCCCGCGGCGCTGCGGGCCGCCGGCGGCATGAAGCGCTCGTCGCCGATGCGGCAGGCCAGCGCCGCATCCGGCCGGCCGGCCTCGTAGGCCTGCAGCGACAGCGTCGGCACGGTGACCGCCTCGTCGGCGTCCGGCGGCAGGTCGCGCGGCACCGGCCGCGCGCCCCAGGCCCGCAGCCGATCCAGCGCCAGTGCCAGCGCGTCGTCCACCGCCAGGCGCACCTTCGGGCGCAGGCTGCCGCCGTAGTCCTCGAGCTCCTCGGGCTGGCAGCCGATCAGCAGCACCTCGGCCGGATAGTGGCCGGTGAGCTGCGCCAGCATCAGCACCTCCTGGAAGCCGGTCTGGTGCAGGCTCATCTTCTTGGCGCCGAGAAACCTCGGCACCTCCTCGTTCTCGACCTGGTGCAGCGTGCCGGGCGCCAGGCCGTAGTCGATCGCGTCGAGGATCAGCAGCCGCGCGGCGGCCTGCACATGCTGGATCAGGTACAGGCCCTGGGTGCCGCCGTCGATCAGCTGCACCTCGGGCAGGCCGGCGCCTTCGGCGAAGGTCCACTGGCGCTGCAGCGCCTCGACGCAGCGCACGCCGAAGCCCTCGTCGGCCCACAGCACATTGCCGATGCCGAGCACCACGATCGGGCCGGGCGGCAGGGGCGGGGAGGTGTCACCCGAGGGGTGGCAGGTCGGTTCAGGCGTGTTGCATGTCATGGTTGACCTCGGCGGTCGGAAGGATTCGGGGGGAACGGGCGTGCGCCTCAGCCGGCCGGGGGGCGCTGCACCGGCCGGTCGCGGCCTTCGCGCATGCGCTCGCGCAGCTCGCGCCAGTGGTGGTAGCTGTCCCAGCGCGCCTGCAGCTGCAGCCAGAAGCCGGCGTCCACCCCGAAGGCCAGCGCGCAGCGGATGGCGGTGTCGGCCGACATCGCGCGCTGGCCCAGCACCAGCTCGCTGACCCGCCGGCGCGAGATGCCCAGCAGCCGTGCCGCCGCGCTCTGGCTGATGCCCAGCGGCATCAGGCAGTGGCGGTTCAGGAAGCGGCCCGGGTGCTCGGGCCGGCGCAGCGGCACGCCGCGTGGCGCCAGCGGCAGGACGGGCGGACGCGGGGTGGCGCGCATCAGTCCTTGAAGGTGCGGTAGCCGGAAATCATCGTGCTGACGATGCTCTGGCGGCCCATGATGTCCTCGCGGATCGCGGCATAGACATGCAGCGTCACGAAGACGACCATGCCCCACATGCCCAGCCGGTGCCAGGTGTGCACATCCTGCGACTGGCCCATCAGCGGGATCACCCAGCCGAACAGCCGGTCGGCCCAGGAGCCGGCGCCCAGGCCTTCGCCGTAGAGCGCGAAGCCGGTGCAGATCATGAAGATCGAGAACAGGAAAAAGCCGCAGAACATCGCCAGCCGCGCCATCGGGTTGTGGCCGACGTACTGGTTGGGCTTCGGGACCAGGAACAGGTACCAGCCGATCATCCGGAACACTTCCTTCCAGTACGCGGGCGTCAGCAGCGGCAGCGTGAACAGCTCGCGGGCATGGTGGTTGCCCACCAGCGCCCAGTAGATCCGCCCGAGCAGGCCGACCGCGAACACATAGGCCGCGGCGAAATGCGCGAAGCGGATGTAGCCCATCAGGAAATGGTCGCTGGCCTCGCCGGGCATCGTCGGCAGCGGGCGGCCGATGAAGTAGCCGGTGACGGCCAGCACGGTGATCGCCAGTGCGTTGATCCAGTGCCAGAGGCGCACCGGCGCCTCGTAGACATAGACCGACTTGATCGACTGGCCGTGCGCGACCGCGTCGGCATCGATGCCGGTGGCGTCGGCCAGCTTGTGGGCCGACGGGGTGCTTGTGCTCATGCTTGTCTCCTCCTCGTGATGCCGACGCCGCTGGCGGGCCGGCAGGGTGGGCGGCGATCAGCCGCGGGCCAGCAGCACCAGGCCGGTCAGACCGACCGCACCGCCGAGCGCCTGCCAGACGCGCACCTGCAGGCCCGCCATCGCCCGGCCCAGGCCGAGGCCGGCGGCGTGCAGCAGCGCGGTCGTCACGACGAAGCCGGCGGCGTAGCCGGCGAACAGGCCACCGGCCGGCAGCTCGGCGCCGTGCGCCAGGCCGTGCATCAGCGCGGCGGCGGCGGTCAGCGCCAGGCCGGCACCGACCGGCACCTGCCGCGCAAAGGCCAGCATCAGGCCGAACAGCAGCACGCTGGCGGCGATCGCGGTCTCGGTCAGCGGCAGCGCCAGGCCGGCCGCACCCGCCACCGCGCCGGCCAGCAGCGCGGCCAGGAAGGTGGCCGGTCCGGCCACGCGCCGCCCTGCCGGCAGCGCCACCGCCGACCAGGTGCCCACCGCCACCATCGCCAGCAGGTGGTCGAGGCCGAGCGGATGTGCCAGGCCGGCGAACAGGCTGTCGGTGCCATGGCCGGTGTGGGCCTGCGCGGCGCCGGTGGCCGCCAGCGCCGCGACCGCGCCCAGGGCGCGCAGGGTCGTCGCCTTCTTCATCTTCATATTCTTCGTCTTCATGGTCATCTCAATCTCCTCGGGGGACAGGTCGCCGCTGCGCTTCAGCGCACCTTGACGGTGGCCATTTCCTGGCCGTCCGGGCTCATCACATGGGTCGAGCAGGCCAGGCAGGGATCGAAGGAATGCAGCGTGCGCAGGATCTCGACCGGCTGCTCCGGGTTGACCATCGGCGTGTTCAGCAGGCTGGCCTCGAAGGCGCCGATCTGGCCCTTGTGGTCGCGCGGGCTGCCGTTCCAGGTGGTCGGCACCACGCACTGGTAGTTCTCGATCCTGCCGTCCTTGATCTTGATCCAGTGGCCCAGCATGCCGCGCGGTGCGGCCACGGTGCCCACGCCCTTGGCCTCCTTCGGCCAGGTGCTCGGATCCCACTTCTCGACATTGGCGGTGGCGGTGTCGCCGGCCTTGATGTTGCCGACGAGCTGGCGGAAGTCGTCCATCATCATCTCGCCGCAGTACTGGCTCTCGAGCGCGCGCGCCAGCGTGCGGCCGATGGTGCTGGGCAGCAGCTGTTTCAGGCTCAGGCTGGTCTCGGGCAGGCCCAGCGCCTTGGGCAGGTCGCTGTTGATCATGCGCGCCGAGACATCCACCTGCTCCTTGACCCGCTGGCAGTGCTTGTTGCCCTGGGTGGCATGCACATAGCCGAGGATGTAGCGCGACAGCGGGCCGACCTCGACCGCATGGCCGCGCCAGCGCGGCGACTTGATCCACGAGTACTTGGCCGATTCGTCGAGCTGCTCGATCCGGGTGCGGGTGCCCTTGAAGTTCGGGCCCTCGGGCTGGTAGTTGGGTTCGGTCACGCCGTCCCAGGGGTGCAGGCCCTGGGTCTCGTCGCCGTACTTGTACCAGCTGTGGGTCACGAACTCCTGCACCTGCTCCGGGTCGCGCGGATCGATCGGGTGGATCTTGTCCCAGTTGCCGTCGAGGATCACGCCGCCGGGCAGCTGGTGGGTGCTGAAGTCGTAGGGCACCTTCTCGTAGGTGCCGTAGTCGGCGATGTTCTTCGCGCTCAGGCCGCCGCCGTGCAGCCAGCCGGCCTGCTTGTAGATCGTGCCGATCGCCAGCACGTCCGGGATGTAGACGTTCTGGTTGAACTCGATCATCTCCTTGATGCGCGCCTCGACGAAGTTGAGCCGCTCCATCGTGATCGGCGCGCCGGAGGCGCCGTCGCCATCGAGCTTGATCGCGCAGGGCACGCCGCCGACCAGGTAGTTCGGATGCGGGTTCTTGCCGCCGAAGATGGTGTGGACCTTGACCCATTCCTTCTGCAGGTCCAGCGCCTCCAGATAGTGGGTGACGGCCATCAGGTTGGCCTCGGGCGGCAGCACATAGGCCTTCGAGCCCCAGTAGCCGTTCATGAAGGGGCCGAGCTGGCCGCTCTCGACGAACTTCCTCAGCCGGGTCTGGATGTCGCGGAAATAGCCCGGCGAGGACAGCGGATGCGAAGGCGAGACCAGCTGCTGCAGCTCGGAGGTCTTCTTCGGGTCGGCCTTCAGCGCCGAGATGACGTCCACCCAGTCCAGCGCGTGCAGGTGATAGAAGTGCACCGCATGGTCGTGCACCTGCAGCGTCTTGGCCATCATCTCGCGGATGAGATGGGCGTTGAGCGGGATGCGGATGCCCAGCGCGTCCTCGACCGCGCGCACGCTGGTCAGCGCGTGGCAGCCGGTGCACACGCCGCAGATGCGCTCGACGAAGGCCCAGGCATCGCGCGGGTCGCGGCCCTTGAGGATCACCTCCAGGCCGCGCCACATCGTGCCGGTCGACACCGCGTTGCGGATGATGTTGTCCTTGTCCACATTCACCTCGCAGCGCATGTGGCCCTCGATGCGGGTGACGGGGTCGACGACGATGCGCCGGCCGGTGTTGTCGAGCTGGAAGCCCTGGGTCTCGATGACGCCCATGATGTGTTCTCTCTGTCCTGCGGTGTCCGGGAGGGGCGGATGCGGCCGGGGGCCGCGCTCAGTGGTCGGTGGTGGCGCTGTCGCGCGTGCTGGCGCGCTTGATCGCCGAGACGGCCGCGTGTGCGGCCACCGCTGCGCCGACCACCGCGGCGGTGCCGCCGCCGATCTGGTCGGCGGTGCCCTCGATGCCGAACTGGTGAATGGTGGTCAGGCGGTCGTAGAACGAGCCCTTGTCCCAGAAGCCGTCCTCCGAGCAGCCGATGCAGCCGTGGCCGGCCTTGATCGGGAAGCTGGTGCCCTCGTTCCACTGCACGGTGGAGCAGGCGTTGTAGGTGGTCGGGCCCTTGCAGCCGACCTTGTAGAGGCAGTAGCCCTTGCGCGCGTACTCGTCGTCGAAGGCCTCGACGAACTGGCCGGCGTCGAAATGCGGCCGGCGATAGCACTTGTCGTGGATGCGCTGGCTGTAGAACATCTTCGGCCGGCCCTGGCGGTCCAGCTCGGGGATGCGGTCGAAGGTCAGCATGTAGGTGATCACGCCGGTCATCACCTCGGCGATCGGCGGGCAGCCGGGCACCTTGATGATGGGCTTGTCGGTGATCACCTTGTGGATCGGCGTGGCCTGCGTCGGATTCGGCTTGGCCGCCTGCACGCAGCCCCAGGATGCGCACGAGCCCCAGGCGATGATGGCCTTGGCATCCTTGGCCACATGCTTGAGCTTCTCGATGAAGGGCTTGCCCGACTGGATGCAGAACATCCCGTCCTCGTTGAGCGGCGGATTGCCCTCGACCGCGAGGATGTACTGACCCTTGTACTTGGTCATGATCTCCTCGAGGATGGCCTCGGCCTGGTGGCCGGCGGCGGCCATCAGCGTGTCGTCGTAGTCCAGGCTGATCATCGACAGCACGACATCCTTGGCCAGCGGGTGCGCGCTGCGGATGAAGCTCTCGGAGCAGCAGGTGCATTCCAGGCCGTGCAGCCACAGCACCGGGGTGCGCGGCTTGGTTTCCATCGCGTGCGCGATCTGCGGCACGAAGGCCGGGCCCAGGCCCAGCGAGGTCGCGGTCAGCGAGCAGTATTTCAGCAGGCTGCGGCGCGAGATGCCCTGGCGTCGCATCACCTCGTAGAAGGTTTCCATGTGGTGTCTCCTCGGTTCTGTCGCGGAGAACGTCACAAGTCGCGTGCCTGCCTGTCGCGGGTCCAGGGAAATCCCTGTTCAATGACGCAAGTCATTGTCAGGAAACATGAATTTCAGGACGAGCGGCGCCGGGAAGAATGTTCCCGATCCGCTGGTGGAAGAGAGGATTCCTGTCTGGGTCCGAAGGTGGAAGGGGACTTTCCGCCGGGCGCAGCGTGTCGGCCGTGGCTGAAACAAGGAGAAATGCTACATTTGAAAATTTTCAGTAACCGTGTTGACGGGGGACAAGATCGTGAAAAGAAGAGGGGCTCTCATGGCCTGTTCCAGCGTGCTGCTGCTGGCTGGAGGCTGTGCAACCACGAAGCCGCGGCCTGAAGTGGTCGATGTCGATGTGACAGGGGTCGACTCCCTGTCGAAGCTGATCGCGGCCATCCGCAAGGTCGGATCGGACTGGCTGCCCGAGAAATTCATGAGGGACGAACGGGAGTTCTACAACGAGATCGCACGCGGGTTCGTGAAGAACGCGCACACCGCGATCGATCAGGGCTTCGCCGTGCCGCAGTGGCTGGTCAGCATGCTGCCCGCGCGCAAGGTGGTCTTGCCGGCGCTGGGCGTTCTGGCCCTGAGGCTGGGGCCCGTGGCCTACCGCGTGCCGATGAAGACGGTTTTCAAGGCCGTGCTGGGATCGGTCTTCCTGATGAAGGACGCCCTGGTGCTCGCCATCAGGGAGCAGAACCGAAGCGTCTGAGTTGTCGCCCGGTGTGGCCGCTGCGGGCTGATTCAATGGTGATGGGACCCGCGTGATACCCTGATCCACCACTACAGAGAAAGGCGCCCCATGCCCATCAAGCCGAACTACTCGTTCGAGAAGCGCCAGCGCGAGCTGGAGAAGAAGAAGAAGAAGGCGGAAAAGGCGCAGAAGAAGGCCAACCCCGGTCCGAGCCATTCGCGTGAGGATGACGGCGCCCATGCGGCGGCCGCCCCCCAGGAAGGCGCCTCCAGCCTCTGAGCCTCAGCCGCGGGCGGGCAGTTCGACCACGAATTCCGCCCCGCCGTCGGTATAGTTGCCGGCGAGCAGCCGCCCGCCGTGCTGCTCGACGATGCCGTAGCTGATCGACAGCCCCAGGCCGGTGCCCTTGCCGACCGGCTTGGTGGTGAAGAAGGGGTCGAACAGTCGCCCCAGATGCTCCGGCGCGATGCCGGAGCCGTTGTCGCGGAACACCAGCCGCGCCAGACCGGCTTCCAGATGGCCGGTGATCCACAGCGTCGGGGGCTTCGCGCCCGCGCCGCTGGCCGCATCCCAGGCGTTCTGGATCAGGTTGAGCATCACCTGCAGCAGCGGCCCCGGTGCGCCCTCGACCACGCTGTCGGGACCGGGCTGCCAGTGCACGACGAAGTCCGGCGCGGTGCCCTTGCGCACCCAGTGGATCGCCTGCTCGACCACCTCGTTGAGCCGTACCGGGCCGCGCTCGTCGCGGTCGGCGGCCGAGAAGCGCTTCAGGCCCTGCACGATGTCGGCGGTGCGCTGCGCGCCCTCGAGCGTGCCTTCCATCAGCGAAGGCAGGTCGGCCAGCAGATGGTCGATGCGCAGCCTGCGGCGCATCGGCGCGAGCTCGGCCACCGGCCGGCCGTCATGGATCTCGCCCAGGTACTGGCGCAGCCGCTCGGTGTAGCGGGTCAGCGCATGCACATTGCCGAGCACGAAGCTGATCGGGTTGTTCAGCTCATGCGCGACGCCTGCCACCAGCCGGCCCAGCGAGGCCATCTTCTCCGAGTGCAGCAGCTGCTGCTGGGTACGCTTGAGTGCCTCGTGCGCCTCGCGCAGCTGGTGGTAGGCGCGCTTGAGCTCGCCCATCGGCCGCCCGACGAAGACCAGGCCGACGCGCCGCCCGGCCGCGTCCAGCCGCGGCGTGCAGTTGAAGTCGACCGGCACCGGCTGGCCGGCGCCGTCGAGCAGCTCGACCTCGAGCACCGTGCCGCCGCGCTGCAGCGCCGGCGTGCCCAGCACATGGCGGATGCGCACCCGGCTGGCCTCGTCGGCCATCAGCGCCGCGATGCCGCTGCCGCGCAGCGCGGCCTCGTCGCGGCCGGTCAGCTCGGCCAGCGCGCGGTTGGTCTCCTCGATGCGGCCGCCGGCGTCGCAGGCCACCAGCACGTCGCTCATCGCGCTGAGCAGGCTGAAGATGAACTGCTGAGACTGCTCGAGCTGGGCGTTCTTCTCCTCGAGCGCGACCTCGTCGGCCACCAGCTGCGAGTAGACCTCGTCCATCTTCTGGATCACGTCGAGCCAGGCGCTGTCGTCCAGCCCGTCGGCGGGCGGCAGCATCGGGGCGAGCGGCGGGCGGTCGGGCATGGCGGGTTCGTCCTGCAGCGAAGGGGGGTCAGTGCACGGTGCAGACCATGCAGGGGTCGAAGGAGCGCACGATGTGCTGCACCGCCACCGGCGTGGTCTCGCCCGGGTGCACCGGCGCGTCCTCCAGCGCCTGCTCGAGCGCGCCGGGCCGGCCGCTGGCGTCGCGCGGCGAGAAGTTCCAGCTGGTCGGCGCGATGATCTGCCAGTGGCGGATGCGCCCACCCTGCAGCGCGATCCAGTGGCCGAGCGCGCCGCGTGCGGCCTCGGTCAGGCCGCGGCCCTGGCCCTCGGCCGGCAGCGGCGCCGGGCGGCAGAAGGGCTCGCCGGGGCGGATCGCCTTCAGCCAGCCCTCCATCAGCGGCACCACGCGCGCCAGCTCCATCAGCCGCGCCAGCACCCGCGCCAGCACGCCCGAGCCCTCGCGTGCGACCAGCTCGCGCAGCAGCGGCTGGCCGTCGGCGAGCTGGCGCGCCAGCGCGCCGGTCTCGGCGACCTCGCCGCCCAGGCGCGGCGCCTTGTTCCAGCTGTAGGCGCCGGGCTTGTCGGCGTCCGGCAGCGTTAGGCCGCGCGCCGGGTGGCGGGCCGGTTCGCCGTCGGCCGCCAGCCAGGCGCGGGTCACATCCTCGGTGATGCGCGAGAGGTCCAGCGCGGCGGTGGCCGACGCGCCGGCACGCCAGACGCCACCGCCGATCGCGCGGGTGCCGTCGGGCTGCGGATAGGCGCCGTGGCTGATCCACAGCCCCGGCCCGGGTCCGAGCCGCGCCAGCCCCAGATCGTCGGCCAGATCGAGAAAGAAGCGCAGGTCGCCGGCGCCGGCGTCCGTGCCGGTCGGACGCTCGGCGCGCCAGCGCGCCAGATCCGCCAGGCTGGACAGCGCGGCCACCGCCTCCAGCGGCGCGCCGAACAGCGTGCGCTCGAGGAATCCGCGGAACTCGCGCACCCGCGCCAGCAGCCGCAGCCGCTCGGCCGCGTCGATCGCCCGTGCCGAGCCGCCGGCCTCCAGGCTGCCGGTGTGCGGCCACTTGCCGCCGAGCAGGCCCATCAGCGTGAACCAGCGCGCACGTGCCGCGGTCGCCAGCCGGTGGTGCTCGCCGCAGCCCTCGGGCGAGAGGGCGGCGAAGCGCCGGCGCGCCTCCACGAACCAGGGCCGCGTGGCGTAGACCTCGCGGGTGAAGTCCGGCATGAAGAACAGATAGAAATGCGTCAGGTGATCGGCCAGGTTCTCGCAGGCCAGCATCAGGTTGGTCGCCAGCAGGCCGTTGGGCGGGGGCTGCACGCCGGCCAGGTCGGCCAGCGCCCGGGTCGCCGCCACCGACTGCGACACCGAGCAGATGCCGCAGATGCGCGGCACGATCACCAGCGCGTCCCCGGCCGGGCGGCCGAGCAGGATCTGCTCGAAGCCGCGGTACATCGGCGCGCAGACCTCGGCCGAGCGCACCCGGCCGTCGGCGATGTCCAGACGGACCTCGAGATCGCCCTCGACGCGGTTGAAGGGGCCGACGATCAGGCGGGGCATGGGGCGGTTCCTCCGGGCTATTCGGGTTGCGGCCCGCATTGTGCGGTGTCCGGACATGGCGCTGTGGCATCATCCGCCGCCCTGAAAGACGCCCGAAGCACAAGGAAAGAGAGAAACCCCGCATGGACCTGAAGCTGCCCATCGTCATCGTCGACGAGCTCGCCGACACCCTGGTCAAGTCGACCGGCGTCCTGGACTTCGCCAGCGGCGAGATCACCGAGGTCCGCTATCAGGGCTACGACCTCGAGAAGAACGGCTTCCCGGCGCGCGACGCCGACTACGACTTCACCTGCGGCACGCTGTCCAACGGCAAGAAGGAGGTCGAGTTCGGCATCCGCGCCGATGCGATGGCAGCGCGCTACTCGGTCACGCCCGACGAACTGCTCGAGCTCAAGGGCCGTGCGGCCAAGCTGTTCTCCGCCGCTCCGGTCGCCGCCGAGCCGGCCCCGGCCGCGAAGAAGGCGCCGCGCAAGCCGCGCGCCTGATCGGATCTGCGCCGATCCGGGATCGGCGCTACGATGCGCACCGACCGCCCGAACCGACTGTCGTGCCGATGACGCGTTCCTTCGACCTGCCGCTCCTGCGACCCCTGGCCGCCACGCTGGCGCTGCTGACGGCCCTGTCCGGCTGCTCGACCTCCTCGAGCGGTGCGGCCGCCAAGGCCAAGGTCTATCTCGACGAGGCCTTCTCGAACACCGAGACCTTCTCGCGGGTCTTCCCGTCGACCACCGCCAGCACCTGCGAGGCGGCCCGGCGCGCGCTGATGAGCCAGGGCTATCTGCTGGGCAGCGCGGATCGCGCCGATTCGGTGACCGGTCGCAAGAGCTTCCAGCCTCAGCCCGAGGTGCATGTGCAGATCGAGTTCCACATCGTCTGCGTGCCCGAGGTCCGCGCCGCGTCGCTGTCCGCCTCGGATGCGGCGGCCAATGCCGGCGATCCCGACGATCGACCTTCGACCATCGCCTTCGTCAGCGCGGTCCAGGATCGCTACTCGCTGAAGAAGAGTTCCAGCTCGGCCAGCCTGGGCGTGAGCGCGATCGGCTCGGTCTCTCTGCCGCTGTCGTCCAATGACGACTCGCTGGTCAAGGTGGCCAGCGAGACCATTCCGGCCGGCGAGTTCTACGATCGATTCTTCCAGCTGGTGGATAGGTACCTTGAAGTTCCATGAACGTCCATCCGGGCGTTCGGAAGCAGCGGCACGGCCGGAATGGTGCTATCGTGGCCCAACTCCGGGAGTGCCTCATGACCAGTCCGAGTCCGTCGTCCGTGGTGGAGCCGCCACTGGACGCACGCCGAGCGCGCGAACAGCGCCTGCGTGCTGCGCTGCCGTCCACGATCGAGTTCCTGCAGCGGCGTCGCGCCGATCTGATCGATCCTGTGGTCATCGATGATTTCGTCGCCATTCACTGGATGGAATGGCATGGCGGCACGCTGCGTCTGACCGTCACCGGGCGCAACATCTGCGCGCAGATCGGCTTGCGTCCGGCACGCTGAAATCCGTGTGGGGGCGCGTGGCCTGTCGGCAGGTTTCGCCTGGAATTGAGGTCGATCCATCTTGTAATTTTTCACATCAGGCCTCGATTGAAGCGATCCCCTCGCCGAAAGTGCTCAAACGGGGGGATGTCGGGGCAAATGCGGGGATCTAGCCTGTCTTCAGGCTGCACACCGAGGTGTGCGTGGACCGGTGGCCGAGGCCATCCGCCAACTGAAAGACTCCCCCATGAAGCCCGTTGCCCGAACCCTTCGCTCCCTGGTGTGGCTGCTGCTGCCCCTGTCCGTCGGCGCCCATGCGGCCGGCACCTCCTTCGTCGACGGGCTTGATGCCTTCGACAGCAGCCGCTGGACTCGCACCCATGGCGTGGCCGCACCCGATCCGATCGATGTGGGCTGGCGCAGCAGCCATGTGAGCTTCGGGTCCGGCGAGATGTCGCTGCGGCTCAACACCTGGCCGTGCAGCGTGGCGCAGGAGCAGTGCGCCGGGCAGCCCAATGCCTCCGGCCAGCTGGTGTCGAACGACAGCTATGGCTTCGGCACCTACAGCGCGACCTTTCGCGCGGCCAGTGGCGCCGGCGTCGTCACCGATTTCATGAAGTACAGCGGCACGCTGAATGCCGCCACCGGCCCGACCGATCTGATCGGCATGCACATTGCCGGCAACGACACCAGCACGCTGTTCGTCAGCTACCTGTCGTCGACCGCCGGGCTGACGACACAGTCGATCGCGCTGGGCTTCGACGCGTCAGCGGGCATGCACACCTATGCCTTCAGCTGGGTGGCCGGTTCGCTGTCCTGGTCGGTCGACGGGCAGTCGGTCCATACGCTGTCTGGCGTCGACGTGCCGGACGAGCAGGGCCGCATCGTCGCTGATGTCTGGGCGGTCGAGTCCGGCAGCGCGACCAGCGTGCTGGGCAGCTATGTGCGCGGCGGCGCGACGGCCACCTTCGACTCGATCAGCTACACCGCGGTCAGCCCGGTGCCGGAGCCTGCTCCGATGGCCATGCTGTTTGCCGGCCTGGGCGTGCTGGGCTGGCAGCAGCGCCGCCGCAACCGCACCTCGGCCTGACCGCGACGCTTCACTCGACCCGATCCGGCCAGCCCGGATTCGGGCAAGAAAAAACGCCAGACCCTTTCGGATCTGGCGTTTTTTGCTGGTTTCGTTGGTGGAGAGGAGGGAAACCATAAAGTGTCAGTAAAGCACTGATATTCAATACATTTTTCCTCTTGTGAAAACCAGTTCTTCTTTCGGTTCTTGCAGTGGTTTGCACGCTCGTCCTGCACTTCAGGCGGCACCAGGAAGAAGGCCACGAGGCCAGACCGGGCGGCAGGTCGCAGGGGTCGGGGCTGCCCGGTGCCGAGCACGTCCAGCCGCGGCAGCGGGTCGGGGCTGGCCAGACCGACGGCCGCAGGTGAGCACCAGGAAGAAGGCCACGGGATCAGCCCGGCCAGCCGATCGAGTCGCAGCAGCGGGCCGGCGCTGGTCAGGGTCTCGACGGGATCGCCGACGTGGCCGGCTGTCCCGCCAGCTTTCGGACTAGGGCTAACTGCACATTTCTGGTGCAGAACGACCCCGGCCACAGCGCCGCTAGATGCCGTTGTTCGTACTTCCCTTGCCCCCTTACTTCCGAAAATCTTGTGGAATTGCGGACAAATGTAACAATGCTCCGTAAGCCATTGATTTCATTGATTTATTTTTTCTAAATCTGTCCGCAATCGCTTGTGGAATGGGTGTGGAATGGGTTGTGGAATGACTGAGACACCCTGAAAACGGCCTGCTCTGGCGCAAAAAAAGCCGGCGCATGGCCGGCTCTTCCTGGGTGTCGTCCAGGGTCAGGCGGTGAGGTTCAGAACATCGCTCTTGATGCGGTACACCTGCGCCGATCCCGCCTCAAAGCGCGGGGGCTTTGCCTTGGTGTCCATGCGCCGTTTGTCCGGCTCTCCCGGCTTCGGCTCCTTGCCTTCCTTGATGACCAGCCCCCGCTCATCCAGCAGGCGCAGCGCCTCCCGGTGGTCGAAGCCCTTGCAGACCTCAGACCGGAACACGTCCACCAGGATGAAAAACGTCTCGTTTCCACTGGCAGACGGCCGCACCCAGCCGGCCACGCGCGCGGCTTCCTTCGGGTTGTATTCGTCGATCGCCCACAGCAGAAAGCCGCTTTTGGCGTGCTTTCGGAACCAATCAGCGATGTTCAGCAGCAGATCGGCGCCTTCCTGCGGTTTGCCGAACAGGGTTGGAAGGTCGCCGACTGGTGCAGGCGGTGGGGTGACGGGTGCCGCAGTGGCAGGCGTGGCCACGAGGTGCAGCAGGTCCGGCGCGATCTCGGACACGGCAGCCCGGATGCCTTCCAGGCGGGCCGGGCCTCGCAGCCCCTGCAGCTTGATGGACCGTTCAACGATGCCCAGCACGTCGCGCACTCGCCGGGCGTGGTCGTCCAGTCGGTAACCGCCCGTCTTGCGGATCGAAGGCAGAACTTCGCCCGTCACCCAGCGCCGGAACCGTTGCGCTTCGGGCTTGCGGCTCTTCAGGATCGCCGCATAAAGGCCGGATTCGTTGATCGTGGACATCTCTTGATCTCCGCCGGGGGTACTCACAACATGAGTACCCCTTTCGTCGTCATCCAGGATGCGGGCCAGATTGAAGGCGTCTCGGTACTCCAGCACCGCCGCCACGTCGGCAGCCACAAACCACGGTTCGCCCTTGATCTTCACGGACCGCACAGGTAGCCCATCGAAGTTGAACAGCATCGGTTCAGAAGCCTTGCCGGGTCTGCCCGGCTTCCGCTTCTGGCGTGCGCCGTCTTCGGTCGAAGATCCGCCCTTGTCCGGTGACGGCTCGCCGGCAGCCGGTCGCGGAGCGAACAGCGGGCGGTGCAGTCCGGTTTGTGATGGCTGCTTGGAGTCCGGCGCCGGATCAGCCAGCGCGGCCGGGGTGGTGGTGTTCATGGTGAAGATTCCGTGTACAGGTTTGAACCACCGCCCACTTCGCCAAGAGGGGCGGCAGACCGTGCGGGGTTGGCGAACCGGACACGGGGCCGGCACACCCTCGCGGGTGTCCCCACACGGTCCGCCATTGAATCGGACCATGCGAAAGCAGCACGCCAAATAGACGTGAAAAAGCCGCATCGGGTGCGGCGGCTGCACCGTGTTTCCGGGTCGCCAAACCCGAGCGCCGAAGACCGGCGCCGGGCGCGAGTGTACAAGCCACGGCCACGGCAGGGAAGCGGGGGGGAGTCGGCCCCAGGAAGACGGGCAGGGGACCAGATCAGGCAGCGTGCCCGGCGCTGGCCAGGTGCTCGCCCAGCTCGGGGGCGTGGCCGGCAGGCCGCAGGGGTCGGGGCTGCCCGGCGCCGGGCGCGTCCAGCAGCGGCAGCGGGTCGGGGCCGGCCAGGTGCTCGCCCAGCTCGCGGACGTGGCCGGCTGGGTGCTGCAGGCCGCAGGGGTCGGGGTTGCCCGGTGCCGAGCACGCCCAGCAGCGGCAGCGGGCCGGCGCTGGCCAGGTGCTCGCCCAGCTCGCCGACGTGGCCAGCAGGCCGCAGGGGTCGGGGTCGCCCGGTGCCGGGCGCGTCCAGCAGCGGCAGCGGGCCGGCGCTGGCCAGGTGCTCGCCGACGTGGCCAGCAGGTCGCAGGGGTTGGGGTTCGGGTTGTCCGGGGTCGGGCACATCCTGCAACGGCAGCGGCCGGGCCTTCAGGGGCTGGTGCCGGTCAAAAATTGCCCTAAGTTACAGGAAATCCACGAATCAGGTTACAGACCTCATTCCACCCGTTAACCGCGATTACTAACGATAACGTTGCCTTATCGTGACTAATGAAACTCGCCGGTTCCGGGTCTGTTTCCGGGTGCGAACTGATGGTTCATGTAACCCGACAGGTCGGCGAGGCGTCGGCACTGACGGGCCGAAGCGGTCGGGGCTGCCCGGCGCCGGGCGCGTCCAGCAGCGGCAGCGGGTCGGGGCCGGCCAGATCGACGGCCGCATGTGAGCACCAGGAAGAAGGCCACGGGACCAGACCGGGCAGCCGGCCGGCGTCGGCCAGGTGCTCGCCCGGCTCGCGGGCGTGGCCGGCAGGCCGCAGGGGTCGGGGTCGCCCGGTGCCGAGCACGTCCAGCCGCGGCAGCGGGCCAGCGCTGGCCAGGTGCTCGCCCGGTTCGCCGACGTGGCCGGCTGGGTGCTGCAGGCCGCAGGGGTCGGGGCTGCCCGGCGCCGGGCGCGTCCAGCAGCGGCAGC
>NZ_JACCPY010000054.1 GCF_013426975.1 Sphaerotilus sulfidivorans
CGCGCCTTCAGCGCCGCGTTGTAGGCCTTCCAGTTCGTCGTGCGGTACTTCGTCCGCTTCTTCTTGGCTTCGCTCACCGCGTCAGTCTACGAGCGCTCGGACGCTCGCTTTGTGCAACAGAGCCCTCATTGCCTCCTAAAATCTTTATTGCATAATTTAGAGGCGTTGATTTTTCTATTGTCAGGGAACACTCCAGGGCCAAATCAAGAAATGTTCTAATCGAAGAAAATTCAATTTGGTTTAAATTATTTCTTTGGAAAACAAATCCATTTAGGCGGCGAGTCCAGTTTTCAACGCTTGGCCTAGGTAGTGAAAGTATTTTTGTTTTTCTCTCGTTTAGAGATAAATCGTACTTTCGAAGAGTAGAGGCCAAGTCTTTTAAGAATTGCTCGGCCTCGGCGTAATTTGATGCATAAAAGGCGTAGTCATCTATGTGTCTAGTAACTTTGGCGTATCCCTTGCTTTGAAGCAAATCGTCGATTGCGGATAGAATTATCTCGGATATTACGCTTGATGTGTGTGGCCCTATCAGTATGCCATTTGTTTGTCGATCTTTTGTGTTTTGTGTAAATTTATCCAGCATATTTCCGTGCGATATGCTTCCATCGGGACTAATTATTTTATTTGATGATTTTGAGGTTTCTTTCCCGTGTATTGCCCATGCAATAGAATGAGTGTAAATACTGTGAAAGCATGATGCTATGTCGGCTTTTGCTACGTATTGGGCCCCAATCATCCACTCTATTTCTTGCTCTTCAAGAAATTCTCTATCATCCCCCCTGTAGCTCATTTCAAATATTTTGCCACTTTTGCTTTTTCTCGGGTATATTCTGCTAAATTTTTTTACTGGCTTCTCATAAATCGAATATATTTCTGGCCAGCAATATTTTATTGCATTGACTTGCAGGGCGTGCGCTTCTGGATGAGGTATTCCCATGTGTCTTGGGATATTTGTGTCGCGAAGTGAGTCGTAGCGCATATAGTCATGTGATTTTTTGGTTGACCTGTTTAGTTTGACTTCATTGGAAAAATCAAGTTCGCATTGTTTTCTGGATTTCAAAAAATTGGCTAGGCCTTTTGTATTGAAGCACGGGGGTATTTTTTCCGGAAATAATCCATGATCAAGCAGTCCATTGAATACATCATCCGCATTCAATGTATTTATTGCTTTGATGATCTCTTCGAAATTTATATCTTCCAGCTCAAGTCCAATATTGGTCATATGTTTGGTGCCCTTGGTTTAAATGGGTCATCAGAGAGCATAATTTTTTCACTTCTTTTTGCCTGTGAAAAATTCACGACACCAATGTCCGCGTCCGACCGTCTTGATCCAACACCAGCCAGCCCATCCCGGGCATTCCCTCGGATTGTCCCGAATCGGACACGAAGTGCGGGATCGGGCCTCCTAGACTGGCCCTCAGCCCTTGCGCTCAGCCTCGCCTCTGGACTGGAGACTTCTTCCATGACCGCCTCCCTCGCACGCCACGGCCGCGTTGCCGTCATCACGCTCGACAACCCGCCGGTCAACGGCCTGGGCCTGGAGACCCGCCGCGCGCTGGCCGCGCAGGTGCACGCCGCCGAGGCCGATCCGCAGATCGCCGCGATGGTCATCGCCGGCGCCGGCCGGGTGTTCTCGGGCGGCGCCGACATCAAGGAGTTCGGCTCGCCCAAGGCGGTGGCCGAGCCCAATCTGCTCAGCCTGATCCTGCTGGTCGAGCGTGCGACCAAGCCGGTGGTGGCCGCGATCCACGGCACCTGCATGGGCGGCGGCCTGGAGCTGTCGCTGGGCTGCCACTACCGCGTGGCCGCGCCGGGCGCCAGCATCGCGCTGCCGGAGGTCAAGATCGGCCTGGTGCCGGGCGCCGGCGGCACGCAGCGGCTGCCGCGCGCGCTCGGCGTCGAGACGGCGCTGAACATGATCGTCTCGGGCGAGCCGGTCAGGAGCGAGCAGCTCGCGCAGGTGCCGGGCCAGCGCCTGATCGACCGCCTGATCGAGGGCGAGCTGATCGCCGGCGCGGTGGCCTTCGCCGAGGAGATCGCCGACGTGCGCCCGCTGCCGCGGGTGCGCGACCTGAAGGCCGCCCACCCGGAGGCCGACGCCTACTTCCAGTTCGCGCGCAACACCGCGCGGGCGATGGCGCGGCACTTTCCGGCGCCGGTCAAGTGCGTCGACTGCGTCGAGAAGTCGGTCAAGGCCTCCTTCGACGAGGGCATGCGCTTCGAGCGCGAGGCCTTCCTGGGCCTGATGTGGACGCCCGAGTGCAAGGCGCTGCGCCATGCCTTCTTCGCCGAGCGCGCCGCCAGCAAGATCGCCGACGTGCCCGAGGACACCCCGCTGCGCCCGGTCGACCGGGTCGCGGTCATCGGCGCCGGCACGATGGGCGGCGGCATCGCGATGAACTTCCTGAACGCCGGCATCCCGGTGGTGATGCTGGAGATGAAGCAGGAGGCGCTCGAGCGCGGCGTGGCCACCATCCGCAGGAACTACGAGGCCCAGGTCAGGAAGGGCAAGCTGAAACAGGACAAGTACGAGCAGCGCATGGCGCTGCTGTCGACCACGCTGAGCTATGCCGACATCGGCGATGCCGACATGGCGATCGAGGCGGTCTTCGAGGACATGGCCGTGAAGCAGGCGGTCTTCGAGCAGCTCGACGCGGTGATGAAGCCCGGCGCGATCCTGGCGACCAACACCTCGACGCTGGACGTGAACCGCATCGCCTCCTTCACCCGGCGCTCGCAGGACGTGATCGGCACGCATTTCTTCAGCCCCGCCAACGTGATGAAGCTGCTGGAAGTCGTGCGCGGCGCCGAGACGGCCAGGGATGTGCTGGCCACCGTGATGGCGCTGGGCAGGAAGATCCGGAAGACCTGCGTCGTCTCCGGCGTGTGCGACGGCTTCATCGGCAACCGCATGATCGAGCAGTACAGCCGCCAGGCCGGCTTCCTGCTGGAAGAGGGCTGCACGCCGACCCAGGTCGACCGCGCGATCGAGAAGTTCGGCTTCGCGATGGGCCCGTTCCGCATGGGCGACCTGGCCGGCAACGACATCGGCTGGTACATCCGCAAGCGCCGCTATCTCGAGAAGCCGGACCTGCGCTACAGCCGCACCGCCGACCTGCTGTGCGAGATGGGCCGCTTCGGCCAGAAGACCGGCGCGGGCTGGCATGACTACCAGGCCGGCAAGCGCGACGCCATCCCGAGCCCGGTGGTCGAGCAGATGATCGCCGACCACCGCGCCGCGCTCGGCATCACGCCGCGCCGGATCAGCGACGAGGAGATCGTGCACCGGCTGGTGTATTCGCTGGTCAACGAGGCGGCGCGGCTGCTCGAGGAAGGCATCGCGGCCAAGGCCAGCGACATCGACATGGTCTACCTGACCGGCTACGGCTTCCCGCTGCACCGCGGCGGCCCGATGTGCTACGCCGACACGCAGGGCCTGTTCAACGTCGTCGAGGACATGAAACGCTTCGCCCGCAACCCGCATGACGACGCGGCGTTCTGGCAGCCGGCGCCGCTGCTGGCGCGCCTGGTCGCCGAAGGCAAGACCTTCAACCCCGCCTGAGCGGCCGGCTCGATCGGTCTGATCCAGAACACGACGGAGTTCGCCCCATGACCACCGCTGTCATCGTTTCCACTGCGCGCACCCCGCTGGCCAAGAGCTGGAAGGGATCCTTCAACATGACCCACGGCGCCACGCTCGGCGGCCATGTCGTGGCCGAGGCCGTGCGCCGCGCCGGCATCGAGCCCGGCGCGGTCGAGGACGTGCTGATGGGCTGCGCCAACCCCGAGGGCGCCACCGGCTGGAACATCGCCCGCCAGATCGTGCTGCGCGCCGGCCTGCCGGTGAGCGTCTCGGGCCTGACGGTCAACCGCTTCTGCTCCAGCGGCCTGCAGACGATCGCGCTGGCCGCGCAGCGCATCATCGCCGGCGAGGGCGAGGTGCAGGTCGCCGGCGGCGTCGAGAGCATTTCCTGCGTGCAGCAGGAGATGAACCAGCACATGTTCGTCGACGCCTGGCTGAAGCAGCACAAGCCGGAGATCTACTGGCCGATGCTGCAGACCGCCGAGAACGTCGCGAAGCGCTACGGCATCCCGAAGGAGCGCATGGACGCGTTCGGCGCCGAGAGTCAGCAGAAGGCCTGCGCGGCGCAGGCGGCCGGGCGCTTCGCCGAGGAGATCGCGCCGATCACCGTGACCGCCGGCGTGGCCGACAAGGTGCTGGGCCTGCGCACGCAGCAGCTCACCGTCAGCGTCGACGAGGGCCTGCGCGAGGGCACGACGGTCGAGGCGGTGGCCTCGATCCGCACCGCGCAGCCCGGCGGCGTGGTCTCGGCCGGCAACGCCAGCCAGTTCAGCGACGGCGCCGGCGCCTGCGTGGTGGTGGACGAGCGCTACGCCGAGCGCCATGGCCTCAAGCCGCTGGGGCGCTTTCTCGGCTTCGCGGTCGCCGGCTGCGAGCCCGACGAGATGGGCATCGGGCCGGTGTTCGCGGTGCCGAAGGTGCTCGCGCGCCTGGGGCTCACGGTCGACGACATCGACCTCTGGGAGCTGAACGAGGCCTTCGCGGTGCAGGTGCTGTACTGCGCCGACCGGCTCGGCATCCCGATGGAGCGGCTCAATGTCAACGGCGGCGCCATCGCGCTCGGCCACCCCTACGGCATGAGCGGCCAGCGCCTGGTCGGCCACGCGCTGATCGAGGGCCGACGCCGCGCCGCCAAGTATGTCTGCGTGACGATGTGCATCGGCGGCGGCATGGGCGCGGCGGGCGTGTTCGAGGTGCTCTGAGGTTCGCCCCATGCGCGCCACCCTCGACTTCCTGCTCCACGACTGGCTGCGCGTCGAATCGCTGACCGCGCGCGCCCGCTTCGCCGACCACAGCCGCGAGACCTTCGCCGCGGTGCTCGACACCTGCGAGCGCATCGCCCGCGAGAAGTTCGCGCCGGCCAACCGCACCGCCGACCTGGAGGAGCCGCGCTTCGACGGCGAGAAGGTCATCCTGCCCGCCTCGACGCACGCGGCCAGCCGCGCCTATGTCGAGTCCGGCATGCTGGCCGCTGCGCAGGACGCCGCGCTGGGCGGCATGCAGCTGCCCTGCGTCGTCGAGATGGCCGCCAACAGCTTCTTCGCCAAGGCGGGCGTCGGCCTGGGCGGGCACATGCTGACCTCCGGCAACGCGAACCTGCTGATGGCGCACGGCACGCCGACGCAGCAGCGCGTCTTCGCGCACCAGGAATTCGCCGGCCGCTTCTTCGGCACGATGTGCCTGAGCGAGCCGCAGGCCGGCTCCAGCCTCTCCGACATCGCCACCCGCGCCGAGCCGGACGGCGAGGGCGCCGACGGCGACCCGCTCGGCCCCCGCTACCGCCTGCGCGGCCACAAGATGTGGATCAGCAACGGCGATCACGAGCTGGCCGAGAACATCATCCATCTGGTGCTGGCGAAGATTCCCGGCCCGGACGGCCGGCTGGTGCCGGGCGTGCGCGGCATCTCGCTGTTCATCGTGCCGAAGTGGCTGGTGGACGAGGAGGGCGCGCTGACCGGCGAGCGCAACGACGTGGCGCTGGCCGGCCTGAACCACAAGCTCGGCTACCGCGGCATTCCGAACACGCTGCTGAACTTCGGCGAGGGCCGATACCCGGTGCGCGGCGCCTCAGGCGCGATCGGCTACCGCGTCGGCGCGCCCGGCGAGGGCCTGAAAGGCATGTTCCACATGATGAACGAGGCGCGCATCGCGGTCGGCCTCGGCGCGGTGATGCTGGGCGCGGCCGGCTACGAGGCCAGCCTCGACTACGCGCGCGGCCGCCCGCAGGGCCGCCCGATCGGCCCGGCCGGCAAGGACGCCCGCCAGCCGCAGGTGCCGATCATCCGCCACGCCGACGTGCGCCGCATGCTGTTGGCGCAGAAGAGCTATGTCGAGGGCGGCCTGGCCCTGGCGCTGTACTGCGCCCGCCTGGTCGACGAGCAGCACACCGGCGACGCGCAGGCCGCGAAGGACGCCGCGCTGCTGCTGGAGATGCTCACGCCGATCGCCAAGAGCTGGCCGAGCGAGTGGTGCTTGGAGGCCAACAGCCTGGCGATCCAGGTGCACGGCGGCTACGGCTACACCCGCGACTATCCCGTCGAGCAGCACTGGCGCGACAACCGCCTGAACATGATCCACGAGGGCACGCACGGCATCCAGGCGCTGGACCTGCTCGGCCGCAAGGTGACGATGGACGGCGGCGCCGGGCTGATGACGCTGGCGCGTGCGGTCAACGCGACGATCGAGCGGGCCTTGCCCGATGCGCTGCTGCAGCCCTTCGCGTCGCGGCTGGCGCAGGCGCTGCAGCAGCTCGGCGCGGCGACCAAGGCGGCCTGGGCCACCGGCGTGCCGGAGGAGGCGCTGGCCAACGCGGTGCCCTACCTGCAGGCCTTCGGCCATGTGGTGATCGCGTGGATGTGGCTGGACGTGGCGCTGGCCAGCGACCGCGATAGCGCCGCGGGGCAGGGGCGCCACGCCGCCTGCCGCTTCTTCTTCCGCCACGAGCTGCCGCGCATCGACGCCTGGCTCGCGGTGGTCCGCGACCGTGACGACACCTGCCTGTCGATGCAGGACGCCTGGTTCTGACCCTGACACCGATCCTCACCGATCCTGATGGAGTCCGCATGGGAACACCGATCAATCAGCTCTTCGACCTGACGGGCCGCATCGCGCTGGTCACCGGCGGCTCGCGCGGCCTGGGCCTGCAGATCGCCGAGGCGCTCGGCGACGCCGGCGCCAGGCTCATGCTGACCGCGCGCAAGGCCGACGAGCTGGAGAGCGCCTGCGCGCAGCTGCAGGCCCGCGGCATCGACGCGCGCTGGGTCGCCGCCGACGCCAGCACGCCCGAGGGCGTCGCGCGGATCGTCGACGAGACCTGCGAGCGCCTGGGCGACATCGACATCCTGATCAACAACGCCGGCGCCACCTGGGGCGCGCCGGCCGAGGACCATCCGCTCGAGGCCTGGGACAAGGTGATGGACCTGAACGTGCGCGCGGTCTTCCTGATCAGCCAGGCGGTGGGCAAGCGCTGCATGATCCCGCGCGGCGCGGGCCGCATCGTCAATGTCGCGTCGATCGCCGGCCTGTCGGGCAACGGCCCGGCGATGACCACGCTGGCCTACAACACCAGCAAGGGCGCGGTGATCAACTTCACCCGCGCGCTGGCCGGCGAGTGGGGCCGCCACGGCATCACGGTCAACGCGCTGGCGCCGGGCTTCTTCCCGAGCCGGATGACGCGCGGCACGCTGGCGCGCCTGGGCGAGGACGCGCTGGCCGAGAAGGCGCCGCTGCGCCGCCTCGGCGATGATGACGACCTCAAGGGCGCCGCCGTCCTGTTCGCCAGCGCGGCCGGCAAGCACATCACCGGCCAGATCCTGGCGGTCGACGGCGGCGTCAGCGCCGTCCACGGCGGCTGATTCCCGTCCGGTGCGTGACGGGCACCGCCCGTGCCTCATCCTCCGTCATTCCCGCGAAAGCGGGAATCCACCCGCCCGCCCCGATGCAATTCCCCGTCCCCATCCCCTTCGTCGACCACCTCGGCTTCGAGCTGGTCCGCTTCGCCGACGGCCAGGCCGAGATCCACCTCGAGCTGCGCCCGGAGCTGCTGAACTCCTTCATGGTCGCGCACGGCGGCGTCTCGATGACGCTGCTCGACGTGGTCATGGCGCACGCCGCGCGCAGTGTCGTGCCCGACAGCGGCGCGGTGACGATCGAGATGAAGACCAGCTTCTTCCGCCCCGGCGAAGGCCGGCTGCGCGCGGTCGGCCGGCTGCTGCACCGCTCCGCGACGATGGCCTTCACCGAAGGCCACGTCTACGGCGGCCACGGCGAGCTGTGCGCGCACGCCACCGGCACCTTCAAGTACGTCAAGCGCCTGCCTGCCGGCCACGGCGGGCGGGCGATCAAGGCGCTGAACCGGCCGGGCGAGGACGAGGCGCAGGCTCAGGATCCACATCCGCGAACAGATCGGCTGCGCTGAGCCGCAGGTCCACGCTCGCGAACGTCACCCCCTCGCCCGACTCGAACGGATGCAGCAGCCACAGGCCTTCGCCCTCGCCGTGCCGGCGGTAGACGTCGCAGCGCCGGCTGCCGATGTCGACCAGCGCGATCTCCTGCAGCGACGCGATCTGGCGGTAGTGGGCGAACTTGTCGCCGCGGTCGAAGGCGGCGGTGCCCGGCGACAGCACCTCGATGACCAGCACCGGCTCGCGCATGACGAGCCGGCTGGCGCGATCGGCCTCGGCGCAGGTGACGAACACGTCCGGATAGAAATAGCTGTCGCGCGCCGCGACATGCAGCTTCATGTCGCTGATGAAGGTCATGCAGGGCGTGCCGCGCAGGTGCTGGCGCAAGGCCATGTAGAGGTTGCCTGCCGTCGTGACATGTCCGGCCTCGGCGCCGGCCATCGCGTAGACCTCGCCGTCGACGAGTTCGTGACGGTCGGTCTGCCCGGCCTCCCAGACCAGGTATTCGTCGCCGGTCATGACCGGCTGGCGCGCTGCGTATCCCATCAGGCTCTCCTTCGACCCGGCCATTATCGGCCGGCCCTCCCGCTGCAGAAAGGCAGTCTCCCATGCCCTTGATGAACCGCCAGATCGTGCTCGCCTCGCGCCCGCAGGGCGAGGCCGGCGTCGACAACTTCCGCCTGGTCGAGACGGCGCTGCCCGGCCCCGACGAGCTGGCCGACGGCCAGGTGCTGGTGCGCCACCATTTCCTGAGCCTCGACCCCTACATGCGCGGCCGCATGAACGACAGCCGCAGCTACGCGCAGCCGCAGCCGCTGGACGAGGTGATGATCGGCGGCACCGCCGGCGAGGTGATCGCGTCGCGCAATCCGCATTTCGCCGTCGGCGACGCGGTCGTGGGCATGGGCGGCTGGCAGGAACACGCGCTGGTCGACGCCACGCAGCGCGGCGTGCTGCAGAAGGTCGACACCCGCCAGGTGCCGCTGTCGGCCTACCTGGGCGCGGTCGGCATGCCGGGGGTCACGGCCTGGTACGGGCTGGTCAAGATCATCGACCCGCAGCCCGGGCAGACGATCACCGTGTCGGCCGCCAGCGGCGCGGTCGGCTCGGCGGTGGGCCAGCTGGCCAAGGCGCGCGGCTGCCGCGTGGTCGGCCTGGCCGGCGGGGCGGAAAAATGCGCCCATGTGGTCGACGAGCTCGGCTTCGACGCCTGCATCGACTATCGCCGGCATCCGGACCTGAAGTCGATGTCGGCGGCGCTGAAGGCGGCCTGCCCGGCGGGCATCGACGGCCATTTCGAGAATGTCGGCGGCCTGATCCTGGACGCGGTGATGCTGCGTGCCAATGCCTTCAGCCGGGTGGCGATGTGCGGAATGATCGCCGGCTACGACGGCCAGCCGCTGCCGATGGCCAATCCGGCGCTGATCCTGGTGAACCGCATGAAGATCGAGGGCTTCATCGTCAGCGAGCACATGGCGGTCTGGCCGGAGGCGCTCAGGGAACTGGGCGCGGGCGTCGCCACCGGCAGGCTGAAATACCGCGAGAGCATCGCCCAGGGGCTGGAGCACGCGCCCGAGGCCTTCATCGGCCTGCTCAAGGGACGCAACTTCGGCAAGCAGCTGGTGAAGCTGGTCTGAGCGGGAGGCCTGTCATGAAGACCTTGCAGGGAAGGACCGCCGTGCTGACCGGCGCGGCCTCCGGCTTCGGGCTGGAGCTGGCTCGCCTGTGCGCGGGGCAGGGCATGAAGATCGTCATGGCCGACGTGCAGCAGGACGCGCTCGACCGCGCCGCGGCCGAGGTCGCCGCACTCGGACAGCCCAACGGCGCCGAGGTACTGGCGTATCGGCTCGATGTGTCCAAGGCCGATCAGGTCGAGGCGCTCGGCGCTGCCACGCTCGCACGCTTCGGCGCGCCGCATCTGGTGTTCAACAACGCGGGGGTTGGCGCGGGCGGGCTCATCTGGGAACACACGCTGGCGGACTGGGAATGGGTCATCGGCGTGAACCTGATGGGCGTGGCGCATGGCGTGCGCGTGTTCACGCCGATGATGCTGGCTGCAGCCAAGGCGGACCCGGACTGGGAAGGCCACATCGTCAACACCGCGTCGATGGCCGGGCTGCTGAACGCGCCGAACATGGGCGTCTACAACGTGACCAAGCACGCGGTGGTGAGCCTGTCGGAGACGCTGTACCAGGACTTGTCACTCGTCACCTCGCAGGTCGGCGCCAGCGTGCTGTGTCCGTACTTCGTGCCGACGGGCATCCACCAGAGCGACCGCAACCGGCCCGCCGACCTGCCCGCCGCACCGCCGACACAGAGCCAGCTGATCGGCAAGGCGATGGGCGACAAGGCGGTGACCAGCGGCAAGGTCAGCGCGGCCGAGGTGGCGCAGAAGGTGGTGGACGCGGTGCTGGCCGGGCAGTTCTACATCTACAGCCATCCGCAGGCGATCGGGCTGGTCGGCACGCGGCTGGAGGATGTGCTGCAGGGGCGCAACCCGACCGATCCGTTCAAGGACCGGCCGGATCTGGGTGACAAGCTGCGGGCCGCGCTGCGCGGCGGGTGAGCACGGTCACGACGCGGATTGGCATGCTGGCGGCGTCAGAGCGCGCGCTGGTTCACCCGCTTCGACAGCTCTGCCGCGCTCTCGCGCCGCTCGCTGTAGCGGTCGACCAGGTAGGGCGCCACATCGCGGGTCAGCAGCGTGAACTTCATCAGCTCCTCCATCACGTCGACGACCCGCTCGTAGTAGGCCGAGGGCTTCATGCGCCCGGCGTCGTCGAACTCCATGAAGGCCTTGGCGACCGAGGACTGGTTGGGAATCGTGATCATGCGCATCCAGCGGCCCAGGACGCGCATCTGGTTGACCGCGTTGAAGGACTGCGAGCCGCCCGATACCTGCATCACCGCGAGCGTCTTGCCCTGCGTCGGGCGCACGGCGCCGACCGACAGCGGAATCCAGTCGATCTGGGCCTTCAGGATGCCGGTCATGGCGCCGTGACGCTCCGGCGAGGTCCAGACCATGCCCTCGGCCCAGGCGGCGGCTTCGCGCAGCTCGGCCACTTTGGGGTGGGTGTCGGGCGCGCCGTCCGGCAGGGGCAGGCCGGTCGGATCGAAGACGCGGGTTTCCGCGCCCATGGCCTGCAGCAGACGGGCAGCTTCCAGCGTCAGCAGCTTGCTGAACGAGCGTTCGCGCAGCGAGCCGTACAGCAGCAGGAAGCGCGGTGGGTGGGTGGAACGTCCTGCGCGCTCGAAACGTGCACCGGTCGGGCGGTCGAACAGCGCGGGATCAAGGTTGGGAAGGTCGTGGGGATCGCTGGAAGGGTCCATGGCGTCGGCGCTTTGTCATGAGCTCGATTGACATTCGTCAATCGGTGGGTGATTGGGAGGGCGAATTGTTGGGGCGAGCGGATGTCCCGTGCGGGACACGGGGTGGGAAAGCAGTCTAATGGCGGACACTACATACCATAATGGGTATAACAAGACTGAGGATCCGTCAGACCATGCGCCTTGCCAGACGATATCTCCTTGCTGCCTTGGTGGCGGCGTTGCTCCTCGGCGTCGGTGGCGCCGCGTATTGGCGTTTCGGCCGAGCGGTCGAGATTCCGGTGTCTGTTGCCGCCCAGGGCGCCGTGGCGGCCAGGGTGGTCGGGCCGGGCACCGTGCAGGCGCGCGTTCCGGTCACGGTCAGTGCCCGGGTGGGCTCGACGGTGGTCGAGGTGCTGGCCGATGTCGGTGACACCGTGCAGCCCGGACAATTGCTGGTCCGACTGGACGACCGTGACCTGAATGCCCGGCGCGGTGTCGTCACCGGCCAGCAGGAGGCGCTGCAGCGCAACACCGAAGGTGCCCGGGCCGCACTCGCCAAGGCGCAGGCCGATCTCGAGCTGGCCCGCAGCAAGCAACGCCGCGATGCCGAGCTGCTCGCCCAGGGCTACGTCTCGGTCGCGGTGCTGGACGCCTCGAACGCGGCGCTGGGCAGCGCGGCGGCCGGGGTGGACATCGCCCGCGCCACGCTGGCCGCCCGCGAGGCCGATGCGCGCACGCTGTCGCAGGAAGCGCGCTATTCGGACGCGGTGCTCTCGAACACCCGCATCGCGGCGCCGATGCAGGCGGTGGTCGTCCAGCGCATGGCCGAGGTCGGCAGCACCACGGCGCCCGGCACGCCGCTGTTCAAGCTGGTGGACCCGCGCTCGCTGTGGGTCGCCACCCGGGTGGACGAGGCGGTGGTCGGCCGGGTGCGGCCCGGACAGGTGGCCAGCATCCGGCTGCGCAGCGGCGAGGTGCTGCCCGGCAAGGTGGCGCGCATCGCCCGGCAGTCCGACGCGGCCACGCGGGAGCTGGAGGTGCATGTCGCCTTCGACAGCGTGCCTGAGCGCTTCGCCATCGACCAGGAGGCCGAAGTCCGCATCGATGTGGGCGAGGACCGCGGTCTGCTGGTACCGCTGGCCGCGCTGACCCGCGACAAGACCGGGCGGCAGGGCGTGCTGGTCATCGCGGACGGACGCACCCGCTTCCAGCCGGTGGAGACGGGCGGTGCCGATGCGCAGCAGGTGCTGGTCCGCAAGGGCCTGGCCGAAGGCGACACCGTGGCGGCCGTGGCCGCCGGGCTGAGCGCGAACCAGCGGGTGCGCGCAGCCACCGCACCGGCGCGCTGAGGCCGGGCCATGGAACTCGCACTCAAGGACATCCGCCGCCACCTCGGCAAGTTCCTCGCCACCATCGTGGGCGTGGCGATGCTGCTGGCGATCGTGCTGGTGATGAACGGCATCTACCAGGGCAATATCCGGGACGGCGTCTGGCTCATCGACAACACTGCCACCGACCTGTGGGTCGTGGAGCGCGGCCGTGGCGGCCCGTTCAACGAAGCCTCGCGCATTCCGCTGGACAGCTACAAGAGCGTCGCGGCCACGCCGGGCGTGGCGCGTGCCAGCCCGCTGGTGCTGTACTCGGCGCAGCGGGAGATCCGCGGCCGTGACCAGCAGTTCACCCTGGTCGGCTACGACATCGTCAGCGGTGCCGGGGGGCCGAACGGGCTGGTGCAAGGACGGAACATCACCGCGCCGCATTACGAGATGGTCGTGGACCGCAAGCTCGGTTTGCAGATCGGCGACCGTGTGCCGCTCGGGACCGACGACTACACGGTGGTTGGCGTCACGCGCGGCGCGGTCGATTCCGGCGGCAGTCCGCTGATCTACATGGCGCTGGCCGACGCGCAGAAGGTGCAATTCGAGCAGGACCAGCGGGCCATCGACGCCAGCCGGGCCGCCAGCCTGCAGCGGCTGGAGCGCGCGGGCTACAGCGGCGAGCAGGCCAGCCGGCTGCTGCCGCTGCTGTCCTCCGGCACCAGCAGCATCAACGCGGTGCTGGTGACGCTGGCGCCCGGCGCGGATGGCGAGGCGGTGGCCCGCCACATCCGCGACTGGCTGTATCTGAACGTCTACACCACCGACGAAGAGCGCACCCTGATGCTGGACGGCAAGCTGAGCAAGATGTCGGCGGTGCTGGGCCTGTTCCGCACGCTGCTGATCCTGGTGTCGATCGTCATCATCGCGCTCATCGTCTATGTGCTGACGATCGAGAAGATCAAGTCGATCGCCACGCTCAAGCTGATCGGCGCGCCGAACGGCCTGATCGTGCGGCTGATCATGACGCAGTCGATGCTGCTGACGCTGGCGAGCTTCGCGCTGGCCTACCTGCTGCGCGACCTGATCGCACCGGGGTTTCCTCGCACGCTGGCCTTTGTCGGGCAGGAGACGGCGATCACCTTCGCGGTGATGCTGCTTGGCGGCGTGCTGGCCAGCCTGATGGCCGTGTGGCATGCGCTGCGCACCCCGGCCCAACTGGCCCTGGGAGGCTGAGATGGCTGTCGTCGAGATCCAGAACGTGTCGCAGACCTTCGGTCACGGCGAGCTGGCGGTGCAGGCGCTCAAGCCGACCAGCCTGTCGATCGAGGCGGGCGAGCTGGTCGCGCTGCTCGGGCCCAGTGGTTCGGGCAAGAGCACGCTGCTGCTGGCGATCAGCCTGATCCAGCCGCCCACCACCGGCCGCATCGCCATCGATGGCCAGGTGCTGTTCGACGATGGTCCGACCGGCATCGACGTGCGGGCCTTCCGCCGGCAGAAGATCGGGTTCATCTTCCAGCAGCACAACCTCATTCCCTTCCTGACCGCCCTGGAAAACGTCGCGCTGATGCTGCAGCTCAACGGGGTGGGCCGGCGCGAGTCGAACCGGCGGGCGATGGAGGTGCTCGGCTACCTGGAGATCGCGCACAGGGCCGATTCGCTGCCGGCGCAGATGTCGGGTGGCGAGCAGCAGCGCGTGGCGATCGGGCGGGCGCTGGCCAACGAGCCGGCGCTGATCCTGGCGGACGAGCCGACCGCGGCCCTCGACACCGAGCGCGGCACCAAGGTGATGGCGATGCTGCGCAAGATCGCCCGCGAGCGGCGCTCGGCCGTGATCGCCGTCACCCACGACCACCGGATGATCGCGGGCTTCGACACGGTCTACCACCTCGACGACGGGCGGCTGACGCAGGTGGAGCGCAGTGCAGAGGGGGCGGAGCCCGGCTGAGGCGGAGGGCATGTGGCAAACTCCGCCGCCTCTCCAACTGCCCTTTTACCGGTTTGGAACACGCTCCCCACGCCCAGAAGATCCTCCAGCAGATCGCCGCGGAACTGCAGGTCCGCCCGGCCCAGGTGCAGACGGCCATCGAGCTGCTCGACGGCGGCGCCACCGTCCCCTTCATCGCTCGCTACCGCAAGGAGGCCACCGGCGGCCTGGATGATGTCCAGCTGCGCGAGCTGGAAAGCCGCCTCGCCTATCTGCGCGAGCTGGAGACGCGTCGCGACGCCATCCTCAAGAGCATCGACGAGCAGGGCAAGCTCACGCCCGAGCTGCGCGCCGCCGTGCTGGCCGCGCCGACCAAGCAGGAGCTGGAAGACCTCTACCTGCCCTACAAGCCCAAGCGTCGCACCAAGGGCATGATCGCCCGCGAGGCCGGCCTGGAGCCGCTGGCGGACAAACTGTTCGCCGACCCGACGCTGGACCCGAAGCTGGAGGCCGCCGCCTTCATCAACGCCGAGGCAGGCTTCGCCGACGCGCTGGTTGTCCTTGACGGCGTGCGCGACATCCTGAGCGAGCGCTGGGCCGAGGACGCCGCGCTGGTCGGCCTGCTGCGCGAATGGCTGTGGGGCGAGGGCCTGCTGCGCTCGAAGCTGCTCGACGGCAAGGACGCCAACCATCCCGATACCGCCAAGTTCCGCGACTACTTCGACTACGACGAGCCGATCGGCCGGGTGCCCTCGCACCGCGCGCTGGCGGTGTTCCGCGGCCGCACGCTCGACCTGCTCGACGTCAAGCTGGTCGTCGACGAGGAGGTCGTGCCGGGCCAGCCGACGATCGCCGAAGGGCGCATCGCGGTGCACCTGGGCTGGAGTCATGCGAAGCGCCCCGGCGACGACCTGATCCGCAAGACGATCGCCTGGACCTGGAAGGTCAAGCTCAGTCTGAGCCTGGAGCGCGACCTGTTCACCCGGCTGCGCGAGGCGGCCGAGGCGACCGCGATCAAGGTCTTCGGCGAGAACCTGCGCGATCTGCTGCTGGCCGCGCCGGCCGGCAAGCGGGTGGTGATGGGGCTGGACCCCGGCATCCGCACCGGGGTGAAGGTCGCGGTGGTCAGCGACACCGGCCGCGTGCTCGACACCTCGACCGTCTACCCGCACGAGCCGCGCCGCGACTGGGAAGGCTCGCTGCACACGCTGGCGAAGCTCTGCGCCGCGCACGGCGTGAATCTGATCGCCATCGGCAACGGCACCGCCAGCCGCGAGACCGACCGCCTGGCCGGCGACCTGATCAAGCGCCTGCAGCAGCTCGCGCCTGAGCGCGCGATCGAGAAGGTGGTGGTGTCGGAGGCCGGCGCCTCGGTCTACTCGGCGTCGGAATTCGCGTCGAAGGAGCTGCCCGATCTGGATGTCAGCCTGCGCGGCGCGGTGTCGATCGCGCGGCGGCTGCAGGATCCGCTGGCCGAGCTGGTCAAGATCGACCCGAAGAGCATCGGTGTCGGACAGTACCAGCACGATGTCAACCAGGGCGAGCTGGCCCGCACGCTCGACGCGGTGGTCGAGGACTGCGTGAACTCGGTCGGCGTGGATCTCAACACCGCGTCGGCGCCGCTCTTGTCGCGGGTGTCGGGCCTGAGCGCGTCGGTGGCGGCCAGCGTGGTGCGCTGGCGCGATGCCCACGGCGCCTTCCGCAACCGCCGCCAGCTGCTGGATGTGGCCGGCCTGGGGCCGAAGACCTTCGAGCAGGCCGCCGGCTTCCTGCGCATCCGCGACGGCGACAACCCGCTCGACATCACCGGCGTGCACCCCGAGACCTATCCGGTGGTCGAGAAGATGCTCAAGGCGGTCAACCGCCCGATCGGCGAGCTGATGGGCCGCAGCGATGTGCTGAAAAGCCTGAAGCCCGAGGCCTTCGCCGACGAGAAGTTCGGCGCGATCACGGTGCGCGACATTCTGGCCGAGCTGGACAAGCCCGGGCGCGATCCGCGGCCGGACTTCAAGGTCGCGCGCTTCAACGACGGCGTCGAGGACATCAAGGACCTGACCGAGGGCATGGTGCTCGAGGGCACGGTCAGCAACGTCGCGCAGTTCGGCGCCTTCGTCGACCTGGGCGTGCACCAGGACGGGCTGGTGCATGTCAGCCAGCTCTCGAACAAGTTCGTCAGCGACGCACGCGAGGTGGTGCGCACCGGCGACATCGTCAAGGTGCGCGTGCTCGAGGTCGACGTGGCGCGCAAGCGCATCTCGCTGACGATGAAGCTCGACGCGCCGGCCCAGAAGGGCGGCGGCGCCGAGCGGGGCGCGGACAACCGTTTCCGTCCGGCCGGTCGGGGTGAGCAGCCGCAGCGCGGCGGGCAGGGCGGCCGGGGGGCGCCCGCGCCGGCCTCGCAGAACGCGATGGCCGCCGCCTTCGCGAAGCTGAAGTCCGGACGTTGATCGCGCGGGGATGCGCAGCCTCCGGGCAAGGCTTAGGATGAAAGATCCTCAACCGGCCTGGAGACTCCGAATGACGCTTTCCCACCTTCCCAAGCTGATCGCCACCGCTGCAGCCGCCCTTGCTCTGGGCGGCTGCGCCGGCATGATGGGCCGCGGTGGCCATGCTCACCACGGCGGCATGCACGACATGCACAAAGGGCCGATGGCCATGGCCAAGCTCGAGGCCACCCGTGGCAACGCCGTGAGCGGCATGGTGATGTTCCATGAGCACGGCGACCATGTGATGGTGCACGCCAAGGTGAGCGGCCTGAAGCCGAACGGCGAGCACGGCTTCCATGTGCACGAGAAGGGCGACTGCTCCAGCGGCGACGGCATGAGCACCGGCGGCCACTTCAATCCCGCGGGCAAGCCGCACGGCCCGCAGGACGGCGACCACCACGCCGGCGACATGCCCAGCCTGAAGGCGGATGCCAACGGCCAGGCCGATGTCACCTTCCACCTGAGCGGCGTCACGCTGAAGGACGGACCGACCAGCCTGATGGGCAAGGGCGTGATCGTGCATGTCGGTCCGGACGACTACAAGACGCAGCCGACCGGGAACTCGGGCGCACGCATCGCCTGCGGCGTGATCGCGCAGGGCGGGCGCTGAGCGAAGGGGCTCAGGTCGAGGCCGCCAGCAGCAAGGGCGAGGCCTCGGCACTCGGGCGCAGCGGCATCGCGCTGGCGGCGAGCCCACCCGGTGCCATCGTCGCCATCGCGCTGACCAGCTGATCGATCTGGGTGCTCATTGCTGCCGACGCACCGCTTGCGGTCGTCGACAGACCGACCTTCGAGCGCAGCGTGGCCAGGCTCCAGGTGGTTCCATTGGCGAATCGGACCTGCTGGATCGGGTTCCAGGCGCTGCTGCTGAAGTTCTGGATGGTGACCGAGTCCGTCGTGCCTTTGATCGCCAGCACCAGATTGCTGCCCGACAGGCTGGCCTGGATGTCCGTCGGCAGCACACCGGTCTTGAAGATCAGTGTCTCCGCTCGTGTCGCTCGCGTGTCGTAGCCCTGGGCAATGATGTCCTTGCCTTCACCCCGACCGAAGTAGTAGGTGTCATCGCCCCCACCGCCCACCATCGTGTCGTTGCCAGCGCTGCCTGAGAAGATGTCGTTCAGGCTCGTGCCGACCAGGCTGTCCGCGCCTGCGGTGCCCCGCAGCGCCTCGGTGACCATCTGGGTGGTGTTCCACACCGTGGTGCT
>NZ_JACCPY010000055.1 GCF_013426975.1 Sphaerotilus sulfidivorans
CCGCCTCCTGCTTGAATTCCAATGTGTAGCGCGCCCTCGGCGCAGCCTTCGGCTTCGTCATTTCCGCTCTCCTTGCTGACATTGCATCACTCAGCATGGGAGACGGTTTCTGGGGGCAAGGTCAGAACAGCTCTCGTGCGCTGTGAATTGAGGTCTCATTGCGGATGCCTTCCCGCAGCCACCGTTGCGCTGTCTCGCCTTCCCACCAGCGCTCGTCCTCGTAGCCGCCAGCCTCCATGAAGCAGCGGAACTCCGCGTTCGTCACCGGCGCAAACGCCATGCTGAACTCGGTCAACTCCACCGGGGTCAGCGGCTTCTCGTCCGCGTCGCCATCCTCGCTGCCGATCACGTACCGCCCCGCCGGCACCGTCACCCACTGCTTCGGCCATAGATACCGTCCATGCGGCCCCACGCGCTCCTCAAAACGCGGATCTCCCAGATCTCCCAAGATCTCCCCCGCCTCAATCCGCCACCGCAGATCCACCGCCGGATCGCGACTGCGCGCCAGCAGCGCCGCGCGCAACGCCTCCAGCCGCGGCGTGCCCTTCAGCCGCTCCATCCCGCGCAGCGCCGCCCGCCCGGCCAGCGCCAGATTGACCCCGCTCAGATGGTCGATCCACGCCGCCACCGCCGCCCCGCCGTCGTCGAGCCGCGCGGCCATCTGCACCGCCAGCTTCACCGACTCCTCCCACGCCGACACGCCCGGCCCGGGCAGCGGATCCTGCACCGCCAGCGCCCGGACCGCCTCGTCCAGCCCGACCGGCTCCGGCGCCCGCAGGTCCGGCAAGCCCGCCGGGTGCTTCAGCGGCAGGTCGCGCAGGCCGCGCGCGGCGTGGAACTCCTGCCAGAGCTGGTGCGTGTAGCGGAAACGCCCGGAGAGTTCGACCTCGGCGATGTGCAGCGCCTGCACCGCGCCGAGCCAGGCGCGGCGGTCCGACGGCGCGGCCAGCCACGGCGCCACCTCGTCCTCGTCCACGCTGACCTCGGTGCCGTCGCTGGCGCGGTGCATCCGCGTGGCCTGCCGGTCCAGCCCGGCGACGAGCTGGCCCTTGGCGGGGAGCTGGTGCAGGTGGCCGAGCCAGTAACCCTCGTCGGCCAGTTGCGCGTGTTCGCGGTCGGTCAGCAAACCCGGGTGCTCCAGCTCCCGCCGCTGCTTCGCGCGGCGCAGCCGCTGCCACGCCATGCCGCCGAACAGCTCGGCCCGGTCCGCCGCCGGCCGCCCGAGCGCGCCGGTCAGGCTGCACTGCGCATCGAGGTTGAACGGCAGCGCGCACAAGGCTGTCAGCGTCGGGTCCTCCCGGATCGCCGGCGCCAGCATGTTGTCCGGCCCGAGGCGCAGCAGGCAGAAGCGCTCGATCTGCTCCAGGCTCCACGGCGCCAGCCGCGCCTGCCGCACCGTCAGGCCTTCGCTGCTGAGCGTGGCGCTGTAGTCGAGCGTGCGCACGCTGAAGATCGGCGCGGCGCTGCGGTCGGCCGGCAGTGCCGCCGCCCACGCCGCCCAGCGCCCGGTGGCGGCGCGGAAGGCCTCGGCGGTCGGCGCCTGGACCTCGTTGAGGCCGTCGAGCAGCCAGCGCAGCCGGTGGGTGCGCGCGAGTTCCTCCGGTGCGGGCAGGGCGGGATACAGCCGCTGCCACTGCGCCGCCAGCCACGCCGCCGGATCGGCCACGTCATGCTGAC
The DNA here is from genome assembly GCF_013426975.1 of Sphaerotilus sulfidivorans. GTDB lineage: Bacteria > Pseudomonadota > Gammaproteobacteria > Burkholderiales > Burkholderiaceae_C > Sphaerotilus > Sphaerotilus sulfidivorans. Next base: position 1,678 of record NZ_JACCPY010000055.1, read on the forward strand.
AGTCCGCCAGCCGCTGCCACAGGCACAGCTCCGGCAACGGCTCGCCCCTCGCCAGCGCCCGCAGGCCGGCGCGGGCCATCAGCAGCTCGTGGTGCTGCAGCACGGTCGATTTCCCCGACCCCGGCTCGCCGATCAGCACCCAGCCGCGCGTGTCCGGCTCGGCCGCCAGCAGCGCCTGCAGCGACGCGTGGCGCACCGGCTCGAAGCGCTGGCCGTCGTGCTGCGGGCCGTGGTCGATCATCAGGTCGAGGTTGACGAACTGCTGGTCCAGTTGCCGCCCCGCGACGCACCAGGCGGCGAAGCGGTGCAGCAGATAGCCGCGCAGGCCGTGGACCTTGGCGTTGTAGACCGTGGCGACGAGGGAGGAATCCAGCGGCTCGTCGCTCTCCAGCAGGATGGACAGCAATCGTTGCTGATCGGTGCTCAACGGCTCCTCGATGGGCGCCACCGATGGAGGCGGGCCGTCGAGTGCCTTGCTGATCCACTCGCGCAGTCGTTTGTCGAATTTCGTCGCCAGATCGGCCGCGCCTTCGTGGTCGTTGATGCCTTTCAGGATCGAACCCTCGGGCGTCTTGCATTCCTTGAAGAACCGCTTGACGCGCTGGTACTGCGTCCAGTGGCGCTCGGATTCGTCGTCGCTCCAGTCGTTGTCGGCCTGCCACCGGCTGGTGTCGCGGTAGACCCAGACCTCTTGCACGCGACTGCCCGGAACGTCCGAGCGGTGCAGCTCCCATTCGGTCCCGGTCCACGGATCCCCGTCGGGCGACAGGCCGTAGTGGTGGCCATCGTCCCGCTCCGGCAGCGGCGAGCCGAACACGTGCCGGAACAGCCCGACGACCAGATCACAGTCGGCCGGATCGCCGACGTACTCGACCACATCGGCCTGAGGATTCCGCCGGAACGACACCGGCACCGGTCGGTCGGGATCGTCCCAGCGCCGCAGGTCGATCTCGACACGGTGTCGATAGGCTGGATCGCTGGCCACCGACTGGACGGTTTTTGCAACGACCTGCCGTGCCTCGGCCGTGTCCCACGGCGAAGCCAGGAAGATGCGGATGGTGCGGCGGCTCATGCGAATGTCTCCCTCCCGATTTGTGCAGATTGTCGGGCATGGCTGCGCGGGGGCGAGAATCGGGCTTCCGCTCGCCCGACGAGTCTGCCCTGGAGAATCCATCCTCATGAAATGGCGCGAACTGCTCGACCAATGGAGCCTGACCGGGCTGAAGATCAACGTCGGTGTCCTCAACGCCGAGTTCAAGCCGAACGACCCGGACCGCGACGCGGCATGGTCGCTCTACATCGAACTGGTCACCCGCATCACCACGCAGCCGCTGCCGCGCGAGCAGGGCGACGAGGCCACGGCGCTGACGTCGATCTACAGCCTGTTCGGGCTGACCCGCGACATCCTCAAGGCACCCGGCGCCCGCCACGCCCGCGAGTTCGCCAAGATCGCCGTCGTCGTGCTGAACCAGAAAGTGCGCCCGTTCACCGCGAAGTGGCACAGGCTGTCGCTCGCCGGCGCCTTCGACGACGCCGCGCAGCGCACCGTGTTCCGCGACGAGCTGGAGGCGCTGCAGGTCGAGCTGCTGCACTACACGCGCCTGCTCGGGCACATGGCGGGGGTGGAGGGGGAGGATGATCTGACGCGGATCGAGGCAGCCTGAGCTTCCATCAAACTGCACGGTCTGTAGGCAACAATTTCTGTGCCAGCTCGTTCATCCAGGGGGCAATTGGTCTGACAGCGTCGGACGTGGCGGTCGCAGGCGTTAAGGCGGGTACGAACAGTGTGTGGCCGATGTGTTCGCCCAGCGCCCGATATGCCTCGAACTGCTGTTCGCTGAAGAGCTGCTGCGCCGTGCTTTCGTGAGGAAAAGTGGGGTGTTCCTGGCGGTAGTGGTGCAGGTATTCGGACTCGTCGCCGGTCATTGATGACTTGACGTATAGCAGCAGCCCGGTGGTCGATTCTCCGGGGTACTTGATGGAGGCCATCACGAAATGCGTGCTGGTCAAGCCTTGCTGGTCTGGCCGCAGATTCGTCAGGTCCGGCTCGATGTGGACGCCCAGGTCGATGGCGGCCATGCGCACGAGGTTCAGCAGCCCGCCGAAGTGGTGCTCGGGATCGCACTCGCCGTCAATGGCGATGATGTATCGGCAGTGGCGGCGCAGCAGTTCGTAGAGCCCGAGGTTCTCGATGTGGCCGCCGTCGGAGAGGTTCAGCCAGTGCTGGCGCTCGTCCATGCGCCAGCCGGTCATCTCGCGTAGCAGGCAATCCAGGGCGGGTGGCATCAGGTGTTCGATCCAGCCCGGGGCATTGCCCGGCCACCTCAGCCAGTGCCCCAGCCGCCAGCCCAGCAGGCTCATCGGCATCGCGAGTCGGCGCCGCGTGAGTGTGCCCATGTGCGGTGAGGCTGCAGCCGCGGAAACCGTCATTGCCGTGGCCAGCGTGATCGGTGGATGCAGATCGGTGGTCCGCCGCCAACCGGTCACGGCGCTTCCGCACCAGTGTCGACTGAGCACAAACAAGTCGCTTCGCCGGCCGCGCAACTCTTCGCGGAGGCTGTCTGGGACATTCAGGGCGGTGTTGACGAGGAGGTAGGGCGCGTCAGAGGCTTCGGCACTCGGCGAATCTGCCAGCAGCCTCGCCTTGTCCTTGCTCCGCAGGAACGTCCTGGCCAGGCGCTGGCGGTAATAGTGATGCAGGCCGGCCGTGTTGATGTCGATGTGGTACCAGGCCCAGACCGTCAAGACCAGCAGGACGGTGAGGAACAGGCCATGGGGAATCGAGGCTTCAGACCACCAACTGTCGAGCAGTTCCGTCAGAGGGATGGTCCGGATCATCCAATCGCCATCCACCCACCAGCCTGCACCGATCGCCAGGCTGGCAGCCAGGACCGACAGGCCGAGCGCGCATTGCTGAAGCTTGTGGACTGCGCACATCGGATAGGCCGATGTCAGTCGCACCAGCAGGGCCAGGACAAACGTGCCCCCGCAGATCGGCCAGAACGCGGCGTCTGTCGTGTACGCGCGGATGCCGTTCGCCATGGCCGCAATGGGCAGGAGACTGAGCAGAAGCCACAACAGTCCGCCAAGGCCGCCCAGCAGCAGCAGGGCAGCCACCGGGCCGAGCAGCAGGTTGAGGGTGATCTGCAGGATTGTTTTCAGCCGGCCCTCGGTCAGGTACTTGCTGTGGTTGCGCAGGTGTCTCACGGCGGAGGACTCCTGGTCACCCTGCTTCTTCAGGACCTCCAGGCCATGGGTTTCCAGAAAGCAGCCCAGGTAGCCGCCGCCCGACACGGTGGACATCAGGTCGATGTCTTTCAGTTCGACCTTGGCGGCCAGCGTCTGCAGCACACCCAAGCTGAACGTCGCGGAGCGGATGCCACCACCAGACAATGCCAGGCCGATGGCGTCGGTCCCCGCTTCACCAAGTGTCTGTCCCGGGCTGCGCAGGCGTTGACGCCGGCTTTCGACGGCATCGCGTTCCGTTTCGTTGATCTGATCTTGCGAAGGAATACCGTATCGCAGCGATTCGGTTGATGGCAGGGGCGGTTGTAGGCCGTCGGCGATCCGAGGGCATTGCATGCCTGCGATAGCGGCCAACTCCTGTGCAAGCTCGCGCAGCACCTGCTGAATGCTCTGCAATTCAGCGCGAAACTTCAGGCATTCATCGGTGCTGCGCAGGCGTCCGATTTCCTTCCTGCGATGCCACTTGGCGGTGAACGGGCGCACCTGATGATTCAGGACGTTGAGCGTGATCCTGGCACTTTCATGGCAGCCGGGATGAGACGCAATGGTCTTGCGGGCGTCCTTGAAAAAATTCGCCACGCTGTCCAGGGCGGTCGCCTCGTCGCCGTGGAGCAGCGGCAGGGGCTGGGTGGTGATGCGGGTGGTCAGTTCTATGCATAGTTGCCACGCTACCTTGGCATCTGTGGTGGGGGAATCGGCTCTGCTCATGGGCTGCATCTTCCGCCAAAATCCTGTCAGTTCGAGTGGGTATGGCGAACAAGGCAGGACATGAAGACAGCTGCATCGACCTGCGCGTCTTCATCAGCTACCGCCCGAGGCGGGCTGGCGCACACCTGGGCCCAGGCGGTGCAGCGTGATCTGATCGTGCGGGGGGCCGAGGCGTGATGAGACCGGAGTGCCGGAGGGCGACCCGCCGCAAGGCACCGCGTCGCCGGCCACGCTGGCTCGCAAGCTGGCTGAGCACTGACCCACGACCACCCCGAAGCCCGCCCCGTTGACCGCTGCTGTGCCGCCCGACGCCGCCCGCGAGCGTGAAGTCCGCTGGCTGAACGACCTGCTGAGTGGCGAGTTCTCCGACCGCGAGGCCCGTTACGTCGCGGTGGAAGGCCGGATGCGCCGCGCCGCTGAGGCCGAGCGGGCGCTCAAGGGCCTGCGGATGCCGACCGGGATGGTGCTGAAGGCGTTCGGCGGGAAGCCCGTGGCCACGGTCAGCTTGCTGCCGCTGAATCCTCCGCAGGTGTCTGCGCTGCTGCATCGCTCGCTGATCCTTCTGTACGGACCAGACCGGGGGCCACGCCGTGCTGAAGAGAAATTCTGGGTCCACAGCGGGATCGGACCCGCCCGCTGCTTCCTCAATCTGGGGTTGAGGTTGGTGCGGGGTGTCGTCCCCGTATTGACCCGGCGCAACGCCGCGGCCGGCGCCGACAAGGGCGTTCCCGGTGGCGCGGGTGCGGGCGCGCGGTCATCATCGGCGGGGTGCCGGATCTCAACGACATTCGCCTTTCGCCCAGGAGACATCGCCGATGACCCCCGAGGAACTGCGCCAGCGCCAGGCGCCGATCAAGGCGCGCTACCGTGCCGAGCCGGCCGCCGCGCGCCAGACCTTTCGCGCCGAGGCGCTGCTGCATCCCGAGAAGCCCTCGTGCCGCATCGAGACCCGCTTCGCGGCCTTCGACGCCGGGCTGCATCCGGCCGCCGGCGGCGAGGGCGGCGAGGCCTGCTCCGGCGACATGCTGCTCGAGGCCCTGGCGGCCTGCGCGGGCGTCACGCTCAATGTGGTGGCCACCGCCACCGGGGTGGTGCTGCGCACCGCGCGGGTGATCGTCGAGGGCGAGAGCGATTTCCGCGGCACGCTGGGGCTGGCGCGCGACGTGCCGGTCGGACTGAGCGCGCTGCGGCTGCGCTTCGAGGTCGATGCCGATGCCTCCGACGAGCAGCTCGCCACGCTGCTGAAGCTGACCGAGCGCTACTGCGTCATCGCGCAGACGCTGCGCGAGCCGCCGCCGCTGGAGGTGACGCTGCAGCGGCTGGCGCCGCTGCCCGGGACCTGAGCGGGCCCGGGCCCGGGGTCAGTCGTCCTTGCGCGGGCCGGAGACCTTGGTGCGCATCAGCCGGCCCTTCTCGCGCTCCCAGTCGCGCTTCTTCTCGGTGTCGCGCTTGTCGTGCTCGGCCTTGCCCTTGGCCAGCGCGATCTCGGCCTTCACGTAGCTGCCCTTGAAGTGCAGGTCCAGCGGCACCAGCGTGAAGCCCTTCTGCTCGACCTTGCCGATCAGCCGGCGGATCTGCTCCTTCTTCATCAGCAGCTTCTTGGTGCGGTCGGCCTCCGGACGCACATGCGTCGAGGCCGAGCGCAGCGCGTTGATGCGGCAGCCGATCATGAACATCTCGCCGTCCTTCAGCACGATGTAGCCGTCGGTGAGCTGCACCTGGCCGGCGCGGATGGCCTTGATCTCCCAGCCCGACAGCACCACGCCGGCCTCGAAGCGTTCCTCGATGTGGTAGTTGAAACGCGCTTTCCGGTTCTCGACGATGCTCATGGCTTGGGACGGGTTCGTTCTGGGACTCAATACAATCCGGGCATTGTATGAAGCACGTCAAGAAGTCCGTCCTGCTCTGGTACTCGCCGCGCGAGATGTTCGATCTCGTCGTCGATGTGGCCAGCTATCCCAAGTTCCTGCCCTGGTGCCAGAAGGCGGAGGTGCTCGGCGACGAAGCCGGAGCGGTGACCGCGCGGCTGCACCTGGCCTATGCCGGCGTGCGCCATGCGTTCACCACCCGCAACAGCCATGTGCCGGGCGAGTCGGTGACGATGAGCCTGGTCGACGGGCCGTTCTCGCGGCTCGACGGCTCCTGGCGCTTCATCCCGATCGGCACGCCGGCGGCCTCGCGTCCGGAGGCCGGGCCGCAGGCCTGCCGGGTCGAGTTCGAGCTGAGCTACGCCTTCTCGAGCCGGCCGCTGGAAATGGTGGTCAGCCCGGTGTTCGACCGCATCGCCAACACCTTCGTCGATGCCTTCGTCGCGCGGGCGGAGCAGGTGCATGGCCGGCGCTGAGATCACACCGTCCGTCACGCCGATCGCCGCGCCGGCGAGCCTGCCGATGCAGGTCGAGGTCGCCTTTAGCCCGGGGCCGCGCCAGATCGACCGGGTGCGGGTGATGCTGCCGGCCGGCGCCAGCGCGGCGCAGGCGCTGGCGGCCAGCGGTCTGGTGGCGCGTCATGCCGCGCTGGCCCGCACCGAGGGCCTGGCCTTCGGCATCGGCGGCCGCCTGGTCGCGCCCGAGGCACCGATGCAGCCGGGCGACCGGCTCGACATCTGCCGGCCGCTGAAGGTCGATCCGAAGGAGGCGCGCCGCCAGCGCTACCGCGCCCAGGGCGAGGGCGGGCGCCGGCGCGTCAGCGGCAGTCGCTCGCGATGACCTCGCGGGCGCGGCGCAGCTCGGCCGCGCGCTGGCCGTCGTCGAGGAACTCGCGCTCGCCGCGCTCGTTGGTGCGCGTCAGGCGCTGGCCGGATTCGACGGTGCGCGCGTAGTCGCGCGCACGGGCGCAGTTGTCGGCGCGCTGGCGTGCCTGGCGCTCCTCGTCGGCGCGGCGGGTGGCGTCTTCCTGGGCCCGGCGGCGGGTCTCGCCGGCGGCCGGCGTCGATGCGGCGGCCGAGGCCGGCGCGGCGCTGCCCGTGCTGCCGGGCACGGGGCCGGAGGCGCCGGTGCCCGGCGGACCGGAGACGGTGCCCGTGCCGGGGGTGCGGGCGGCGGCCGGCCGCGTCAGGATGTCGCGGTCGGGCACGGTGGTCGGGGGAGGGCGGTCGCTGTACTGCACGCGGCCCTGGGCATCGCGCCACTTCCACTGCGCGGCCGCGGGCGAACTCGGCATCAGGCCGCCCAGCACACCCAGGAGCGACAGCAGCAGGGCCGGCATCCGCGCCCGGAGCTGGAAATTCGAAGGCGAAGACATGCCTCGAAGTGTAGTGCGGCGGCCCGCGCCGCACATGTCCGGATCATGAGGACTGGGAAGAGGCTGTAACCGGTCCGTATAATCTCCTTTTGCGTCTGGAGCCCCTTCCCATGCGCCTTCTCGGCAAAGCCCTGACCTTCGACGATGTGTTGCTGGTCCCCGCGTACTCCCAGGTGTTGCCCCGCGACACCTCCCTGGCGACCAAGCTGTCGCGCAACATCACGCTGAACCTGCCGCTGGTGTCGGCGGCGATGGACACCGTGACCGAGGCCCGCCTGGCGATCGCGATCGCCCAGGAAGGCGGCATCGGCATCGTCCACAAGAACCTCAGCCCGAAGCAGCAGGCGGCCGAGGTCGCCCGCGTCAAGCGCTATGAATCCGGTCTGCTCAAGGACCCGATCACCATCGCGCCGAACGCCCGCGTGCGCGACGTCATCGAGCTGTCGCGTGCCCACGGCATTTCCGGCTTCCCCGTCGTCGAGGACGGCCGGGTGGTGGGCATCGTCACCGGCCGCGACCTGCGCTTCGAGACCCGTCTCGACGCCCCGGTGCGCGACATCATGACCCCGCGCGAACGTCTGGTCACCGTCAACGAGGGTGCCTCGCTGGCCGAGGCCAAGGCGCTGATGCACACGCACAAGCTCGAGCGGGTGCTGGTGCTCAACGAGCAGTCGGAACTGCGCGGCCTGTTCACCGTCAAGGACATCACCAAGCAGACCAGCTTCCCGAACGCCGCGCGCGACGCGCAGGGCAAGCTGCGCGTGGGCGCGGCCGTCGGCGTCGGTGACGGCACCGAGGAGCGCATCGAGCTGCTGGTGGCCGCCGGCGTCGACGCGCTGGTGGTCGACACCGCGCACGGCCACAGCCACGGCGTCATCGAGCGCGTGCGCTGGGTGAAGAAGAACTTCCCGCAGGTCGACGTCATCGGCGGCAACATCGCCACCGGCGCGGCCGCGCTGGCGCTGGTCGAGGCCGGCGCCGACGCGGTCAAGGTCGGCATCGGCCCGGGCTCGATCTGCACCACCCGCATCGTCGCTGGCGTGGGCGTGCCGCAGATCACCGCGATCGACAATGTCGCTACCGCGCTGGCCGGCACCGGCGTGCCGCTGATCGCCGACGGCGGCATCCGCTACTCGGGCGACATCTCCAAGGCGCTGGCCGCGGGCGCGTCGACCGTGATGATGGGCGGCATGTTCGCCGGCACCGAGGAAGCTCCGGGCGAAGTGATCCTGTACCAGGGCCGCAGCTACAAGAGCTACCGCGGCATGGGCTCGATCGGCGCGATGAAGGCGGGTTCCGCCGACCGCTACTTCCAGGAAAACGACGAGACCACCAACCCGAACGCCGACAAGCTGGTGCCGGAAGGCATCGAGGGTCGCGTGCCCTACAAGGGCTCGGTGCTGGCGATCATCTACCAGATGGCCGGCGGCATCCGGGCCACGCTGGGCTACTGCGGCTGCGCCTCGGTCGCCGAGATGCACGACCGCGCCGAGTTCGTCGAGATCACGTCCGCCGGCATCCGCGAGAGCCATGTCCACGACGTGCAGATCACCAAGGAAGCGCCGAACTACCGGCTGGAGTGATCGCCTCGTGAGCGCTGCTGACGCGAAGGTGCCGCGCCCACGGGCCGCGGCCATGCCCTTCATCATGCTGACGGTGCTGATCGACATGGTGTCGATCGGCCTGATCATCCCGGTGCTGGCTCCGCTGGTGGGCACCTTCACCGGCGACCAGGGCGACCATGCCTTCTGGTATGGCGTCATCACCTTCGCGTTCGGCTTCGCCAGCTTCTGGGGCTCGCCGATCCTGGGCGCGCTGTCGGACCAGCACGGGCGCCGCCCGGTGCTGCTGCTGGGCTTCTTCGGCCTGGCGCTGAGCTTCATCGTCACCGGCCTGGCCACCGCGCTGTGGATGCTGGTGGCGGTGCGGCTGATCAGCGGCGCGATGCAGGCCAATGCGGCGGTCGCGCAGGCCTATGTGGCCGACATCAGCGCGCCCGAGGAGCGCGCCAAGCGCTTCGGCATGCTGGGCGCGATGTTCGGCATGGGCTTCGTGCTCGGGCCGGTCATCGGCGGCCTGCTCGGCGCGATCGACCTGCATCTGCCCTTCTTCGTCGCCGGCGGGCTGGCGGTGCTCAACGCGATCTACGGCGTCTTCGTGCTGCCGGAGTCGCTGCCGCCCGAGAAGCGCCGTCCGGCCGACTGGAAGCGCGCCAACCCGCTGACCTCGCTGCGCCAGCTGCGCGACCTGCACGGCATCGGCGCGCTGGTCACGGTGATCGCGCTGGCGGGGCTGGCGCAGTTCATCCTGCACACCACCTGGGTGCTCTACACCACCTTCAAGTTCGGCTGGGGGCCGAAGGAGAACGGCTGGTCGCTGTTCGCCATCGGCGTGATGTCGGTGCTGGTGCAGGGCGGGCTGATCCGGGTGGCGCTGAAGCGCTCGACGCCGCAGCGCATCGCCGTCATCGGCCTGCTGTCGTCGACCGTCTGCTATGCGCTGTGGGGCGCGGCGACCGAGGCCTGGATGGTCTACGCCATCATCGGCATGAATGTCTTCGGCTTCATGACGCAGGCGGCCATCCAGACCCTGGTCTCCAATGCCGCCGACGACAGCGCGCAGGGCCGCGCGCTCGGTGCGGTGGCCTCGCTCAACAGCGCGATGCAGGTCTTCGCGCCGGTCATCGGCGCGGGCCTGCTCGGCCTGGTGTCCGACCTGCCCCGGGGCGACTGGCGCATCGGCGCGCCGCTCTATCTCTGCTCGGCGCTGACGCTGGCGGCCTTCGTGCTGGCCGTGCGCCATTTCCGTCGCCATCCGGCCTTCGTCCCCCCTTCGGCGCCGCATGCGGTCTGAGTCCGTCCGCCCGGCGCCGTCCCGAATCGCATCGCATCGAACCGCTTCGCCCATGCAACACGACAAGATCCTCATTCTCGACTTCGGCTCGCAGGTCACGCAGCTGATCGCCCGCCGCGTGCGCGAGGCCCAGGTCTACTGCGAGATCCATCCGAACGACGTCTCCGACGAGTTCATCCGCAGCTTCGCCCCGAAGGGCATCATCCTGTCGGGCAGCCATGCCTCGACCTACGAGGACCACCAGCTGCGCGCGCCGCAGGCGGTCTGGGACGCCGGTGTTCCGGTGCTGGGCATCTGCTACGGCATGCAGACCATGGCGGTGCAGCTCGGCGGCGAGGTGAGCTGGTCCGACACCCGCGAGTTCGGCTATGCCGAGGTGCGCGCGCATGGCCACACCACGCTGCTGAAGGACATCCAGGACTTCGCCACGCCCGAGGGCCACGGCATGCTCAAGGTCTGGATGAGCCACGGCGACAAGGTCACTGCGCTTCCGCCCGGCTTCAAGCTGATGGCCAGCACGCCCAGCTGCCCGATCGCCGGCATGGCGAACGAGGACAAGGGCTACTACGCGGTCCAGTTCCACCCCGAGGTCACGCACACGCTGCAGGGCCAGGCGATGCTGACGCGGTTTGTCCGCGAGATCGCCGGCTGCCGCGGCGACTGGATCATGGGCGACTACATCGCCGAGGCGGTGCAGAAGATCCGCGAGCAGGTCGGTGACGAGGAAGTCATCCTGGGCCTGTCGGGCGGCGTCGACTCGTCGGTGGCAGCCGCGCTGATCCACCGCGCCATCGGCGACCAGCTGACCTGCGTCTTCGTCGATCACGGCCTGCTGCGCCTGAACGAGGGCGACATGGTCATGGACATGTTCGAGGGCAAGCTGCACGCCAAGGTCATCCGCGTCGACGCCTCGGCGCTGTTCCTGGGCCAGCTCGCCGGCGTGACCGACCCCGAGCGCAAGCGCAAGATCATCGGCGGCCTGTTCGTCGACGTCTTCAAGGCCGAGGCCGAGAAGCTCAAGGCCAGCGGCCAGGGCCACAAGGGCGCGACCTTCCTGGCGCAGGGCACGATCTATCCGGACGTCGTGGAAAGCGGCGGCACCAAGACCAAGAAGGCCACCACGATCAAGAGCCACCACAACGTCGGCGGCCTGCCCGAGCAGCTGGGCCTCAAATTGCTGGAGCCGCTGCGCGAGCTGTTCAAGGACGAGGTCCGCGAGCTGGGCGTGGCGCTGGGCCTGCCGCCCGAGATGGTCTACCGCCATCCCTTCCCGGGCCCGGGCCTGGGCGTGCGCATCCTGGGCGAGGTCAAGCCCGAGTACGCGCGTCTGCTGCAGCGCGCCGACGCGATCTTCATCGAGGAGCTGCGCGCCACGATCGACCCGGCCACGGGAAAAAGCTGGTACGACCTGACCAGCCAGGCCTTCACGGTCTTCCTGCCGGTCAAGAGCGTCGGCGTGATGGGCGACGGCCGCACCTACGACTATGTCGTGGCGCTGCGCGCGGTGCAGACCAGCGACTTCATGACCGCCGACTGGGCCGAGCTGCCGTACAGCCTGCTGAAGAAGGTGTCGGGCCGCATCATCAACGAGGTCCGCGGCATCAACCGCGTCACCTACGACGTCTCGAGCAAGCCGCCCGCGACGATCGAGTGGGAGTGATCCGCGCAGCGAATCGCCGCATGCGGCGCTGACCGGGCTTGACCCGGCGCGGCCCGGGGCAGCAGGGTGCGGTGCGATGATCGGCGGGATGGCAGCCGTGCCGTCCCCTCGTGTCTTCGCCTCGCCTTGCTCCAGGAGTCCCGCGCATGCGCCTGCCGCTGCTCCCGTCCGTCCCGTCGTCGGCCCGCCCGTGGCTGCTCCCGGCGCTGCTGGTGCCGATGCTGATGCTGCCCGGGCCGGGCGCGGCGGCCGAGCCGCCTCCCGCGGCGGCGCTGCTCTGTGCGCCTGACCAACCCCCCGGCCAGTGGCTGGCGCCGACCGCCGCCGCGCCGCGCCTGCTGCCCGCCGCCGAGCTGCTGGGCTGGATGGCCGAGGCGCAGGCGGTGCTGCTCGGCGAGCGCCACGACAGCGCCGAGGACCACCGCTGGCAGCTCCAGGTCCTGGCGCAGCTGCATGCGCGCCGGCCGGCGCTGGCGCTCGGGCTGGAGATGTTCCCGCGCCGGCTGCAGCCGGTGCTCGACGACTGGGTGGCCGGCCGGCTGTCGGAGGCCGAGTTCCTGCGCCGCTCGGAGTGGGACCAGGTCTGGGGCTTCGACGCCCGCCTGTACCTGCCGCTCTTCCATTTCGCCCGGATGAACCGGCTGCCGATGCTGGCGCTCAATGTCGAGCGCGGCGTGGTGGCCCAGGTCGGCCGGCGCGGCTTCGACGCGCTGGACGAGACCGCGCGCGAAGGCGTCGGCCGCCCGGCCGCGCCGCCGCCGGCCTACCGGCAGATGCTGGAGCAGGTCCTCCAGTCCCACCCCGGCCCGGGCGATGCGGCCGGCGCCTCGTCCGCGCCGGCGCCGGACCCGCAGGCGCTCGAGCGCTTCATCGGCGCGCAGGCCTTCTGGGACCGTGCAATGGCCGAGGTCATCGCTGCGCAGCTGGCGCGCGAGCCCGCGCGGCTGGTGGTCGGCATCCTGGGCGGCGGCCATGTGCGCGACGGCCACGGCGTGGCGCACCAGCTGCGCGACCTGGGCGTGCAGCGCATCGGCGCGCTGCTGACCTGGGAGCGCGGCGAGAGCTGCCAGGCCCTGGGCGAGACGCTGGCCGACGGCCTCTATCTGATCGACCCGCCCCGCGACGACGCCCCGCCGCGCCTGGGCATCGCGATGGCGCCCGATGCGCAGGGCGTGCGCCTGCGCGCCGTCACCCCCGGCAGCCTGGCCGCCGCCGCCGGCCTGCGCGAGGGCGACCTGATCACCGAAGCCGCCGGCCGCCCGCTGCGCAGCCCCGACGCCCTGCGCGCCCTCGTGCAGCGCCAGCCGCCCGGCACCTGGCTGCCTTTGACGGTGCAGCGCGAGGGGTCGGGGAGGGCACCTGAGGCGCTGGAGGTGGTGGTGCGCTTCCCGGCTGGGGGCTGATTTCTCGCACGGGCGGCCCCCGCCGCGATCGCCTTTCGCGCCGATGGCTTCCTGCACCGAGGCTTCCTGCACCGAGGCTTCCTGCATCGGCAGCCTCCCGCATCGACCGCTCCCCGCTCCTGATCCGGCACCCCCTCACACCCCCGTCATCCTCGCGAAGGCGAGGACCCACGGCCACCGCCGCGCCCATAGACGAAAAAACGCGCAATCGCTATGCTGGCCGCCGCCGCCACAAAAACAACAGCGGCATCAACGTCAAACCCCGCCACAGGGTTTCGGGTCGAGTCTTCCAGGGGAGAACGCATGCACGGTATGGCCAAAGCCAGCGAACTGGCGCGCGCCCGCGGGTTGAGCTTTTGTCGCCCCATGGTGCGCGCCGGGCAAGCGCTGCGCCTATTGGCAGAATCCTCTGTGCCGGGCGCGGTGCGAGGGGATGGCCCTTTCATTCGTTAGACCCCACAACTCCTGGAGTCCTCATGCCAACTGCACCAACACCCACACTCGGTGACTACATAGCGATGTGGGGCGTTCAAGACGGATTGCTTCAGCAGTATCGGGTCATCTTCATCACCATGCAGTCTGTATTCCTGTCGTTCGCAGTCACCTCGCTCTTTGCTGGATCAGCCGCACCGGCAGAGGCCTCAGCCCTCAGCAAATCAGTGTCCCCGTTGATGCTGATCGGTGACGGGCCGGTCCTTCCAATTGCAATTTTGGCGGTAGTAGCGATCTACGTGATTCGCCAGCTCTGGGTGCCCCTCTGCAGGGCCCGCGCCGACGCAGTCTCTCTGGCGCAGTTTCTTGCTCTCCAGGTGGAGGCGGGTGGCGTCCCTGAAGCGCCAGTCAAGACACTGAAAGACTTTCAGGCAGGTAACCGGAAGGACATAGAAGCCAATCTCATCTTTCAAGGTCTGCGAAAGAGCCCGGGTAGGGGCAAGATGGAAATAGTACTTCCTCGCGTGTTCTACATTGCTTGGGCCGCCATTCTGATCGTACTGGCGTTCAAGTACGGCTACATCGCTCTTCTTCCACGCGGGGTCTAACATGGCGCTGCACCGGACACGCCACGGCGTGCGGCCCTGGCCGCGCGGCCGCCAAGTTCCATCATCGGCCGCACGGCCAGGTCCACACGCCGCGTCGCGCCGGTGAGCTCTACTACAAGGGCATCCCCGCGAAGTCAACAAAACCTCTCCGGGCGGGTTTTCATGAAACCCGCCTGAGCAGCGTTCAAACGATCCAACCAACGCACACAAAACCAGCGACTGACAGGGGGAACAAGGTGCGGACTGCAAAACTACAACCGGTCTTTGCCGCGGCTGTCTGTGCCGCCGACCCTGATGAAAGACGCGCGTGGGGGCTCCATTCGTTAGCCGAGGTTGCTCTTGCGAGCTTGCCTCCGAAATATAGCCGAGCACTCCCCACGCAGGTCTGACCTTGTTCCATCAACGCAGGCATCACGCGGTGGCAGATTCTTCCTTCACGGTGTCGGATGAGACATTCGAAATCGGTTCGACGGGCCGGTTCGGCTCACGTCACGGGTTTGAAGTCTTCGCCCTTGGCGAGCATCGCCCAGGCCATGCGGGCATTCTTGGCTGCGACGGCGACGACGGCCTTCCAGTAGCCGCGCCGCTCGGACAACGCCACCGCCCAGCGGCTGAGCCGGTCCTTCTTCCTGGCCGCAGCGGCCAGCGTGGCGCGTGCCCCCAGGATCAGCAGCGTTCGCAGATCACTGTCGCCGGCCTTGGTGATGCGCCCAAGACGCTGCTTGCCGCCGGAGCTGTATTGCCCCGGCACGAGTCCGAGCCAAGCGGCGAGCTGTCGGCCGTTGGCGAAGTCGTGGCCGTGGCCGATGCTGGCCAGCAGCGCGCTGGCGGTGGTCGCGCCGATGCCGGGCATCTGCATCAGGAGGCGCGAGCGGTCGTCGGCACAGGCCATGACCTGGATGTGCTCGTCGTAGGCGGCCACGCGCTCATCGAGCCGGCGCAGTTCGTCGAGCAAATCCATGCAGGCCGTCCTGGCCCAGTGGGGCAAGGT
>NZ_JACCPY010000056.1 GCF_013426975.1 Sphaerotilus sulfidivorans
CCGCCTCCTGCTTGAATTCCAATGTGTAGCGCGCCCTCGGCGCAGCCTTCGGCTTCGTCATTTCCGCTCTCCTTGCTGACATTGCATCACTCAGCATGGGAGACGGTTTCTGGGGGCAAGGTCAGTTGAAGGGATTCATGCAACCCGCCTCTCGGCAACGAGGGCGGGTTTTTTCTTGGCCGGACATGATCAGCCGGCGGCAAGGTTGCCGGACGGGCCCGCCGGGCCGGCGGGCGCCGACACTGCGTCACCGCCCCCACAGATCCGCTTCAGCGGCTCCGGGTGGCGGTCGAATACATCGACGCTCCGCTGCTGCTGCTTGTCCAGGCCGCGGCGCCCGTTCCCCGCCGGCACGCTGGCAGGGGGCCCCGCTTTTCCGCCCGATCGCCCCATGCCCGCGCAATCCAAGCCCAAGACCCTGACCCGGCTGCTCGACCTGCTGCAGGCCATTCCCCGACGCTCCTCTGTGTCCGCCCAGGATCTGCACACGCGGCTCACCGAGCGCGGCCACGCGGTGACGATCCGCTCGGTCCAGCGCGACCTGCAGATGCTGCGCGAGCACTTTCCGCTGGAAGTCAACGAGAACAGCAAGCCGCACAGCTGGCGGTGGGGCGTCGAGGCCGATCAGGGCATCGGCGGCATGAACCCCCACGAGGCGCTGATGGTGGCGCTGGCGGAAAAGCATCTGCGCACCGCGCTGCCCGGCCACATGACCGACAGCTTCGATACTGTCTTCGAGGAGGCCCACCGGCGGCTCAAGAAGATCGACGGGCCGGCCGGCATGCCGCGCTGGATCGACAAGGTGGCGGTGGTGTCGCCGGGGCTGATGCAGTTGGCGCCGGAAGTGGACAAAGGAATGCGCCGAGTCCTCTCCACCGCTTTGCTCAAGGGCGAGCAGGTCGAGGCCTATTACGCCCGTGTGTCGCCCACCACCCCGGACCGGGTGCATTCGCAGCGCTACATCCTGCACCCGCTGGGCATGGTGCTGCGCGGCAGCATCACCTATCTGATCGCCTCGCAGGGCTGGGGCAGGCCGCCGGGCTTCTACGCGCTGCACCGCTTCCGCCGGGCGCGCCCGCTCGGTCATCCGGTCGATCTGCCCAGCCCGGAATGGACGCTGGACGGCTGGCTCGCGAGCGGCCAGGCCCAGTTCGGCATGCACCCGGACAAGCCGCCCCTGGAGCTGTCGCTGGCCTGCTCCCAGATGATGGCCAACATGCTCCGGGAAGCGCCGCTCGGGCCCGATCAGGAGATCGGGTCGATGCCTGACGGCCGCCGCCATGTGCAGGTGACCGTGGCCGACACCTGGGAGCTGCGCTGGTGGCTGCAGGGCCGGTCCGCCGATGTGCAGGTGCTGGCGCCAGTCGCCCTGCGCGAGGCCATCCGCCAGAGCCTGAAGCAGGCGCTGGACATCTACGACGGGCAGTTCGTGATGCCGTTCACGGAGCGATTCGAGCCCGACTGAGCAGCGCTTCGGATGCGACAGGTTCTGTCGCAGCTCTCCCCACACTGACACATCTTGATACCTCAGGGGGAGCGATGAACGCGACAACCGATCACGCCATCACGGACAGCCTGTCCAGGCAAGGCCTCGACGAGCGCTATGCGCCCGTGATCGAGCTGTGGACCCTGCGCATCCTGTTCTCGCTGGACCAGCTCGAGCGGCGCCTGCGCGACAGGATGGCCGAGGCCGACGACTCGAAGCCGCCCTCGGACGCCGAGGGCACGCCGGATGCCGACGCGGCCTTGGACCGGTTGCTGGCCGAGATGAAGGCGCTGCGCGACCGGCACGAGGCGGCGTCGCCCGGACTGCCCCAGGACACGACGCTGGCGGTCAACATCGCCCGCCTGGGCGATCGGCTCGACCTGTCCGCCGTCGAGCGCGAGCTGCTGCACTTCGTGGTGCTGCAGCGCCTGTGCAGCGAGCTGACCGAGGCACTGAAGGAGGCTGGCGAGCTGAACCGGACGCAGACGGTGCGCCTGCTGTCGATCTGCCTGTCGCGCGCTCCCGCCGAGATCCAGCAGGCGCTGGCGCCCCAGTCGCGGCTGTGCGGCTGCGCGCTGCTGTCGATCGACGATGTGCGCCCCTACAGCTTCGAGCTCAAGATCGATCTGCTCAACGATCTGGCCGAGACGCTGCTGGTCGCGCAGGACGATCTGATCGAGCTCTTCCCGAACGCGGTCACCAAGGCCCCCGCCTCGCCGCTGGGACTGGACGACTTCGCTCATCTGCGCGAGGACCTGGCCATCCTGTCGACCTACCTGGAGGCTGCGGCACGCCAGGGCCGCCGGGGCATCAACATCCTGATCCACGGCCGCTCCGGCACCGGCAAGACCGAGCTGGCCCGGGTGCTGGCACAGGCCACCGGCCTGCAGCCGCTCGAGATCCCGGTGCGTCAGCCCGACGGCAAGCCGCAGGGCGGCAAGGCACGCTTCGACGCCTTCCGCTTCGCGCAGAACCTGCTGAACGGCGCGACCCCGACGGCGCTGATCTTCGACGAGGTCGAGGATGTCTTCGTGCACTGGTCGAGCGATCGCCACGGACGCCAGAGCAACAGCAGCGGCGTCAAGGGCTGGGTCAATCATGTGCTTGAGCACAACCCGGTGCCGACCTTCTGGCTGACCAACGATCTGCAGGGGCTGGACCTGGCCTACCGGCGTCGCTTCGACTATGTGCTGGAGCTGGAGGTGCCGCCGCAGCCGGTGCGCCGGCGCATGCTGGAGCGGCATCTGCAGGCGCATGCGCTGCCGCTGTCGCCGGCCTGGATCGAGCAGGTCTCGCGCCACGAGGGCCTGGCGCCGGGGCTGATCGAGCGGGCCGCGCGGGTCTGCGCCACGGTGGCCGGCGCCGAGCCCGGCGGGATGGCGCCGGAGCAGATCCTGACCCGGCTGATGAACAACACCCTGCAGGCGATGGAGATCGCCCGCCTGCCGTCCGGCACCGCCGCCCGCGACGCCGCCTACCGGATCGACTGGCTGCAGGCCGACACCGACCTGCAGGCGCTGCGCGACGGCCTGGTGCGCGAGGGCGGCGGCCGGCTCTGCTTCTGGGGACCGCCCGGCACCGGCAAGACCGAGTTCGGCCGCTACCTGGCCCGCGAGGTCGGCCGGCCCCTGCTGGTGCGGCGCGCCTCCGACCTGCTGTCGCCCTATGTCGGCGTGGCCGAGCAGCAGATGGCGCAGATGTTCGATCAGGCCCGGCGCGAAGGTGCGGTGCTGCTGCTCGACGAGGCCGACAGCTTCCTGATGGACCGCCGCGGCGCGCAGCGCTCCTGGGAGATCACGCAGGTCAACGAGATGCTGACCCAACTGGAGGACTTCGACGGCATCTTCATCGCCTCCACCAACCTGATCGACCAGATCGACCGGGCGGCCCTGCGCCGCTTCGATGTCTGCATCCGCTTCGGTCCGCTGAAGCCGGACCAGGCGCGCGGGATGCTGCAGAACCTGGCCGAGCACTGGGGCTGGCCGGTCGACGAGGCCAGCCTGGCCCGGGTGGCGGCGCTGGAGGCGCTCACGCCGGGCGACTTCGCCTCGGTGCGTCGCGGCGGCCGGCTGAGCGCGCCCCGCGATGTCCCGGACCTGGTGCGGCGTCTGGCGCAGATCTGCGAGATGCGCCAGGGGCACAGCCCCCGGGGCATCGGCTTTCTGGGCCCGCTGGAGCGCGGCTCCCAGCCGAGGCAGGAGATGCTGTCGTGAGCGGTGCCGATCTTCTTCTGCCGCTGATCGACGAGGTCGCCCAGCAGATCCAGGCCGCCGAGGCGCTGGTGGTCGCCGCCGGCGCCGGCCTGGGCGTCGATTCCGGCCTGCCCGATTTCCGGGGCAGCCGGGGCTTCTGGCAGGCCTATCCGGCGCTGGGCCGGCAGCGCCTGCGTTTCCAGGACATCGCCAACCCGGCCGCCTTCCGCCGCGATGCCCGTGTGGCCTGGGGCTTCTACGGCCATCGCCTGGCGCTGTACCGCCAGACCGTGCCGCACGAGGGCTTCGCGCTGCTGAAGCAGTGGATGGCCGCTCGGGCGCTGGGCGGCCGCGTCTTCACCTCGAATGTCGACGGGCAGTTCCAGCGGGCCGGCCTGCCGGACGTGCATGAATGCCATGGCTCGATCCACCTGCTGCAGTGCAGCCGCCCCTGCAGCGCGCGGGTCTGGTCGGCCGACAGCTTTCAGCCCGAGGTGGACGAGGCGCAGTGCCGGCTGACCAGCGAACTGCCGCGCTGCCCGGACTGCGGCGCGGTGGCGCGCCCGGCCATCCTGATGTTCGACGACGACGCCTGGGTCGAGGCGCCGTTCGAGCGCCAGGCCGACGCGCTGGACGACTGGCTGGCGCAGGTCCGGGGCCGCCGTCTGGTGGTGCTCGAGATCGGCGCCGGCTCGGCCATCGTTTCGGTGCGCAGCTTTGCCCAGCGTCTGGCCAGGGTGCCCGGCGTGCGCTGGATCCGGCTCAACCCGGACGGCTCGCGCCTGCCGCCCGGCCACGGGCCCAGCCTGCCGGGCGGTGCGCTGGAGCTGCTGCGCCGCATCCACGAACGCATGCCGGACCCGACATCCGCATGAGGGTCGCTCGCCACGCCGAGCGGCCCGAGTCCGATGTGTCCCTTGTCCCCTTTTCCCTTGTTCCCCTGTCAACCCAGAAGAGGTGTCTTCATGAGCAACACGATGTCCGATACCGCCCGCTACACGGTGCTGCTGAGCGACCTGAGCGCGCAGCGCATCCAGCAGTACGCCCAGGATCTGCAGTCGGGTCAGGCCCAGCCCGGGGGGCACCTCGCGAAGGTGCTGGAGACGGCCGAGGCGCCGGACACGCTGGTGTCGATGATCCAGGCCCTGTTCGACACCCGCAGGCCGCAGATCTTCGCCGAGAGCGCGGTCCGGGGCGAGGGCTCCGACTGGACGCTGCATGAGCTGGGGCTGCTGGGAGACATCAGCGTGGCCATGCCGGTGCAGGTGCATGACGACGGCGCGCATCACCAGCCGAACCTCCATGCCGAACCGATCGAGGCGACGCTGCTGTTCACGCCGGGCGCGCTGCTGGACAACGGGCACGACTGCACGCCGGCGGACTGGGACGAGGTTGTGCGCGACAACGCCTTGCATCGTCCGGGCTTCGTGCGGCTCTACGAGCGCCGGCTGCTGCCGGTACTGCTGCATGCCGACCAGGAGGCGGCGCGGCGGGGTCGCCGGGCGCTGGTCACGGTGCCGGGCCTGGGCTGCGGTGCGTTCGCCGGCGAATTCAAGGGCCGGATCGAGCCGCACCTGCTCGCTGCGCTGCAGGCGCTGCTGGACAAGCACGCCCACCGGCTGACCCATGTGGCGCTGGTGCGCTTCGATCCGTACAGGAGCACGCCGGACGCCGAACACCGCTTCGGCGCCACGGTGCTGCGGGTCCGTGCGCTCCAGGACCATCCGGACACGCCCCAGCTCTGCGCCCCCCGCGCCTACGAGGAGGCCGGCGACGACTTCTCCGACTGCGACCTGTTCAGCGTGGTGGCCTGGGACCATGTCTCCTGGCCGGGCAACGACTTCTACCTGGGCAGCCGCACCACCGATGACGGGGTGAAGGCTGCCGCCACGACAACGATGCGCCAGATGACCGGCATCGAGGGGCAGTACGACCCGCGGGGCTTCAAGTACCAGCCGCCCGCAGGCTGGCGCGACTGGGAGACGCTGATCCGCAGGCAAGGCCTGCGCTTCACGGTCACCGCGGAGCAGGTCCATGTTCACCCGCTGGGCTGACCGCACAGGAGACACGCTCATGACCGTACCGACCTTTCACAGCTACACGGTCCTCCGGGGCCGTTTCCATGCCGGCGAATATCCCGGCGCCCCCGACGAAGACGACGCCCGCGCCAAGGTGCAGGCCATGGTCGAGGCCGGCGTGCAGGCCTTCATCGACCTGACCCAGGACGGCGAGCTCGCGCCCTACGCGCATCTGCTGCCGCCCGGGATTCACCACGAGCGCCACCCGATCCGCGATGTCTCGGTGCCCGCCAGCGACGCGGTCACGCAAGGCGCGCTCGACGCGATCGAGCGCCATCTCGCCGCCGGGCGGCAGGTCTATCTGCACTGCTGGGGCGGCATCGGCCGCACGGGCGTGATCGTCGGCTGCTGGCTGGCCACGCAGCACGGGCTGAGCGGCCAGGAGGCGCTCGACCAGCTGGCGCAGCGGTGGGCCTGCTGCCCGAAGTCGAGGCGGCGGCCTGAATCCCCTGAGACGGACGAGCAGCGTGACTACGTCATCGGCTGGGCCCGCCGCGGCCATGCCACCTGACCCCGCCCTCGGACCGTCGGTCTTTGCCTTCTGCCCTTGTTCTTTGTCCCTGAAACAGGAGAGCTCCCCATGTGGCTGCTGACCCCGATTGGTTTCTTCAGCGTCGTCTGCAAGCCGGCCGATGCCGGCACCGGCATGCTGACGGTGCGCTCGCGCAACCAGGCCGACCTGGAGAATCTGCGCGAGCACTGGCTGCCGGAACTCGGCGAGATCCAGACCAGCTCGCGCAACGACTACCGCTACCGGGCGCGGGCACCGCGCGAGGCGGTGGCGCGGGCCATGAGCCGCGCCATCGAGGCGCTGGACTACGACAACTTCAAGAACCAGGTCTGGCGCACCCAGGGCAGCGCGCGTGCCCATGTCTACGGCGAGGTCTGGGAGGTGCTCCACGGTCTGCAGGGCCGCCCGGAGCATGAGCAGACCGTGCCGGTGGCGCAGCAGAGCTGATGCCGATGCAGCCGCGAACCGAACAGGTCCTGAGCCCGCAGACCGACGCCGCCGATGGCGCGAGGGTCTGCGATGTGCAGGCCACCGTGCTGCGCATCGTGCATCCGACGCTCAGGGCCGTGGATCTGTGCGACAGCCCGCATCTGCAGGAGCTGGACCTGCGCGACCTGGACGGGCGCGAGGACCTCCATCTGACCGTGCAGGGCTGTCCGTCGCTGGCCTGGCTGCGCCTGCCGGAGCAGGGCCGCGCCTTCGTGCACATCGATGGCGGCGAACAGCGCCCGGCCCTGCGCATCGATGCGCAGCTGGTCCAGCTCGACGCCTGCTGGCACGGGGGCAAGTTCATGCTCCAGGCCGAGCGCAATGCGCACTGGCGCTCGGCCCGGATCGGCCCGCTGTCCGGCCTGCCGCCGCAAGGAGCTCAGGACGAGCCGACGGACACGGAAGAGGTTCGGGTGGTGACCGGCTCGACGGGCGGGACCTCGCTGGTGCTGACGCCGTCCGACGGGAACCGCTGGCGCGAGCTGCTGCTGATCGATCTGCCGGAGCTGCAGCAGCTGCGCTGCGAGCTGCCCATGCAGCGGCTGACGATCAGCCAGGCCCCCGCGCTGCAGCGGTTCGATCTGCAGGCCCCGGTGGGACACATCGAGATCAGCGGCTGCGAGCGGCTGGCGCACATCACCGGCGCGGCGTCGACCGATCGGCTGGATCTGCGCGGCGGCAGCGGCGCCCGCGCCGGCGTCGAGATCGACCTCGCCGCCGGCCAGATCGATCTGGCGGGCAGCCCGCTGCGGACGCTGGTCCTGCGGCAGCCGTCCCGGCTGCGGCTCGAGCAGTGTCTGCATCTGCACAAGACCGAGCTGGCCACCGGCACGCGGGTCTGGTGCGTCGGGCATGTGCCGCTGTCGCTCGACGTGGTGGAGATGGCGGAGATCGACGACGGCACGTTCCGGCGGCTGCAGCAGGCCTGTGCCGATGGCGACCTGAGCGCCTGGAAATCGCTGTGCCATGTGCTGCCGATGTGCAGGAACGAGCTGCTGCCTGGCGTGCTGATGACGCTGCTGAAGATGCTGCAGTCGGGCATCGATGCCGCCACGGTCTGGAAGCAGCGCTGCCGGCTGGCCGCGCGGCTGATGGTGCCGTCCTCGCGCCAGCGTGCCGGTCATCGCCCGGCCTGGCGCTGGAGCATGCCCTCCGATCTCGGCGCCGATGGCTGGCGGGCCGACTGGCTGCTGTGGCAGGGCTGCCGGCATCTGCCTGACGCCGCCCGGATGGGGGCCGCGATGGCCGCCGACCTCTGCTATCAGACCGAGATCCTCGATCAGATGCTGGGCTGGTGGCTGCACGGCGGCAAGGATCAGCCGGCCTTCCCGGAATTCTTCACCGCAATGCTGGTCCATGCCCGCGATCGCCGGCCGATGCCGCAGCCGACCCGCCGATATCTGGTCAGCCTCTCGATCTCGATGCTGCGACCCGGGGCATCGCCGGTGCGTCACCACCCTGCGCTGCGTCAGGCTGCGCACGACTTCCTGCTCAAGCATCTGCCGCGCTGCCAGGTCCTGGCCCTGCTGGCCCATCAGATCCGGCAGGACCCGGTCGAGGTCCGCAGCGTGCTGGTGCGGCTGCTGGCCGACCCGCCTCACCAGGGCGACTCCCGGCTGTCCGGCCCCGAGTTCGGTCAGCTCGCGCGGATCCTGATCCTGAGCGGACGACTGCCGGAAGGATTCCGGCCGATCTCGACCCTGGATCACCCTTTTCCGCACCACCTTCTGGAGGCCGCCTGATGTCTTTGCCCCATTTCATGCACGAGGACGAAGCGCCTCGCACGTCCCGCCAGGACGCGACCCTGACGCCGTCAGCCACGATCGCGCAGGTGCGCACGCTGCTGCGCCACCAGCTGCGCCAGCTCGAGCAGCCGGGCGGCGCGGAGCGGATGGCGCCGCTGATGCTCTGGGGTGCGCCCGGTGTCGGCAAGAGCACGGTGATCCGCGAGCTGTGCGCCCAGGAAGGCATCGGCTTCATCGACATCCGGCTGTCGCAGCGCGAGCCGGTGGACCTGCGCGGTCTGCCGGTGCCGCAGGGCGATCAGGTGCGCTGGCTGCTGTCGTCCGAATGGCCGCGCGACCCGGACAGCCGCGGCATCCTGCTGTTCGACGAGCTCACCGCCGCCGACCGGATGCTGCAGGTGGCGGCCTACGAGATGATCCTGGACCGGCGGCTCGGCGATCTCTACCAGGTGCCGCCGGGCTGGCTGATCTGCGCGGCCGGCAACCGGCGCGAGGACCGGGCCGTCAGCCAGCCGCTGTCGAGCGCGCTGGCCAACCGCTTCTGTCACCTGGAGCTGAAGGAGGACCTGCCCGCCTGGATCGTCTGGGCGCAGCAGCGCGATCTGCACCCGATGGTGATCGCCTTCCTGAAGTACCGCCCGCACTGCTTTCTCGACATGAGCGGCAGCATCGAGCGCGGCTGGCCCAGTCCGCGCAGCTGGGAGCGGGTGGCGCATGTGCTGGCCAGCGGCGACGAGCTCGACGCCGCCAGCCTGGAGCTGCTGGTGCACGGCCTGGTCGGCACCGCGGCGGCGACCGAGTTCCTGGCCTTCATGCACCTGCGCCAGGAACTGCCAGACCTGGATGCGATGCTGCTCGGCGAGATGGCCTTCGACCTGCCCGAGCGCATGGATCTGCGCCATGCCTTGGCCACCGGCCTGGCCCAGCACCTGTGGATCGGTCCGCAGGAACAGCGCGAGCTGCGGCTGACCCATTTCCTGCGCGCCGGACTGGCCTTCGGCAGCGACTTCGCGGTGATGTCGATGGTGGCGGCCCTGAAGCAGCTCGAGCAGGACGATCCGCACGGCGACAAGGCGCGCGCGCTGTTCGCCCACCCGCTCTACACGCACTGGACCGAGCACCACGGATCGGCGCTGGTCACCCGCGACGCCTTGCCGCCGGCA
Organism: Sphaerotilus sulfidivorans; assembly: GCF_013426975.1. Lineage (GTDB taxonomy): Bacteria > Pseudomonadota > Gammaproteobacteria > Burkholderiales > Burkholderiaceae_C > Sphaerotilus > Sphaerotilus sulfidivorans. The sequence goes on from NZ_JACCPY010000056.1 coordinate 9,665, forward strand.
TCGAGCACCCCGCCCGTGCGGAGGCGGCGTTGAAGCCGATCCCCTGCGGCCTCGCGTCCGACGCGGCCGCCCCCGTGCTGGACGAGGCGGCGCGCCGGCGCTGGCTGCAGCAGCTCGAGGACGACCGCTCGCGCTTCCTGCTGCGGCACCCTTTCACCGCGTCGCTGACGCTGCATCTGGCCGTCGAGCTGGTGACCGATCCGCGCCTGCCCACCGCCGCCACCGATGGCCGCAGGATCTACTTCAACCCGGATTTCCTGGCCACGCTGGATGCCGAGCAGCGCCTGTTCGTGATGGCGCACGAGGTCTGGCACTGCGTCGCCGGGCATCTGAGCCGGCAGCAGAACCGCCAGGCCCGGCGCTGGAATCTGGCCGTCGACCATGAGGTCAACTGGCTGCTGGTGCAGGACGGCTTCAAGCTCCCGCCGGGCGCCGTGCTCTTTCCGGGACTGCGGGGCTGCAGCGCCGAGCAGGTCTACAGCGCCCTGCTCGACCGATCAGCCCAGGATCTGCCCACCTCCTTCGATCTGCATGAACTGCCCGAGGGCATCGGCCAGCCGATGGACGGGCCGCTGCGATCGCAGTGGCAGCAGCGCCTGCGCGACACCCTGGAGCGGCATCGCCACCAGGGTGACCTGCCCGAAGGACTGGCGAGGCTGCTGGATCACGTCCCCACCGACGCCCAGCTGCCCTGGCGGGTCGTGCTGCGGGATTTCATGCTCGGACGCCAGGCGCGGCGGCGCGGCTGGGAGCGGCCCTCTCGCCGCCACTGGCACCGCGGCCTGTGGCTGCCCGATCTGCGCCCGGACGGCTTGCGCCTGATGCTCGCGCTGGACACCAGCGCAAGCACCCGCCGGCTGCTGCCGATGTTCATGGCCGAGATCACCGCGCTGCTGAAGGTCGAGCATGCGCTGGAGCTGACCCTGGTCGAATGCGACACCCACATCCGCCGGGTGCGCACCTTCCGCTCAGGCGACGACCTGAGCGCGCTGGCCGGCATGCGCCTGCGGGGCGGCGGCGGCACCGATCTGCGCCCGCCCTTCGATCTGGCCGCCCAGGATCCCCCCGATGCGCTGATCTTCCTCACCGACGGCGACGGCCGCGCCCCCGGACAGAGCCCGAACTTCCCCGTGATGTGGGTACTGCCCGAACTGGCAACCGCCCCGGTCGAATGGGGAGAAACCCTGATTCTGTACAAGGAGTCGACATGAGCAAAAGCACGCCCGCGAGCTGGCAAGTCTGTGCAACCTGCACGCATTGGACCGGTACCCGCCAGGCCTCGACCTTCCGTGATCGTGCCGAATACGAGAATGATCGTGTTCGTGGCGAGTGTGTCGGGGGAGGATGGAATCGAACGCAGCGAGCGCCCTCGGCGTCCTGCCACAAGTGGGTCAAGTGGGCTGTCCTGAAATGACAAACTGGCCAGATTGTCGGTGACTGCAGACCATTTCCTCCCCATTCATCAACCCATCGCTCGTTGAGCGAAAAATTGCAAACCGGGCCTGCGCCCAAGGAGACAAGACCATGCCCTGGGAAAAATTCAAGGTCAAGAGCCGCGGCGCATCCAAACTGCTCAACATGACCACGAACGAAATCGTGGACTGCAGCTATGAGCGAGGCACGGTTTCAACCGGAAAGAGCGATGTCTTTGGAGGTTATTACATCAAAATAAATACGGATGATTTCGAAGTCACGGCACATGACCCGTCCTACTCGGAGACCTACACCGTTGCATTGAAGGAATGCAACGAGAAGCTGAAGCGCTTGGGATTCTTGCTGCTGGCTGCGGGGAATTCTGCCGATTACAGTGAATCGGCGATGAGTGGTGGCTCAGGGTATGGGTACTCAAGAGAAATGGGGGGGAAAGTTGACATCTTGGCGCATGTAGCGCAGGCACGGCAGGGCACACTCTGAGCACGACAGACTGTTTTGCTGACACCAGGGGGCGCACATGAGTACCAAGACCATCGATAATTTCTTCACCGGCAAGACGCTGGTGATTCCAAGCTATCAGCGCGACTACGCTTGGCGAGAGCACAACGTGAACGACCTGTTCGCCGACATCGAGGAAGCGCTGGCGGCCGGCGGAAGCCATTACCTTGGCACATTCATCTTGTCGCATACGGACAGTCCCCAAACGGTGAATGTTGTCGACGGGCAGCAGCGCCTGACCACGCTGACGATGTTGCTGCATGAGCTCATCGCGGTAGTGCAAGACCCAAGCATCAAGCAGTACTTCCACAGTTTATTCATCCAGCACCCGATTTCTGGATTCAAGTTCAGGGTGATGGGCGAAAACGAGGAGTTCTTTCGACAACTGCTGGATGGAAAAGCCGTCCAGGCACAATCGGATGGTCAGGATCGGTTGCAGGCGGTGCACAGCTGGATACGCATGCGTGTACATACACTGGAGCAGTCGGGGGAGCAGAAAACCATCACCCGCTGGCTGCAGTGCATCAGCCAGATGGAAGTCCTGGAGTTCATCGAGCCCAACGAAGGCAAGGCCATTCGCATGTTCCAGTCGGTCAACGACCGGGGCGTGCCCTTGGCACGCATGGACATCGTCAAGAGCCTGCTCATCTACTACTCCAATCGCTATCTGGATGCCCAGCTCGACAACCACATCGCGGAGAAGTTCGGACAGGCTTTTCGCAGTTTCAGCCGGATCAAGCGGCTGGGTCGCGAGCCGGGCTACAAGATTCGCCAGATCGACCGCGATGACTTCCGCGAGGACGATATGCTGCGCTACCACTATCTCGCGTTTGACGCCTCAAGGTGGGAAGTTCCCAGCGGCGTGGACTTTACCGCCACGTCCAGAACGGTGCTGGTAGATTTCCTGAGGCCGGCATTGAAGACACTGTGCGCCGACAGTGAAAAACTCAGGGCCTTCATCCTCGCCTACACCAATGACCTTGCCGATTTCTTCAAGGGCCTGGAGGCGTTGGTCGAGCAGACTCGGGAAAACCGCGAGGCCTATCTGCTTTGGGTTGTGCAAGACCTATCGGCCACGCTTTACCCGCTCATCATTCACCTGCACCTGAAAGGGTGGACAGGGTCAGCGGGCACCTGCGATCCACGCACGCTCGCGGAGCTGCTGGCACTGGTCGACCTGCGGGTTTTCAAGTTGCGAGGCACCAACCCGCAGGCAGGTATATTCAATATAACCCAGTATATTGGCACAACACCGGTCAATACGGATGAAGAAAAATCGTTTGTAATCAATAAGGTTGCAAGTGACCTGATTGCGTTCTGCAAAAAATTCATGCCTGACCATCTGATGATGATTTGCCTGGACGAGGACATGTACCGCAATCCTGCCATGCAACGCATCTTGCTGCAAATTGATGAGGACAGCAGGATTGCCGTGGGCCAAAATGCATTGGACCTGGAAACCCTGGTGCAACTCGTCAGAGGTGGCCTGACGGTCGAGCATGTATTGCCCCAGAACAATACAAACTTCAACGCCACCTCATACGGCTTCCTGGATCAAGCCGACTACGCCCTGCTGAATCATCGCCTGGGAAATCTGCTGTTGATCGAAGCAAGCATCAACAGCGCCTGCAGTAATAAGACAGTCGCAGAAAAAGTCACCGAGCAAAATTTGTATATCAGCTCCACGCTCCGCTCCGTGCACCGATTTGTGGCGGAATGCGCGACTCGGACCCCGCAGTTCGGCAAGAGAAATCTGCTCGGACGGACGAAGGGCATCGCCGATGCGATTGTCAGAAAGTGGCCCTTGAATGGCTGAGAAACCAGCGCCGCAATGAATCGCCCCAGCTTCCGCGAACGCTTCCTGATTTGAAAACTTGGAGCCAAGATCAGGGCAGGGCCCAGGCAGGGCGATTGCATTAGCCAAGTCCCCGGTTGAGTGGTAACAATCCCGCCCGACCTCGCCCCCCCCCCAAGACACGATGCAAGACCACCCGACTGCCACCCCAGGCGACGAGCTGATGCAGCACTTTGAAGACCTGGCTGATCCGCGCCGGCAGAGCGGGCGCTTCCAGTACCCGCTGCAGGAACTGCTGCTGACGGCGCTGTGCGCGGTGGCGGCCGGCGCCGAAGACTGGGTCGATGTGAGCGAGTGGGGCGAGTTCAAGCTGGAGTGGCTGCGGCGCTTCCTGCCCTTCGAGCAGGGCATCGCCTCGCACGACACGTTCAGCCGGGTGTTCGCGATGCTGGACTCGGTGCGCTTCGAGGCCTGCTTTCGCAGCTGGATGGCGCAGATCTGCCCGAGTCTGGCGCAGGAGCACATCGCCATCGACGGCAAGACGCTGCGCGGCTCGCGCACGGCCGACGGGGCCTTGCACCTGGTGACGGCCTGGCACTGCGGCAAGGGCGTGACGCTGGGGCAGATCCGGACGCAGGCCAAGAGCAACGAGATCACCGCGATCCCGGAGCTGCTGGCCGGGCTGGACCTGCGCGGTGCCACGGTGACGATGGACGCGATGGGCTGCCAGAAGGCGATCGTGCAGCAGCTGGTCGACGAGGGGGCCGGCTACATCATCGGGGTCAAGAACAACCAGCCCACGCTGGCCCAGGCGGTGCAGGGCCTGCTGGAGCAGGCCCCGGCCAAGGCCGACGGGCGCACCTGGCACGAGCACAGCGAGACCGACAAGGGCCACGGCCGCATCGAGACGCGGCGCTGCGTGGTCTGCCATGACCTGAGCGCCATCGCGCCGGTGCTGCAGGACTGGCCCGGCGTGCGCAGCGTGGTGCTGGTGCAGTCCACCCGCCAGCCGGTGCGCTCAGGGCGCTTCGGCCCGCGCAGCACCGAACAGGCGCCCGAGCCGAGCTGGCGCTACGTACGTATTCACGCCCCCCTCCTTGACACGCCCACCCAGCCCGTCAACCCGCTGAAGCCCGCGTAGACAGCACGGGCGCGAGGCCGGAGAGTCAGGCCCGATGGTACTCACGCCCCCCTCCTTGACACGCCCACCCAGCCCGTCAACCCGCTGAAGCCCGCGTAGACAGCACGGGCGCGAGGCCGGAGAGTCAAGCCCGATGAACTAGCCCTCATCCCCCGGTACGTATTCACCCCCCCTCCTTGACACCCCCAGCCCCGCGCATCCCGGCAAGTTCAACTTGCCAGGACACCACGCACAGAAGGTCAGGAAGGTGAGGCGCCGCCGCCGTACTCAGCCGCCCGGCAGCAGCGACGGCATCGGGCCGGCGCCCAGCCAGGCGCGCAGCGCCTGCTCCATCCAATCGCGCAGGTCGCGGCCCTGGCGGCGGCAGCTCTCCATCGCCGAGAAGCCCCGGGCGACGAACTGCTGCCCGCGCATGGAGCGCGTCGGGCCGCTGATCTTGCGCTTGAGCACCACCGTGCGCAGCG
>NZ_JACCPY010000057.1 GCF_013426975.1 Sphaerotilus sulfidivorans
ACCCGACTGCACTCGACGCTGGCCTACGTCAGCCCGATGCAGTTCGAAGAAAACTGGCTCGCCGGCCAAGCTCGGCAAGCCAGCGCGTAGTCTGGCTATGGGATACGGAATACAGGGGCAAGGTCAGGCCCAAGCTGCTGGGCACACGCTTGGTGTTTGCTGGTTTCTGTGGCTCGAAGACCTGCCGCACTCTCGAAGCCACCGTCAAGCCAGCCTGATGTCCTGGGTCTTGTGTTTGGCTTGTTCACACCTTGGGTTCTGCTTGTCTGGCTTCAGGGTGGATCCCCAACGCCATCATGTACCTCATGGTGAGTAGATCGTCGCGTGGATACTTCACTGTCATCAGGCGCACTGGCTTGTCAGGACTGATCAGCTACCCAGGGTCTCCACCTGGAAGCCGACGACGTTGCGCTCAGTCTTCCCGAACTCGATGCCGACCAAGTGGATCGGCTCACTTCGGGCTCGGTACTTGTCGGCGTAGCCTCGGTCCTTGATCTGCTTGAGTGCTTCGCCAGTGGCTTGACGATCGACGACCTTGAACTCGAACAGGAACACCTGCTCTGCATATAGCACTGCCATGTCGATGCGACCGTGACTGGTAGCGTCTTCCACTCGCACATCCAGACCCAATGCAGCGAAGTGGCTGTAGAAGACACTGGCGTAGTGCCCCTCGAAGCCGGCGAGCGGGTTGCTGCGATACCAGTCGCTCGGAATGCTGGCGAACAGCGCTCGGATCAGAGTCTCCAGCTCGTCGAGCGCACCACGCTGCAGGATCGTCGTCAGCCGCTCCTGGGCCTCGGCGTCGCCCTGCACACCGTACTCGGGCAGCAGCACCTCGTTCAGGCTGGCTTCGACTTCTCGGTTCGGGTAGCCCAGCGTGTACATCCACTTGCCCAGCACAGGCTGGCGCACATCGTGGATGGTGAGGTAGCCCGCCTGGAACAGCAGCGCCTCCGGGGCAATGCGGTCGACATCGAAGCTAGAGAGCAGCGCGGCATTGGTGTGCAGTGCTTGCAGTCTGGGAAGGAAAACCTTGCGCTCAGCCAGCAGCTTGACCAGGAAGGATGGGGTTCCTGTCTCGAACCAGTACGCACCGAACACCCGCTTTTGGAACAGGTTGAGCACGTCGTAGGGGTTGTAGACCCCGGTGCCGAGCCAGTTGTAGCCGTTGTACCAGCGGCGGATCTCGTCGCGGTCGAGTCCGGGCAGCTCCGGTGCGAAGACGGTGTCGATGTCCTCATCGGTGTAGCCGCACAGTGCGCTCCAGCGCGCATCGAGCGTGATGTCGGTGAGGTTGTTGAGCCCGGAGAACAGGCTGACCTTGCTGAACTTCGACACGCCCGTCAGGAAGACGAAGCGCAGATGCTCGTCGCAGTCCTTCAGCGTACCGTAGAGCTCGCTCAGCATGTCGCGCTGGGTCTGGGCCACCGCCGGGTCCGTGAGGTGATCGAGCATCGGCTTGTCGTATTCGTCGACCAGCACGACGGCGCGCTCGCCCCGGCTCTGATGGGCCTGGCGGATCAGATCAGCGAAATTGCCGGCCAGATCCTCTTCGGGCAGCCCGGCGGGCAGCGGCAGACCGAGCGCGACACGGTTGACGCGCAGGTTCTCGCGGATGCGCTGCGCCAGCAGGCGCCCCTGCGGGCCGGAGCCGCTGGAGAAGCTGATGCGGATCACCGGATGCGGCTTCGACCAGTCCCAGCGGGACTCGGCCGCCAGGCCGGTGAACAGCGCCCGGTTACCCTCGAAAAGCTCCTTGAGCGTGTCGACCAGCAGGCTCTTGCCGAAGCGGCGCGGGCGGCTCAGGAAGTAGTACTTGCCTGCCTCGATCAGGTCGACCGCCATGCCGCTCTTGTCGACGTAGTAGTGCCCACCTTCGCGGATCTCGCGCAGGTTCTGGACGCCCAGGGGCAGCTTCAGGCGTGGGAGCACGGGCGTGGTCATGAGACAAGTGTACGGAGTCTGGTTCGACTGGCTTGGTCCCTGCGAAGGAGCACCTGTTCCCTGGCTTGCGTCTGGATTTCAGTCGTTCTCGCCGTTGGCATGGTCAAGGCAGCGGAATGTCGTACCGTGCCGAAGCGGAATGTGGTCCCGACTCCTGAAGCTCGCTCAGCGACGATTTTTCTTGTTGCGTCGTGCCCAGGAGAGCGCTGCATCCGCGAGGCAGAACAGAGAGATCAGGTCGCCGCGACCGTCTCCACCTCGAAGCCGACCACATTGCGCTCGACCCGGCCGAACTCGATGCCCACCAGATGGATCGGCTCACTTCGGGCTCGGTACTTGTCGGCGTAGCCTCGGTCCTTGATCTGCTTGAGTGCTTCGCCAGTGGCTTGACGCTCGACGACCTTGAACTCGAACAGGAACACCCGCCCGGCGTAGAGCACCGCCATGTCGATGCGACCGTGACTGGTGGCGTCTTCCACCCGCACATCCAGCCCGAGTGCGGCGAAGTGGCTGTAGAAGACACTGGCGTAGTGCCCCTCGAAGCCGGCGAGCGGGTTGCTGCGATACCAGTCGCTCGGAATGCTGGCGAACAGGGACCGGATCAGCGTCTCCAGCTCGTCGAGCGCACCACGCTGCAGGATCGTCGTCAGCCGCTCCTGGGCCTCGGCGTCGCCCTGCACACCGTACTCGGGCAGCAGCACATCGTTCAGGCTGGCTTCGACTTCTCGGTTCGGGTAGCCCAGCGTGTACATCCACTTGCCCAGCACAGGCTGGCGCACATCGTGGATGGTGAGGTAGCCCGCCTGGAACAGCAGCGCCTCCGGGGCGATGCGGTCGACATCGAAGCTGGAGAGCAGCGCCGCATTGGTGTGCAGTGCCTGCAGCCGCGGCAGGAAGACCTTGCGCTCAGCCAGCAGCTTGACCAGGAAGGATGGGGTTCCGGTCTCGAACCAGTACGCACCGAACATCCTCTTCTGGAACAGGTTGAGGACGTCGTACGGGTTGTAGACCCCGGTGCCCAGCCAGTTGTAGCCGTTGTACCAACGACGGATCTCGTCACGGTCGAGCCCGAACAGCTCAGGAGCAAAAACAGTGTCGATGTCCTCGTCGGTGTAGCCGCACAAGGCGCTCCAACGCGCATCGAGCGTGATGTCCTGGAGCTGGTTCAGGCCCGAGAACAAGCTGACCTTGCTGAACTTGGACACGCCGGTCAGCAGTACGAAGCGCAGATCTGCATCGGCCGACTTCAGCACCGAGTAGAAGCTGCGCAAGGTGTCGCGCATCACTGCAGCGGTCTCGCGGTCGGCGAGGTTGTCGAGGATGGGCTTGTCGTATTCGTCGACCAGAACCACCGCACGCTGACCGGCCTGGACGGCTGCGGCGTGGATCAGCTCGCCGAAGCGGCCGCTGAGCGACTGGTTGTGCAGCGTCAGCCCGAGACGACGCACATGGTCGTCGACGATCTCGTGTAGCCGCAGCTCGAGTTCGTCTCGGCTGCGCACTTCGCCAGCGCCGAGGTCGATGCGAATCACCGGATGACGCGTCGACCAGTCCCAGCGGGATTCGGCGGCCAGGCCGGTGAACAGTGCCTGGTTGCCCTCGAACAGCTCCTTCAATGTGTCGACCAGCAGGCTCTTGCCGAAGCGACGCGGACGGCTCAGGAAGTAGGCGGAACCCGCTTCGATCAGGTCGATGGCCAGCCCGGTCTTGTCGACGTAGTAGCAGCCCTGCTGGCGCAGCTTGGCCAAGTTCTGGATGCCCAGGGGCAGCTTGAGTCGTGGGAGCTCGGGCGTGGTCATGAGACAAGTGTACGGAGTCTGGTTCGACTGGCGGGATCCCTGCGAAGGAGTGCCTGTTCCCTGGCTTCCGTCTGGATTTCATCCGTTCCCGCCGTTGGCATGGTCAAGGCAGCGGAATGTCGTACCGTGCCGAAGCGGAATGTGGTCCCGACTCCTGCAGCGTGATCAGCGACGCTTCTTCTTGTTGCGCCGTACCCATGACAGTGCGGCACCCATGAGACAGAACAGCGGCATCAGGTAGCGCAGAACGCTGCTTGCGGTCTGCTTGATCTGGCTGATGGCCAGCATGCTGACCTGGCCTGCTTCTGCCGATCCGGTCACTGGCTGAGCTGCCCAATGGCTGAAGAGCAGATAGCTGACGAGAGCCAGGATCACGCCCACCCACCAGGGGAGCAAGGCAACCAGGTCGGTGATGTCGTCGGCAGTGGACGAGCGGCGGCGAGACATGACGGGTTCCTCCTGAAGATGCGATGGCGCTCGGACTCCTGTCTGGATCCACTGGCCCATCAGCTTGGATTCTCGTGTCTCGGATGGGTACGCCGGCAGACAGCCGACACCTCGATGACCTTCAGCCACTCGATCGTGGCCAGCGCTTCCTGGCTCAAGAGCGGCAGATGTTCGCCTGGATCGACGTGCAGGTGTGGGTGTGATGGCCGATTCGGTGAAAGCCAACGTCCTCTTCACTTGGCCAAGAGCAACTCGAGCATCACCAAGGTCTGGTGCCGGAGAGATCTGTGCAAGTACTTGATCCCACTGGATTTTTCTGGAGGGCTGCTTCGGTTGATCTGGCTTCTTCTCAAAAAAAGACAGCCATGATAATGAAACTTATCATCAACATGACTTCATGAAATCATCGAAAGATGATCTCTCGGCGCCGTGCTCAGGACGGCTGTCGCCAGCCACAGCGCACCATGGAAAACGCACGGTGCGGTCTCGATCGGCGTGCTAGGCCACCTGTTCGACCTGCCTCAGGCATAGGTTTCGTCGGCTGTTTCTGATAAATCTGGCAGCCCCCGAACAGGCCCGCTGCCCATGCCCGACATCACCGACTCGCCCCCGCCTGCCGTCGCTCGCGACATCGCCGCCTTGCGCGCTCATCTCGACCAGCGCGTGCCCAAGCGTCAGCCCGGCCAGAACCTGCTGATCGCCACCTGGAATCTGCGCGCCTTCGCTTCCCTCACCCGCGAATGGACCGCCAGCGCCAAGGCCTCACCGAAGCGTGACCTGCGTGCGCTGCTGGCCATCGGCGAGATCCTGCGGCGCTTCGATGTCATCGCCCTCCAGGAGGTCAAGGGCGACCTGCGCGCGCTGCGCGACCTGATGCGCTGGCTCGGCGACGACTGGGCCTTCCTGATGACGGACGTGACCCAGGGCGCCTCGGGCAACGACGAGCGCATGGCTTTCCTCTACGACGCCTCTCGGCTCAAGCCCTCCGGCCTGGCCTGCGAGCTGGTGGTGCCCCAGGAGTGGCTCCAGGAGGTCGGGGCTGATGCGCTGCAGCGCCAGTTCGCGCGCACGCCCTACGCCGTCAGCTTCCGCGCCGGCGCCACCACCTTCATTCTCGTGACGCTGCATGTCATGTACGGCACCGACAGCAGCAGCCGCGTTCCCGAACTCAAGGCGATCGCGCGCTGGATGCGCGACTGGGCCGACCAGACCAGCGACTGGGCGCAGAACCTGCTCGTCCTGGGTGACTTCAACATCGATCGTCAGGGCGATCAGCTCTGGCAGGCCTTCACCTCCACCGGCCTGACCGTGCCCGATGTGCTCAACCAGGTTCCCCGCACGCTCTTTTCCGATCCTGACAAACCCGATCAGGGCTCCTTCTATGACCAGATCGCCTGGTTCACGAATGCCAAGGGCCAGCAGCAGATTCACGCCCGCTTTCGCCAGGCCGGCCATGTCGACTTCACCCCTTTCGTGTACACCGACCAGAAGATGACTCGGCTCGCCCTGTCGTACCGCATTTCCGATCATTTCCCGCTCTGGGCCGAGTTCGGGCTCTGAACCGGACTGCCTCAGGTGGCTTGGGCGCTGGCCCTGCGCATCTTCGCTGTCGTGCGAACCGGCGGGGCGGTCTCGGGCGTGCGGATCACCAGCCCTTCAGGCACCAGCGGGCAGCCCAGTTCGTGGGCCTCGGCCGGCTCGGGCCAGCGGTAGGCGCGCACATCGTCGACCGCGGGGGCGATCAGCGCCTCCAGTTCGATCATCAGCCGGTGCATGTGTGCGGCGGAGGCCTCGACGATGAAGACGCTGTACTGCAGCGGCATGCCTTGGCTCTGCATGAAGCGCAGTACCCGCAGGCCCCGGGACGTGTCGCGGATGTCGTAGCAGACCACCCAGCGGACGCGGGCGTTCAGGCTCATGAACCGCTCGCTGTATCTGGCCTGGCGTCCTCGTCCAGGCGGTCTTCGTCGAAGGTGGTTGCTGCCAGTGCCGCCTCGCCCTGCGCACGCAGCACCCGCGCCAGCGCGGCGCAGCGCCACCGCAGCCAGCGCCGCAGTGGCCGCACCGCGTGAGCGGCCCATTCGGCGTAGAAGGTCTGCCGGCCGGCCTTGCCCAGCAGGCAGGCGCCGCCGGGGGACTCGGGCCGAGTGAAGTGGTCTTCGCGCAGCGTACGGTCCCGGAACAGCGCGGCCACCCAGGCATCGACCTCGGCGCGCAGCGGCTCGATCAGGTCGCTGGCGAGCGACTCGCGGCCGAAAGCCGGGCGGTGGTAGAAGCCCAGCAGCGGGTCCAGCCCGGCGGCCTGGGCCGCGGTGACCGCCTCGGCATGCAGCAGCGTGTAGCCCAGCGACAGGCAGGCGTTGGCGGGATCGCGCGGCGGGCGGCGGTTGCGCCCGGTGAATCCCAGTGCCGGCGGCAGCACGGCGGCCAGGCCGGCGAAGTGCGCCCGCGCGGCCGTGCCCTCCAGCCCGCGCAGCGTGGCCAGGCGCGCGAAGGTGTCGCCGCTGTCGGCGTGCAGCACGGCCAGCGCCTCGCGCACGGTGGCCACGCCGCGTTCGGCACGGGTCAGCGCCAGTCGCGCGTCGGGGCGGTCCTGGCGCCAGCGGGCCAGCACCCGCGCCTGGCGGTTGATCTTGGCGTGCACGATGCCCTGCGCCCAGGCCGCGCACCAGCGAGGCTGCATGACCTGCTGCGCCTGCGCCAAGCGTACAGTCGCGTCGTTGTGCGCGGGGCCAAGCACGAGGGCCACGCGGCGGCCGGTGCGCGGGCTCAGCAGCACGGTGCTGGCGCCGGCCTCGGCCAGCTTCAGCAGCACGCCGCTGTCCAGCCGGGTCTGCAGGCCGTGGATGACGCAGCGGTCGATGAGCTTCAGCGGCACCGAGCCGCGACGGACACCGTTTTCGTAGAGCGCAAGCGCGTCGCCGTCGGTGCGGACTTCCAGGTGGGCGCGATCCAGCAGCAGGGTGGACATGATGGCGGGGCGGTGGGTCAGCCGATGTAGAAGAATTCGGGATCGGCCGGGGCCTCGCCCGTGCCGAGCACCAGGGTGCGCTGGCGCGGGTCGAGCCGCAGCAGGAAGAAGCGGTCGGTGGCCTCGTCGATGAGCCAGACGATCTGCTCGAGCACGCGGCGCTTCTCGGCCTCGGTCAGCCAGATCTCGTGCACCGACTTCTGCCCGCCGGTGGCGAAGCCCCGCAGCAGCTTGAGCGCACCGGCGCGGCAGCGGTTGTCGCGGATGTCGTAGGCGGCCAGGTAGAGGTGTCGCAGCGGGGTGCTCATCGGGAACAGGCTCCGGTGTTCGCAGGCCTTCATGGTCGCCGCGAACCGGTCTGCCGACTTCCGGCGGCAAGGTTGCCGCGCCCGAAGTGAACACGCCCGCCCTGCCGCTACAATGCGCCCTGCCGGTTCAGACCAGCCTGTGGACGAGCCCCATGCCAAGAGTCAGCTTTTCGCTCCGTCGTTTGTCTGACCGGCTTCCCTGATGTTGAAGGGATTGAGACAGGTCGGCGTGTCCTACCGCGGAGACCCAGTTGTCTGACCGGCTTCCCTGATGTTGAAGGGATTGAGACCCGCAACTGCGCGGCAGTAGCAACAAAACCCTCCGTCTGACCGGCTTCCCTGATGTTGAAGGGATTGAGACGCTGACGGCTTTCCGGGCGTCAGTGCGCATCGCTTGGCGTCGTCGCCACGCTGCGTCACCAGCTCGTCCCATGCCCGCGTCAAGATGCCTCGCACAGGCGCAGGCACATGCGCACTCCTGCCGAAACTGAAGCTTCACCGAATCGGACCGCAGGGTGAATCGCACCGCAGATGCTATGCTGCGCAACACCCCGATGCTGCTCCCGCCCGATTCATGACCCTGAAGTGCCACCTGGCGCGCCTGATGGCGCGCGACCGTCTGCGCGTGTCGGACGTCGCGCGTGCGACCGGCCTGAACCGCAGCACCATCACCGCGCTGGTCCACGACCGGGCCACGCGGGTGGAGCTGCCCGATGTCGAGGCGCTGTGCCGGGTGCTGCACTGCGGTGTGGGCGATCTGTTCGAGTACAGCGCGGACGACCAGCCGGCCGAGGCCGCTGCCCAGGAGATGCGGTCATGAGTCTCGGCGCGAACCGCTGGCATGTCATCGCGCAGTCCGGCTTCCCGTGGGAGCGCGAGGCGCTGGAATGGCTGCGCGCGCAGCTGCCCGATCGCGATCCCTGGCATGTCTGGACGAATTTCGAGTTCATCGACGACGAGGGGCGGGTCAACGAGGTCGATGCGCTGGTGCTGTCGCCGGCGGGGCTGTTTGTCGTCGAGATCAAGTCGCGCCCGGGCATCGTCTCGGGCGATGCGCACACCTGGACCTGGAGCACCGACGGCCGCGAGCGCTCGGTCGACAATCCGCTGCTGCTGACCGATCGCAAGTGCAAGCGCCTGGCCAGCCTGGTGCGGCGCCAGAGCGCGGTGGTCAAGGCCAAGATGCGCGTGCCCTTCTTCGCGCCGCTGGTCTTCCTGTCGTCCACCTCGGTCAGCTGCCGGCTGCAGGGGCTGGCGCGCAGCGGCGTCTTCCTGCGCGGCCGGCCCGGTCATCCGGAGGATGACGGCCTGATCGCCGCCTTGAGCCACGGCCCGAACGGCCAGATCTACGGCGCGCCGCTGGATGCCGCGGCCATCAAGGCCCTCAACAAAGGCGTGATCGAGGCCGGCGTGCGCCCGTCGAACAAGCACCGACAGGTCGGCGACTATCGGCTGGAGCGGCTCATCGCCGATGGCGACAGCTTCCAGGAGTGGCAGGCCCGCCATGTCGGCGTCGATGTGCAGCGCCGGGTGCGCATCTACAACCTGGCGCACGCCGCCAGCCCCGAGGCCCGCCAGACCCTGCTGCGCCAGGCCCAGCGCGAGTTCAAGGTGCTCGAAGGCATCGAGCACGGCGGCATCCTGCGCTGCAGCGAGTACAAGGACAGCGAGCTGGGCCCGGCGCTGATCTTCGACCTCGATCCCCGCGCGATGCGCCTGGACCACCTGATGCGCGAGCACGGCCAGCGCCTGAACGCCGGCCAGCGGCTGCTGCTGGTGCGGGGCATCGCCGAGGTGCTGAAGTATGCGCACTCGCGCCGGCTCTTCCACCGTGCGCTGACGCCGCAGAGCGTGCTGGTGCGCGACATCGAGACCGCGGCGCCGCGCGTGCAGCTGATGAACTGGCAGACCGCCGCGCGCGAGGCCGAGGACGGCAGCGGCCGTGCTGGTTCCACGCTGCACCGCACCACCGGCACGCTGCATGTGCAGGCCCATGTCGACGATCCGAGCCAGGTCTATCTGGCACCCGAGACCACCCGCGCCGATCCGGTCCACGGCGCGGAGCGCGACGTCTTCTCGCTCGGCTGCCTGACCTGGCTGATCTTCACCGGCCAGGCTCCTGCCGCCTCACGGCTGGAGATGGATGACCGGCTGCGCGACGGCCAGGGCCTGCGGCTGTCCGACGCGATGGACGGCTGCCCGCCGGCGCTGCAGACGCTGGTGCAGTTCGCCACCAGCCCGGAGGTCATCACCCGCTACGGCTCGATCCAGGAATTCCTCGACGAGCTGGACAAGGTCGAGGACGAGCTGACCACGCCCGACCCCGAGGCCACGGTCGATCCGAGCCTGGCCAATGGCGGCGACCGCATCGAGGGCGGCTACACCGTGGTGCGGCGGCTGGGGCGCGGCGCCTCCAGCGACGCGCTGCTGGTGCGCCAGGACGGCAGCGAGGACGAGCTGGTGCTCAAGGTGGCGGTGGACAGCGCGCACAACGAGCACCTGCAGGCCGAGGCCGAGGCCCTGGGCCGGCTGCGCCATCCGCACATCGTCGAGCTGCGCGGCACCGGCAGCGTGGCCGGGCGCACAGCGCTGCTGCTGCGCAGCGCGGGCGATCAGACGCTGGCGCAGCGCATCAAGACCGAGGGCCGCCTGTCGCTGGACATGCTGCAGCGCTGGGGCGAGGAGCTGCTCGACGCGGTGCGGCTGCTGGAGGAGAACGCGGTGGTGCACCGCGACATCAAGCCCGACAACATCGGCATCGCGCCCAACCGCAGCGGACGGCTGACGCTGGTGCTGTTCGACTTCTCGCTGACGCGCACGCCGGCCGACAACCTCAAGGCCGGCACGCCGCCCTATCTCGATCCCTTCCTGGGCCTGCGCGCGCAGCGGCGCTGGGATCTGCATGCCGAGCGCTTCGCCGCCGCGGTCACGCTCTACGAGATGGCCACCGGGCGCCTGCCGCGCTGGGGGGACGGCCAGAGCGCGGCCGAGCTGATCGAGGCCGAAGCCGCGCTGGAAGCCGACCTCTTCCCGAGCGCGGTGCGGGGGCCGCTGCAGGCCTTCTTCGCCAAGGCGCTGGCGCGCGCGGCGAGCGAGCGCCATGACAACGCCGAGGAGATGCTGCGGGCCTGGCGGAATGTCTTCGCGCAGGTGCTGACCACCCCGGCCGGCGCGCCGCAGGGCTTCGAGGCCCTGGCGCTGACCGTGACGCCGGGCACCACGCTGGCCGAGCTGGGCTACGGCCCGGAGGCGATCGACGTGCTCGACCGCATGGGCATCCATGATGCCGCCGCGCTGCTGGCGGTCGATCGCATCCGCTTCCGCTACCTGCGCGGGGTGGGCGACAAGCTGCGGCGCGAGATCCGCCTGAAGGCCAAGGAGCTGGCGCGGCTGCGGCCGGACCTGACCCAGGGGCGCGGCAGCCTGCACGAGGCCGAGGACAGCGACGCCGTGGATGCCGCGCTGCCGCTGCCGGTCAACGAGCTGGCCGGCCTGCTGATGCCCCGGCGCCCCGCGGGCGATGACCGGCCCGAGGACACCGCGCTGTCGTGCTACCTGGGGCTGGAGGACGAGGTGCCGGCCGGCACCTGGCCGACGCCGGGCGAGGCGGCCCAGGCCGCCGGCGTGGACCGCGCCATCGTGGTGAAGGCGATCACCGCGGCGCGCAAGAGCTGGCTCAGGAAGCCGGCGCTGACGACGCTGCGCCAGGATGTGGCCGAGCTGCTGGCCGCCCAGGGCCAGGTGATGACGCTGCGCGAGGGCGCGCTGGCCCTGCTGGCCCTGCGGGGCTGTGCCGAGCAGGACGACACCCAGCGCCTGCGCCTGGCCTGCGCGGTGCTGCGCGCGGTGGTCGAGGCCGACATGGACACCGCCCAGCCCCGCTTCGAGGTCCATGCGCATGGCGCGGTGCTGCTGATCGCCGCCGAGGCGCGCTGGGCCGAGCTGGCCCGGCAGCTCGCGCAGACCGCCGACGCCTGCGCGCTGGCCGATCCGCTGCTGCCGCCGGAGCGGGTGCTCAAGGCGCTGGAAGGCGCCTGCCCGGCCGGCGACGGCGCGCTGCCGCCCGGGCTGAGCGCGGCGCGGCAGCTGCGCCTGGCCACCAATGCCTCGCGCGGCGCGGCGCTGTCGGCGCGGCAGGAGATCTATCCGCGCGGCATGCCGGCACTGCAGGCGCTGCGCCAGTCGCTGAGCGCGCTGGCCGGCGTGACGCTGAGCGAGGACCAGCTGCACGAGCGGGTGCGCGGCCGCTATCCCGAGGCCGAGCCGCTGCCGCGCCGGCCCCAGCTCGACCGCCTGCTCGAAGCCGTCGGGGCGCCGCTGGCCTGGAACGAGGTCGAGCGGCGCTACTGCCGCCAGCAGCTCGACACCGGCCCGAGCACGGGCGCCACCCTGCTGAGCCGCCGGGCCACCCTGCTGGGCAGCCGCAGCGCCGACGGCGAGCCGCAGGACGCCGCGGTGCTCGACGCCCGGCACCTGGAGCGCCGGCTGCAGCAGCATCTGCGCCAGGGCGGCCTGCTTGCGCTGACGGTGGAGCCGCGCCTGGCCGTGCCG
This sequence comes from Sphaerotilus sulfidivorans, assembly GCF_013426975.1. GTDB lineage: Bacteria > Pseudomonadota > Gammaproteobacteria > Burkholderiales > Burkholderiaceae_C > Sphaerotilus > Sphaerotilus sulfidivorans. Next base: position 12,021 of record NZ_JACCPY010000057.1, read on the forward strand.
GCCGAGGCCGAGCTGCTGCGCCGCTTCGGCCCGTCGGCGGCCGGCGGCCTGCGGCGCCTGAACCTGGAGGCGCTGCTGCTGCGCGAGCTGCGCACGCGGGCCGCGGCGCTGAAGGTGGACTGGGCGACCGTGCTGCGCGCCGATGCCGCGGCGCCGGGCAGCCGCGACTGGACCCACCTGCTGCGCCTGGTGAACCTGTGCCTGCCGGCGGTGCGCCAGGCGCTGCTGACGAGTGCCGAGCCGCTGCTGGCGGTGCACGCCGGCCTGCTGGCGCGCTATGGCCAGATGGGCCTGATCAGCGAGCTGGAGCAGAGCGTCGGCCGGCCGGGCCAGACGCCGGCGCTCTGGCTGCTGCTGCCCGGGCCGCTGGCCGCCACGGCCAGCATCGACGGCACGCCGGTGCCGCTGGTCAACGCCGGCGCGGTGGCCGGCCTCGGCGAGGCCTGGATCCGCAATCTGCACCGCAGCACGCCGGCTGCGCACTGACCGACACCTTCTTGTCTTGACCACAACACGGGGACGCGACGGCGCGTCCTGGGAGAACCCGCCTTGATCGATGCACCGCGGCTGCTGGCCGACCTGATCCGCCAGCTCAAGGGCCTGGAAGACGACCTGCGCGCGCGCCTGCTGGCGCCGGCCGGGACCGAGGCGGCGGCCGAGCCCGCCCTGCAGACGCTGAGCGCCGAGCTGCGGGCCGAGTGGGAGGCCGCGCGCCAGGCCGGGCGCTGCGCCGAGACCTTCGACACCTGGGCCGAGCAGGTGCTGACGCAGGGTGCGGTGCACTGGCTGCTGTCGTGCGTGTTCCTGCGCTTCATCGAGGACAACGCGCTGGTGGAGCGGCCCTGGATCGGCGGCACGCCCGACTCGGGGCGGCTGGCCCTGGCGCGCGACCGCCACGAGACCTATTTCCGCGCCCACCCGACCCAGAGCGACCGCGACTACCTGCAGGCCGCCTTTGCCGAGGCCGGCACGCTGCCCGGGCTGCACACCTTCTTCGATGCAGCGCACAACCCGGTCTTCCGGCTGCCGATCAGCGGCGCGGCGGCGATGGCGCTGCGCGAGTTCTGGCAGGCGGTCGACCCCAACACCGGCGCGCTGGTGCATGACTTCACCGACGCCGCGCTCGACACCCGCTTCCTGGGCGATCTGTACCAGGACCTGAGCGAGGCCACCCGCAAGCGCTATGCGCTGCTGCAGACGCCGGAGTTCGTCGAGGAGTTCATCCTGGACCGCACGCTGACGCCGGCGATCCAGCAGTTCGGCTGGCGCGAGGTGCGCATGATCGACCCGACCTGCGGCAGCGGGCACTTTCGGGCCGCCGCAGAAAACGGAAAAAATCGTACGCTAAGCCTGCGAACCCAGCCTGGCCTTGGCCAGCAGCCGGGCAATAGTGGAAGGGTGAACATTGAACAGCCGGGCGGCGTCGGCTGCCGTTTGT
>NZ_JACCPY010000058.1 GCF_013426975.1 Sphaerotilus sulfidivorans
GTCCGCGACTACATCGCTGCGGGCCTCCCCTGCGAGCACCTCGATGTCGAGGGCGACGGCCGGCATTTCTTCGCGACGATCGTCTCGGCGAGCTTCGAGGGCAAGCTGCGTGTCGCACGCCACCAGCAGCGGCACGGTCGGATCCGGGCGCCGCGCATCGTTCAGGCCGTCGGCACGCAGGAAGGCCTGGACCAGCTCGGCCATCAGCTCGGCGTCCAGCAGCGCGGCGCCATGCAGCGTCAGGGTCGCAGGCAGGCCGGCGGCGGGCGGCTGGGCATCCAGCGTCGCATCCGCCTGGGTGACCAGCGCGGCACCTGCACCGGCCCGCACACCGGACTGCGAGGCCGACTCGCCACGCCCGGACAGGAAGAAGCCGGCAGTGGCCACCAGCGCGACACCGACCACCGGGACCAGCCAACGCGCCGCACCGGCCGGCGAGGACTCGACCGCCGCGTCGACGGGCAGCAGCGCGGCGCCGCATTCCGGGCAGCGATCGTCCGGCGTATTCAGCGGCAGCAGCGCACGGGAAGCCGCCTTGCTGCAGGCGGCGGGAAGGTTGGTGCAGACAGCACGGCTCATCGGGGGCATTCCTGACGGATCAGCTTCATCGCCTCGCGGGCGGCTTCGTTCCAGTCGCGACTGATGGTGTCCCACTGGGTGGGCGGCGACTGCCGGCGCAGCATCTCGATGCGGTCGCGCATGCGGTCGCGCAGCCCGGCGATCGCCTCGGGCGAGCCGTGGCGACCCGACTGCAGCTCGGCGCAGACCTCATCGAAAAGATCGTGCAGCACCCGCTCGCGGGCCTGGTCGACCGCCTCGAGCGGATCGCGCCCGAGCCGCACACGGGCGATCTCGAAGCCGTCGGCATCGAGGCTGACATGCACCAGCACCGGCGCGCCGGTCAGCGGCTCGGGTTCGTGGCGCAGCAGGCCCAGGGCCTCGGCCAGCAGCACGACGGTGCGCGCACGCGCCTGCTGCGCCTGCACGTCGACCGCCAGCAGCTCGGGCAGGCAGGCCGCCTCGTCGAGCTGCAGCCACAGGGCTGCGCGCCCCGCCTGCAGCCGGTGCGCCTCGTGCAGCCGGTGCAGCTCCTGCACCGGGCGCAGCGCCTGCAGCGGCAGGCCGCGCACCAGGCGCATCAGCACCAGCGCGCCCTCGCCTTCGGCGCGCATCTGCAGCGCCGGGGCGGTGCCCGCACCGCCGGGGCGGCGCAGCAGCCGGGCCAGATCCGCCGGCAGCAGCGTCGGCACCGGCCGCGTGGCGGTGCGGGCCGCCACCTCGCCGCCGCCCTCGTCCTCGTCGGCCGCGTCGGTCTCGTCTGCCGGGGCCTCGCCGGGCTCCGGCGGCGCCGGCACCCGCAGGCATTCCTGGATGCTGGCGCCGGGCGCCTCCTCGGACGACCACAGCAGCGAGACCGCCGCCTGCGCACGCAGCGCCGCCTGCTCGCGCGCCAGCCGCTCGGGCTCGGCCTGCAGGCCCGCCAGCCAGGCGTCCCAGGCGCCGGCAGCGACCGGCTGCAGCTGCGCCGGCGGCAGGCGCTGCGCACAGGCCGCCAGCAGCGCGTCGCAGGTGGCCGCCTCGCCGATGCGCTGCGCGAAGATGCGGAAGCTCGCCTGCTCGCCGAGCCGGGCGAACAGGCCGGCGCGCAGCACCCGCAGATGCTCACGCTGCATCGTCTCGCGGGTGATGAGCTGCTGGCGCCAGTGGTTGAGCAGCTCGCGCGTCTCCAGCCGGGACTCGCCGGCCTCCGGCCGGGCCGGCGGCAGCGCGGCAGCGGCGGCCGCATCGGTGGTCTCGACCAGCGCGGCCAGCTCCATCTCGCCCGCGTCGATCATGCCCTGCAGCGTGGTGAGCTGCGCCTCGATCTCGGCGACCAGCCGCAGCGTCAGCGTGACCGCCGCCGAGCGGGTGCGCGCCAGCGCGTACTCGCGCAACCGCTCGATCAGCGCCTCGACATCGACCGGCGCGGCCTGGCCCCGCAGTCGCGCCAGCATGCCCGGACGCACCGCGGCGGCCTGCTCGGCCGCCTCGATCTGCTGCCACAGCAGCGCCGCCTGGGTCTCCAGCCCATGCTGCTCCTGGCGCAGCGGCTCGATGCGGTCCGCCAGATCGGCCAGCACCGCCGCCAGCAGCTGGCCGCACTCATGCAGCGCGCGCCGGCCCTCGCGCCAGTCCTCCCACAGCGTCGACTCGACCCGCTGGCGCACCACCACCGCGCGGCGGCGCAGCGCATGGTCGGGCAGATCGAAGGCCGCATCGATGCCCTGGCCGCGGAAGCGCTCCTCCAGCCCCTGCTCGAACAGGCGCCGCAGCTCGGTGGCGCGCCGGGCCGGTGCGACCAGCTCGATCAGCTGTCGGTAGTGCGCCTCCAGCGCCTGCCACTCCTGCTCGATCGGCGTGCCGGGCGGACTGTCGCCGTCGATCTCGGGCAGCGGTGCGGCCAGCTGCAGATGCGCCTCGCTCAGGCCCCAGCCGACCAGCAGCGTCTCCATCGCGTCCATCGCCTCGACCGGCACCGGGCGCGGATGGGTGACAAAGCCCAGGCCCGGGCGCCAGTGGTTGTAGCGCAGCTGGGCCAGCAGCCGCAGCAGCAGCTCGTGGCTCAGATGGCTGCGCAGCTCGACCCGGTCGGCCGCACGCTCGGCCAGGCCGAAGGCGGCGAACTCGCCCCGGCGGGTGGCCTGTCCCGCGGCGCGCGGCGGCGTCAGCCACTCCGGCTCGCCGCTGACCCGCTGGAAGATCCAGTCGGCCAGACGCTGCTCGCGTCCGGCGGCGTCCAGCGGCTGCAGGCCACGCTCGTCGGTGCGTGCCGACAGCAGGCACAGCTCGAACAGGCCCTCCTGCGCGGCGGCCTGCAGCTCGCGCAGCACCGCATAGGCCTGGATCTCGGCCAGCGGCGCGGGCCGACCGGCGGCGGTGTCGTCCTGCGGCAGCAGCGCATGCAGATGCACGCTGCAGCGGGTGGCCGGCGGATGCTGGCGCAGCAGCTGCAGCAGGTCGATCAGCAGACCGGCGCCCGTGGCCCCGCCGAGCTGGACCACCAGATGCAGCGTCAGCGACGGATGCGTGTGGCGGGCCTGCAGCGCCTGCGAGACCGCATCCAGCGCCAGCCGCACCCGCCCCTGGCCGTGCGCCAGCAGCAGCCGGCCGAGCCGGCGCGAAGGCCAGCCCGGCAGCCGAGCCGCCACCTGCGACAGCGGTGCGTCGAAGGCGCCAAGCTCGAGCAGCCGCGCCTCCCAGTCGAGGCCCTCGGGCGCCAGGCAGGCGCGCAGCTCAGGCCGGGCGCGCAGCAGCGCATGCAGCTCGGCGGCGCTGGCGCCCAGCAGCAGCCGCTGCTGGGCCGGCGGCACCAGGCTGCTGCCGAGATGGCGCCAGCCAGGCGCCTCGTCCCGGAACTCCTTCGGATCGGTGTCGATCAGCAGCGGCTCCAGCACCGCGCGGCGACCGGCGGGCTCGATGCGGCAGGCCAGCCTGCGGCACAGGGCCTGCCATACCCGGACACCGGCCCCCCCGAGCCCGAGATACAGATGATTCATGTCAGCGTCGTATCCAGCAATGTCGTCATGCCGGTCGCGGCAGCACTGCCGCCCGGCGGTCGCTATGGTCCCGGCAAACCGCCAGCCCCCCGCCGCCGGATCGCCCCGCATGGCCCCCGGAATTACGGGGTAATCGCGCGGCATTTTGCGTTATTTCCACTTCCAGTCCGGCACCCGAAGTTGCAGAGATCACGACATCTGACACGAGTTGCAACAGCCGCTGCCTACAATCCCGCGATGACTGCCCCGAAGAACTTCGTCCACCTGCGCTCCCACACCGAATTTTCCGTGGTCGACGGCACGCTGCGGATCGACGACGCGGTCGATGCCGCCGCGAAGGACGGCCAGGCCGCGATGGCCATCACCGATCTGTCCAATCTGTTCGGCGGCATCAAGTTCTACAACGCCGCGCGCAAGAAGGGCGTGCAGCCGATCATCGGCGTCGACATCTGGCTCGAGCCCGACGGCCCGGCCACCGCCGGCGATGCCCGCCCCGCCACCCGGCTGCTGCTGCTGGTGCAAGACCGCCAGGGCTATCTGAACCTGTGCGAGATCCTGTCGCGCGCGTGGATCGGCAATGTGCAGCGCGGCAACCAGGCCTGGGTGAAGTGGGCGTGGCTGGAGGAACTCGGCGGCGGGCTGATCGCGCTCTCCGGCGGCCTGATGGGCGCAGTCGGCCAGGCGCTGGCGATGGGCGACACGGCGCGCGCACGCGATGTGGCGCAGCGGCTGGCAGCGCTCTTTCCGGGCCGCTTCTACCTCGAGCTGCAGCGCGCGCAGCTGGCCGGTCACGAGGCGAACGTGCGCGCGACCGTGCCCCTGGCGGCGAAGCTGGGCCTGCCGGTCGTCGCCACCCACCCGATCCAGTTCCTCGAACCCGACGACTTCGAGGCCCACGAGGCGCGGGTCTGCGTGGCCGACGGCGACACGCTGGGCAACGCCAAGCGCGTGCGCCGCTTCAGCCGTGACCAGCATTTCAAGACGCAGGCCGAGATGGCCGCGCTCTTCGCCGACATTCCCAGCGCGATCGACAACACCGTCGAGATCGCCCGGCGCTGCAGCCTGACGCTGGTGCTGGGCAAGCCGCAGCTGCCGAACTTTCCCACGCCGCTGCTGGCCGACGGTTCGGCCATGCCGATGGCCGACTACTTCCGCCAGCTCTCCTTCGAGGGCCTGGAGGATCGCCTGAAGCTGCTCTTCCCCGACGCCGCGAAGCGCGATGCCGAGCGCCCGCGCTATGTCGAGCGGCTGGAGTTCGAGCTGACGACGATCCTGAAGATGGGCTTTCCCGGCTACTTCCTGATCGTGTCGGACTTCATCCGCTGGGCCAAGGCCAACGGCTGCCCGGTGGGCCCGGGCCGGGGCTCGGGCGCGGGTTCGCTGGTGGCCTATGTGCTGTCGATCACCGACCTGGATCCGCTGCAGTACAACCTGCTGTTCGAGCGCTTCCTGAACCCAGAGCGGGTCTCGATGCCCGACTTCGACATCGACTTCTGCCAGGGCAACCGCGACCGCGTCATCGACTACGTCAAGGACCGCTACGGCCGCCCCGCGGTGAGCCAGATCGCCACCTTCGGCACGATGGCCGCCAAGGCGGCGCTGCGCGACATCGGCCGGGTGCTGGGCATGGGCTACGGCCATGTGGATTCCATCGCCAAGCTGATCCCGGCGCCGCCCGGCAAGACGGTGACGCTGGCGCCGCTGCCGGCCAACTTCGACCCGGCCAAGTCCAAGCTGATCTACGCCCGCCACGAGGCGCCGGAGATCGAGGAGCGCGAGAAGAACGACGAGGAAGTGGCCGAGCTGCTCAAGCTCGCCACCCGCGTCGAGGGCATGGTGCGCAACATCGGCATGCACGCCGGCGGCGTGCTGATCGCACCGGGCAAGATCACCGACTTCTGTCCGCAGTACCAGCAGCCCGGCAGCGACTCGGCGGTCAGCCAGTACGACAAGGACGACGTCGAGGCCATCGGCCTGGTGAAGTTCGACTTCCTGGGGCTGGCCACGCTGACCATCCTGGAGCTGGCCAAGGAGTTCATCGTCGCGCGCCATGCGCACCGCAAGGACTTTGCCTTCGAGACCATTCCGCTTGATGACCCGAAGGTCTACAAGCTCTTCTCCGACGGCCTGACCGAGGCGGTGTTCCAGTTCGAATCGGGCGGCATGCAGCGCATGCTGCGCGACGCCAAGCCCAGCCGGCTGGAAGACCTGATCGCGCTGAACGCCCTGTACCGCCCCGGCCCGATGGACCTGATCCCCAGCTTCGTCGCGCGCAAGCACGGCCGCGAGGTGGTCGAGTACCCGCACCCGCTGGTGGAGCCGGTGCTGGCCGAGACCTACGGCATCATGGTCTACCAGGAGCAGGTGATGCAGACCGCCCAGGTGCTGGGCGGCTACAGCCTCGGCGGCGCCGACATGCTGCGCCGCGCGATGGGCAAGAAGAAGCCCGAGGAAATGGCGCAGCACCGCCTGCTGTTCCGCGAGGGCGCCGCGAAGAAGGGCATCGACCAGGACAAGGCCGACGAGGTCTTCGACCTGATGGAGAAGTTCGCCGGCTACGGCTTCAACAAGTCGCACGCCGCCGCCTATTCGCTGCTGGCCTATCACACCGGCTGGATCAAGGTCCATCACGCCGCCGAGTTCTTCGCGGCGAACATGACCATCGAGCTGGACGACACCGACAAGCTCAAGATCCTGCGCGACGATGCCACCAAGCACTTCGGCATCGCCTTCGAGGCGCCGGATGTCAACGTCGGCGTCTACCGCTTCGAGCCGGCGCCGGGCAAGGCGGGCGACAAGCTGATCCGCTACGGCCTGGGCGCGATCAAGGGCACCGGCCAGGGCGCGATCGAGGCGATCCTGCGCGCGCGCGCCGAGGGCGGCCCGTTCCGCTCGATCTTCGACTTCGCGCACCGCGTCGACCGCAAGAGCCTGAACAAGCGCGTGGTCGAGGCGCTGATCAAGGCCGGCGCCTTCGACCGGCTGCATCCGCTCGGTCTGGACGGGCGCGCGCAGCTGCTGGCCAGCGTCGGCCTGGCCTTCGAGTACGCCGACAACCAGGCCGCGCATGCCGACCAGGGCGGCCTGTTCGACTTCGGCGACGAGGCGGATGCGCACGGCAGCTCCACCCGCGAGCCCGACTATCCGGCCGTCGAGCCCTGGGACGTGAAGACCCGCCTGTCGCACGAGAAGGTCGCCATCGGCTACTACCTCTCGGGCCATCTGTTCGACCAGAGCGGCCCGGAGGTGCGCCAGTTCGTGCGCCGCGAGATCGCCGACCTGCAGGACAGCCGCGAGCCGCAGACGGTGGCCGGCATCATCGCCGACCTGCGCGTCGTCAACGGCCAGCGCGGCCGCGCGGCGATCTTCAAGCTCGACGACAGGAGCGGCGCGATCGAGGCGGTGGTGGCCGAGGAGCTGCTCAACGCCAACACCGAGCGGCTCAAGGACGACGAGCTGCTGATCCTGACCGGCAAGGTCCAGCCCGACCGCTTCAGCGGCGGCCTGCGCTTCAACGTGCAGCAGATCTCGGACCTGGCCGAGGCGCGCTGCCGCCATGCGCGCTTCCTGCGCGTGGTGGTGGGGCGCACGCTGCCGCCGATCGACGCGGTGCTGGCCGCGCATCCGCCGAAGCAGGAAGACACCGAGTTCGGCGAGACGCTGACCCGCGGCGTGCCGGTGCGCCTGCGCATCGTGCGCGAGCAGGCGGTGGGCGACATCGACCTGGGCGAGCGCTCGCGCTTCTGGCCCAGCGACGAGGCGCTGGCGCAGTGGGCCGCGCAGTGCGGCGCGCAGGCCCAGCTCGTCTACACCGACGACAGCGCAGGCTGAGCACAGGCTGAGCCGAGGACCGGGCAAGGCCAGGGGAAGTGCGCAGGCCTTCACGCCGCCCCTTGTCCTCGGGAGACCGATCCGGAAAAGCGGGCTCGGCGTCAGGGATTCACGCTGCTAACCTTCATCCCAGGTTGACGAGTTCCTGCAGACCGGCCTACTCAACCGGCCTGATCGTCACACCTGAACCCTTGATGAGCGCATGAAGCATGAAGGGCCGGGCCTGCTCCCGGGTCCGGCCAGGGACGCCCCCGCAAGGGGGCGTCTTTTTTTCTGGTCAGGCGGGCAGGCCGGCGGGCGAATCGCGGCGCAGCGAGGCAAGCGCGTGGCGCAGCCCGGCCTCTTGCTGACGCAGGGCCATCGTCGCCGCACCCAGTTGCTCGACGAAGGCAGCGTTCTGCTGCATGGTGCTGTCGATGTCCTGAAGGGACTGGTTCAGGGCTTCCAGGCGAGGTTGCCCATGTCGCGTCGCCTCCGCAGTCTGATGCATCAGGGCCTGGGCGCGAGAGATCAGCGCCTCCATTTCGCCCAGCGCCTGGCCTGTGCCACGAGCGATCTGGTTGCCCTCGCCGACACTCGCCACCGCGGCCTGGATCAGGTCGCGCACATCGCGGGCCGCAGCCGCGCTGCGCTGAGCCAGCGAGCGGACCTCGTTGGCCACCACCGCGAAGCCGCGGCCCTGCTCGCCGGCACGAGCCGCCTCCACCGCCGCATTGAGCGCGAGAATGTTGGTCTGGAAGGCAATGCCGTCGATGGCCGCGATGATCTCCGACATGCGCCGGCTGTTGGCGTCGATCTGCTGCATCGTGCTCAGCAGCTGGTGCGTCGAAGCCAATACCGTCGAGACGGCTGAAGCCAGCCGGTGATTGCTCTGCTCGGCCTCCATCGTGACCTTGAGCGTATCCCGGGACTGATCCACCACGGCAGCGATCTCGACCGAGGTGGACTGGGTGCGAGCCGCGCTGGCCTCGGTGCGAGCTGCCAGATCGGCGGAGCCGCTGGCGATCTCCTGCAGAGCCGAGCCGAGGTTGGCAGCGGCCGTCTCGACCTGGCTCATCATCGCTCCCAGTCGGGCCTGCATGCCCACCATCGCCGCGACCATCGGCGCATCGGCTCCGGCCGGAGGCGTGGACTCGAATCGGCCCTCGCTGATGGCGCCGGCCATCGCGTTCACCTGGAACGACCCCTGCACCAGATTGCGGAGCATGACGGCCAGATAGGAGAGCGCCAGGGCCTGGACCGTGCCGACGCCGGCATGCACCCAGAAATGGCTCCAGCCGCTGCGCGGACTGTTCCACACGATCGCGCCAGACTCCATCTGCTGCAGCACAGTGAAACTGCCGTGATGCAGGGCAATCAGGCCGAGTGCGAACACGATGGGCCGCCAGTCGCAGTAGACCACCAGCACCGACATCAGCACGAAGAAGCTGAAATGCGCCTCCATGTCACCGCCGGCCTGCTGGATGACCAGGGCCGTGAAGATCATGAAACCGGTGGCCATCGCCAGACGCGACAGCAGCGAGGCCGGATCGCGGTGCGCCAGCCAGGCGGGGATCAGCACTGCAGGCAGCCCGACCACCAGCGCCAGCATCAGCGTGGACGTCGCCAGGCCAATGCCCAGGCACAGCAGCAAATGGGTGCTGGCGCAGATGATCGCCACGCGGTGGGCCCGGCGATGGAACTGCCGGTTCTGAAGATCGACGCTATCCAAGACAGTCTCCTGCAGTTGGACCGGCCGACGCCGCGGGTCAACGCGTGCGACAGATGTCCGGGGATGCGGTCGCCGGACGCAGATGCCACAGGGCCGCGCCGGAGAGTCCGATCCAGAGCACCAGCACCAGCACCAGCAGGGCTGGCGATCGCAGCGCAGGGGACGACGTCATCACCGGAGTGGCAGCAGGCATGGTGCGAGCGGGACCGTGAATGAGCTCGGGCTATCGACTCCATTCGGCCAATCTTGATGCTGTCCAGTACAACATGTGCAATCTGCGGAAATCATCCGGCCCGCAAGCGCGCGCGCCATTCCAGCACCCCCTGCCCTGCCGCCCGCCCGCTGGCCAGGCAGGCCGTCAGCAGATAGCCGCCGGTCGGAGCCTCCCAGTCGAGCATCTCGCCGGCGCAGAACACACCCGGCAGCGCGGACAGCATCAACCCCGCGTCCATCGCCTCCAGCCGCACGCCGCCCGCACTGCTGATCGCCTCGTCGATCGGGCGCGGGGCGGTCAGGCGCAGCGGCAGCGCCTTGATGCGCCCTGCGAGCGCGGCCGGATCGGCGCACAGCGCGGTCCACTGCGCCGCGTCCAGCCCCTCGCGCAGCAGCGCCGCGCGCACGCCGTAAATGCCGGCCTGCTCCTTCAGGTGATTGATCATCGAGCGCGCGCCGCGGCCCTTGGCCAGCGCGGCGGCCAGCGTGGCCTCGTCCTTGGCCGGCAGCAGATCGAGCGCGATGTCGGCGTGGCCGCAGGCGGCGATCTCGTCGCGCAGCAGCGCGCTGGCGGCATAGACCAGATTGCCCTCCAGCCCGCCGGCGCCCAGCACCGCCTCGCCCAGGCGGTCGAAGACCTGGCCGGTGCGATCGGTGAACTTCAGGCGCACGTTCTTCAGCGGCGTGCCGGCATGGCGCTCGCGCAGGAAGTCGCTCCAGGCGATGTCGAAGCCGCAGTTGGCCGGCACCAGCGGCGCCACGTCGACGCCCTGCCCGGCCAGCCACGGCTGCCAGGCGCCGTCCGAGCCCAGCCGCGCCCAGCTCGCGCCGCCCAGCGCCAGCACGACGGCATCGTGCGTGTTGGCCCGCGGCCCCTGCGGCGTGTCGAAGCCGAGCGTCCAGCCGCCGCCCTGCGCGGCCTCGAGCTGTCCGGTCCAGCGGTGGCGCGCATGCAGCACCAGCCCGGCCGCGCGCAGCCGGTGCAGCCAGGCACGCAGCAGCGGCGCGGCCTTCATGCCCTCGGGAAAGACCTTGCCGGAGCTGCCGACGAAGGTCGGGATGCCCTGCGCGTGCACCCAGGCGCGCAGCGCCTCGGGGCCGAAGCCGTCGAGCCAAGCGCCGACCTCGGCGGCGCGCTCGCGGTAGCGGCCGCGGAAGGCCGCCTCGGGTTCGGCATGGGTGATGTTGAGCCCGCCCTTGCCGGCAAGCAGGAACTTGCGCCCGACCGAGGGCATGGCATCGAAGAGCTCGACCTGCGCGCCGGCAGCGAGCAGGACATCGGCGGCCATCAGGCCGGCGGGACCGCCGCCGACGACGGCGACGCGGAAAGGAAATGGGGCAGACATGCGGCGAGTCTAGGGGCTCGCCGAAGGGCCGCGCGCGCGAAGCCCGACAGGCGTCTCGGTCCGCCAGCCAGGCCACCGTTACTTGTGAGAGGGCGCCACCGCGCCGGAGCTGGCGCCATAATGTTCATCACAGTTCACCACAGTTCAGCCGGGCTACCCAGCCACGACTCCGCCCATGACAAAGACCACCTCCTTGGCCCTGTCACTCGCACTGACCCTGGGTGGCTGCCTACAGACTGTGCCCTCGGCCAACGTGCGCATCTGCGACGACAAGGGCTGCTCCGACCGACCGCGAGACACCGCCACCTTCGACACCACCAAGGACGACAACCCCGAGGAAACCCGTCGCTTGGCCACGCTGAAGGACATCGCCGCCAAGGATCCGCGAGCGGCCTACGACCTGGGCATCCGCCTGATGCGCGGCGATGGCGTGCGCATGGACAGCTATCAGGCCATCCAGTGGCTGCGCCAGGCCGGCGAGCGTGGCGACCTGCGCGCCCAGGCGGCGCTGGGTCGCATCTACCTCACCGGCCTGCAGGAAATGGGGTCCGATCCCGCCGAGGCCGAGCGCTGGCTGTCGGTCGCCGCAGAACGCGGCGACAAGGAATCGGCAAGGCTGCTGCCCGAAGCCAACAAGGCAAAGCAGGACGAACAAGCACGCTACCGCTGGCGCGAGCACTACCGCAAGAACGGCATCGCCTGGTGGTACAGCGCCTACCCGTACTACTGGGCCTGGCGCGCCGGCGTCTGGGTTCTGTACTGACACCCTCTTCCCCGACCTTCACCCCCAACGCACATCACCATGAAGAATCTGGCAAGCCCCTTCCAATGGACAGCCTTGGCCTGCACGCTCGCACTGGCCGGCTGCGTGACACCCGGCGGTGGCATCGTCTCCACCGGCACCGCCGCCACCGAAGCCAAGGGCGGTGCCGCGGGAGGCACGAGCGTCGGGGCCAACAGCAACCTGCAGCGTTGCGATGCACCGCTGGGCACGCTGGCCGTCGACGACGGGCGTGGCAAGCAGTGGTACGCGAGCTTCGGCCAAGCCACTCAGGTGACGTCGATAGAACCGCTGCTGCGGCTGGCGGTGCAGCAGTCCAACTGCTTCGTGATCACATCCATCGGCAACAACCGCATGGAAGAGAAGATCTCCTCCATCACGGACAAGCAGCGCAACTCGGGCGAGTTCCGCGCAGGCTCGCAACAGCAGAAGGGGCAGCGCGTCGCAGCCGACTACTTCCTCGACCCGCAGATCATCATCAACAACGATTCCACCGGCAAGATCGCAGGCGCGCTGGGTGGCTTGCTCGGGCGTGGGCTGGGCGCGGTAGCAGGTTCGATGGAATCGAAGGCCTCTGTCGTGACGCTCACGCTCATGGACATCCGCTCGGGTGTACAGATCGGCATCTCCGAGGGCAGTTCCACCGCCACCAACTTCGGCGCTGCGCTCGGCGCCTTTGGCGGCGGTGCGGCGGGCGGACTGAGCGGCTTCTCGCGCACGCCCGAAGGCAAGGCCACCGTGGCGGCCTTCATGGACGCCTACAACAACATGGTGATCTCGCTGCGCAACTACAAGGCACAAGAGGTCAAGGGCGGCCTGGGCAAGGGCGGCGTACTCAAGGTTGGCAACTGACGCTGCGCGGCATCCACCGCAGCAGCATCGAGCCCCAGCAGAGTCGGTAGCGCCAATCTGGGCATGGGGCTTGACGCCTCGAACGGAACTCGTCGGCTCGCGAGGGCTCAGGATGCCCCCTCAGATTGACCTTGCCCCTGTATTCCGTATCCCATAGCCAGACTACGCGCTGGCTTGCCGAGCTTGGCCGGCGAGCCAGTTTTCTTCGAACTGCATCGGGCTGACGTAGGCCAGCGTCGAGTGCAGTCGGGTT
>NZ_JACCPY010000059.1 GCF_013426975.1 Sphaerotilus sulfidivorans
GCGCGGCGGCGCCTCAGGCAGCAACGGCTCCAACTTCTCCCACAGCGCAGCGCTGACTTCCTTGTCTTTCATCAGCCTTCAACGATTCAGACAGCGATGGCGACGACTGTGTTTTGTTAGCCGCTCTTATGGGTGAAGCAAAGCTGCGAGGCACGCTTGCCGTGCGGACCAAGGAGGCCATCGAGCGCAACAAGCGCGCGCTCGTGGATTCGCTGGGCCCGCGCGACCCCGTCGGAGACGCCATCCTTAGGCGCGGCCTCGAGGCAATCCAGGCTCAGTTCGAGCCCGTGGAATGGCAGACCAGGCGGGATGCCATCCTCGCGGCGCTGCAACCCATCGGACAGCATGGCCCCGACTTGGCGACTGCGGCATCAATCCGCGTGCGAGCTGACGAAATTGGGTGGTACGTCTTCCTCTGCGAGCAGGCTCTGGACGATCCACTCTGCGTGGACGTGAGCCAGGCATCGCGCGCCCTGCCATTCATCCATTCGCTCGGCGCGCGCTGGCAGTACGCCGATCGAGTTGCCGGCATTCAGGAGAAGCTGCGCGAACTTGTCACCAAGTACAAGGCGGACCCCGACGGCGTTATTTTCGAGATTCTGGTAGCCCTCTCCTACGCTGAGATGGGCTACGACGTCGAGATGCTGCCGCAGGCTCCGCCAGCCAAGAGCCCGGACCTGAAGGTCAGCTACGGCAACTTCGAGCTTTTTGTAGAGTGCAAGCGGTTGTCTCGTCGATCGGAATATGGAGAAAAGGAACGCAACGAGTTCCTGCGCGTCTGGGACGCCGCATCGGCATTCCTTGCCGAAAATGGCCAGTGGATCTGGTTCGATGCAAAGTTCCACGTCGAGGCGTCGTCACTGCCCACCGGGTACTTGCTCGACCTGTTCAAGGCAAAGTTGCCCTTGAAGGGTAGCGAAGAGGTGCTGGTCGACAGTGCTGAGGCCACCATCCGGGCGCGGACCATCAACCATCGGCGAGTTCATGACCACCTGAGCCGGTGGAGAGTCAAGTACCCATCCGCACAGCTCTCAGTGCTCCTGGGCGCCGATTGGGCACCTCTTAACTCGGAGGTCACATTGCTTTCGGCGAGCAAGCGCTCAGAGATCAACGGGTGTGAGGCCGGTGTGCTCGGCACGTTCATTGAGTCGATGGACTGGGCGTGTGGGATGACGCGCGTCTTTGATGCCGAGGAGTCGATCGAACGAAAGGCCAGGGATGTCAAGAACCGGCTGAGCCAAGCGGTCCAGCAACTGCCGACTGGGGCAGCTTCGGTTGTTCACATCGGCTTAGAGACCCTAGAAGGACACGATATCGAGCGGCGCCGCACCGAGAAGGTCATGGCATCAATGCCCGAGTTCGTGACGGACAAGCCGTTGGTGGCCGTTCGCGTGCACTTGATTCAGGCCAACCAGACGCTCGACAAGCTCTGGGAGCTTGACGAAACCGTTCAAAAATTCCAGCCCGATTCCCTGCCGATTTCTCTCGACGGCTTGATCCCGAGCCAAGTTCTCATCCCCGGCCACGTTCCCATGCGTGACGGTGCGCATTGGGACACACAGAACAACTAAAGGAGCAACCGCTTCACAGGCTATGCCCTTGGGCATTGACCGGCGGGAGTCGGCTACCGAAGACTCCGGCACCTGCAAGCTGCAGTGCGTCGGTCACTGCCCGTTACGAAATCTGTTAGCAGTCACTTGTGCGTGTAGCTTGGCTGCTATGCCGTCGAGTGACCGCTGATGGCCGATCAGCGGCCATTCGATGCAGGTGTTCTTGAATGGCTGCTGACGGTCAACGCTGCCGCTAGGCAGGATCAGCCGCGAGCGACCGAATTCAGTCTGAAGCGGCCACCCTTTTGCATGCCAAGCTCCAATGCACCCCTTGCCGCCACACCTCATCCAGCCACTGGCGCCTGCCGCCCGACCCACGCCCGCCACCCCCCGTACCCCGTGATGTCGGTCGCGCCCGCCAGTGCCCCCTCCTCGCAGATGAAGCCCGGCACCACGCTGCCGTCCGCCAGCCGGGTCTTGCCAATCCCCAGCGGCGCGGGAATCGCAGCGACGAAGCTGCCGAACTCCCGCGCCGGCAGCTCCCACACCTCGACCTCGATCGCGCGGCCCAGCGGGTCGCCCGGGGCGTGGACGAGCGCCGGCCGCAGCAGGCGCTGGCCGGCGGGCGTGACGATGGGCGGCAGCGCGTACAGGCGGTGATCCGGCGTGGTGGTGGTGCGGGTGATCAGGCGCGCGCCGCGGCTGGTGAGCTGGCCGTTGAGCGGCTGGCCTTCGAGGTGGGCGCCGCAGACGGCCACGCGCAGCTGGCCTGAGGGCACGGCCGGCGTGATGGGCTGCGCGGCCGGCAGCGGCTGGCCGGTGGCGCCCAGCGTGGCGGCGCGGCCCTGCAGCGCGGCCTGCCAGCGGCGGGCCAGGTGCAGCAGCGGCACGTCCTGGTGGGCCGGCGCGCACAGCGTCACGCCGTGCGGCATCGGCGCGGTGGCTCCGGGTCGCGTGACGAAGCCGGTCGGCACCGCCACCGCGGCCCAGTCCAGCAGGTTCATGAAGTTGGTGTACAGGCCCAGCTCGCTGTTGCGCGCGATGGGCTCGGCCAGCATGGCCTCGATCGTCGGGTGGGTTGGGGCGGTGGGCGTCAGCAGCGCGTCGACCTGACGCCAGATCTGCGCGGCCTGGCGCTGCAGCGCTTTCAGCCGGTACTGCGCGGCGAAGGCATCGGCGGCCAGCGGTCGGGCGCCGCGAACCCGGTTCATCACCGCACCATGCCTGCGCAGCCAGGGCCGCTGGATGGGCATGCCCGGTGCGAGCAGGCACCGGGCTTGTGCGGTCGGGTCGGGTGCGGTCTGGTTTGAACGTTCAAACCGGATCGCCCGACGCAGGCTCGCCCAGGGTCTTCAGCAACTGCTCCAGCCCCTGCGCGAAGGCCTCGCGGTGCTGCGGCGCCAGCTGCAGCGAGAGCTGGATGCGGCCGTCGCGGCGGCGGTAGTAGCCGCGCGCCTCGGCGCTGTCGTAGACCTGGTGCGCCGGCCAGGCGGGGGCGGCCTTTTTCTCGGCCGGGGCGGCCTCGCGGGTCTGGGCACGCAGCTCGCGCACCCGGTCGAGCAGCCAGCGCACCGGCAGGTCGTCCGGGTGGGTCGCGAACTCGGTGGCCAGCTCCAGCGCCGCCGCCTCGCCGCAGGCCTCGTGCAGCCGGTGCAGCTCGTAGGCGACCCGCGAGCCGAACTTCTGCGGATGCGCGCGCACGAGGTCGAGCACGCCGGCCGGCAGCTTCGCGTAGGCGCGCAGGAAGGTCATCATCGACTTGTGGAAGCCGCCGCGGCGCGCCAGCTCCTCGGCGGTCTCGCCGTCGGCCAGCAGCTTCTCGTGGAACATCGCGCGGTCGTAGTCGGACTGCTGCTCTCGACCCTCGTTCTGCTCGTAGCCGAACCAGGCGGCCTCGCGCAGCGACAGGCCCTCGTGGATCTCGGCCAGCAGCGTGTCGAGCGCGCCGTGCACCCGGCAGGCCTGAACCCGGGTCCAGCCGTCGCAGATGAGGTAGCGCCCGGGCGTGTCCGGGTTCGGGATCACATGGATCGGATCATGCTGACCCTGCGCCCGCAGGTCGTCGGCGCGCTCGCGGATCATGCGCTCGGTGTAGATCTCGCGCGGCGCCAGCGGGTGGGCGTCGATCAGGTCGACGGCCAGGTGGACCAGCCGGCGCCCGGCCGGCGCCACCGAGCGGGGCGCGTTCGAGAAGGCCGGCATCGGCATCGGCGGGCGGCCGTCGTTCGGGAGGATGAGTCTCTGCTTGGTCATGATGCGGTGCGGCGGCGGGCGGCGGCCAGGGCCAGGATGCGGCCGTGCAGATGCTCGGCGAACAGGCGGTATTCCTTCGACGGATGGCAGGTGGGCTTCTGCAGCGTCAGCGGCAGGTAGCTGTCGAGCGACTTCGGAAATTCCTCGGAGGCCGAGATCGCGCAGGGCGCGATCAGGTCGCGGTACTGGTTGAGCTGGGTCTGCATCCGGCCGATGCGCGCGAGCTGCGGTGCGTAGTGGGTCGGCAGGATGATCAGCTCCGGGCGCACATGGTAGGCGGCGTCCAGGCCGTCGATCTCGCTCATCAGCTTGGTCAGGCCCTTGACGCTGAAGGCGTCGAGCCGGATCGGCGCGATCACCAGATCGGCCGCGGCGATCGCGGCGGTGCTGGTGAAGCTGACGCTGGGCGGGCAGTCGAAGACGATCACGTCGTAGACCGACAGGTCCAGCCCCGGCGTGGCGCCGGCCAGCGAGGCGGCGATCAGCTGGCGCAGGTAGAGCTCGCGCTGGCCCTTGGCATTGGCCAGCGCCGGCTCGATGTCGCCCAGGAAGGTGTCGGCCGGGATCAGGTGCGGCCCGTGCTCGCCGAAGGGCTTCTTGATCACGCCCGCGGGCAGGGTGCGCACCGGCTGGTTGCGCTGGCGCCCCTCCAGGAAGGGCATCAGCACCGAGGCGAAGGTGTCCTGCACGATCGCCGCCGGCGCCACGCCGTAGGCCTCGGCCTCGTCGAGCGTCAGGTCGGGCTCGTAGCCCATCAGCTGGGTGGCATTGGCCTGCACGTCCAGGTCGACCAGCAGCACCCGCAGGCCCAGCAGCTGCAGATGCAGCGCGGTCTCGACGCTGGTGGTGGTCTTGCCGGTGCCGCCCTTGATGACGTCGACGGTGACGACGACCGGGCCGCTGCCGGCGGCCGGCGCCTTCACATAGTTCTGCGCGCGGCGCCACTGCGCCAGCCGGAACAGGGTGTCAGGCTCGAACACCCGCACCGCCGGTGCCCCCGGCGTCAGGTCGGAGGCGCGGCGCACCGCGATGCCGGCATGGTCGGCATAGCCGCGCAGCGTGTTGTCGGTGACGCCGAGCAGCGTGCCGGCGGCACGCAGCCGGTAGAGCAGGCTGTCGGCCTGGGCGAAGGTGGATCGCAGAGTCATGGCCCGTCGGATCTTGGGAAGGGACGATGGGCTGGAATGTAGATGATCGCTTTGCTGAATGCAATGTTCATTGGTAGGTGAATCATGTGAATCAATGTTTTTGCCTAACAATGAAATCTGATTGAGAAATGGCTTCGGCCGATTTTTGGCAATCAAGAATACTAACGGCAATGCGATTGCGCTCTGGCTTCCGGCCCCGCGCGAGGACGAGGCCTGCACGCCCAGGTGCCTCAGATTCGCTGCACGAACTCCGCCACCGCCGGGCGCGGCCGGATCGGCCGGCTGCGCTGCGGCGTGCCCAGGCTGATGAAGCACACCGGCTGCTCGCCCTCGGCCAGGCCGAAGGCCTGGTGCATCAGCGGCACATGCAGCGCCCGCCCGCTCGACAGACCGCTGCCGAAGCCGCGTGCCCGCGCTGCCAGCAGCAGGTTCTGCACCGCGCAGCCCAGCGAGAACACCCGCTCGAAGGCCGGCACCTCCGGATCGTCGGCCCGCAGGTCGACGATCGCCATGATCAGCACCGGTCCGCGAAAGGCCTTGATCCGCGCATCCTCGAGCTGATCGGGCAGCGCCTGCGGATCGCGCTGGCGCAGCGCCTCGACGAAGACCTCGGACAGGCGCTGGCGTGCCGCCTCGCCCAGCACCAGGAAGCGCCATGGGCGCAGCTGATGGTGATCGGGCGCGGCGGCTGCGGCGGCAAACAGCGCATCCAGTTCGGCCTCGTCCGGCCCGGGCGCCTCCAGATGCTTCGGGCCGATGTGCTGGCGGGTGTGGATCAGGGCGTCGCACATGTCGATCAGGGTGGTGTCATCGGTCACGGGGGTCTCGGTGCAGGGGGGTGTCGATGGAGGAGAGCGGAGCCAGTGTGGCCGCGCCCACCGGGCAGCCGGCAAGGCAGTCGCCGCAACCGGTGCAGGCCGACAGATCCAGGCGCAGCTGCATGATGCCGCCCAGCGCGGGCACGACCCTCACCGCACGGGTGTCGCAGGCTTCCGCGCACAGGCGACATTCGATGCGTTGGTGCATCAGGCAGGTCGAGCCAATGTGAAGCTGCAGCGGTGCCGCTGGCGGTCCTGAAGGCTCGGGCCGGCGCCGACCCGGATCGGCCAGGCGACGCAGGAAACCTCGGCGGGTGTCGGGGCGGTCGGGGATCATCGGATGTCCTGGCGGGTTCGGGCGTCACGCGGTGCTGCGCGCGGATCCTCGCCGGCGTCGAGCCGGCGCAGCGCCTCGTCGAGCGCCTGGCGGTCGGCGCTGCCGGGTGCGTACTGCGCCGACAGCCGCTTCAGGCCCTGGCGGGCCGCGGTCGCGTCGCCCCGGTCGAGCGCGGCCAGCACCCGCATCATCAGCACCGCCGGATGCTCCGGCGCCAGGGCCATCGCCTGCGCCAGCAGCTCGCGTGAGCGGACATCGAAGTGGTGGTCGTCGGCGAGGATGCGGGCCTCGATCCAGTCGGCCAGCAGCTCCGGGTCCTGCACCGCGCGTGTCGCGGCCTTCTCGTAGGCCGCGGCGGCCTCGCGGTGGCGGCCGGTGACCTTCAGCGAGCGCGCCAGCATCAGCCAGCCGTCGACGTCGCCGCCATCGCGCTCGAGCCGCGCGGCCAGGCGCTCGACCATCGACTCGACCGCGTCGGCGCTGTCGGGCGCACGCCGGGCCGGATCGAGCGCCACCGGGTGGCCGAGCGCGACATAGAGCGCAAGCAGGGCCAGCGGCGCGCCCAGGCCGGGTGCGAGTGCCTGCCAGGCGCGGCGGCGCGGTGCCTCCGGGTGGGCTGGGTCGCCGGCCGCCACCAGGCTGGCGCCGAACAGCGCAGCCAGCACGGTCGCCACGCCCAGGAAGGGCAGCAGCCAGTCGGGCAGCAGCATCGCGCTCACGAGGCGGCTCCCTGCGGATCGCGCAGCCGCCGCCACAGCAGCAGGCCGCCGCCGAGCAGCAGCGCCGGCGGGCCCAGCCACAGCAGCAGCGTGCCGGCGCGCAGCGGCGGCCGGTAGGTGACGAAGTCGCCGTAGCGCTCGACCAGGAACTCGATGATCTGCGCATCGCTGTCGCCGGCGGCGACGCGCTGCGCGATCTCGCGCTTGAGGTCGAGCGCCAGTGGCGCGTTCGAGTCGGCCAGCGACTCGTTCTGGCAGACCAGGCAGCGCAGCTCGGCGGTCAGCGCGTGCATGCGGTCGGCATCGACGTCGGACGGCGGCGTGGCCGCGCCAGCCCGGCCGGCGCCCAGCGCCGCCGCCAGCCCCAGCAGCAGCGCGGCGCAGGTGCGACGCGCGCTCACGAGCCGATCCCTAGCCGCGGCAGCAGCTCGCGCGCGATGATCTCGGGCGTCAGTGCGCCGACGTGGCGGTGCAGGATCACGCCCTGCGCGTCGATCACGAAGGTCTCGGGCGCGCCGTAGACGCCCAGCTCGATCGCCATGCGGCCGTCGGCATCGACCAGCGACATCGAGAACGGATCGCCCAGCCGCGCCAGCCAGTCGCCGGCATCGGCGGCGCGGTCCTTGTAGTTCAGGCCGACGAGCTGGTCGGCGCGGCCCTGCGCGCGCAGCGTCGCCGCCAGCGACATCAGCGCCGGATGTTCCTCGCGGCAGGTGCCGCACCAGGAAGCCCAGAGGTTGACGATGCGTGCGCGCCCGCGCCACTGGGCCGGGCCGACCGGCGCGGCCGCCGCGTCGCCCAGCACCGGCAGCGTCACCGCCGGCCAGGGCTTGCCGATGCGGGTCGAGGGCAGCTCGTGCGGATCGCGGGTCAGGCCGATGGCCAGAACGCCCAGCAGCGCGAGCGCGCCGAGGCCGGCCAGCCAGGGCAGCAGACGAGGGCGGGCCGGGCGAGGGCCGGCAAGGGGGGCGTTCATGCAGTTCTCTCCTCAAGGGCTCGGGCAGGTGCGGCATGGCGGGCGGTCGCCCGGTGCCGGTGCAGCCGACGCGAGGCCGCGGCCAGCAGTGCGCCAGCACCCATCAGCGCCACGCCGATCCAGATCCAGCGGATGAAGGGCCGGTACTGCACCCGCAGACCCCAGGCGGCCTGCGCACCGCTGCCGACCTGCTCGCCCAGCGCGACATAGATGTCGCGGGTCAGGCCCCAGTCGATCGCCGACTCTGTCATCGGCATGGCCGAGCCATCGTAGGCGCGTTTCTCGGCGTTCAGCACCACGGGCGTCCGTTCGGGGCAGTCCAGAATGAAGCGCGCGGTCAGCGCGCGGTAGTTCGGGCCGCTGGCGGTGCCGCTGGCCTCGAACTGCAGGCTGCAGCCGGCGATGCGATGGCTCTGGCCCGGCGCCAGACGCACGTCGCGCTCGATGCCGTAGGCGTTGACCATCGCCACGCCGCAGGCGAACAGCGCCACGCCCAGGTGCGCCAGCCCCATGCCGGCGCCGCTGGCCTCAAGTCGCAGCCAGCGGCCGCCGCAGCGCTCGTGCAGGGTCTGCAGCGTCGCGATCAGCAGGCCGGTGGCCAGCCACAGCGTCAGCGCGGCGCCCCAGCTGATCCGCGCGAAGCCGGCCTCGAGCAGCAGCGGCAGCGCCACCGCTGCCGGGCCCATCACCAGCACCACCGGGCGCAGCCGGCGCCACAGCGCCGGGCCCTCGTCTCGGCCCCAGCGCAGTCTTGTGGCCGGAATCATCAACAGCAGCGCCGGCAGCAGCAGCGGCGCCATCACCGCGTCGAAGTAGGGCGCGCCCACCGACAGCTTGCCCAGGCCGAGCGCGTCGACCGCCAGCGGATAGAGCGTGCCCAGCAGCACGCTGGCGCAGGCCACCAGCAGCAGCAGCGCGCCAGCGGCCAGCGCGCCCTCGCGCGACAGTGGCGAGCGTGCGCCTTCTTCCGTCCGGCCGCCGGTCCGTGCGCCGCCGAGCCGGTCCATGCCCTGGAAGCCCAGCGGCAGCGACACCGCCAGCGTCAGCGCGATCAGGGCCAGCAGGGTGCTGCCGCGGCGCGGATCGGACGCAAACGCGTGCACCGATGTCAGCACGCCGGAGCGCACCAGGAAGATGCCCAGCAGAGCCAGCACGAAGCCGCCGATCGACAGCCAGGCGGCGGCCTGCACGAAGCGGCCACGCAGGTCCTGCGCGGCCTGCAGATGCAGCAGCGTCGCCAGCACCAGCCAGGGCATCAGCGAGGCGTTCTCGACCGGATCCCAGAACCACCAGCCGCCCCAGCCCAGCTCGTAGTAGGCCCACCAGGAGCCCAGCGCGATGCCCAGCGACAGGAAGGCCAGCGCCGCGGCGGTGAACGGACGCAGCCGCCGCGCCAGGCCGGCGGGCTCGCCCCAGGCCAGCGCGGCCAGCGTGGCGGCGAAGGGCAGCGCGGTGCCGACATAGCCCAGATAGAGCAGCGGCGGGTGCAGCACCAGACCGGGATCCTGCAGCATCGGATTGAGTCCGCGGCCTTCCGGGGCTGCCGGCAGCAGTCGCACGAAGGGGTTGGAGGTCAGCAGTACATAGCCGCACATCGCCAGCGACACCGCGCCCAGCACCCCCAGCGTGCGCACCGCATGGGCCCGCGCAGCCTCATCGCCCGGGGCGCCGAGCTGCCAGCCGGCCAGCACGCTCCACAGCGCCAGGATGGCGCACCACAGCAGCATCGAGCCCTCGTGACCGCCCCAGACCGCCGAGACCGCGTACAGGCGCGGCATCGTCGTGTGGCCGTGCGCGGCGACATAGGCCAGCGAGAAGTCGTTGTCGTGAAAGGCCAGGCCCAGCGCGGCCAGCGCGCCGACCAGACCGATGAGCTGCCAGCCCAGCGCGGTGGCGGCCAGCCGGGGCAGCGGCCGCGGCTGCAGCCCGGCGAGCATCTGCACCGCCGCGGCGACCGTGGCCAGCATCAGCAGCAGGTGACCGATCTCGCCGGTCATCGTGCGCCTGCCTGGCCGGCGTCCGGCGCGTGCACGCCCGGCGGCATGTAGTTCTCGTCGTGCTTGGCCAGCACCTCGGTGGCCACCAGCGTGCCTGAGGCGTCGATGCGACCCTGCGCGATCGCGCCGCGGCCGGCGGAGAACAGGTCGGGCAGCACGCCCTCGAAGACCACCGGCAGCGTATGCGGGCCGTCGGCGAGCACGAAGCGCACCTTCAGGCCCTCGGCGGCGGCATCGCGTGCGATCGAGCCGGGCTGAACCAGTCCACCCACGCGCAGCAGTGCGCCGCGCTCGGCCTGGCCGGCGGCGATCTGCGTCGGCGTGACGAAGAAGACCAGATTGCTGCGGAAGGCGCCGAGCGCCAGCGTGACACCGGCCGAGGCCAGCGTCAGCCCGGCGGCGACCAGCGCGAGACGGCGGTGGCGGGGTTTCATCGGAGCTCCTCGGCGGCGTTCATGTCAGGGCGCTGGCGGCCGGCGCGTCGCGCCAGCGCGATCTGCTCCAGCGCCAGGGTCGCGGCGCAGATCGCCACCGCCGGCCAGACCACGTCGCCGTGGCGGCCCATCGCGACGAAGGCCGCCCAGTCCGGCCACCACGGCCGCAGCGCGGCGAGCAGCCCGCCCCAGATCGTGTCGTTCATGCGTGTTCTCCCGCCGCGTCCTGCTCGGCCTGCAGCCAGCGCGCCTGCGCCTGGCGCTCGGCGATGATCAGCCGCACCCGGGCGAAGGCGCTGGCTGCGGTCCATGCCCAGGCGGCTGCGCACATCAGCAGCAGCGCCGCCAGCATCGACGGCGCCATCGCCGCCTTGCCCGGCGCGATCGTCGCGCCCTGGTGCAGCGTGTTCCACCACTGAACCGAGAAGTAGATGACCGGCAGGTTCAGCACGCCCAGCAGCGCGAGCACCGCGCAGGCGCGGTCGGCGCGCTCGCGGCCCTCGTGCGCCTGCAGCAGCGCCAGATAGCCCAGATAGAGAAAGAACAGCAGCAGCGAGGAGCCCAGCCGCGCGTCCCACACCCACCAGGTGCCCCACATCGGCTGGCCCCAGAAGGCGCCGGTCACCAGGCTGAGCAGCGCCATCAGCGCGCCCGAGGGCGCCAGCGCATGCGCCATCATGAAGCTGCTGCGGGTCTTCCAGACCAGTCCGACGCCGCCCCACAGCGCCATCAGCGCGTAGACGAACATGCTCATCCAGGCCGCCGGCACATGCAGGTAGATCAGCCGGTAGCCCTCGCCCTGCACCGCGTCGGCCGGGCTGGCGACGAAGCCCAGCCACAGCCCCGGCAGCAGCAGCAGCGCGGCCAGCGCGCGCAGCGGCCCGACCAGCCGGCCGGCCAGCGCATGCAGCCGCATCGGGCTGGCGAAGTGGAAGATCCACGGCGCCCAGCGCAGGCCGGGCCGGCGCGCCGGGGCCAGGGCCATCGGGGCAGAGATTCGCGTGTCCATCGTTCCTGTCCTTGTCGTGCGGCGTTCATTCCTCGGCCGCGGCCGCGCGCAGCGCCGCCGCGCCCAGCGGCGGGCAGGCCAGCATCGCCATCGCCAGCATCGCGCCGAGCAGCTGCAGCTCGGCCGCGAACGGGCGGCCGGCCTGGGCGGCATGTACCGCCATCGTTCCGAACACCAGCGCCGGCACCGCCAGCGGCAGCACCATCAGCATCGCCAGCAGCGCCGCGCCGCGCAGCCCGGCGGTCAGCGCCGCGGCCACGCCGGCCACCGCCACCAGCACCGCGCTGCCCAGGGCCAGCGAGCCCAGCAGCACCGGCAGCGCCGCACCGCCTAGCCCGAACTGCAGCGCCACCAGCGGCGCGGCCAGCAGCACCGGCCCGGCCGCGAGCAGCCACTGCACCGCCATGCGTGCGCCTACCAGCAGCGCCAGAGGCGGGCCGTCGTCGGTGCCGGCCAGCACGCACTGGTCGATCCAGCCGCCGCGCAGGTCGTCGTGGAAGAGCCGCCCGCAGGCCAGCAGCACCGCCAGCAGCGCCGCCACCCACAGCACGCCCGGCCCGAGCAGGCGCAGCGTGGCGCCCTCCGGCTGCAGCGACAGCGGAAACAGCGCCGCCACCATCACGAAGAAGCCCGCATGCCAGAGCAGCTCGGCGGGCTGGCGCAGCGCCAGGCGCAGCTCGCGGCGCACGGTGGCGCGCAGCGGGCGCGACCAGCCGCCCTGCGCCGGACGGTCTGGCGTCATGCCCGGCCTCATGCCCGGCCTCCGGGCGGGGCCAGATCGAAGGGCTCGCAGGCCGGAAAGCCCTCGGGCAGCGCGCCGTGCGAGCTCAGCAGCAGCGCGCCGCCCGCGGCCAGATGGGCCTGCGCACGCACGGCCAGCCGCTCGCAGGCGGCGCGGTCGAGCGCGTCGAAGGGCTCGTCGAGCAGCCACAGCGGCCGGGGGGCCAGCTGCAGCGGCGCCAGCGCCAGACGCCGGCGCTGGACCGGCTCGCCTTCGTGCACCAGACGGTGCGCGAGGCCGCGCTCAGCCGCAGCACGCCTGCAGGCTGATGCCATGCAGCCGCTCGTTCCACCGGCAGTGCACGATCGTGCCCGCACCGGCCG
>NZ_JACCPY010000005.1 GCF_013426975.1 Sphaerotilus sulfidivorans
GCACCGCCTCCTGCTTGAATTCCAATGTGTAGCGCGCCCTCGGCGCAGCCTTCGGCTTCGTCATTTCCGCTCTCCTTGCTGACATTGCATCACTCAGCATGGGAGACGGTTTCTGGGGGCAAGGTCATACACCGGCAACTCCTCTTCACGACGGATCCTCAGCGCCGCCTCCAGATCCCCTCGCGCCTGCAGAACGCTAGCGATCTGACCCATCGTCACCGCCCGCTCGCGCACGTCACCCAGCTTCTCAAAAACCGGCAACGCCTCTTCCCGGAGGATCCTCAGCGCCTCCTCCAGATCCCCTTGCGCCTGCAGAATGCCCGCGATCTGACCCATCGTCGCCGCCCGCGAGCGCACGTCACTCAGCTTCTCGAAAACCGGCAACGCCTCTTTGCGCAAGATGCTCTGCGCCTCCGCCAGATTCCCTCGCGCCTGCAACATGTCCGCGATCTTGCTCATCGCCACCGCCCGCGAGCGCACGTCGCCCAGCTTCTCGAAAACCGGCAGCGCATCTTCCCGCATGAGCCTCAGCGCCTCCTCCAGATCTCCCATCGCTTGCAAAACGTCAGCGATCCGTCCGTGGATCACCGCGACTTCACGCTCATCCGCACGACGAACCTGGATCGGGAGGACCTTCTCGCGGTAAGTCAGCAAGGCCACATCCAGATCGCCCAGGGATTTCTTCGCATCCGCCCAGTGGGTCCAGGCTTCGGCCATCAGCCGCAGGTCGGCCATTCGATCCGCCATGGGCAGGAGGTCTTTCTCCAGCAGATCAATGACGGCCTGCCTTTCCCCCAATGAAGCCAGGAGGCGCGCCAGTTCCTCAAGCAGCGGTGCGCGCAAATCATCCGGAAGCGTCGTGGCACTGCCAAGCATCGAACGGATCTCGGCCACGCGTTGATACCGCTCCTTCATGCTGCGCGGATCGAAGGCCGACTGGACAAGACCTGCACTGGTCGTGGCATGTCGCTGGAGCTCCAGCAGGTCCGGCGTTTTTTCCTCGGCCGCGAAGCCATACACGCCGCCCCGCCATGCCCAGAGATCCGCTGCCTGCCGGGCAATGCGCGCAATGGCCTCTTCGTTCAGCCAGAACACCAGCCGTGCCCGCACCTGCACCGCCAGCCGCTCGCGCACCAGATTGAACGACTGCCACGCCGCGTCGTCCATCCAGACGCTGGCGCCGAGCAGGTGAATCACCTCATGGTCGCGCGCTGCCTCGATCAGACGGCTTTCCAGCGCGGACACATCACCCGCCACCGGCTCATGCAGCACGACTTCGACGCCGCGCAAGCCGACGCGCTGCTGCAGTTCCCCAAGTGACGCCAGCACCCGCGCCCTCAGCCGTTCATCGCGGCAGTCGACCATCAGCAGCTGGAACGCGGGGCCATGGATCAGCGTCTTGGCCAGCCGCTGGAACTCGACGAACAGCTCGGGAGGCAGATGCGCCGCGGCCGCGAGCCGCGCCTGCTCGGCGTCGAAGATCGGCCGGGCCGGCGTGTTCACGGCTTTCCCGGCGACGCGGTGGCTTGGCAGGCCTTCACATACCCGTCCAGCCGGCGCACCACCGGATGGCTGCGCCTCCAGCTGCCGTCGTTGTATTGCAGCAGCGCCAGCCGGTAGAGCAGTTGGCGCGTGCGCTCGTCGTTGCCGCCGTGGTTCTCGTCGTGGTCGAGCTGCACCAGCAGCGGGTAATCCTCGGGCTCCAGGAAATAGCGGTAGTCGGCCGCCAGCTGCGCCAGCGCCCGCTCGACGGTGGCGGCATCGATCCGATCGTCGGCATATTCGCAGCACAGCTTCAGCAGCCGCAGCAGCTCGCGCGGATGCCCGCCGCTGTGCTCGATCAGGCGGTGGATTTCAGCCTCGCTCGCAAACAGGCTCCGGTCGATGCGACGCAGCAGCAGCTCATGCAGCGCCGTCCAGCCCGCTTCGCACCGGCTGCCGTCGCGCTCCTGCAGCTTGATCATCGGCAGCACCAGATCGGCGTCGAGCTTGCCGGCGAGCTGGCCACCATACTTCAGGTGCAGCGGCGCGGTGTAGATGACAAATGCCTGGATCGACAGCAGCTGCTCGGCGTCCTGCACGAAGAAGCGCTGGGTGTCATCGCCACGCAGTTTGTCGATGCCGTCGAGCAGAAACACCAGCCGCTCGGCCTCGCCAGCCTCTTTCAGGACGGCCTCGGCGCGCCGGATCAACCCGTTGAAGGCCGACGCCACCGCGGTGAAATGATTGGCGATCTCGCGGCGCCATTCGGTCTTGGTCGTGGCATTGGTCTTGGCCGCGGCGGTGAAGGTCGCCAGCAGCTTCAGCAAGCCCGGCAAACCGCCACCCGCCTCGGCCACCGTCTTGATCTCGGCGCTGAGCTCGCGTCCGTCGCTGCGCGTCGTCACGATGCGCGCCATCGCCTGCTGCAACGGTGCCAGGTCGGCCTCGCTCAGGCGACAGCCCTTCGCGTCCAGATGAGCCACCAGCGTCTCGGCCATCGCCATCAGCGCGTCGGTGTACTGCAGGTTGTTCACGTCCAGCTTGTCCACCGCGTCGACCTCGATGACGCGGAAGCGCTTCGAGTCGTTCAGGCGCTGCGCGTACTGGCGCAGCTCGGTGGTCTTGCCGCTGCCGACATGGCCGAAGAACAGCACATGGCTCTGCCCTGGCGGAAAGAACTGGTTGGACGCCGGATCCCAGCCGATCTTGCGGGCCAGACGGGAAAACGTGCGCTCGCTGCCGCGAGCCGTCTGCGTGTCCACATACCGCGGATCACCTGCAGGCAGCGCCTCTTCATATTGAATCTTCTGCAGGACCTCGAGCAGATGTTGTGGCGGCTGATAAGGCATCGCGGGCTTTCCTGGGGCGAGGGCCCATTGTAGGAACAGCACCGTTTGCTTCGGCAGTTCACGCGCGCTTCGCGGCCCGCTGGGGACCTACAAGCAGGCGTGCCGCGCCAGCTGCTCGGCCAGCAGCAGCACCGCCACCGCGATCATCGCCACGCCCGACAGGCGACTGACCCGGCGTGCGGCCGCCGGCCGGGTGCGCAGCACCAGCCGCGAGGCCACCGCCACCAGCGAATAGACCACCGCGCAGTTGAGCATCTGCACCAGACCCAGCGCGCCGATCTGCAGCTCCACCGCCCAGGGCGCCTGCGCGCGGGTGAACTGCGGCAGCAGCGCCAGCATCAGCAGCAGCGCCTTCGGATTCATGCCGCTGACCAGAAAGCCGCGCCGCACCCAGTCCCGCGGACGATCCGCCGCCCCCTGCCCCGCTTCGGGCACCGCCGGATGGCGGATGACCTGCGCGCCCAGCCACAGCAGATAGGCCGCGCCGGCCAGGCTCATCAGCGTCAGCAGTTCCGGGTGCCGGGTCACCAGCGCGCCGACCCCGGCCGCCACCACCAGCGTGATCGCCAGATAGCCCAGCAGCATGCCGGCGATCGCCGGCGCGATGGCCCGCTCGCGCAGACCGGCGGCGATCGCGTACGCCCAGTCGGCGCCGGGCACCAGCACCAGCGAGATCGACACGGCCCAGAACGCGAGCAGCAGAGCGGCAGACATCGTGGCTTTTCCTTTCATCCTTGCCAGGGATCGTAGGAATTCCGGCCGGGAAAGTGCTGCCGATCTTTCCCGCCACGACGCGCATCCTGAGTAGAATTTTCTGCATGGACGCGATTGACCGGAAGATTCTTGCCGAGCTGCAGCAGGACGGGCGCATTTCCGTCACCGACCTGGCGCAGAAGGTGGGCCTGAGCCTGTCGCCCTGCCACCGCCGGCTGCGCGCGCTGGAGGCCGGCGGCGTGATCACCGGCTATGCGCCGAAGATCGACGCGGCGGCGGTCGGGCTGCAGTTCTCGGCGATCGTCTTCGTCTCGCTGCGCGACACCAGCGGCGAGAGCGTGCAGGCCTTCGAGGAGGCGGTGCTGGGCGTGCAGGCGGTGATCCGCGCCGAGCGCCTGTTCGGCGACCCGGACTTCATGCTCCATGTCGTGACCCGCGACCTCGGCGCCTTCCAGCTGCTGTACGACCGCGAGCTCTCCAGGCTGCCGGGCGTGCTGCGCCTGTCGTCCACCCTGGTGATGAAGAGCATCGTCGCGGACCGGCCGCTGCCGCTGTGAGCGGCTGACACGGCCGCTTCACCGCGCTGTCACCCCCGCTTTACAGAATCTCCGTCGACATCGACACACACGGAGACCCCTCATGCGCATCCGCATACGGATCCTGGTGGCCGCGGCCACGCTCTCGCTGCTGCAGGCCTGCGGCGGCGGCGACGACGACGCCACCCCGGCGCCCGCCGCCGCGCCCTACAAGACCCTGAGCGGCGCGGCCCCGCTGGTCATCGGCCACCGCGGCGCCAGCGGCGAGCTGCCCGAGCACACGCTGGCGGCCTACGAGCGCGCCATCGCACGCGGCGCCGACTTCATCGAGCCCGACCTGGTGCTGACCAAGGACGGCGTGATGATCGCCCGCCACGAGCCGATGCTCGACGACACCACCGACGTCGCGACCCAGTTCGACGCCAGCCGCAAGACCACGAAGCTGGTCGACGGCGTCTCGACCACCGCCTACTTCGCCAGCGACTTCACGCTGGCCGAGATCAGGACGCTGCGCGCGAAGCAGGCGCGCGCCGGCCGCTCCACCGCCTTCGACGGCCTGTACGAGATCCCGACGCTGGCCGAGGTCATCAACCTGGCGCAGACCGAGGGCGCCAAGGCCGGCCGCAGCGTCGGCATCTATCCGGAGATCAAGCACTCGACCTTCCACAAGGGCCTGTTCGGCGCCAATGTCTTCGAGGACAAGCTGCTCGCCACGCTGCACCCGATCTACGGCAACAGCGCGAGCGCGCCGGTCTTCATCCAGTCCTTCGAGGTCTCGAACCTGCAGTACCTGCGCACGAAGACGAAGATCCGCCTGGTGCAGCTGATCGACGCCGACGATGTCAAGGACGACGGCTCGATGTCGCTGGTGGCGCCCTACCGCCAGCCCTACGACTTCGTGGTGTCGGGCGACACCCGCCAGTTCTCCGACCTGCTGACCAGCTCGGGCCTGGACTTCGTCAAGACCTACGCCGACGCGATCGGCCCGTGGAAGCCCTATCTGGTCAAGACGGTCAACGATCAGGTCGACCGCAATGGCGACGGCAGGATCACGATCAACGACCGCCGCGTCGACGGCAGCACCGGCGTGATCGAGATGGCGCATGCCAAGGGCCTGATGGTGCACACCTGGACCTTCCGCGACGACGCCAGCGGCTACGGCTTCGCCGACCCGAAGGCCGAGATGCAGTACTACATGAAGCTCGGCGTCGACGGCGTCTTCACCGATTTTCCCGCCACTGGCGTGGTGGCGCTGAAGGGGCTCTGAGCACAGGCGGGCGAGGCGCTCGCCTGCTGGGCCAGGAAGCCGCCTGCCTCGGCGGCCACCCAGTCCGGGTCGTCCAGCGGCAGGTCATGCCCAGCTTGAGGATGCTCGAGCAGCGGTACCTGCCAGGCACGGGCCAGCCGACGACTGCAGGCGGGATCGACCAGCCGGTCGCCAGCGCCGGCCAGCAGCAGCAGCGGCACCGGCGGCGCCTGCTCCGGCGCATGAAAGCGCGCGGCGGCCAGCAGCTGGCGCAGCGCATTGCTGTGGCGCACCGGCCAGGCCTGCTGCCAGCCGACCCAGTCGTCCAGCAGCGCCTTCACCCCGGGCGAGTCGGCCGCAATGCGGCTGGTCAGCGCCAGGATGGCCGCTTCGCGCTCGGGCAGGGACATCAGGCCGAGCTGGCTGCGCAGCAGCACCGGCCAGGCGCGCGGCCGCAGGCGCTGCCAGAAGGGATTGAGCGGCCGCACACTGGTGTTGATCAGCACCATGCCGGCCAGCTCGCCGGGATGGCGCTGCGCCCAGGCGATGGCCACCATCGCGCCCAGCGACATCGCCAGCAGATGCAGCGGTCGACCGCCCAGGCCTGCCGCGCCCAGCTGCGCGCGGACCTGCTCGCGCAGCGGCTCGACCATGTCCTCGACCCGGCTGGCGCAGGTCTGCAGATGCGCGCGGCCGTTGCCCGGCAGATCGGGCTTCAGCAGCAGAGGCCGCTCGCCCGACCAGGCCCGCGACAGCCGCGCCGGGAAATCGCCCCAGTGGCGCGCATCGCGGCCCAGCCCGCGCAGCAGCACGCAGACCGGCGCCGTGCCTGATACCGCCACCGAGGCACCCGCCGAAACCCGCTCAGGCCAGCGTGACGCCATCTCGCTCAGATCCATCATCGATCGCCTCATGATCGGGATTCACGTTCGGGATTCATGCTCGGGATACCAGTGGGCCAGCGCCGCGCGGCGACAGCGTTCGCGCTCGGCGCCCTGCGGCAGCCACAGCGCATGGCCGCTGGCCGCCCGGGTCAGGAAATCCAGCCAGCCGATGTGGCGGCGCAGCACGCGCTGCTGCCGGTGCGCGATCAGCGGGTTGAACAGGCCGTCGCGCGAGAAGAGCTGGCGCGGGTTCTTGCGCACCCACAGCCAGGAGCCCATCTCCAGCGTCAGCGACAGGAAGACCGCGCGGGCGTCGCGCGCCTGCGCGCCCAGGCTCAGGTGATCCCACAGGTCGCCGTGCGCGAGGTAGAGCCGGCTCTGCGGCTCGAAGACATAGGGGTGATGCACCTGGCTGGCATCGAGCAGCGCCTTCAGCGCATGCAGCTCCGGCAGCCACTCGATCGGCTCGCGCCGGCAGGCGTACGGAAACCAGATCCGGTCATGCAGCCCGAAGCCGGAGTGGCAGTCCACCGCCAGGCTGAAGGGCCGGCCGAGCAGTTCCTGCTCGACCACCTCGCACAGCGCCTGGCTCTCGGCCTGCATCGGCGCACCGGCCGGGCCGCGGTACCAGGGCAGGGCCGCACTCAGGCGCTGGCCGCCGACCAGGAAGGGCACCCGGCCGACGGCATCCTGCGGCGCGTTGCGCATCAGGTCGACGCCCTGCGGATTGGCGCGCGTGCCCAGCCACAGCCCGCCCGGATTGACCAGCGGCATGAAGACCAGCCTGAGCGACTCGAGCTGGCGCTGCTGCACCCGGTCCCAGGGCAGGCGGCTGACCAGTGTGCGCAGATAGGCCAGCACCACCTCGGCGCCAATGCGCTCCAGGCCGTGCACGCCGCCGAACAGGCCGACCGCCGGCGCCTGCGGATCCTCGCTGCCCATCGTCACCACCGGCACCGGAAAACGGCGGCCCGCCACCTCGACCTCGCAGGCGGTGCGCACCCGAACCCAGGGGCCGGCCTCGGCAATCAGCCGCTCCAGCTCGACCAGCGCAGCCAGCTCCAGCCGCGCTGCCTGCCGATGGACCTGATCTGCTGCCGTCACTCCGCCCTTTCCGTGCTGCTCGTTCGCGCAGCTTCTTCTGTCGTCTTCGGGTCGGACAGGCTAGCAACCGGAAATGACAGAACCGCGACAGCTCGAACACGTCACGGCGCTGACACCGGCGCCCGCCACGATCGCGCCTTTCCCCACCCGCCCAGGAGCCCGCCATGACCCGCGCCCGCCTGCCTCTCACGATGCGCGTGCTGACCCATCCGCTGCTGATCCTCGGCGCAGCGGCGCTGGCCGGCGCCGTGGAGATCTTCGCCCTGTGGAAATGTCGCCGCCAGCGCCAGCGCTGAGCTGTGGACAAGTCGAAAAATGCAGCAGGCTGCGCGGCCGTTCTTGCGATCGAGTCCTGTGGACAAGTCTGTGTATAACTCTGATGATCGTGTGCACAAGCATGATATTTCCTGTGGACAAGTTGATCTCCTGAATCGAGTCCTCAGATTTTTTATCCAATTTAATCAATGACTTGCCATCAAGTCCCCGGTTTTTCTGGACAAGTCTGTGCATGACCTGAAGAGAAGCTGTGCACAGCTTCGATGATCTGACGGTTTCTGGCTCACCTCCTTGTGATGGCCTGTGGATAAATCTGTGGACAAGATTGTGGAGAACTGAGCCTCGCCGCTGATCTTCATGCGCAGAACGCCGCACGGCGGCCCGCTGACGACAGGCCGCCGTGCTGTGGATAAGATGCCGTCGCCCCCCTGCCTTTCCGACTTTTCGACCAGGAGCGACGACATGGCGACCCCTCTGCCTTCCCTGTTCTGGACCGAGCTGGATACCCCGCTCGGCACGATGATCCTGGCGGCCCGCGGCCGGGATGAGCTGGCCGCACTGGCCGGCGCCTGGTTCGTCGGCCAGCGCCATTTCGACGGACCGCAGACCGGCTGGCAGCGCGACGATGAACACCCGCTGCTGCGCGAGGCGGCCACCCAGCTGCACGACTGGCATGCCGGCCGGCGAATCGACTTCGACCTGCCGCTGGCGCCCGAAGGCAGCACTTTCCAGCAGAGCATCTGGCAGGCCCTGAGCCGCATTCCACATGGCCGCACCTGCAGCTACGGCGAGCTGGCCGCCGCGGTCGGACGCCCGGGTGCAGCCCGGGCGGTGGGGGCGGCCACCGGACGCAATCCGCTGTCCATCCTGGTGCCCTGCCACCGGCTGGTCGGGCGTGACGGCGCCTTGACCGGCTATGCCGGCGGCCTCGCGCGCAAGCGCCAGCTGCTCGCCTTCGAGGCCGCCACAGGGCGCTGATTCCTCCTCGGAGCCCCATGGGGACGATTGATCAATAATTCAGCCATTTTCTTGATTCCTGTTCTGGCTTCAACCCCAGGAAAAATGGCTCTGAACGATCGTCTGGCAGCGCTTCTGCCCTGTTTTCCGCTGCGCGCCGGGCCGCTGTCCGCCCTGGATCTGTCCCAAGGGTCGCGGGTGCTGGCCGATTCGGGCCGTCTGCACCTGCTGCTGCGCGGCCCGGTGCAGATCGAGGGCGATGGCGAGGATGCCGAGCGCCTGCCGCGCGAGCAGTGGCTGCAGCCGGTGCTGGTCTGGCTGCCCGCCCCCGCCCGCCACCGGCTGATGCCGATGAGCGACCAGCCGATGCAGGTCTTCGATGTGCCTGTGGATTTCGGCGAATCCGGGCTGAATCCGCTGCTCGACGCACTGCCGCACCGGCTGGTTCTGGCGCGGCGCGATCTGCCGGCCGCGATGAGCGCCACGCTGGCCCTCATCGTCGAAGAAGCCGAAGGCCAGGGCTGCGCGCACGTGGCGATGCTGTCGCGGCTGGTGGAGGTGCTGCTGCTGCAATGGCTGCGCCACCAGCTCGACCGCATGCGCGGCGGCAGCGGCAGCCTGCTGGCCGGCCTGAGCGATCCTGCGCTGCGCCCGGTGCTCGATGCGATCCACCGCCAGCCGGAGCATGCCTGGTCCCTGGCGGAACTGGCCCGGCTGGCCGGCCTGTCGCGCACCGCGCTGGCCGAGCGCTTTGCCCGTGTCGTCGGCCAGCCGCCGGGCGACTATCTGCTGGACTGGCGCCTGCGCCGCGCCCGGCTGCTGCTGCGCGAGGGCCTGGGCGTGGCCGAGGTGGCCACGGCCGTCGGCTATGGCTCGGCCGCGGCACTGACCCGCCTCTTCAGCCAGCGCCTGGGGCAGGCTCCGGCGCGCTGGCGGCGGGAGCAGGCCGTCCGCTCCAGGGTGTCAGCACAGTGACGCGCAACAACTGAGATCGCGCCTCACGCGCGCTCACATCCCGGCCTTCGCGCTCGGCCGGGCGGCGACGCGGTCCCGCCAGGCCTGAAGGTTGGGCAGACCCTGCTCGCCGGGCTGCCAGCGCATCAGCCCGCGCACGAACTCGATCGCGCAGAAGGCGGTGATGTCGGCGATGCTGAAACGATCGCCGGCCCACCACGGGCGCGTCGCCAGTTCGGCATCGAAGACCTGGGCGAACTCGCGCAGCTTGCCGGCCTGCGCCGTAGCGAAGTCCGGAAACTGCGGCTGCTCCAGCGGCGCCAGGCCCGGATGGCCGTGGCGGATCCAGTTCGCGATCGGCAGCAGCAGGTGGAACTCGGCGCGGCGGTCGTGCATCTCGATGAAGGCCCGCTCGTCGACATCCGAGCCCATCAGGTTCGGCTCGGGGTGATGGCCCTCGATCCAGGCACAGATCGCGCGGGTCTCGCCAAGACAGCGGCCGTCGTCGAATTCCAGCACCGGCACCCGGCCGAAGGGGCTGCGCGCCAGCAGCTCGCCCGAGCGGTTGGCAACGCCATCCAGAGCGACCTCGACCGTCTCGATCTCCAGGCCTTTCTCGGCCAGGAACATGTGGACGCGGCGCGGGTTGGGCGCGCGGCGGGTGGTGTGCAGTCTCATCGCGGGTCTCCTCGGTTCGGAACTCACAAGCATGAGGGCGACCTCAGCCCGCGTCAGTCCGCTGCGCGACGCCCCGGCAGCTCATGAGCCGGAGCCGGGTTCGTCTGCGGACAGGTCTGATCCTCCAGATGCCCGAGCCAGCGCAGCGCCTGCTCGCGGCTGCTGCCGCACATGTCCTCGTCCGGCTGCAGGCCGCCGCAGACCGCCGGGCGCTCCGGTCGGCCGAAGAGGCGGCAGCGCAGTTCCTCGTCGAGCTGCACGCAGGGCACGCCCGCCGGCTTGCCGTCCGGCATGCCGGGAATCGGGCTGGAGATCGAGGGCGCGATGCAGCAGGCAGCGCAGCGAGGACGACATTGCATGATGACCTGATCGTGCCACACTGCGGCCTCCCCTTCAGCGAGGCCCTTCACGTGAAATTGCCCCAGTACAACCCTGCCGTCGACAACCCGCCGCTGACCGAGCAGGAGATGGACGAGCTCGACGAGCTGCTGTCCTTCATCGAGGCCGAGGATGCGGTCGCCGACATGGAAAGCCTCGACGGCTACCTGACCGCACTGCTGCTGTCGCCCGCGCTGCCCGAGGCCGATGTCTGGGTCACGCGCGTCTGGGGCGGCCAGGATCCGGCGAAGGCACCCTTCGGCAGCGGCAAGCAGACCAAGAAGGTCGCCCAGCTGGTGCTGCGTCATCTGGCCTCGATCGACCGCCAGCTGCGCGCCGATCCGGAGACGCTGGAGCCGCTGTTCGGCATCGCCGAAGTCGAGGCCGAGGACAGCGACGAGGTGCAGGAGATCGTCGATGCCGAGCTGTGGTGCATCGGCTTCCTGCAGGGCACGGCCATGACGCCGGAGCACTGGAACCGCATCTTCGATGACGCCGAGCTGGCCGACGCGCTGACCCCGATCGTGCTGCTCGGCAGCGATCCCGAGACCCTGACGCCGCAGCAGCAGGAGCTGGTCGGTTCGCCGGAAGGCCGTGACACGCTGAGCCGCCAGGTGCCGGACGCGATCGCCGAGCTGGCGCGCCACCCGCTCTGCGCCAAGGCTTGAGCATATCTATCGCAGCCATTTGATAGTCTCATCCAATGATGCAGGTCGGCATGGGAAGATGCCTCCATCGCCATCCCGCCCGCATCACCAGGACAAGGAGACCCTCATGGCCAAGTCAGCGACCTTCGGCGTCATGCACATCGGCATCGCCTTCGGTGTCAGCTACTCGCTGACCGGCAGCTGGACCATCGCCGGCGCAATCACCTTCGTCGAACCGGTGGTCAACACCGTCGCGCACTACTTCTTCGACCGCTGGTGGAACCGGCGCGAGGACAGCGGCGAGATCGTCGCCGCCTGAGGCCACCCCGATGCTGACGCGGAACGCGGTCAAACCTAGAATAGAAGGTTTGTCCGCGCGCCCCGCGCGGGCCCCATTTCAGGGAGCCCGTGATGCTCTACCCCCAGGAATTTGACGTCATCGTCGTCGGCGGCGGCCACGCCGGCACCGAGGCCGCACTGGCCGCTGCCCGCATGGGCTGCGCCACGCTGCTGCTGACCCACAACATCGAGACCCTCGGCCAGATGAGCTGCAACCCGTCGATCGGCGGGATCGGCAAGGGCCATCTGGTCAAGGAAGTCGACGCCCTCGGCGGCGCGATGGCGCTGGCCACCGACGAGGGCGGCATCCAGTTCCGCATCCTCAACTCGAGCAAGGGCCCGGCCGTGCGCGCCACCCGCGCGCAGGCCGACCGCATCCTCTACAAGGCCGCGATCCGCCGCCGCCTGGAGAACCAGCCCAACCTGTCGATCTTCCAGCAGGCGGTCGACGACCTGATGGTCGAGGGCGATGGCGAGGGCGCGCGCGTGGTCGGCGCGGTCACGCAGATCGGCATCCGCTTCAAGGCGCGGGCGGTCGTGCTGACCGCCGGCACCTTCCTGGACGGCAAGGTCCATGTCGGCCTGCAGAACCACCCGGCCGGCCGCGCGGGCGACCCGCCCGCGGTGAGCCTCTCAAGCCGGCTGAAGGAGCTGAAGCTGCCGCAGGGGCGCCTGAAGACCGGCACGCCGCCGCGCATCGACGGCCGCTCGATCGACTTCTCGAAGTGCGAGGAACAGCCCGGCGATCTCGACCCGGTGCCGGTGTTCAGCTTCCTCGGCTCGGCCGACCAGCATCCGCGCCAGGTGCCGTGCTGGATCACGCACACCAATCTGCGCACGCACGAGATCCTGCGCAGCGGCTTCGACCGCAGCCCGATGTTCACCGGCGTGATCGAAGGCGTGGGCCCGCGCTACTGCCCGTCGATCGAGGACAAGATCAACCGCTTCGCCGACAAGGACTCGCACCAGATCTTCCTGGAGCCCGAGAGCCTGACGACGACCGAGTTCTATCCGAACGGCGTCTCGACCTCGCTGCCCTTCGACGTGCAGCTGGCGGCCATCCGCTCGATGGCGGGCCTGGAGAACGCCTACATCACCCGCCCCGGCTACGCGATCGAGTACGACTACTTCGACCCGCGCGAGCTGCAGTCGAGCTTCGAGACCAAGGCGATCCGCGGCCTCTATTTCGCCGGCCAGATCAACGGCACGACCGGCTACGAGGAAGCCGCCGCGCAGGGCCTGTTCGCCGGCATCAATGCCGCGCTGCAGGTGCGCGAGCAGGGCCCCTTCACGCTGCGCCGCGACCAGGCCTATCTGGGCGTGATGGTCGACGACCTGATCACCAAGGGCGTGACCGAGCCCTATCGCATGTTCACCAGCCGCGCCGAGTTCCGGCTGCAGCTGCGCGAGGACAACGCCGACCTGCGCCTGACCGAGCTGGGCCGCGCCATCGGGCTGATCGACGACGCCCGCTGGGACGCCTTCAACCGCAAGCGCGACGCCATCGCGCGCGAGAGCGAGCGGCTGAAGTCGACCTGGGTCTTCCCGGCCATCCTGCCGGCCGAGGCGGCCGAGCCGCTGCTGGGCAAGGCGATCGAGCGCGAATACAGCCTGGCCGACCTGTTGCGCCGCCCCGACATCACGCACGACACACTGACCCAGGTGATGCAGACCGCCGACCGGTACCGCCCGAACCCGGCCCCGGAACTGATCATTTCACGTGAAACGCTTCGGACCCAGCTCGGCGCGACGCTGGCCGACGCGGTGATCGAGCAGGTCGAGATCGCCACCAAGTACGCCGGCTACATCGACAAGCAGAACGACGAGGTGCAGCGTGCCAGCCAGTACGAGCACCTGAAGCTGCCGCCCGAGCTGGACTACGCCCAGGTCACCGCACTGTCCTTCGAGGTCAGGCAGAAGCTCGACCGCCACCGCCCGGAAACGCTGGGCCAGGCCTCGCGCATCTCCGGTGTCACGCCGGCGGCCATCTCGCTGCTGCTGGTCCATCTGAAGAAGAACCGCTTCCGCGGCTTCACCCCCCAAGGAGACGTCGATGTCGATGCGGCCTGAACTTCTGCGCGGCGCCGAGGCGCTCGGCTGCGCGCTCGACGAGGCCCAGGCCGATCGCCTGCTCGGCTACCTGGACCTGATGGCGCGCTGGAACAAGGTCTACAACCTGACCGCGCTGCGCGACCCGGCGCAGATGCTGACCCACCATCTGCTCGACAGCCTGGCGGTGGTCGCACCGCTGCGGCGCCA
Source organism: Sphaerotilus sulfidivorans (assembly GCF_013426975.1). Lineage (GTDB taxonomy): Bacteria > Pseudomonadota > Gammaproteobacteria > Burkholderiales > Burkholderiaceae_C > Sphaerotilus > Sphaerotilus sulfidivorans. The sequence continues at coordinate 13,804 of NZ_JACCPY010000005.1, forward strand.
CCGTGCGCAGGCGCCCGGCGCGGACACGCTGCTGGACGTCGGCAGCGGCGGCGGCCTGCCCGGCGTGGTGCTGGCCGCCACCGATGCGGCGCTGAAGGTGACCTGCGTCGACGCGGTGCAGAAGAAGGCGACCTTCGTGCGCCAGGTCGCCGCCGAGCTGCGTCTGCCCAATCTGCAGGCGCTGCACGCCCGCGTCGAGACGATCACGACGCAGCGCTGGCCGGTGGTCACCGCACGCGCCTTCGCCTCGCTGCCCGACATCGTCGCGCTCACCCGGCCGCTGCTGGCCGAGGGCGGCGTCTGGATGGCCATGAAGGGCCAGCATCCGGCCGACGAGATCGCCGCGCTGCCGGCGGACATCGAGGTCTTCGCGATCGAGCCGCTGACGGTGCCGGGCCTCGGCGCCGAGCGCTGCATCGTCTGGATGCGGCCGCGCTGAGCGGCCGAGCCTCGCCATGCACGGCATCGCCGACTTCTGGGCCTTCTGCGCCGCCATCGTCGTCTTCCTGGCGCTGCCGGGGCCGGGCACCTTCGCGCTGCTGGGCGCGACCTCGAAAGGCGGCTTCAGGGCGGGCGCGGCGGCCACCCTGGGCCTGATCCTGGGCGACCAGATCCTGCTGTGGCTGGCGGTGGCCGGCGTGGCGGCAGTGCTGGCGGCGCATCCGGCCTGGTTCGAGGCGATCCGCTGGGCTGGCGCTGGCTACCTGGGCTGGATCGGCTGGAAGCTGCTGCGGGCCCGCGCGGGCGAAGCCGCCAGCCCGGTCGAGATCACGCCTGGCCGCTACCTGCGCCAGGCGCTGCTGATCACCGTGCTGAACCCGAAGGCCATCGTGTTCTACATGGCCTTCTTCCCGCTCTTCATCGATCCGGCTCGTCACCAGGGCCTGCCGACCTACGCAGCGATGGCGCTGACGATCGCGCTGATCACCGCGCTCTGGTGCCTGACGCTGTGTGCCTTCGCCGAGCGCATCGCTGCGCGGGTGCGTGCGCATGCGCGCATCGGACTGGCCTTGCAGCGCCTCGCCGGCCTGTGCATGATCGGCTTCGGCCTGCGCCTGCTGCGCAGCTGAGGCCGCCACAAGAACCCCATCCTCTCTCCACGACCCATGGCACGCATCTTCTGCATCGCGAACCAGAAAGGTGGCGTCGGCAAGACGACCACCACCGTCAATCTGGCCGCCGGTCTGGTCCGCATCGGCCAGCGCGTGCTGGTGGTCGACCTCGACCCGCAGGGCAACACCACGATGGGCTCGGGCCTGGACAAGCGTGCGCTCGAGGCGACCGTCTATGACGTGCTGATCGGCGCGGCGCCGGCCGCCGACGCGATCCAGCATGTCGAACGGGTCGGCTACGACGTGCTCGGCGCCAACCGCGAGCTGGCGGGCGCCGAGGTCGAGCTGGTCGAGATCGATCAGCGCGACCGCCGGCTCAAGCTCGCGCTGGCCGAGGTGCAGGACGACTACGACTTCATCCTGATCGACTGCCCGCCCTCGCTGAGCCTGCTGACCCTCAACGGCCTGACCTGTGCGCACGGCGTGATCGTGCCGATGCAGTGCGAGTACTTCGCGCTGGAGGGCCTGTCGGACCTGGTCAACTCGATCAAGCAGGTGCACGCCAACCTGAACCGCGAGCTGCACCTGATCGGCCTGCTGCGGGTGATGTTCGACCCGCGCATGACGCTGCAGCAGCAGGTCAGCGACCAGCTGCAGGCGCACTTCGGCGACAAGGTCTTCAAGACCATCATCCCGCGCAATGTGCGCCTGGCCGAGGCGCCCAGCTACGGCCTGCCCGGCGTGATCTTCGATCCGACCGCCAAGGGCTCGCTGGCCTTCATCGAGTTCGCGCGCGAGATGGTCGAGCGGGTCGGCCTGCACGGCGGCCGGGGCAGCGCTGCGCCAGCGCCCGCACCGACCGCGAAGCGCAAGGCCTGAGCGCGCTCAGGCCGGCGCGAAGCGCCAGACGCCGTCGGCGCCGCGCAGCCGGCGCAGATCGCCCGACAGCCACAGCGCATGCAGATGCGCGATCGCCTCGCCCATCGCAAAGGTGGTCTGATGCAGGTCGAGCGCACGCCGGAACAGCACCGGCAGGATGTCCGAGGCCGAGCACGGCGCCTGCGCGCAGGCGCGCAGCACATCGGCCAGCCGCTCCTCATGGTGCTGCTGCAGCTGCGCGATGCGCTCGTGCAGGCCGCGGAAGGGCTTGCCGTGCGAAGGCAGCACCAGCGTCGTCGCCGGCAGCCGGCGCATGCGCTCCAGCGAGGCCAGGTAGAGCGGCAACGGATCGGCCTCGGGCTCCAGGTCGATCACGCTGACATTGGTCGAGATGCGCGGCAGCACCATGTCGCCGGAGATCAGCAGGCCCAGCGCCTCGCAGTGCAGGCTGATGTGCTCGGGCGAGTGGCCGTGGCCGGCATGGCAGGTCCAGACATGCTCGCCGATGCGCAGCGCCTGGCCGTCCATCAGCCGGCGGAACTGGCCCGGCACCTCCGGCACCATGCTGCCGTAGTAGTTGCCGCGCTCGCGCACCTTCTGCTGCGCGACCGGATCGACCAGGCCGTGGCTGCCGAAGAAGGCCGCCGCCGCCTCGCCGCCGAAGCCGGTGGTCTGGCGCGAGGCGGTGCGCGCGGCGTTCCAGTCGGTGGCGCTGATCCACAGCCGGCAGGGCTGCTCGGGGGTGCTCCAGCGCTGGGTGATCCAGTGCGCCAGACCGATGTGGTCCGGGTGCATGTGGGTGACGATGACCCGCAGCACCGGCAGACCGTCGAGCCCCTCGGCGAAGATCTGCTCCCAGGCCTGGCGGGTGACATCGCTGGTGATGCCGCAGTCGACCACCGCCCAGCCCTCGCGGCCGTCGGGACCGACCTCGCGGTCGCGCAGCAGCCACAGGTTGATGTGGTCCAGCGCGAAGGGCAGTCCCATGCGCACCCAGCGCACGCCCGGCGCGATCTCCAGCGTCGTGCCGGTGGCCGGCAGCTGGTCGCCGAAGGGATAGGAGAGCTGATGTTCCAGCGGATTGGCCATGGAGAACTCCGGGCTAGACTATGACTTACGTTAACGTCAACGGCAGTGTATCCATGACCTCCCCCGCCCGAGATGTCGCGCCGGCGACTTACACCATCAGCGAGCTGGCCGCCGAGTTCGACATCACCCCGCGCGCGATCCGCTTCTACGAGGACATGGGCCTGCTGGACCCGGCGCGCGACGGCCGCAACCGCGTCTACTCGGTGCGCGACCGCACCCGGCTGAAGCTGACGCTGCGCGGCAAGCGCCTGGGCCTGAGCCTGCAGGAGATCCGCCAGCTGGTGGACATGTACGAATCGCCCTCGGACACGGTGCAGCAGCTCACCGCCTTTCTCGCGATCCTGCAGACGCACCGCGACCAGCTCACGCAGCAGCTCGAGGACATCCGGGTCACGCTCGAGGAGATCGAGCAGCACGAGGACCGCGCGCGTGCACTGCTGGCCGAAGCCGGCCACGGCGACGCGGCGCCATGAAGCCGCGCGATCTGCTCGACCTGACGCTGCTGGCCGCGCTCTGGGGCGGCTCCTTCCTGTTCATGCGCTATGCGGTGCCGGACTTCGGCGTGGTGCCGCTGATCTGGCTGCGCGTCGCGCTGGCCAGCATCTGCCTGCTGCCGCTGCTGCTGATGAAGGGTCAGCTCGGCGCGCTGCGCGAACGCGCCGGCGCGGTGGCGGTGATGGGCCTGTTCAACTCCGGCCTGCCCTTCCTGCTGATCGCCTGGGCCACGCTGTCGATCACCGCCGGACTGGCCTCGATCATGAACGCGATGACACCGGTCTGCACCGCGGTGATCGGCGCGATCTGGCTCGGCGACCGGCTGGACGGGCGCCGGAGTCTGGGGCTGCTGCTCGGGCTGGCCGGCGTGGCGCTGCTGGCGGCCGACAAGGCGGATTTCCGTCCCGGCGGCTCGGGCTGGGCGATCGTGGCGATGCTGCTGGCCACCGCCTGCTACGGCTTCGCGGCCAATCACACCCGCCGCTACCTGCAGGGCGTGCCGGCGCTGGTCAATGCCACCGGCACGCAGCTGGTGTCGGCGCTGGTGCTGCTGCCGCCGGCACTGTGGAGCTGGCCGGAACGCATGCCCGGCCTGGGCCCGTGGCTGGCCGCGCTGGTGCTGGGCGTGGCCTGCTCGGCGCTGGCCTATCTGCTGTTCTTCCGGCTGATCGCGCGGGTCGGCGCCAGCCGGGCGGTCACGGTGACCTTCCTGGTGCCGGTGTTCGGCACGCTGTGGGGCGCCCTGTTCCTGGGCGAGCCGGTCACCGCGTCGATGCTGGCGGGCGGCGCCGTGGTGCTGCTGGGCACCGGGCTGGCCACCGGCGTGATCGGCGGCCAGCGCAGCCCCTGATCACTTCGCCGCGCGCAGCTTCGTCAGCGCCGACTGAGTCTCGTTCCACAGGTCCATGCCGACATTGACGCCAATGCTGGCGTTGACCCGCGTCAGGCGGTCGCGCATGCGCGCGGCCTCGGCCGGCGAGAGTTCGTTGATCTGCATGCCCTTGGCCTTGAGTTCGGCCAGCGCACGGCCGGCCTCCTCGCGGGTGTCCCTGCGCTCGAAGTCGCGGCTGGCGCGTGCGGCGTCCTGCAGCACCTTCTGCTCGGCCGGGCTCAGGCCGTCCCACCACTTCTTGCTGACGGTGATGATCCACGGGCTGTAGACATGGTTGGTCACCGTCAGGTACTTCTGCACCTCATGGAACTTGCTCGACAGGATGGTGTTGTACGGGTTCTCCTGGCCGTCGACCGCCCGGGTCTCCAGCGCCGAGAACAGCTCCGAGAAGGGCATCGGCACCGCGTTGGCGCCCAGGCTGCGGAAGCTCTCGAGGAAGACGTTGTTCTGCATCACCCGCAGCTTCACGCCGTCCAGGTCTTCCAGCTTCGTGACCGGGCGCTTGCTGTTGGTCAGGTTGCGGAAACCGTTCTCCCAGTAGACGAGGCCGACCAGGCCCTTGTCCTGCAGTTTGGCCTTGACCTTCTCGCCGATCGGGCCGTCGAGAATGATGTCGGCCTCCTTCGCGCTGTTGAACAGGAAGGGCGTGTCCCACAGCGCCATCTCCTTGGTGATGCCCACCAGCGTGGCGGTGGAGCCCACCATCATCTCCTGCGCACCGCCGATCAGCGCCTGCTGCATCTGCGTGTCCGGGCCGAGCGCGGCCGAGCCGATCGCACGCACCCGCATCTTGCCGCCGGAGGCCTTCTCGACCTGCTCGGCGAAGAACTTCACCGCACGGCCCTGGTTGCTGTTCTCGTTGAGGCCGTAGCCGAAGCGGATCAGGCGCGGCTTGATGTCCTGCGCGCTGGCCAGCAGCGGAGCGGCAAGGGCAGCCACCGCAGCAGCGGCGACGACGGCACGACGGATCGGATTCATCAGGTTCTCCTTCGGGACAAGGTCAGGGACAGGATCAGGGGGGGCAGAAGCGATCAGCGCATCCACACCAGCGGCGCGGTGACGATCTGCGGGAAGACCACGAACAGGGCCAGGATCAGCGCATAGGTGATCAGGAAGGGATTGACGCCCCGGATCACCTGCGCCAGCGGCATGCGCCCCACCCCGGCCACGACATTGAGCACCGTGCCCACCGGCGGCGTGATCAGGCCGATGGCGCCGTTGAGCACGAACATCAGGCCGAAGTAGACCGGGTCGATGCCGGCCTTGACCGCGATCGGCAGCATCACCGGCGCGAAGATCAGGATGGTGGGCGTCAGATCCAGCGCGGTGCCGATCAGCACCAGGACGATCATCATCACCGCCATCAGCAGCCGCGGACTCTCGACCAGGCCACCCAGCCAGCCGGTCAGCACGCCCGGCAGATCGGCCAGCGTGATCATGTAGCTGGCCACCTGCGCGCCGGCGCACAGGAACATCACCACCGCAGTGGTGCGCCCGGCGTTGACCAGCACCGGCAGCAGCTCGGCCAGACGCATCTCGCGGTGGATGAACAGCGCCACCACCAGCGCGTACATCGCCGCCACCACCGCCGCCTCGGTCGGCGTGAACACGCCGCTCTTCATGCCGCCGATGATGATCAGCGGCATCAGCAGCGCCCAGAAGGCGCGGCCGGTGATCTTCAGGCGCTCGGCCAGCGGCACCTTCGGGTCGGCCGGCAGCTCGATGCCGCGCAGCACCCAGCGCCAGGCCAGGATCAGGCCCGCACCCATGATCAGTCCCGGCACGATGCCCGACAGGAACAACGCCGAGATCGAGGTGTTGGTGGTCACGCCGTAGATCACGAAGGGCATCGACGGCGGAATGATCGGCGCGATGATGCCGCCGGAGGCCAGCAGACCGCCCGAGGTGGGCAGCGGATAGCCGCGGTCACGCATCATCGGCAGCAGGATGGTGGCCAGGGCCGCGGTGTCGGCCAGCGCCGAGCCGCTCATCGAAGCCATCAGCACCGCCGCGCCGATCGCCACATAGCCCAGGCCACCGCGCACATGCCCGACCCAGGCCTGCGCCATGTCGATGATGCGACGGCTGATGCCGCCGGCATTCATCAGCTCGCCGGCCAGCACGAAGAAGGGCACCGCCAGCAGCGCGAAGCTGTCGACGCCGCCCACCAGGTTCTGCGCCAGCAGCTGCGCGTCCCAGAAGCCCAGCACCCAGGCCATGCCGGCGCCGGTCAGCACCAGCGCCAGGCCCATGTTCATGCCGATGCCCATCAGCACCAGCATGCCGACGCAGAAGACGACGAAGGCCTGCGCCTCCGGCGTGAGTCCGAGAAAGTCCATCACGTGATCCTTGACGCGCGGGCGCTCATTCGATGTCGGCCGCGTGGCCGAGGTGCAGCGGCGTGCCGCGCAGCAGCTCGACCAGCGCACAGACGCCGATCACCGCCGAGCACAGCAGCGCCGGCAGCGGCAGCAGCGCCAGCGGATAACCCATCACCGCCGAATGGCTGCCCCAGCCCACCGCCACCTGCTGCCACGCGCCCCAGCCCAGCAGCACGGCGGCCAGCAGCACCAGCAGCCGGATCAGCGCGGTGGCCAGGCGCAGGGCCAGCGGCCGCCCGGCCAGCATCGCCACCAGGCTGGTGAAGGCCATGTGCTCGCCACGCGGATAGGCCGCCGCCGCCCCGATGAAGACCATCCAGACGAAGAGCAGCCGCGAGAGTTCCTCGCTGGCCGCGATGCCGCTGCCGAAGCCGTAGCGCAGCACCACGTTCAGGAAGACCGCCAGCGACATCACCGCCAGGCAGGCCGCCACCGCCCACTGCGCCAGACGCAGCGGCAGCGGCAGCGGGGAAGACGTGTTCGAGGTCGGAGACAGGCTCATGGGCAGACTCCATCGGCAGAAATCGGGGCCGCGACGACTGCCGCGCACAGCTCATCGAGCGGCTGCGTGGCCGACAGCCTCAGCACGTCGGGCTCCAGCGCGGGGTCGGGCCGCTCCAGCGTGGCGAACTGGCTGTCGACCAGGCTGCTGGAGAAGAAATGCGTCGCACGCGACGCCACCCGGCGCAGCGCCTCGTCGCGGTCCAGCTCGAGAAAGACGAAGCGCAGGCCCGGACAGGCCGCACGCAGCCGGTCGCGGTAGGCGCGCTTCAGCGCCGAGCAGCTCAGCACCGCGCCACCCTCCTGCGCCGCATGGCGTCCCAGTTCGGCCCCGAGCCGGTCGAGCCAGCCGGCGCGGTCGGCGTCATCCAGCGCGATGCCCCGGCTCATCTTGGCGCGGCTCTCGACGCTGTGGTGGTCGTCGCCCTCGATCAGCGGCAGCGCCAGCGCCGCGGCCAGCGCCGCGCCCAGGCTGGACTTGCCGCAGCCGGCCACGCCCATGACGACAAAGGTGCGATGTCGGGAATCGGTCATCGGGAAGGAACCGTTCGAATCTCGTGTTTCGGGTCACAGTCCGGATCGCATCTTGGACAGCGCTATCCGAACTGGAAAAACAAAAAGGCGCTCAGGGAGAACCCGTCTGCCGCCTTTATTGGACAGCGCTATCCTAGAAACGCCATGCCACACTTCGCATCCGTGCTAACCCTGATCCTGCCTGCCGCATGAATTCCGATCCCCGCGCCTCCGCCCGCCGCCGCGCCACCGGGCGGGTCACGCTGGCCGATGTCGCCCAGGCCGCGGGCGTCAGCCCGATCACCGTCTCGCGCGCACTGCGCGGCGAGCGTGCGGTCGACCCGGAGCTGGTCGAGCGGGTGCGCGCGGCGGCCACCCGCCTGGGCTATGTGCCCGACCCGGCTGCACGCGCGCTGGCCTCGCAGCGCGGCACGCATGTCGCGGTGCTGATTCCGCTGCTGTCGAACACGCTCTTCGTCGACCTGATCGAGGCGCTGCAGCACACGCTGCGCCCGGCCGGCTACCAGGCGCTGATCGGCATCACCCACTACAACCCGTCCGAGGAGGAGCAGCTGCTGCGCGAGCAGCTGATGCACCGCCCGGCCGGCCTGATCGTCACCGGCCGCAGTCACAGCCCGGCCGCGCAGGCGCTGATCGACGCCAGCGGCGTGCCCTGCGTGCATGTCATGGAGACGATCGACGCGCCCGGCGTGCACAGCGTCGGCTTCTCGCAGAAGGCGGCCGGCGCGGCGGTGGTGCGCCACCTGATCGAGCGCGGGCGCCGGCGCATCGCCTTTGCCGGCGCGCAGCTCGACGCGCGCACGCTGCAGCGCCTGGAGGGCTGGCGCGAGGCGCTGGGCGAGGCCGGCCTGCATGACGCGCGGCTGGAGTGGCTCAATCCGGCGCCGTCATCGATGGCGCTGGGCGCCCGGCTGCTCGAGCAGATCCTGGCGATGAAGCCGGCGGTCGACGCGATCTTCTTCTGCAACGACGACCTGGCGCAGGGCGCGCTGCTGGCGGCGCAGCGGCTGCGGCTGGCGGTGCCGAAGCGGCTGGCCATCGTCGGTTTCAACGACCTGACCGGCAGCGACCAGATGGTGCCGGCGCTGACCACGGTGCGCACGCCGCGCGGCGAGATCGGCCAGCGCGCCGCGCAGATGCTGCTGACGCTGATGCGCGGCGGCACGCCCCCGGAGCGCTGCGTCGACGTCGGCTTCGAGCTGGTGGTGCGCGAGAGCAGCTGAGGCGCCCCGGCACTTGCACGCTTGCACGCTTCAGGCCGCCGGCACCGCCACCGGCAGCCGCGCCTGCGCCTTGATCTCGCGCAGCACCACGCTCGAGCGCACATGGGTCACGCCGGGCAGGCGGAACATGGTGTCGTGCAGGAAGCGCTCGTAGGTCTTGATGTCCGACACCAGCACCCGCAGCACATAGTCGCTCTGGCCGGTGGTGCTGTAGCCGCTGACGATCTGCGGGCAGGCGGCCACCGCACGCTCGAAGCGCTGCACCGTCTCCTCGGTGTGCGGCGCCAGATTGACCTCGGCGATCACGCACAGCGACAGCCCCGCCTTCTCGCGGTCGACGGTGACGGTGTAGCCGGTGACCACGCCGCGCGCCTCCAGCTCGCGCAGCCGCTTCCAGCACGAGGTCGAGGACATGCCGACCCGCTCGGCGATCTGCGCCACCGACTGGCGCGAGTCGCGCTGCAGCTCGTTGAGGATCAGCGCGTCGCGCCGATCCAGCCTGTCGGGCTGATCCGGACTGTCCATTCATCGCTCTCCGCAGCAATCGGAATGCCTGTTCTCGAATCGGCGATCCTGCGCGAAACGAAAGAACGACGCTACCGGCATCGATCCCTAGAGTCATCCGGCATCAGGACAAGAACCGGAGACACAGATGAACGCCCCTTTGCCCGCACACACGCTGCTGCGCCCCGAGGTCAGGCTGGAGGACGCGCTGCTGGCGCGCGGCGGCACGGTGCTGCTCAGCGGCACGCAGGCGCTGGTGCGGCTGCCGCTGATGCAGCGCGCCGCGGACGCCGCACGCGGCCTGGACAGCGCCGGCTTCGTCAGCGGCTACCGCGGCTCGCCGCTCGGCCAGGTCGACCAGCAGGTCTGGAAGGCGAAGGCCGCCTATGAGGCGGCCGGCGTGCGCTTCCTGCCGGCGATCAACGAGGAGCTGGCCGCCACCGCGGTGCTGGGCACGCAGCGCGTCGAAGCCGATCCGCAGCGCGAGGTCGAAGGCGTGTTCGCGCTCTGGTACGGCAAGGGGCCCGGCGTGGACCGCGCCGGCGACGCGCTGCACCACGGCAACGCCTACGGCGCCTCGCCGCACGGCGGCGTGCTGGTGGTGGCCGGCGACGACCACGGCTGCGTGTCCTCATCGATGCCGCACCAGAGCGACCGCGTCTTCCAGGCCTGGAAGATGCCGGTGCTGTCGCCGTCCAGCATCGCCGAGCTGATCGAGTTCGGCCTGCACGGCTGGGCGCTGTCGCGCTTCTCGGGCGCCTGGGTCGGCATGACCGCGCTCTCGGAGGTGATCGAGAGCAGCGCCACCGTCGACCTGGACGCGATCGCCCGCGCGGCGGCGCGCTGGCATGACGCCGACACGGTGCGAGCGCGAACCGGCTTCGCGCCGCCGGCCGACGGCCTGCACTACCGCTGGCCCGACCTGCCCTCGCTGGCGATCGAGCAGCGCCTGCACGCCAAGCTCGACGCGGTGCGCGCCTTCGCGCGCGTCAATCCGGTCGACCGGATGGTGATCGAGTCGGCGCAGGCCACGGTCGGCATCGTCACCGTCGGCAAGGCCCATGCGGACCTGATGGAGGTGCTGCGCCGACTCGAGCTGTCGCCGGTGCAGCTCGCCGCAGCCGGCGTGCGGCTCTACAAGGTCGGCCTGAGCTGGCCGGTCGAGCCCACGCGGCTGCGCGCCTTCGCGCACGGCCTGCGCGAAATCCTGGTCATCGAGGAGAAGGCGCCGATCGTCGAGGAACAGCTGCGCGAGCTGCTCTACGCCGCGCCCGCCGACGCCCGGCCGGCGCTGCTCGGCAAGCACGACCGCAGCGGCACGCCGCTGCTGAGCGAGCTGGGCGAGCTGCGCCCCTCCCGGCTGATCGAGCCGGTCGCGGCCTGGCTGGCGGCGCATGACGCGCGGCTGGACCGCCGCACCCTCGTCGTCGATTTCACCATGCCGCGCCTGCCCGCCGGCGCCCCCGAGGCGCCGCGGCGCGCGCCCTGGTTCTGCGCCGGCTGCCCGCACAACCTCTCGACGAAGGTGCCCGAGGGCTCGCGCGCGCAGGCCGGCATCGGCTGCCATTTCATGGCGAGCTGGATGGACCGCGACACCGAGGGCCTGATCCAGATGGGCGGCGAGGGCGTCGACTGGGTCTCGCACGCGATGTTCACCCGCGAGCCGCATGTCTTCCAGAACCTCGGCGACGGCACCTACTACCACTCCGGCTACCTCGCTATCCGGCAGGCGGTGGCGGCGAAAGCGACGCTCACCTACAAGATCCTGTTCAACGACGCGGTGGCGATGACCGGCGGCCAGCCGGTCGACGGCGTGACCAGCCCGGACCGCATCGCCCGCCAGGTCGAGGCCGAGGGCGTGGTGCGCATCGCGCTGCTCAGCGACGACATCGGCCGGTACGACGGCCAGCGCGAGCGCTTTCCCGCCGGCACCACCTTCCACGACCGCGACGCGCTCGACGCGGTGCAGCGCGAGCTGCGCGCCACGAAAGGCGTGACGGTGCTGATCTACGAGCAGACCTGCGCCGCCGAGAAGCGCCGCCGGCGCCGCAAGGGCGAACTGGCGACGCCGCCGCGCCGGCTGCACATCCACCCCGGCGTCTGCGAGGGCTGCGGCGACTGCAGCGCGCAGTCCAACTGCGTCGCGGTGCAGCCGATCGACACGCCGATGGGCCGCAAGCGCCGCATCGACGCCTCGGCCTGCAACCTCGACGAGTCCTGCGCCCAGGGCTTCTGCCCGAGCTTCGTCGGCCTGGTGGGCGCCACGCCCCGGCGGCGGCGCGGCGCGCTGGGCGACGCGACCGGCGCCGGCAGCGACTTCCGCCGCCGGGTCGACGCGCTGCCCGCACCGGCCATGCCCGACACGCTCGGCGACGCGCCCTGGGACCTGCTGGTCACCGGGGTCGGCGGCACCGGCGTCATCACCGTCGGCATGCTGATCGCGATGGCCGCGCATCTGGAGGGACGTGCGGCCAGCGTGCTCGACTTCATGGGCTTCGCGCAGAAGGGCGGCGCGGTGCTGAGCTTCGTGCGCCTGGCCGACCGTCCGGAGGTGCTGCATCAGGTGCGCATCGACGCGCAGCAGGCCGACGCGCTGCTGGCCTGCGATCTGGTGGTCGGCGCCTCGCCCGAGGCGCTGCAGACGCTGCGCCATGGCCGCACCCGGGTGGTGGCCAATCTGCACGAGGCGCCGGTGGCCTCGACGATGCAGCAGCCCGACGCACGCGTGCCGGTCGACGACCTGCGCCGCCGGCTGACGCTGGCCGCAGGCGACGACCGGGTCGACACGCTCGACGCGCAGCAGCTCGCCGAAGGCTTTCTCGGCGACGCGATCGTCTCCAACATCGTCGCACTCGGCTTTGCCTGGCAGCGCGGGCTGGTGCCCGTCGGCCGCGCCGCGCTGGAACGCGCGATCGAACTCAACGGCGTGGCGGTCGAGGCCAACCGGGCCGCCTTCGCGCTCGGCCGGCTGGCCGCAGGCGACGCCGAGGGCTGCCGCGCGCTGCTCGGCACCGCCGCCGACGCGCCCGCCCCGGCCGAGACGCTCGACGCGCTGATCGCCCGCGGCACCGCGCACCTGCGCGCCTACCAGAACGCCGCCTGGGCCGCACGCTGGCGCGAACGCGTCGAGCAGGTGCGCGCCTTCGAGGCCGCGCTGCCCCCGCTGTCGTCGCCGCCAAACCCTCCGGACGACCCGCTCCGTCATTCCCGCGAAGGCGGGAACCCACCCGCCGCCGCCCTGCCCTTGCCCCTCACCCGCACCATCGCCACCCAGCTGCTGCGCCTGATGAGCGTGAAGGACGAATACGAGGTCGCGCGGCTGCTGAGCGACCCGGCCTTCGTCGACAGCCTGAAGGCGCAGTACGAGGGCGACTGGCGGCTGGAATTCCACCTCGCGCCGCCGTGGCTGGGCACGAGGAAGCGCCGCTTCGACGCGCGCTGGATGCAGCCGCTGCTGCGGCTGCTGGCGCACGGCCGCATCTTGCGCGGCCGCTGGCTCGATCCCTTCGGCCACAGCGCCGAGCGCCGCGGCGAGCGTGCGCTGCTCGCCGCCTACGAGGCGCGGGTGGACGCGCTGATCGAGGCGCTGCGCCAGGACGCCGCGCCGGCACGGCGCCGGCTGGCGCAGCAGATCGCCGCGGTGCCGGCGACGATCCGCGGCTACGGCCATGTGCGCCAGCGCCACCAGGCCATCGCCCAGGCGCAGGAGGCCGAGCTGCTGCACCGGCTCGACCCGGCGCGCCATCCGAAGCCGGCGGGCAGCGCGCAGGCCGGGCAGTTCCGGGGCATCGCGATCAGCGCGGCCCGCTGACCGAGTACACCGACCCGGCGCCGTCTTCAGCCGCGCGGCGAGCGCGCCAGCCGATAGCTCATGTAGTTGCCCTGCAGCAGCTGCGAGTACTGGCAGCTCTGCGCATGGCCGCGCGCGCAGTAGGTGTCGAAATAGGCCAGGCCGTTGTAGAAGGCGTCGCAGTCGCGCCAGTAGCTGTTGACCGCGCAGCCGTAGCCGGCGGTGTCGGTGCTGACGTAGTACTGGTAGAGCGCCAGGTCGGAGACCGGCGGCGCGCTGCCGCCACCCGAAGCCGGCGGCGGACTGCTGGCCGCGTCGTCCCCGCCGCCGCCCCCGCAGCCGGACAACGCCAGCGCAAGCAGCAGTACCAGAGGACGGATCAGGCGCCGGGGGTGGGGGGTGGACATGGCTGCGCTCCTCGTCAGGCCGATGGATCGGCTCATTTGAAAAATATCGATGAATCAGAAAAATATCACGACGTTCTTCACATGGGAGCAATGATTCCTGACGTGGCGCCTGCAGCGATGTCCGGACACGACAGCGCAGCACCCGGCCGCGCACAATCTCGCCATGAACACCCTCGACGATCCCCGCCACGACCGTGAAGCCGGCTCGCGCCGCAGCACCCACGACACCACCCGCATCGACGACACCCGCATCGATGCGGTGCGACCCCTGATCACGCCGGCGCTGCTGCACGAGCGGCTGCCGGTCGGCGAGACCGCGCAGGCGCTGGTCGAGCAGGCACGCAGCGAGATCGCCGACGTGCTGCACGGCCGCGATGACCGGCTGGTCGTCGTCGTCGGGCCCTGCTCGATCCACGACCATGCTCAGGCGATGGAATACGCCGCGCGCCTGAAGCCGCTGGCCGACGCGCTGCGCGGCGAGCTGCTGGTGGTGATGCGCGTCTACTTCGAGAAGCCGCGCACCACGGTGGGCTGGAAGGGCTACATCAACGACCCGCACCTGGACGGCAGCTTCGCGATCAACGAGGGCCTGGAGCGCGCCCGCGCGCTGCTGCTCGACATCCTCGGCGCCGGCCTGCCGGCGGCCACCGAGTTCCTCGACCTGCTCAGCCCGCAGTACATCGCCGAGCTGATCTCCTGGGGCGCGATCGGCGCACGCACCACCGAGAGCCAGAGCCACCGCCAGCTCGCCTCCGGCCTGAGCTGCCCGGTCGGCTTCAAGAACGGCACCGACGGCAGCATCCGCATCGCCGCCGACGCCATCCTGGCCGCCAGCGCGCCGCACGCCTTCATGGGCATGACCAAGATGGGCGTGGCCGCCGTCTTCGAGACCCGCGGCAACGAGGACTGCCATGTCATCCTGCGCGGCGGCTCGAAGGGCCCGAACCACGGCGCCGCCGACGTCGACGCCGCCTGCGCGATGCTGAAGGCCTCGGGCCTGCGCGAGCAGGTGATGATCGACCTGTCGCACGCCAACAGCAGCAAGCAGCACCGCCGCCAGATCGAGGTCGCCGAAGACCTCGCCGCGCGCATCGCCGCCGGCGACCAGCGCATCACCGGCGTGATGATCGAGAGCCACCTGGAAGAAGGTCGGCAGGACCTGGTCGCCGGCCAGCCGCTGAAGCACGGCGTGTCGATCACCGACGCCTGCATCAGCTTCGAGCAGACCGCGCCGGTGCTGCGCAGGCTGGCCGAGGCGGTGCGCGCGCGCCGCGGCTGATCGGCCGCGACATCAGGACATCAGCGGGCAGTGTCGAGCAGCGCACCCGCCAGGGCCTGGCCCAGCACCGCCGCGAAGGGCTCGGGGCGGTGCAGCAGATGGCCCTGGGCAAAGTCGATGCCCAGCTCGCGGAGCTGCTCGAGCACGCCAGGCGCCTCGACGAACTCGGCCACCGTCGTCATCCCGACCACCTGCGCGATGTCGCGGAAGCACCGCACCGTCGCCAGGTCCAGCGCATCGCGGCCCAGCTCGCGGATGAACTGGCCGTCGATCTTCAGCACATCCACCGGCAGCGTCTTCAGATAGCCGAAGGACGAGGCCCCGGCGCCGAAGTCGTCCAGCGCGATGCGGATGCCCAGCGCGCGCATCGCCGCCATGAAGCGCGCAGCATCATGCGGCCGGGTGATCGCCGCGGTCTCGGTGACCTCGAAGCACAGCACCTGCACATCGAAGCGGGCCTCGCGCACCAGGTCGGTCACATAGTCGCGAAAGCCCCCGTCGCTGAGCGACTGGCCCGACAGATTGACCGCGACGCGCTCGGGGTGCAGCCCGGCGACGGCCGCCCGGTCCAGCTGTGCAAACACCTGCCGCACCACCCAGCGATCGATGCGGGCGGCCAGCTGGAAGCGCTCCGCCGCCGGCAGGAAATGGCCGGGCAGCACCAGCGCGCCGTCGTCGTCGTCACGCAGCCGCAGCAGCACCTCGCAGTGCAGGCCGCCGTCCTGGCGGCCGATCGGCAGGATGCGCTGCGCGTGCAGCTCGAAGCGGTCCTCGTCGAGCGCCTGCTCGAGCCGGCGCGCCCAGTGCATCTGACCCTGGTGCCGGCGCAGCGTCTCGTCGGTGTCGAACCAGAGGTGGACCCGGTTGCGCCCGGCCTCCTTGGCGACATAGCAGGCCGAATCGGCGGCCTGCATCACCGCATCGGCCTGGCGCCAGCGGGCATCCAGCGGCACCAGGCCGATGCTCGCTCCCACCCGGAAGCGCCGGCCGTCATGCACGAAGCGGAATTCCTCCATGCGCTCGCAGATCAGCTGCGCGACACGCTGCGCCTGATGAATGCCGCAGCGCTCCAGCAGCACGCCGAACTCGTCACCGCCCAGACGCGCCAGCGTGTCGCCCGGGCGCACGCAGTCGCCCAGCAGCTGGCCGATCTGCAGCAGCAGCCGATCTCCGGTCGGGTGGCCGCAGGCATCGTTGATCAGCTTGAACTGGTCCAGATCGAGATAGAGCAGCGCATGGCGGGTGCCCTCCTCGCGCGAACGCTGCAGCACCTGCTGCAGGCGCCGGTCGAACTCGCCGCGGTTGAGCAGACCGGTCAGCAGATCGTGACTGGCACGCCAGCGCATCTCGCGGTCGAGCCGGCGCTGCTCGGTCACATCATGAAAGACCAGCACCACGCCGGACAACCGCCCCTGCGCATCATGGATGGGCGCAGCCGAATCCTCGATGCCGCATTCGTCGCCGCTGCGGGAGATCAGCCGCATCGGCTGGCTGCCGCGCACCGCACGGCGCTCGGCCAGACAGCGGTGCAGGGGATGCAGGCAGAGCGGCAGGCCCTGCTCCTCGTCGACCGGCTGGTAGACCGCCTCGACCGGCAGGCCCTGCGCGGCCCCATGACACCAGCCGGTCATGCGTTCGGCCGCCGGATTCATCCACAGCACATGGCCACCAGCATCGGTGGTGATGACCGCATCGGCGATCGAATGCAGCGTGACCTGCAGCAGTTCGCTGCGGTCATGCAAGGCATCGACGGTGCAGTGCACCTGCGCCCGCAGCTCGATCGTGCGCGCCGCCTGGGCGGCGATCTGCTCCAGGCAGGACAGCGCCTGCGCCCCGAGCAGGCCCGGCTGCGGATCACAGACGCAGAGGGCGCCGATGACCTGCCCGTCCGACAGCCGCAGCGGCACGCCGGCATAAGCCCGCATCGCCATCAGCGGACCGGGCACGCTCGCACCCGACGAGGGCTTGAGTTCCAGCGCGTGCACATCCTCGATCACCTTGGCACGACCGGCGCGGGCTGTCATCGCGCACAGCGACAGGTCGGCAGCCACCTGACTCAGCCCCGTCAACCCATGCACCGACTTGAACCAGATGCGATCCTGCTCAGGATCGAGCAGCCCCAGCAGCGCGACCGGTCGGCCGCAGACATCGGCCGCCAGGCAGGTCAGCGCATCGAAATACGGCTCGGGCACCGTGTCGAGAATCCGAAGTGAGCGCAATGACAAGGGATGATCGTGCTGCACGACGGGCAGGGGAGCAGAACAAGACATGAACAGTTCCGGGACTCAGGACGGCAAGGTTGATCGCGTCAGCCAGGTACAGCACTGATCCACGGGCCGAGTGTGTCCGCAAATGAAGAAATTCCCGTTTCCGCCATTGTTCCTGTTATGTGAACAAATTGCTAATAAATCAAAAAATGATCAATCCTTTGAACATGATCAAACCAGAATCCACGCTGGCGGCGCTGCGGCGCGGCGACCTGGCCGGCGCACGCCGGCTCGACCTGCGCGGCTGCGGTCTCGAGCAACTGCCCGAAGAGGTCTTCGCGCTGGCCGACACGCTCGAGGAACTCGATCTCGGCGACAACCGGCTGAGCGCGCTGCCCGCCGAGCTGCCGCGCCTGCACCGGCTGCGGGTGATCTTCGGCTCGGGCAACCCGTTCACCGCGCTACCGGAAGTGCTCGGAGCCTGTGGACAACTTTCGATGGTCGGCTTCCGTGGCTGCCGGATCGACACCGTTTCCGGCGCAGCGCTGCCGCCGGCGCTGCGCTGGCTGATCCTGACCGACAACCGCATTGCACAGCTGCCGGACACGCTGGCTGAACGCCCATATCTGGAAAAACTGATGCTGGCCGGCAACCGCCTCGCGGCCCTGCCCGACCTGTCCGCCAGCCCGCATCTGGCGCTGCTGCGCCTGGCCGCGAACCGCTTTTCCACTGTCCCCGACTGGCTGGTCAGACACCCTGGTCTGGCCTGGCTGGCACTGTCCGGAAATCCATTTATCCACAGACTTGTCCACAGACCTTCATCGCCTGACATCGCCACGCTATCCCCTTGTCAGATCGAGGAAGACCAGCTTCTTGGCGAAGGTGCTTCCGGACTTATCCACAGGGCATGGCTGCACGAGCATGCGACGATTCCGGCCCGCCCGGTCGCGCTCAAGCGCTTCAAGGCAGCGATGACCAGCGACGGCCTGCCCGACTGCGAACAGGCCGCCTGCCTGGCCGCTGCCGGCCATGCGTCGATCGTCGCCGCCGAGGCCCGGGTCGCCGATGCGCAGGGGCGCACCGAGGCGCTGGTGCTGCCGCTGCTCGGCCCGGAATTCCGCCCGCTGGCCGGCCCGCCGAGCCTCGCCTCCTGCAGTCGCGATGTCTATGTCGACGGTCTGGCCATGCCTGTGGACAAGCTGTGGATAATCCTGTCGTCGATCGCATCCGCAGTCGCCCATCTGCACCGCGTCGGCCTGATGCATGGCGACCTCTACGCCCACAACATCCTGTGGAACGGCGAGGATCGTGCGCTGCTGAGCGACTTCGGCGCCGCCAGCTTCCTGCCCGAGGAGGCCGGACTGCGCGCCGGCCTGGAGCGGCTGGAGGTGCGCGCCTTCGGGCTGCTGGTCGAGGAGCTGCTGCAGCGCGCCGACGATCCGACCGATGCCCGCTGCACCCGCCTTGCCGCGCTGCGCGAGGACTGCCTGCAGCCGGAGGTGGCACGGCGGCCGGCGTTCGGCGAGATCAGCGCGCGGCTCGGGCCTGCCAGCGCGCGATGAAGCGCTCGAAGCCCTCCAGCATCGGCCGGTAGCGCGCCGCATCCTGCTCCAGCTGCGCCAGCGCGGTGCAGACCGCCTCCAGCGTCGAGAGCTGGTCCGCCCGGCGGGCGCGGCGCATCGCACGGTAGCGCGGCGGCGGCAGATCCTGCAGGGCCAGCCGCGGCAGCGCCATCAGCAGCGGGTTGAGGTGCAGCATCTTCAGGCTCTTGCGCCAGGTGGCATCCAGCGCCACCAGCCGGGTCACCGCGCCAGCCTGCGCCCGACAAGGCTCTGCAGACGGCTCGGGAAGTAACCTGAATTTCGTGTTTTCCACAGCCTGCGGCGATGTCGGCGGCATCGGCGTCTGTGGATAAAGCAGCCAGGCGCCCGCACCAAGCCACTCCGACAGCGCCTGCGCATCGAAGCGCTCGCCGATCTCGAGCCGCACCCGTGCCAGACCGAGCGCCAGCAGCGCCACGCTGTTCTTCGCCTCGTGAGCCTCCAGCGGATGCTGCAGGATCAGCACCTCGATGCGGTTGTCCACAGGCGTCACCAGATCGCACAGGCAGGCGGACACCGGCCGGGCGCAGCACGGGCAGAGCGGGCGACGGGGCGTTGCTGTGAGTAACTTTGTTTCAGTCAAATCGGTCATGGGGACATGTCGCGGCCGCGCGGACGCCGGCGGCGATCCGGCGCAAGATGACGGGATGATCCCAGCCTCCGAACCGATTCCGCTGTCCGTGCTCGATCTGGTGCCGATCGCCGAGGGCGGCGACGCCGCTACCGCGCTGAAGCAGGCGCTCGAGCTCGCCCGCCATGCCGAACGCTGCGGCTACCGCCGCTACTGGCTCGCCGAGCACCACAACATGGACGGCCTGGCCTGCTCGGCCACCGCCGTGCTGATCGCGCACATCGCCGCGCACACCCGCACGATCCGGGTCGGCGCCGGCGGCATCATGCTGCCCAACCATGCGCCGCTGGTGGTGGCCGAGCAGTTCGGCACGCTGGCGACGCTGCATCCGGGCCGCATCGAGCTGGGCCTGGGCCGCGCGCCCGGCACCGACCGCGCGACGATGCGGGCGCTGCGGCGCTCGCTCGACAGCCGCGGCGAGGAGGCCTTTCCCGAGGATGTGGCCGAGCTGATCGGCTACCTGGACGAGGCCCGGCCCGGTGCCCCGGTGCGCGCACTGCCGGGCCAGGGCACGCAGGTGCCGGTCTGGCTGCTGGGCTCGAGCCTGTACGGCGCGCAGCTGGCGGCCTGGCTGGGCCGGCCCTACGCCTTCGCGGCGCATTTCGCGCCCGATCTGCTCGAGCAGGCAGCCGAGATCTACCGCCGCACCTTCCGCCCCTCGCCGGTCTGTCCGCACCCGCATCTGATGGTCGGCACGCAGGTGATCGTCGCCGACAGCGATGCGGCGGCGCAGCGCCTGTTCAGCTCGACGCAGCAGCGCTTTCTCGGCATGGTGCGCAACCAGCGCGGCCCGCTGCCGCCGCCGGTGGACGACTTCGACGCGCTGTGCAGCCCGCAGGAGCGCCGCCAGGTCGACCGGATGCTGGCCGAGGCCATCGTCGGCGCACCGCACACGGTGCGCTCCGGCCTGCGCGCGCTGGTCGAACGCACGCAGGCCGACGAGATCATCCTGACCGGCGCGACCTTCGATCCGGCTGCACGGCTGCGCTCGCTGGAGCTGGCCATCGGCTGTGCAGGGCCGAATTGATCACAGCTTTTCAACAATCTTGATCACACCTTGTCCACAGACTTATCCACAGGATTGACATCAGTTTCATCAGAAGCATCTCCCGGTTCTGCGCCATCCTTGTGCAATCGATCCGGGTCCAGAAGCTCGATGACGCGACGACGGCGACGGATCAGTCCATCCGCCTCCAGCCCGGCCAGCACCTCGTTGACCGTCTGGCGCGACAGCGACAGCATGCGCGCGAGCTGCTCCTGCGACAGCGTGAGTTCGCGGCGCAGCGTCGGCCGGTCGACCTGGTGATCGGCGGCCATCATCACCAGCCGACGGGCCACCCGGGCGCGCGGCGGCAGCATCTGCATCTGCTCGAAGGAAACGAAGACGCTGCGCATCTTGCCGGCCAGCATGCGGCCCAGATGTCGCCAGCCCTCGGGCTCGCGCTCGAGCACCGCCAGCATGACGATCTGCGGCAGGTGCAGCAGAACGACATCGGTCTCGGCATGCACATCGTGCGTGCGCGGCGAACCGTCGAACAGGCCGACCTCGCCGAACCAGTGCGGCGGCTGGACCATCGCCAGCAGCGCCTCGCCCCCATTGCCAGTGCTGCCGACACGCAGGATGCCGTCGGACAGGCCGTAGAGCCCGTCGGGCGGATCGCCACGCGCGCACAGCCGCTCGCCGGCCTGCAGGAACAGCGGCCGGGCACGGCACGCCAGCTCGGCCTGCAGCGCGGCCGGCAGTGTCTGGAACCAGCTCCCGGGCGCGATCAGCGCGCGCCCGAACCTCGGCTCGCCGAATTCACGGTGCAGCATGTTCACGGTGCACCGCCTTCCAGGAATGATTCCGCATGGCCCCCCTCCATGCGGATCATCACTCGGCGGCAGCGGCGCGCAGCGCGTCCAGCGCCTGCGCCAGCTCCTCGGCCGCCCCCCCCTCGACCGGCACGACCGGCGCACCGGCCAGCGCGGCCGAGCCTTCGGTCTTCAGCCGCTTGACCCACTCGCCGGCCTCGCGCCCGCCGGCGAAGGCGGCGCTCTGCAGCAGCACGCGGCCATCCGCAGCGGCGAGCTTGAAGTAGAACCGGCCGTCGGCCTCGCGGTACTGCTTGAAGACCGGCAGCGCGGCCTTCTCGGTCTTGGCCTTCGGGGCGGCCGCGACCGGCGCGGCGACCATGCGGCGCAGACCGACCGCGTCGCGCAGTGCGGCCAGCAGCGGCGCGGCCGTCGCGCGCGCCTTCGCGGCGCCGGCCATCAGCAGCGCCTCCAGCTCGGCCGGCTGCGCGATCAGCGCCTCGTAGCGCGCGCGCATCGGCGCGATCTCGGCGTCGATCAGCTCGAACAGGCGCTGCTTGGCCTCGCCCCAGCCCAGGCCGGCGACCAGCTCGGCGCGGAAGGCGGCAGCCTGCTCCGGCGTCGCGAAGGCCTCGAACAGCGTCACCAGCGCGCTGCTGTCCGGATCCTTGGGCTCGCCCGGCAGCTTCGAGTCGGTGACGATGCGCGCGATCGCCTCCTTCAGCGCCTTGGCACCGCCCGCGAACAGCGGCACCGTGTTGTCGTAGCTCTTGCTCATCTTGCGGCCGTCGAGGCCGGGCAGCACCGCCACCTGCTCCTCGATCACCGCCTCGGGCAGCACGAAGAACTCGCGGCCGCTCGCCGCGCCGAACAGGTGGTTGAAGCGCTGCGCGACATCGCGCGCCATCTCGATGTGCTGGATCTGGTCGCGCCCGACCGGCACCTGGTGGGCGTTGAACATCAGGATGTCGGCCGCCATCAGGATCGGGTAGCAGTACAGCCCCATCGTCACGCCGGCGTCGGTGTCCTCGCCGGCGGCCGTGTTGGCGTCCGCCGCGGCCTTGTAGGCATGCGCGCGGTTCATCTGGCCCTTGGCGGTCACGCAGGTCAGCAGCCAGGTCAGCTCCGGGATCTCGGGAATGTCGCTCTGGCGGTAGAAGGTGACGCGCGCGGGGTCGAGCCCGGCGGCCAGCCAGGTGGCGGCCAGCTCCATGCGCGAGCGCTCGATGCGCGCCGGGTCGTCGCACTTGATCAGCGCGTGGTAGTCGGCGAGGAAGAAGAAGCTCTCGACGCCGTCGCGACGGCTCGCGGCGATGGCCGGGCGGATCGCGCCGACATAGTTGCCGAGATGGGGAGTGCCGGTGGTGGTGATGCCGGTCAGGACGCGGGTGATGGCCATGGGTCGGAAGTGGATCGAGGAATCGTCGGTCGGGCGATTGTCGCGGGATCGAGGCAGGACGACAGGACTTCGCATGCGCCCGGGGAAACCCGAATCCTGTGCATATCCGGCTACTACCGCCGAACCGCCGCCGGGCTCAACAATGCAGTCGATCCCGCCCGCACCGGGCGGACACCCCTGGAGGCCCCCGCGACATGAGCCGGATCCTGATGCTGTGCGGCGACTACGCCGAGGACTACGAGACGATGGTGCCCTTCCAGACGCTGCAGGCGGTCGGGCACACGGTGCATGCGGTCTGCCCGGGCAAGGCCGCCGGCGACTTCGTGATGACCGCGATCCACGACTTCGAGGGCCAGCAGACCTACAGCGAGAAGCCGGGCCACCGCTTCACGCTGAACTTCTCCTTCTCCGACGTGCGCGCCGAGCGCTACGACGCGCTGGTCATTCCGGGCGGGCGCGCGCCGGAGTACCTGCGCATGAACGCCGAGGTGATCGCGATCACCCGCCACTTTCTCGACGCGGCCAAGCCGGTGGCCGCCGTCTGCCACGGCGCGCAGCTGCTGGCGGCCACCGGGCGCATCCGCGGCCGGCGCCTGTCGGCCTACCCGGCCTGCCAGGTCGAGGTCGAGCTGGCCGGCGCCGAGTACGCCAGCATTCCCGTCGACCAGGCCATCACCGACGGCAACCTGGTCACCGCGCCGGCCTGGCCGGCACATCCGGCCTGGCTGGCGCAGTTCCTGGCGGTGCTGGGCACGCGCATCGCGCTCTGAGCGGAGCGGCCGCGCGATGTGCCGCATCTTCGTCAGCGCCGATCCGGACAGCTACGACAGCCGCACCCGCTCGGTGCGCCTGCACGGCGTCGTCACCAGCCTGCGGCTGGAGAACCTCTACTGGCAGGTGCTCGAGGAAATCGCCCGGCGCGACGGTCTGGGCGTGGTGCAGCTGATCGAGCGGCTCTACGACGAGCTGGTGGCCGAGCGCGGCGCGGTGGGCAACTTCAGCTCCTTCCTGCGGGTCAGCGCGCTGCGCTACGAGAGCCTGATCGCGCAGGGGCGGCTGCCGCGCGACGCGTCGATCCCGATCGGCTCGCTCGATGCCGACGAGGTGCTGCGCGGGCTGCCGGAGAGCGGCCCGGTGCGGACGAATGTTTCCGCCAGCTTGTCCCCGACTCCGGCACGGCGCCCGCGACGGTCGGCGCGGGGCATCATCCCGCCGTTGAGATGAGGAACCCGCGCTCCGGCGGGTTCTGCCGAAGAACCGCTGCTGGAGGAATGCCGCGATGTCCCGCTCCCCGTCGTCCGTCGACCTGATGATCTCCCCGGCCCGTCTGCCCCGCCGCGGGCTGCTGGCGCTGGGCCTGCTCGGCCTGGCGCCCTTCGCGCTGCGCCCTGCCCATGCGCTGGGCGAAGGCGAGGCCGCCCAGGGCCTGCGCGCCGCGCTCGAGCGCGGCGCGGGCGTGGCGGTCGACACGCTCGGCCGCGACGGCGGCTACCTGAACAACCCGCTGGTGCGCATCGCGCTGCCCGAGGGGCTGCAGCAGGCCGCGCAGCTGATGCGCACGCTCGGCCAGGGCGCGCGCGTCGACGCGCTCGAGACCGCGATGAACCGCGCCGCCGAGCAGGCGGTGCCGCAGGCGAAGTCGCTGCTGGTCGGCGCGGTCAAGTCGATGTCCGTCAAGGACGCGCTGCAGGTGCTGCAGGGCGGCGAGACCGCCGCGACCGAGTTCTTCCGCGAGCGCACCCGCACGCCGATGGGCGAGAAGTTCCTGCCGATCGTCACCGCCGCGACGCAGCAGGTCTCGCTGGCGCAGAAGTACAACGCCATCGCTGGCCAGGCGCAGAAGCTCGGCCTGCTCGGCGAGCAGCAGGCCAGCATCGAGCGCTATGTCACCGAGCGCGCGCTCGACGGCGTCTACACGATGATCGCCGAGGAGGAGAAGAAGATCCGCCAGGATCCGATCGGCACCGGCAGCAGGATTCTCAGGTCGGTGTTCGGCGCGCTGAAGTGACCAGGCGCGCTCAGGGCGCCGTGAGCCGCTGCCCCCAGTCGGCCACCACCTCCCTGACGGCCTGCGCGACTGCCCGCCCGGCCGGCGTGAGCTTGCCCTGGCGGGGCAGCGCGAGCGTCACATGGCGCTTCAGGTCGGGATGCACCAGCCGGGTGGCCTGCAGCCGGCCGTCGCGCAGCTCCTCGGCGATGGTGTAGGGCCCGAGAATGGAATAGACGCCCGGATGGGCGGCCACCAGCGCCTTCTGCACCGTCAGCGAATCGGCCTGCGCCACCGCGTCGAGCCGGAAGCCCAGGCTGCGCGCCGTCTCGTCGAGCGCCTGGCGCCAGTGGCTGGGCCGGCGCGGCAGGACCAGCGGCAGGCCGGCCAGCCGCGCGAAGTCGAGCGTCGGCGCCGCCGTCAGCGCATCGCCCGGCGCCGAGACCAGATAGGTGTCGGCATCGCACAGCAGCGTCTCCAGCGCCGACTCGTCCGCGCTCGGCCGGCGGAAGCGGAACAGGATCGCCAGATCGACCGCGCCGGCGTCGAGCATCGCGTCGAGCTCCGCGCCCTGCGCCTCGGCGATGTCGAGCCGGATGCCCGGATGGCTCGCCCGCAGCCGGGCGAAGAGGTGCGTGGCCAGCGGATGCGCCGCCGACGGGATCAGGCCCAGCCGCACGTCGCCCGCCGGCTCGCCGGCCGCGGCGTTCAGCTCCTGCGCCAGCGACTCCGTCTCGTGCAGCCAGGCACGCAGCCGCGGCACCGCGCGCCGACCCAGCTCGGTCAGCTCGACGCCGCGACCGGTGCGCCGGAACAGCCGTCCGCCGCACTGCTGCTCGAACTCGGTGATCTGGCGGCTGACATGCGACTGCACCACCTGACGGCGGGCTGCCACCTTGCTCAGGCTGCCTGCATCGGCCACTTCGAGGAACAGCCTGACGGTTGGAAGATGCATCGGTCGGTCTCGGCCTGGGAGAGGATTGCCATTCTTGACTCTGTTGAGTCCACAGGATTCTGGATCAACGCAGATCACCAGGTCCGACCAGGCCCAGTCAACCGCCCGAGACCGACTCAGACCCAGCGGTTGACGACGTTCTCCAGCTGCTCCTGGGCACCGGAGCGCGGACGCGGAGACAGGCCCTGCTCGTGCACGCGACGGGCCAGTTCGTCCAGGCTGGCTCCGGCCAGGATGTCGTGGCCCAGCGGGCTGTTCCAACCGGCATAGCGCTCGGCCAGCGGTCGATCCAGTTCGCCGGATTCGTGCAGCGCGGCGGCGCACAGGAAGGCGCGGGCCAGCGTGTCCAGGCCGCCGACATGGCCGGCCAGCTGGTCGACCGGATCGATGCTCTGGCGGCGCACCTTGGCGTCGAAGTTCATGCCGCCAGTGCCCAGACCTCCGTGGCGGATGATCTCCAGCATCGCCGGCACCAGCTGCACATGGTTGTTGGGGAACTGGTCGGTATCCCAGCCCAGCTGCTCATCACCCCGGTTGGCGTCGATCGAGCCCAGGATGCCCAGCGCCGCGGCGGTGGCCACCTCGTGCTCGAAGCTGTGGCCGGCCAGCGTGGCGTGGTTGACCTCCAGGTTGACCTTCACCTCGTTCTCCAGGCCGTAGCGCTTCAGGAAGCCATAGACGGTGGCGCTGTCGTAGTCGTACTGGTGCTTGGTCGGCTCCTGCGGCTTGGGCTCGATCAGCAGCGTGCCGGTGAAGCCGATCTTGTGCTTGTGCTCGACCACGGCGGCGAGGAAGCGGCCGTACTGGTCCAGCTCGCGGCGCAGGTTGGTGTTGAGCAGGGTCTCGTAGCCCTCGCGGCCACCCCACAGCACGTAGTTGGCGCCGTCCAGGCGCTGCGTCCATTCCAGCGCATGCTTGACCTGGGCCGCCGCATGGGCGAACACCTCGGGATCGGGGTTGGTGGCCGCACCGCTCATGTAGCGCGGATGGCTGAACAGGTTGGCCGTGCCCCACAGCAGCCGGATGCCGGAAGCCTGCATGCGCTCGCCCGCACGTTCGAGCAGGGTGTCGAGCTGGCGGTTGGACTCGGCCAGCGTGGTGCCTTCCGGGCCGACATCGCGGTCATGGAAGCACCAGAACGGCAGACCCAGGCGCTCGAAGAAGTCGAAGGCGGCCTCCAGCTTCAGCCGCGCGGCGACCATCGGATCGCCGCTGAACCAGGGGCGCTGGAACAGGTTGTCGCCGAGGGCGAACGGGTCCTGGCCGCCCCAGCAGAAGGTGTGCCAATAGCAGACGGCCGGCCTCAGGTGCTCGGCCAGGGTCTTGCCCAGCACGACGCGCTCGGGGTCGTACCAGCGATAGGCCAGCGGGTTGCGGGTGTCGGGCCCTTCGTAGCGGACATAGGGCAGTTCGGCGTAGACGGAAGCTTGGCTCATGGTGTCGGGTCGAGGATCGGAAGGGTTGGTATCTCCGTGCGCAAGCGCAGGACGGAGCGGATTCGTTGATGCCAGGTCAGCCCTGCCAGTCGCGCAGCGGCTGCCAGGCGGCGCGGAAGCGGGCCCAGCGGGCCTGCAGGCGCTCGGTGCGGGCCGCGTCGGGCTCGAAGCAGCGTTGGGTGGCCGGCATGCGCAGCACGTCGGCCAGCGGGTGGCCGGCCGCCAGCAGGGCCAGGCGGGCCGCGCCCAGCGCCGGACCCACCTCGGCCGCCGCGCCGCGGCTGACGGGCAGGTCCAGCAGGTCGGCCAGCAGCTGCAGCCACACGTCGGAGCGCGCGCCGCCGCCCACGGCCAGCAGCCGTCGGGGCGCGGCTCCGGCCGCGCGCAGTGCGGCCAGTCCGTCGGCCAGGCCCATGGCCACGCCCTCGATGACGGCGCGGGTCAGCACATCGCGCGCCTGCCCCTGACGCAGGCCGAGGAAGGCGCCGCAGGCCTGGGGATCGGCGTGCGGCGTGCGCTCGCCGGCCAGATAGGGCAGGAACAGCGGCGCATCGGCGGCCGCGCCGCCCGGCTCGGGCGTCAGCTCGGCCAGCAGCTCGGCCGGGCCACGGCCGCAGATGTCGGCCCACCAGCCCAGGGCCGAGGCGGCCGACAGCATCACCGACATGCGGTGCCACAGGCCGGGCAGCGCATGGCAGAAGGTGTGCACGCCCTGATCCGGATTGCCGCGCGCATCGCCACAGGGCACGAAGATCACGCCCGAGGTGCCCAGCGACAGCAGGCCGTCGGACGGGTCGACCACGCCCACGCCCAGCGCCCCTGCGGCGTTGTCTCCGGCGCCGGCGGCCACCCTCACGTCGGGCGGCAGGCCCCAGGCCGCGGCCCAGCCCGGGCGCAGCGTGCCGACGACGTCGGGGGATTCGTGCAGCGTCGGCAGGGCTCCCTCGCCGAGCCCGCTGGCCTGCAGCATCGGCGCGCTCCAGCGGCGTGCGGCGACGTCCAGCCACAGCGTGCCGGCGGCATCGCTGCAGTCGCTGCTGAGCGCACCGCACAAGCGCCAGACCAGCCAGTCCTTGGGCAGCAGCACCGTGGCCACGCGGGCGTGCAGCTCCGGCTCGTGCTCGGCCATCCACATCAGCTTGGGTGCGGTGAAGCCGGCCATCGCCCGGTTGGCGGTGATGGCGCGGGTGCGCGGCTCCAGCGCCTCCAGCCGGGCGCACTGGGCCTGGGCGCGGCCGTCGTTCCACAGGATGGCCGGGCGCAGCACCTGGCCGTCGGCATCGAGCGTCACGGCGCCGTGCATCTGGCCGGCCACGGCCAGCGCGCGCACGCGCCGCCAACGCGCCGGGTCGGCGTCCTGGCGCAGGCGGGCGATCACGCGCTCCAGCGCCGACCACCAGTCCTGCGGCCGCTGCTCGCTCCAGCCCGGCTGCGGGCGCTGCACGGTCAGCGGCGCCGTGGCCTCGGCCAGCAGCGTGCCGTCGGCGGCCAGCAGCACGGCCTTCAGGCCCGAGGTGCCCAGGTCCAGCCCCAGCACGTGGTCCTGCGCCAGCGGGCAGGCCGCGGCGGCGGCCGCGAGGTCCGACGGCGCGCTCATGCCACCCCCTCGGGCAGGCGGGCGCAGTCGGCCACGCCGGCCGGTGCACGGCCGGCGATGATCATGCCCAGCACCGCGTCCTCGTCGACATCGGCGGTGCGGTGGGTGCCGACGGTGCGGCCGTTCTTCATCACGCACAGCCGGTCGCTGAGCGCGAAGACGTCGGGCATGTCGTGCGAGATCAGGATGATGCCCACGCCCTGGGCCTTCAACGTGCGCACCAGGTCGTGCACCATGCGGGTCTCCTCCGGGCCCAGCGCGGCGCAGGGCTCGTCCATGATCAGCACCCGGGCGTTGAAGTGCAGCGCACGCGAGATGGCCACCACCTGGCGCTGGCCGCCCGACAGCATGCGCACCGGCACCCGGATGTTGCGGAAGTTGGGGTTCAGGCGCTGGAAGACGCCGCGGGCGGCGGTCTCCATCGCGTAGTCGTCGAGCAGGCCGAAGCGATTGCGCAGTTCGCGGCCGAGGAACAGGTTGGCCACCGCGTCCAGGTTGTCGGCCAGGGCCAGCGTCTGGTGGATGGTCTCGATGCCCAGCGCCTGCGAGGCCACCGGACTGTCGATGACGACCGGGCGGCCGCCGACGCGGACCTCGCCGCCGTCGATCGGATAGGCGCCGGCCAGCATCTTCATCAGCGTGGACTTGCCGGCGCCGTTGTGGCCCAGCAGGGCCAGCACCTCACCCGGATGCACGGCCAGGCTGACGTCGTCGACCGCCTGCACGCCGCCGAAGGACTTGCGGATGCCGTGCAGCGAGACCAGAGGGGGGGCGGCGTTCACAGGCGTTCTCCAGTGGCACGACGGAACAGCACGTCGAAGACGACGGCCACGATCAGCACCTGGCCGACGATGACCATGCGCCAGCCAATCGCCACGTCCAGCAGCAGCAGGCCGCTCTCCAGGAACTGGATGACGAGTGCGCCCAGCACGGTGCCGATGACGGTGCCGCTGCCGCCCGACAGCGCGACCCCGCCGATGACGGCGGCCGCGATGACGTAGAGCTCCTGGTTCAGGCCGAGCGAGTTGGTGCCCGCGTTCAGCCGCGCCACCGCCACCACGGCGGCCACCGTGACCAGCACCGCCAGCAGCAGGAACAGCTGCAGCATGACCTTGCGCACCGGGATGCCGACGAGCAGCGCCGCCTCCGGATTGCCGCCGATGGCGTAGACATAACGGCCGAAGCGGGTCCGGTTGACGAGGAAGGACACGCCCGCCACGACCGCCGCCCAGATCAGCACCGGCACCGGCAGGCCCTGGCCGTCGGTGCGCTCACCGATGCGGTAGGCCGACATCGCCAGCGCGAAGCCGAGCGCCGCGGCACTGAAGAAGGCCGTCAGCATGACGTCGAACCACAGCGGACGCGGAGCCAGCCCATGGCGCCGCTGCAGGCGGCGGCGCTGCCAGGCGCGGTGCACCAGCCAGGCCACGCCGGCAGCGGCCAGCGCCAGGCTGGGCACCGGGCCGATGGCACCGTCCAGCCCGCCGCCCAACTGCAGGAAGAAGGCGTCGGTGACCGGCTGCGTCTTGCCGTCGGCCACCAGGAAGGCGGCGCCGCGCAGCGACATCAGCCCACCCAGCGTGACGACGAAGGACGGCACGCCGAGCCCGGCCGTCAACCAGCCCTGGTAGAGCCCGACGACGAGCGAGACGGCCAGGCCGGCCAGGCTGGCCGGCACCCAGTGCCAGCCCTTGGTGTACATCAGCCAGGCGATCAGCACGCCGACCAGTCCGAGCGCCGAGCCCACCGACAGATCGATCTGGCGGGCGACGATGACCAGCGCCATGGCGGCGGCGATGATGCCCACGACGGCCGTCTGCTGGGCGATGTTGTAGAGGTTCTCGGGCGTCAGGAACTGCCCGGTCAACAGGTGGAAGAACAGGCCGAGCGCCAGCAGCACGGCGGCCATGATGGACAGCCTCAGGTCCAGCGGACTGATCTGCAGGTGGTGGAACATGGAACAGGCTTCATCAGGACGGCGCGCCCACGGCGCGCCCGGGCTGGCCGAGCCCGGCTCTGCAGGCACGGCCAGGGACACGCTCAGCGGCAGGCGGCCGGGGCCTGGGCCCCGCTGACGCCGCGGCACAGCTCGTCCTTGCCGATGTGGCCGGCCTTGACCACCACGTCGAGGTTGGCGCGGGTGATCGGCACGGCCTTGAGGAACATCGCGTCCATCGTCAGCTTCTTCTCGCCGTCGCTCCACTTGACGGCGCCGGGCACCGCCTTGCCCTCGCTCATCGCCAGCGCGGCCTTGGCGGCCTCGCGGCCGAGGTCGCGGGCGTCCTTCCAGACCGACACCGTCTGCGTGCCGAGCGCCACGCGGTTGAGCGCCGCATGGTCACCGTCCTGACCCGACACCGGCACGCCCTTGAGGCCGCGCGCGCCCAGCGCGGCGATCACGCCGCCGGCCGTGCCGTCGTTGGAGGCCACCACCGCGTCGACCTTGCCACCGGCGCGCGTCAGGATCTGCTCCATGTTGCGCTGGGCGACCTCGGGCTTCCAGCCCTCGGTGTATTCCTCGCCGACGATCCTGATGTCGCCGCTCTTGATCGCGGCGTCGATCACCTCCTGCTGGCCGGCGCGCAGGAAATCCGCATTGGGGTCGGTCGGCGAGCCCTTGATCATCACGTAGTTGCCCTTGGGCCGGGCGGCGAACACGCCGCGCGCCTGCATGCGGCCGACCTCCTTGTTGTCGAAGGTGATGTAGAACACGCCCGGCGCCTCGATCAGGCGGTCGTAGGCGACGACCGGGATGTTGCGGGCCTTGGCCTTGGCGATGGCTGGCTGGATCGCGTCCTTGTCCATGGCCAGCACGATCAGCGCCTTGGCGCCCTTGGCCAGCAGGCTGTCGATGTCCGACAGCTGCTTCTCGGGCGAGCCGCCGGCATCGGCGCTGACATAGCTGGCGCCGGCCTTGGCGAGCTGCTCCTTGATCGCCTTCTCGTCGGTCTTCCAGCGCTCCTCCTGGAAGTTCGACCAGCTGACGCCGACCACGGTCTGGGCCTGCGCCAGCGCGCAGCCGAGGCCGAAACAGGCGGCAGCCGCCATCTTGATTGCGGTGGATTTCATGGTGTCTCCTGTATGACCGACGCCTTCGGGCGGTGCGTCGGATCGTGATGTCGCCCAGACCGTCGCTGGGATCTTCAGGACGTGTCGAACCCTCAGGCCCTTGGCAGCCTGATGCTCTGTCGCAGGATGTTCTTGTGCCGACCGGCGACCCCGAACGGTCGCCGACGGAAATCTCAGGGCAGGTTGTCCCGCATGTAGATGTCGATGCGGATGCGTTCCTGATCAGGCACGATGGGCTCGCGAGTGAATGCGGCCAGCGCAAGCCGCAACGCCGAACGAATCTCGTGCGCGGCATCCTGGTTGATGACGGCATCCAGCGTGCAGTCGAGCAGATCGGCACGCGCCCCCGTGGTCAGCTCATGGCAGACCCAGCGCACCGAACGCGCACGACCCGACTGACGCAGCGCGGCGCTGATGCCTTCATTGCCAGCCCCCAGGCTGTAGATCGCGTCGAGCGCCGGCTGCTCGTCCAGCAGTCGAGCGACCAGTTCCTGATTGCGCCGCGCATCGTCGCGCCCCTCCAGCGGCGCCAGCAGGCGCACCGCGCCATGCTCGGCCTCCATCACCTGCTTGAAGCCCAGCCAGCGCTCGGCATGGTCACGGAGCGACAGGCTGCCGGCGATCACGCCCACCACCGCCTCGGGCCGCGGCAAAAAGCGGCCGAGCAGGCCGGCGGCCGTGCGACCGGCGGCCACATTGTCGATGCCGACGAAATGCGCGCGCCGCGAGGTCGGCACGTCCGAGACCAGCGTGATCACCGTCACGCCCTGATCGACCAGGTCATCGAGGGCCGCGCGCACCAGCGGGTGATCGACGCCCATCACGATCAGCGCCTCGCAATGCGCCGGCTGCTGACGCAGGCAGGTGGCCAGCGCCTCGGGCGAGAAAGTGTCGGCCTGGACCACTTCACAGACCGCACGACGGTCGGTCAGCCAGGGCTGGCTGGCCTCGATGCGGGTCCGCAGCAGGGCGACAAACGGATTGGTGCCACCCGGCAGCACGATGCGCACCCGGTGCACACGCTGGCGAGCCAGCCGGGCTGCGGCCGGATCCGGTCGATAGCCCAGCCGCCGCGCGGCCTGCTCCACCCGCTCGACGGTGCGCGCATGCACTCCCGGACGCTTGTTCAGCACCCGATCCACCGTGGCAATGCCGACCTGGGCCTCACGCGCCACGTCCTGCAGGGTGGCTCGGGCGCACAGCAATTCTTCTTTCGTGTCCATGGCACCATTTTGATGTACGCACATCAAAAGATACGACTAGGGAAAATGCGAATAAGCGCCAAATTTCAAGGGGAAAAAGCTGCCAGTCGCACTGACGCGCCAGGCAGCCCTAAGAGAAACACATCAAAATGATGTGTTGACATCATTTTTTCCTCTGCCAGCGAAGAAGATCGATCAACGAAAAGACTTGCCATTAAAGGAAACTCTGAATCCAGAGAATTCCATCTTCCAGCAAAGGTTCAGGCTTTCTACAGTGCAGCCATTCCTTCACTGCACGGAGACAGTCCATGAGCCAGATCGGTTTCGACATGCGCGGCCTCAACCCGGCCCCGGTCACCCCCTTCACCCCGGACGGCGCGGTCGACTACGCCGCCATCCAGCGCCTGGGCCGCTGGCTGGCCAGCGTGCCCGGCGTCAAGAGCCTGACCGTGCTGGGCCATGCCGGTGAAGGCACCTTCCTGGAGCGCGACGAGCAGATGCGCGTGATCGAGGCCTTCCGCGAGGCGGTGGGCGATGCCATCCCCATCATCGCCGGCATCACGCTGGAAGGCACCCAGGTGGCGGCCGAGGAGGCGAAGCGCGCCGTCAAGGCCGGCGCCAAGGCCGGCCTGATCTACCCCTCGCACGGCTGGCTGCGCTTCGGCTACCAGAAGGGCGCGCCGCAGGACAAGTACAAGGCGATCTGGGAGGCCAGCGGCCTGCCGATGATCCTGTTCCAGTACCCGGACGCCACCAAGTGCACCTACGACCTGGAGACCCAGCTCGACATCGCCGCGCAGCCCGGCGTCTTCGCGATGAAGAACGGCGTGCGCAACATGAAGCGCTGGGACCGCGAGATTCCGGTCATCCGCGCCGAGCGCCCGGATCTGCAGATCCTGACCTGCCATGACGAGTACCTGCTGCACACGATGTTCGACGTCGACGGCGCGCTGGTGGGCTATGGCTGCATCGCGCCCGAGCTGCTGGTGCAGATGATCGAGGCCGGCAAGGCCAAGGACTACGCGAAGGCCCGCGCGCTGCACGACCGCCTGCTGCCGGTGACCGCCAACGTCTACCACCGCGGCTCGCACATGGAAGGCACGGTGGCGCTGAAGTGGGCGCTGGTGGCCCGCGGCATCCTCGACCACGCCACCGTGCGCAGCCCGCTGCTGCCGCTGGCGGCCGGCGCCGAAGACGAGATCGCCGCAGCGATGGCCTCGGCCGGGCTGGGCAAGGTGGTCTGAGCGGGCACCATCCCGCCGAACCCCAGGGCCGGCACCGCCGGCCCGCGCCGATTCCAGAACGACGAGGAGACAAGACCGTGAACCGCCAACGCTTCCTGCACCTGCTGACGCGGCTCGGCGCGAGCGCCGCACTGGCCGCGATCGCCCCGGGCCTCGCGGCCCAGCCGGCGCGCTTTCCCGAGCCCGGCAAGACGCTCAGGCTGATCGTGCCCTTCGCGCCCGGCGGCGGCGTCGATCAGGCCGCCCGACTGCTGGCCGAGCAGTTGCGCAAGCAGCACGGCCTGACGGTGATCGTCGACAACCGTGCCGGTGCCAGCGGCACGCTGGGCGGCAAGGCGGTGCAGACCGCGCCGGCGGACGGCTACACGCTGCTGTTCTCCGCGTCGACCCATGTGATGGCGCGGCAGGTGCTGGCCTCGCCGCCCTATGACCCGCAGACCGACTTCGCGCCGGTCGCGCGGGTCGGCGAGGCGGCGCTGATGCTGGTGGTTCCCGCCAGCGCCGAGACGAAGCGGCTGGCGGATCTGCTGGCGGCCGCTCGCCAGCAGCCCGAGCGGCTGATGGCCGCGATCCCGGCGGCCGGCGCGGCCAGCCATCTGGGCACGCTGCTGCTGGCCCGGCAGTCCGGCATCAAGCTCGGCTATGTGCCTTACAAGGGCACGCAGCCCGCGCTCACCGATGTCGCCGGTGGCCATGCGCACCTGCTGATGGACTCGATGGTCTCGCTGCTGCCGATGGCCAAGGCCGGCCGGGTGCGGGCGCTGGCCATCTCCTCGGCCCGGCGCAGCACGCTGGCACCGGACATTCCGACGGTGCAGGAGGCCGGTGTGCCCGGCTTCGCCTTCGAGTCCTGGTACGGCGTCTGGGCACCGAAGGACACGCCGGCCGAGCGGGTCGCGGCGATCAACGCGATGGTCAACGGCGCCGTCGCCGAGCTGGGCCGCAGCGGCGTCTACCCGGCCCTGGGCATCGAGCCGGTCAGCGAGACGCCGGAGCAGTTCCGCCGCTACATCGAACAGGACGTGCAGCAGGGCAGCGACCTGCTGCGCATGGCCGGCTTCCGGCCGGAATGACGGCACCCGTCAGGAGACAAGCATGTCCATCAGACAGATGAAGGGCGTGGCCCTGGCCTGCCTGCTGCTGCCCGCGGCCGCCTGCGCACAGTCCGCACCGCCGTCCGCGTCAGCGATCACGCTGTCCGGCGTGCTGGACCTGGGTCTGCGCCAGGTCCGCAACGCCGGTCTCGGCACCGATCGATCGGTCGTGCACGGCGCCAGCTCGACCAGCCGGCTGGTGATCCGAGGCCAGGAGGATCTGGGCAGCGGCCGCAGCGCCAGCTTCTTTCTCGACAGCACGATCGTCGCCGACACCGGCGGCGCAGGCGCCAGTGCGCCCTCAGGCCAGTTCTGGGATCGTCGCGCGACCGTGAGCCTGACCGACCGCAGCCTCGGCGAACTGCGCCTGGGGCGCGACTGGGTGCCGACCCAGCTGGTCTGGAGCGGGTTCGATCCGTTCTCGACCCTCGGCGTGGTCAGCGCCAACACCTTCCGGTCGACAGCCGCCTCGCGGGTGCTCGGCCAGGCCTTCGGCACGGCGCCGGAGACCCAGGCGGCCAACCCGACGCTGCGCGTCAGCAACGCGGTCGAATATTTCCTGCCTTCAGGTCTGGGCGGCCTGCATGGCGGCCTGATCGCCACCGCCGGCGAGCGTGGCACGACGGCGGCTGGCCAGACGAGCGGGCGCGGCCTGCGCCTGGGCTGGAGCGCGGGCCGGTTCATGGTCTCCGCCGCGCAGTTCACCACCCGCAACACCCGCTCGGGCCAGGATTTCGTCGACCGCAGCCTGGGCGCGTCCTGGAACTTCGGCGACGCGAAGCTGAGCCTGGCCCAGCGCCGCTGGCGCCATGGCGACGACCGTCAGGTCAACACGCTGCTCGGCCTGACGGTTGCGGCCGGAGCCGGCCAGATCCGGCTGAGCTGGGTGCATGCCGACCAGAGCGGCACGAGCGCAGCCACGAACGGCAGCGACGCCACCTTGCTGGGGGCCGGCTATGTGCACCCGCTGTCGAAGCGCACCACGCTCTACGGTCAGGTCGCACGGGTCTCGAACCAGGGCGGCGCGAGCTTCGCGATTCCAGGCGGTCCGGCGGTCAGCGCCAGCCCGACTGCGGCCAACCACTTTGGCGGGCGCCGCTCGACCGCCTGGGAGATCGGCCTGAGGCATGATTTCTGAGCCTGTGCGGCGATGCGACTGCCGGTCGACAGGCTCAACCCGCCAGCGCCGGCGTCTCGCCTGCCGGCCAGCCGAAGGCGGTGTAGGCCTTGACGAACGGGCCCTTGAGCGCCGCGCCGGCCTGCAGCAGCGCCGACTCGGGCGCACCGGCGGCCAGTGCCTGAGACAGCCGGGCCAGCGCACGGTCCTCGTCGGCCAGGCCCTGGCGAAGCTGCGCCTGCCGTGCCGGCGACAGGCCCCAGCGCGCCGGGTCGAGCTCCAGCCGCTCGATGCGGCGCCACAGCGCCCGCGCGCGGGCATAGTCGCGCTCGAGCGCCTCGCGCTGCGCCGGCGGCACCACGCTGCGGTTGGCGATCGCCTCCATCGCGCCGTGGAAGGCGGTGAAGTCGTCGAGCGCGTAGTCGATGCCGAGCGCGCGCCGGGCCTCGAACAGCGTCTCGCGCACCCGCTCGAGCGTCTCGTGCGAGGCTTCCCAGCGGCGCTGGCCGACCTCGGCGGTCGCCCGGGCCAGATGACGGTCCACCGCCGCCAGCGCCTCGCGCCACGGGCGCGCCGACGGCGCCAGCGCCTGCAGCGCGAGGCGCTGCTGCGGCCACGCCTGCTGCAGGCGCTGCATCGCCGCGCCCGCGCGGGCCGGGCCCTCGTCGGACTTCGGCGCGGCGCCGGTCAGGAACAGCGCCGGAATGTAGAGCCCGTCGAACGCGACCATCGCCGCATGCGATCCCTGCGGCAGGGCCGCGCGCGCCGGGCGGGCGGTCGACAGCGCCAGGGCCGGCAGCGACAGCAGCGCGAGCGCCTGCGTCAGGCGGCGGCGCGAGACCGGCAGGGCAAGAGAGCGCGGAAAAGACGAGGCAGGCATGACGGACTCCGGCAGGACGGCCGCCGCCGGTGCGGCAGCCACTTCGTCAATATGCCCCATCGGGTATCAGGCGTCTTGATCGGCGTCACGCACCGGTGCGCCCTCGGCGGGCCGGCCGGCGCGGTTCGAGCCGGCGACCAGGTCGAAGCGCAGCAGCCGGCACTCGATCGGGCCGTTCCACATCGGCACGCGCCGGCTCTCCTTCAGGCGCATCGCCTGGCCGAGCTTCGCGTCCGGCGTCAGCACCCAGGCGGTCCAGCCGGCGTGGTGGCGCTTCCAGTGCGCCGCCAGCGACGAGAAGAAGGCCTGCGAGGTGCCGCCGCCCTCGAAGTCCTCGCGCACCAGGCGCGCGGCCTGGCCGGCCGAGCCGGTGCCCTTGGCGTCGATGCGCTCGCCGTAGGGCGGGTTGAGCACCAGCACGCCGCGCTCGGCCGGGCAGGGGCGCTGCAGCGCATCCATCGTCTTGAACTCGATCGCGTGCGCGACGCCGGCCCGCTCGGCATTGCGGGTGGCGAAGTCGGTCATCCGGAAGGACACATCGCCGGCGAAGACCGGCACCGCCGGCGCATGCACCCGCGCGCGCGCCTCGGCCTTCATCGCCTGCCAGGCCGGGGCCTCGAGGCGGAAGGGCTGCAGCCGCTCGAAGGCGAAGCTGCGCTGCAGGCCCGGCGCGATGCCGCAGGCGATCTGCGCCGCCTCGATCGCGATGGTGCCGGCGCCGCAGCAGGGGTCGAGCAGCGCGCCGTCCTCGGGCCGGCCGTGCCAGCCGGCGGCGGCCAGCATCGCCGCGGCCAGCGTCTCCTTCAGCGGCGCCTCGCCCTTGGCCTCGCGCCAGCCGCGCTTGAACAGCGCCTCGCCGCTGAGGTCGACCGAGATCGTCGCGTGGTCCTCGTGCAGGTGCAGCACCAGCGACAGGTCGGGGCGGTGCGGATCGACATTGGGGCGCTCGCCGCTGTCCTCGCGCATCACGTCGCAGACGGCGTCCTTGATGCGCAGCGAGGCGAAGTGCAGGCTCTGCAGCGGCGAGCGCACCGCGGTGGTGTCCACCCGCAGCGTCTGGCGCGGCGTGATCCAGTCGGACCAGCGCACGCTGCAGGCCAGCTCGTAGAGATCGCGCTCGTCGCGGTAGCCGCCCTCGGCGACCTGCCACAGCACGCGCTGCGCCAGCCGGCTCTCGAGGTTGAGCCGCATCGCGGTGGCGGCGCTGCCGATCAGCGAGACGCCGCCCCGCTCGGCGCGCACCGACTCGGCCGCACGCGGCGCGCCGGCGGCCGTCAGGATGGCGCGCACCTCGTCGGCCAGCAGCGGCTCGACGCCAGCGGCGCAGGGAAGAAACAGGGGCGAGGGGTTCAGGACGGCAGGCATGGCGCGATTGTCGCCGCCCCAGGCCGCCGCCATGCGGCCAGACGCGACGCAAGGAACAGATACAGCCGTTGCAGTGCGCCAGCGCCCTTCTTAAGCCAGCCGGAATCGAAGTCCGGTCAACCGCGACAGACTCTGCCGCGTCATAGAGACACCGGTGCGTCCTGCCTCTGCACCCGTCGCATCTGCAGCGCGCCGGCCCACCTTGCCTGGAGAACACGCATGAACAAGACTTTCCTCCGTCCCGCCTCGCCCGCTCTCGTCGCCACCGTCGCTGCCGCGCTGCTGCTGGGCGGCTGCGCAAACATGAGCGAGCGCCAGAAGGGCACCGCGGTCGGCGCGGGCATCGGCGCCGGCGTCGGCGCGGTGATCGGCAAGACCACCGGCGGCAAGGCCGGCACCGGTGCGGTGGTCGGCGGCGCCATCGGCGCGGTCGCCGGCAACCTGTGGTCCAAGCGCATGGAGGACAAGCGCCGCGAGATGGAGCAGGCCACCGCCGGCACCGGCGTGACGGTCGCCCGCACCGACGACAACCAGCTGCGCGTCAACCTGCCCGGCGACATCTCCTTCGACACCGGCCGCTCCAACATCCGCCCCGACATGGCGCCGATCCTGAGCAAGTTCGCGCAGGGGCTGGACGGCTCGATGAATGTGCAGATCACCGGCCACACCGACAGCCAGGGCAGCGACGCGATCAACAACCCGCTGTCGAAGGACCGCGCCGATGCGGTGCGCGACTATCTGGTCGCCCAGGGCGTGCCGGCCACCCGCATCAGCACCGTCGGCCGCGGCGAGCATCAGCCGATCGCCGACAACGCCACCGCCGAAGGCCGCGCGAAGAACCGCCGCGTCGAGATCTTCCTGCGCGAGCCGGCCAAGACCGGCGGCTGAAACCGGCTGAGGCCGGCTCAGTGCCGCCTCAGTCCCACATCAGCAGTTCGGCCAGACGGCGCGTCACCCAGCGCGCCTCGTCCTCGGAGAAGCCGGACTCGGGCTGGGCCAGGCCCTGCTCGATGCGCACCAGCACCTCGTCCTCCGACACGCCCAGGTCGAAGTGGATGTGCTGCGCCTGCGCCACCAGCTGCTGCGACAGGTCCTCGCACAGCTCGTAGCGCTCGCGCACCTGCGCCACCGGCGTGCGCAGCCGGGTGCGGCTGCGGTCGCGGTGCAGGTCGAGGAAGGATTCGGGAATGAGGATCTGGTTCTCGTCGGACATGGTGGCGCCAGTGTAGGCGCGCCGTCCTACAGCCTGCCGCGCCCACCGCCGATGCAGCCCGGCCCGCCCCGCAGCGACCATGACTCCCATGGAACGGCACTTCGCCGCACCAGCCAACCCACCCCAAGGAGTCATGCCATGAACAAGGATCAAGTCGAAGGCCGTCTGGAAACCGTCAAGGGCCACATCAAGGAAGCCGCCGGCAAGGTGGTCGGCAACAAGAAGCTGGAGGCCGAAGGCCGCATCGACCAGGTCGCCGGCAAGACCCAGTCGAACTACGGCGACGCCAAGGAAAAGGCCGCCGACGCGGTCAAGAAGATCTGACCGGCCTGACGCCGGGCGCCTGACCCCTCGCCACCACGCCACGCTCGCCGGGAGAGCTTCCATGCTGCTGATCAATCGGGACCAGATCCAGGGCCGCCTCATGACAGCCCGCGGACTGATGAAGCGGGCCCTCGGCTGGGCCAGCCTGAACACGCTGATGCAGGCCGACGGCGAGCTCGACCGCATGGCGGGACTGCAGCAGGCACGCTTCGGCGATGCCTGCTGGCGGGTGGCGCGGCGCTCGGAGCAGGAACGCCTGCAGCGGATGTGGTGACATGGGCGCGATGACCGTGCCCGCACCGCAGCCGGTGGAGCCGATGCCGGTTCCGCCGCAGGAGATGCCGCCGCCGGCGGCGCCCGATCCGGTCGCTCCGCCGATCACGGATCCCCAGCCGCCGGGCATCGGCGAGCCGGTGCGCGAGCCCGGACACGCCCCGGCACCGACGGGCTGACGCCCTTTCCGACTCATTCGACTCATTCGACCAGGAGACCGATCATGCTCAAGTGGGCTCTGATCTTCGCCGTGATTTCGCTGGTGGCCGGCCTGTTCGGCTTCACCGGCATGGCCGCCGGCGCGGCGGGCATCGCCAAGGTGCTGTTCGTGCTGTTCCTGCTGGTGGCCGTCGTGTTCCTGGTGCTCGGCTACAAGGGCGTGCGCGCCATCAGCCGATAGCGCCCGGCGTGGCCGCGGCCGACGACAGCGCGGGCCGGCCGACCAGGCTGGCCAGCAGCGCGCAGCCGGCCACGCCCGCCACCATCGGCAGCGCGCCATGCGCATGGCCGCCCAGCGCCGACACCAGCGCCATCACCAGCGCGCCGCAGACCATCTGCACCGTGCCGATCAGCGCCGAGGCGGTGCCGGCGATCGCGCCGTGGCGGTCCAGCGCCAGCACCGGCACCGTCGGCGCCACCAGCCCGAGGCCGCCGTAGGCGACGAAGAGCAGCGCCACCAGCACCTCGAGCCGGTCGACGCCGGCGAGCGTCAGCGCCAGCAGCAGCGCGCTGGCCGCCAGATAGCCCGCGAGACCGCGCCGGATCACCCACGGCAGACCGTGGCGCTGGCACAGCCGCACATTGAGCTGCGCCGCGCCGATGAAGGCCACCGCGTTCAGCCCGAACAGCAGGCCGTACTGCGTCGGCGTCACGCCGTGGTGCTCGATCATCACGAAGGACGAATGGCCCAGATAGGCCATGAAGCCCGACATCGCGAAGGCGCCGGTCAGCGCCAGCGCACGGAAATGGCCGTCGCGCAGCAGCTCGGCCACCGCCGCGAGCGTGCCCGCCAGCGTGGTGCCGCGACGCGCCTCGACTGGGCGGCTCTCCTGCAGCTGCGTCAGCACCAGCGTCAGCGCCAGCAGCCCCAGCACGACGATGCAGCCGAAGATCCAGCGCCATCCTGCCAGCGCCACCACCAGGCTGCCGGCCAGCGGCGCCAGGATCGGCGAGACGCTGAACACCAGCATCAGCATCGCGCCCAGCCGCGCGGCCTCGACGCCGGTGTGCAGATCGCGCACGACCGCGCGCGGAATGACCATGCCGGCGCAGGCACCCACGCCAGCGATGAAGCGCATCGCGATCAGCGTGCGCGCATCCGGCGCCAGCGCGCAGCCCAGGCTGCCCAGCACGAACAGCCCCAGCCCGACCATCAGCGGCAAGCGCCGCCCGAAGCGATCCGACAGCGGCCCGTAGAGCATCTGGCACAGCCCGAGCGCGACGAAGAAGGCCGTCAGGCTCATCTGCACCTCGCCCGCGCTCGCGCCCAGCGCCTGCGCCATCTGCGGCATCGCCGGCAGGTACATGTCGATCGCGAACGGCCCGATCGCGGAGATCAGGCCCAGGATCAGGGCATGGCGGAGCAGGGCGGCATCGAGCATCGGGCGGCAGCGGCGGGCAAAGAGGGCATTGCACCATCTTCCGCGCGGCCGCGCCGGCTCACACACGTCATGCCCGCGAAGGCGGGCACCCACGCAGGGCACGGCGGCCCCCATCGTGGGCCCTCGCCTGCGCGAGGGTGACGGGGCGATCAGCGGGGGGCGGACCGGACCGGACCGGACCGGACCGGACCGGACCGGGACGGGACGGGACGGGCGTGCAGGCTCAGGCCTGACCGGCCTTCACCTTCAGACGCCACGCGTGCAGCAGCGGCTCGGTGTAGCCGCTCGGCTGTTCCTTGCCCTTGAAGACCAGATCCAGCGCGGCCTGGAAGGCGGCGCCCTGCGGGTTGGCCACCAGCGACTTGTAGGCGGCGTCGCCGGCGTTCTGCGCATCGACCTTGGCGGCCATGCGGCTGAAGGACTCGCGCACCTGCGCCTCGGTCACCACGCCGTGGTGCAGCCAGTTGGCGACATGCTGGCTGGAGATGCGCAGCGTCGCGCGGTCTTCCATCAGGCCGATGTCGTTGATGTCGGGCACCTTCGAGCAGCCCACGCCCTGGTCGACCCAGCGCACCACGTAGCCCAGGATGCCCTGGATGTTGTTGTCGATCTCCTGCTGCTTCTCGGCCTCGGACCACTTGGCTTCGGCGACCACGGGAATGGTCAGCAGATCGGTCAGCAGCTTGGTGGTGACCTCGGCGTTGTCGGCGTCGCCGCTGGCCTCGATCGCCTTCTGCACGTCCGACACCAGCACCTGGTGGTAGTGCAGCGCGTGCAGCGTGGCGGCGGTCGGGCTCGGGGTCCAGGCGGTGTTGGCGCCGGCCTTCGGGTGGCCGATCTTCTGCTTGAGCATCTCGGCCATCAGGTCCGGCATGGCCCACATGCCCTTGCCGATCTGGGCGCGGCCGCGCAGGCCGCAGGCCAGGCCGATCAGCACGTTGCGGCGCTCGTAGGCGGCGATCCAGCTGCTCGTCTTGATGTCGCCCTTGCGCATCATCGGGCCGGCCAGCATGGCGGTGTGCATCTCGTCGCCGGTGCGGTCGAGGAAGCCGGTGTTGATGAAGGCCACCCGCGACGAGGCGGCGGCGATGCAGGCCTTCAGGTTCACCGAGGTGCGGCGCTCCTCGTCCATGATGCCCAGCTTGACGGTGCTGTCGGCCAGGCCCAGCAGCTGCTCGACGCGGCTGAACAGTTCGCAGGCGAAGGCGACTTCGGCCGGGCCATGCATCTTCGGCTTGACGATGTAGACCGAGCCCTTGCGCGAGTTGCGCAGGCCCGGCGTGCCCAGGCCCTTGAGGTCATGCAGCGCGATGGTCGTGGTGATGACCGCGTCCATGATGCCTTCGGGGATCTCGCGGCTGTCGGCGCCCCACAGGATGGCCGGATTGGTCATCAGGTGGCCG
Source organism: Sphaerotilus sulfidivorans (assembly GCF_013426975.1). Taxonomy (GTDB): domain Bacteria; phylum Pseudomonadota; class Gammaproteobacteria; order Burkholderiales; family Burkholderiaceae_C; genus Sphaerotilus; species Sphaerotilus sulfidivorans. The sequence continues at coordinate 57,222 of NZ_JACCPY010000005.1, forward strand.
ACGTTGCGCACGAACAGCAGGCTGCGGCCGTGCAGCACCACTTCGCCCTGACCGCTGGCGGCGGTGTAGACGCGGTCGGCGTTCAGGCCGCGCGTCATCTCCTTGCCGCCCTTCGAGAAGGTTTCGGTCAGCGTGCCGCGCAGGATGCCCAGCCAGTTGCGGTAGCCGACCAGCTTGTCCTCGGCGTCCACCGCGGCGACCGAGTCTTCCAGGTCGAGAATGGTCGACAGCGCGGCTTCCACCACCACGTCGGACACGCCGGCGGCGTCGCTGGCGCCGATGACGGTCGAGCGGTCGATGCGGATGTCGATGTGCAGGCCGTTGTGCGCCAGCAGGATGCTGGTCGGGCTGGCGGCCTCGCCCTGGTAGCCGACCAGTTGGGCCGGGACTTCCAGGCCGGTGAGGGCGCCGCCGGTGGTCTTGACCACCAGCTGGCCGGCCTCGACCGCGTAGCCTGCGGCGGCCTTGTGGCTGGCGTTGACCAGCGGCGCGGCCTGGTCGAGGAAGTCGCGGGCGAAGGCGATGACCTTGGCGCCGCGCGCCGGGTTGTAGCCGCGGCCCTTCTCGGCGCCGCCCTCTTCGGAGATGGCGTCGGTGCCGTACAGCGCGTCATAGAGCGAGCCCCAGCGCGCGTTGGCGGCGTTCAGCGCATAGCGGGCGTTCAGGATCGGCACCACCAGCTGCGGGCCGGCCTGGATGGCCAGCTCGTCGTCGACGTTGGCGGTCGTGGTCTGCACCTCGGCCGGCACCGGCACGATGTAGCCGATCTTCTCCAGGAAGGCGCGGTAGGCGGCCATGTCGGCGACCGGACCCGGGTTGGCCTGGTGCCAGCCGTCCATCTCGGTCTGGATGCGGTCGCGCTCAGCCAGCAGCGCGGCGTTCTTCGGCGCCAGGTCGCGCACGATCGCATCGAAGCCGGCCCAGAAGGCGGCCGAGTCGACGCCCGTGCCCGGCAGGACCTGGTCCTCGACGAAGCGGAACAGCTCGGTGGCCACTTGCAGGCCGTGGATGGAGGTGCGGTCGGTCATGGTGTCAGCCTCGGATGAACGGTGAAGAAAGGTGGAACGGATCAGGTCAGGTCAGGTCAGAAGAAGCCGAGCACGTCGCGCAGGCTGGTGCCGGTGCGGGTGGGCTCGGTGCCGAGCGGGTCCAGCGGCAGGCCGGCGCGGTTGACCCACAGCGTGGTGTAGCCGAACCAGGTGGCGCCGATGGCGTCCCAGCCGTTGCTGGAGACGAAGAGGATCTGGCGCGCATTCAGGCCCAGCGTCTTCGGGCCGAGCGCGTAGGCGCGCGGGTCGGTCTTGAAGGCCCGCGCCGGCTCGACGCTGATGACATGGTCGAGCAGCGGCCCCAGGCCGGCGCTGCGCACCGCGATGCCGAGCATGCCGGGATCGCCGTTGCTCAGGATGCCGGCCGGAATGCCGCGCGCCTTCAGGCCTTCGAGCACCTCGCGCACCTCGGGGAAGGCGCTCAGGTGCCGGTACTGGTTCATCAGCGCCAGTTCGGCGTCGGTGTCGAGCACCTGGCCGAGCCGCGCGCAGGCGAAGCGCAGCGCATCGCGCGTCAGCTCCCAGAACGGGCGGTAGCGCGAGCCGTCGGGCGCGCTCATCGTCACCAGCCGGGTGTATTCGATCTGCTTGTCGCGCCACAGCAGCGCCAGCGCCTCACCGCGGCCGGGAAAGCGCTGCTCGGCCACCAGCGCCACGCTGTAGACATCGAACAGCGTGCCGTAGGCGTCGAACAGGACGGCCTGGGGGGCGGTGGCGGCGGACAGCTTGTGCATGGTGGACGCCACTTTATTGCAACCTTGCAAGATCATTGATGGCTTGAAAATCGAATGATTTGTGACTGAAATGCGTGTAATTCCTGAACTGAGGACTTGTCGCCCGCGCGCTCCAAGAGACCGGAGAGAGGGAAGGAGGGAGCGAAGGGGCAAGCCTCGACCCTGCACGCCGCGGCGGTGAAGCCGCGCAGGCGTGTCGGGCTGGCCCCTGGGCGTGGACGGCGTGACGCGGACCATCGGTCGGTCAGTCGGTCGCATTCGGGGGTCGCGGGCGGTTTCGACGCGCGCGACAGGCTGCCTTCAGGGCTCGAACGCCCCACCACACCCGTGACAGCTTGCGCCTCTGGGTCGCCGGTGTCGTGGTTCCCGCTCTACCGGCGTGACGAGTCCGCGCGCCGAGCCGGGACGCGCACAGGGGGCGACAAGTCCGTGGAAGAGAACCCCTGTGGCGTGACGTGCAGACGCGCGAACGCCGACGGGCGCCCCGAGAAAGTCAGGGGGCGCGCGGAGTCGGTCGGTCCGTGGTGGGCGGAGTCAGCGCAGGCGTGGCGGGCGGCGCAGCCAGCAGGGGATCAGACGAGCGGGGAAATGGAGGGCGTCAGCCATGAATGGCTCCAAGCGACAGGGTTTGAACCTGCTGCTCCTCCCTGCCAAGAGAGGGGCGGCAGACCGTGCAGGTTGGCAGACCGGGCTTGGACCGGCAGGGGTTGCCCCCTCCCACACGGCCCGCCATAGACGAAGCCATGCGCGCAGCTCACTCCCCATCGGGACGTGAAAAAGCCGCGTCGGGCGCGGCTGCTGCGCCAAGCTACCGGGCTGCCAAGCCCGTGCCCGCAGTGGGTGCGAGCGGGGCGAATGCTACACCGACGCCAAGGGGCAGTGGTCTGCTCAGCATGTTGTTACATGTGAGGGGCTGGCGAACGGGGGGGCCGCAGTGGACGAGCGGATCCGGGCGCGGGTATGCTTTTCCGCATTTCGGGGCGTAACGGGTTGCGCCAGCAGTGCAGGCTTTGGGGTCGTTTTTACGAGGAGCAAACCATGCAAGACAGAGAAAAACTTCAATCCCGGCACGGACTTACGTTCCGCAGTCCGAAAGCTGATATGCAGCATCTTGGTTGTTACGCCAAAAAGGCGTAACTTTGATATTACACCACACATACTCGTAATTATTAAGGACTTTTATGGGTGAACGATCCAAGAAAATTGGAGAAATCGGCGAGAATATCGTCGAAAATTTTTTTAGTTTAATAGGATGGGAATCTGTTATCCCAAATCAATCATTAAAATGCCGAAAACCACAAAAACATGCAAGAAGCGGAACCAAAGGAAACAGAGAAACACATGGAATTGATTTCTCTTTTTGCTACAAAAGCCCCCTTGAAAGCTCCACCATTGAAACCATTATTATTTCGGTAAAGCATACAGGCGAGCCCTATGAAGCAAGCCCAAAACATACTTTCAAAAAACATGCAGAAGACCTTGTCTACACTCTGGAGTGCTATAAAAACTCAGAGCTAAAAAAGTCACAAATAGAATCTTTTGGTCGGGTCATTAAAACCAAAGACACCGGCGTATTATTCTGGATATCCAGCAGCAACAACACCTATGACGACGTTGTATCAAAATTATCAAACACTCGATTGGATCCGGAATGGATTTTCGAGTCATTCCATATTGTTGACAATAAACGGATAAGATTTATATACGAAACAATAAAATTTCTCCACACTTCAATTGATCGTGAAAACATCAACTTCTACTATCCAGAAACAGCACTAAGCTACGTTGATAATACAATTTCAAGATTTGGCAAAGTTTGTCCAGTTGAATTTTTAACATCACCCATTCTTCCATTAATTATAAAACCATCGAATCCCACAGAACAGGATATATTTTGCCTCTCCTCTATTGACCAATTTGACTGCGATGGCTTAAAAAGATTAATTCGAGCCGCAAGAGAATACACGCAAGACATCAGCTGTCAATACCTATTAATTTTTCCAAATTATACTAAACTCGAACATCTTGAAGCAGTCAAAAGTGCATTCATTGGGTTAGATCCATCATTCACATCTAGAATTTCGATTCAATCGTATCGGCCAGACTTCAGGAGTCTTGATAAATGAATTACGAAAATCATGAGGAAGTACTGCTTCCAACACGGGACTTTCTTCGCCAATTAATTGGTCAACCCAAAGTAAAAAATACTGATTTAAAATCTATTTTAAGATCTAGGGGCGTTTTCACCGGAAGTGATGAAAAAGAAATAGTTGGGCCAATCCTTATCAAAACAGGCCTTTCTCCTGTAGAGTACATCGATTTACGAGAAAATTATAAAAGCAAAGAAGAATCACCGAAACTAAAAACACGAACAATTGCATGGAGCACCGCCACCCCGTTAATTGAAGCAATTCCGGAAAATATTAATTACGATACCATATTAAATGATAAATTTGGCGTTATATCAATCAGAAAATTAACAGGATTTACCGCACTCGAAGACAATTCGGACCATATTTATATGGATTTTGAACTATCGAGAAGCGATGCAATTAAAAATATTGGTGAAAATATTTCCAGCCACCAAGGCAGAGTTGAAATCCGGCGAGACCCGTCAGATAATTTATTAAATATTTCAATAATGCACACGGCATCCGAAACACGAGACTTTAGCCACAAAATCACAAATCACTTGATAAAGCACTTTAAAGATGAAGGCCATATTGATAAACATGAGCAAGTAAAAGTAATTCGCTTTAATGATTTTGACAACACTGGCAGAATATTATTTTTAAGTGAGTTAACGCAACGAGTCCAAGCAACTGCACTCACATTTGTAGACACAAAAGATATTCACTTTTCCCCAGACAATTCAATAAAAGATCCTCCCCCCAACATAGCTTGGATGAAAGATAAAATTGAAGACATGAAGATTAAAGGCACTGATCTTCATTCAACATTTTTTGTAAAGGATGCAGAATCCCATCCATTTATTCAACTATTTGGACTGCAGTGTGATTATAACTTTTCACTCGACAAATCAGAAGGAACTTGCCGTATACTTTTTGAGTTTTCAGAAACCGACGAATACAATAATGTAGAACTCGTCCTAAATCTTTCTTTACTAAAAATGGAAGCAAATGACTCTGGCATCTCGAGAAACATAATAAAAAGAAAATTGCTAGAATCGCTTGAAAATTTTAAATTGGAAACCTATGAAAAATATAGAACAAAACAAGTTGCATAAATAACCATTGCGTCTATTAAACCGGCAACTATCTCTATGACATAAATTCGACGTTTTCCTTGCAAATCAAGGACTTGCAAATTTTTCAATATAATGCTTTTGATTGCCGGTTTAATGACGTCACCCAAACCACTTCGCGCATCGGTTTGGGCGCCGCAGGTAAACTTTATGTTAAAAATCATTAGCTGGTTTTCATCGAAATCACGCCCCGGCAAGGCCGTGGATGCAGGGCTGAACCTGCTGGACACGGCGATCGGCTTTGGCCTGGTGTCCGTGGCAGCCGTGGCGGCGGTGTTTGGAAAATTCCTGCTCGGCGGGTTGCTGGCCGCATTGGCGCTTGGCGTATTTGTTCGTCTGAAGCGCCGCACAAAGTCCTGAGCGTCCGCACGGACACGTTGTTCTCGATGTCGAACGGCGGGACTCGAGGCCGCGCAAGCAACTCCGCCTCGTGCAAGCGCATCGGCCGCTCGTCCCGCCACCCACCCCTTCCGCCGCTCTTGCCCATCCCCCACCCCGCATGGACCGTCTCAAGCAGCTCGAAACCTTCGCCGCCGTGGTGCAGCGTGGCAGCCTGAGCGCCGCCGCGCAGGCCGAGGGCGTGGCGCCCGCCGTGATCGGCCGGCGCATCGACGCGCTGGAAGAGCGCCTCGGCGTGAAGCTGATGGTGCGCACCACCCGCCGGCTCTCTCTCACCCACGAGGGCAGCGCCTTCCTGGAGGACTGCACCCGCATCCTGGCCGACATCGCCAGCGCCGAGGCCAGCGTCAGCGCCGGCGGCGTCAAGGCCAGCGGCCATGTGCGCATCACCGCGCCCGGCGGCTTCGGCCGGCGCCATGTCGCGCCGCTGGTGCCGGGCTTCCTGGCGCAGCACCCGGAGGTGTCGATCTCGCTGAACCTCTCCGACCGGGTGATCGATCTGGTCAACGAGGGCTACGACTGCGCGGTGCGCGTCGGCGACCTGCCCGACTCCAGCCTGATCTCGGTGCGGCTGGCCGACAACCGGCGGCTGTGCGTGGCGGCGCCCGCCTATCTGGCGCGCGCCGGCGTGCCGCAGCATCCGCTGGAGCTGATGCGCGGCGGCCATGAATGCCTGACGCTGAGCTCCGAGGCCAGCCAGTCGCGCGGCTGGGCCTTCACGATCGACGGCGAGGTGCAGCACCTGCGCCCGCCCGGCCGGCTCGACTGCACCGATGGCCAGGTGCTGCACGCCTGGTGCCTGGCCGGCCTGGGCCTGGCCTGGCGCAGCACCTGGGAGGTCGAGGCCGATCTGGCCGCCGGGCGGCTGGCGAGCGTGCTCGACGCACACGCCGCGCCGCCCAACGGCATCTACGCGGTGCTGCCGCATGTGCGCCACCTGCCGCTGCGGGTGCGGCTGTGGATCGATTTCCTGAAGCACTCCTACGCGACACCGGGCTACTGGACTGCAGGATGAGGCGCAGCCGCACGCTTCATGGCAGCATGATCTCCGGCAACAATTCACGAACCCCAAAGTACCAGGGGCCGGACCGAGGAGAGCGACGATGAAGTGGGATGGACAGCGCGAAAGCAGCCAGATCGAGGACCGCCGGGGCAGTGGCGGCGGCGGTCGGGGTGGCGGCGGCATCCGGGTGGGTGGCGGGCGAGGGGTCGGCCTGGGCACGATCGCGGTCGCGCTGGTGGCTGGCTGGATCTTCGGCATCAACCCCGGCACGATCATCGGCGTGCTCGGCGGCCTGGAGGGCGCGGCCCCCGGCGCCACGCAGCAGGCCCCGGCGCCCAGCGCGACACGCAGCGCGCCGCAGGACGAGAACGCGCGCTTCGTCTCGACGGTGCTGGCCTCGACCGAGGACATCTGGCAGGAGACCTTCCAGGCCTCCGGCCGCGACTACCGCAAGCCGGTGCTGGTGCTCTACCGCGGCTCGACCCGCTCGGCCTGCGGCACCGGCCAGGCGGCGATGGGGCCGTTCTACTGCCCCGGCGACGAGAAGGTCTACCTCGACCTGGGCTTCTTCGAGACGATGCGCCGCCAGCTCGGCGCGCCGGGCGACTTCGCGCAGGCCTATGTGGTGGCGCACGAGGTCGGCCACCATGTGCAGCACCTGCTGGGCATCACCGACCGGGTCGACGCGCTGCGCGGCCGCCAGAGCGAGGCGCAGGCCAACGCGATGTCGGTGCGGCTGGAACTGCAGGCCGACTGCTTCGCCGGCGTCTGGGCCGGACGCTCGCAGCAGGCGAAGAACTGGCTCGAGCAGGGCGATCTGGAGGAAGCCATGAACGCCGCCTCGCAGATCGGCGACGACACGCTGCAGCAGAACGCCGGCGGCGCGGTGCGCCCGGAGAGCTTCACGCACGGCTCGAGCGCGCAGCGCATGCGCTGGTTCCAGCGCGGCTTCCAGAGCGGCCAGGTGTCGCAGTGCGACACCTTCCAGGCACGCAGCCTCTGAGCCGAGCGGCGGCGCCGCTCAGCCCGGCGGCGCCATCTCGGCCAGGCAGCGCGGGCAGACGCCGTAGTCGACCTGCAGCGGTCGCGCCGCGTGAATGTGCTCGGGCGGCTCCCAGTAGCCCTGGGGCGTGCAGACCCACAGGCAGATGCTGCAGCGCAGCCACGGCGGCGTGCCGGTGCCTGGCTGCGAGACCACGCTGCGGGTCTCGAAGCGCAGTGCGGTGGCGCGGGGCCGGGCCTGCACCAGCGTGTGCTCGATGCGCACCCAGCCGTCGGGCAGAGGAACCAGACGCATCTGCATCTGCCGCGACAGCGCGGGCGCATCGCAGCGGTAGTTCAGCAGGCGAGGCTGCCGGGTCAGCCGGGAGGCCTGCAGCGCGGACTCGATGAACATGCGCGTCGTGTCGCCCGCCAGAAAGCGACCCAGCGGGCGGCCGATCACGCCATGACGGAAGGCGTTGCCACTGCCCTGGCCCGCCAGCGCCGCCGCATCCCAGTCGGGACTCACGTCGATGACCCGATTGTCGCGGTCGAGCAGATACCAGGAGGCCAGCTCCCCACCCGGGCTCACGGCGTGCATTCGAGCATCGCGGCCGAAGCCAGCCAGCGCTCGCAGGCCTCGGCCGGCATCGGTCGCCCGCGCAGGAAACCCTGCACCAGCAGATCCTGACCGCGCTCGCGCAGGCACTGCTGCAGCGCCTCGGTCTCGACGCCCTCGGCGACCAGCCGCAGGCCCAGCGCCCGGCCCAGACCGATGACCGCCTCGACGATCTCGCGATCGTCGCGCTGGTCGGCCATGCCCTGCACGAAGCTGCGGTCGATCTTCAGCTCGCGGATCGGCAGGTGCCGCAGCAGCGCCAGCGACGAGTAGCCGGTGCCGAAGTCGTCGAGCGAGAGCTGCACGCCCAGCACCTCGAGCCGGCGCAGCACCCGGTCGAGCGCCTCGTCGCGCCGCAGCAGCGCGCTCTCGGTGATCTCGAGCACCAGGCGCTCGCCGGGCACGCCATGCGCGATCAGCAGCTGCTGCAGCCGGTCGGGCAGGCCGGCGTCACGCATCTGGCGGGCGGCCAGATTGACCGACATGCACAGGTCCACATGGCCCTGCGCCCGCCATGCCGCCAGCTGCCGGCAGGCCTGGTCGAGCACCCAGTCGCCGATGCGCTCGATCAGCGAGGACTCCTCGGCGATCGGCAGGAAGACCGTCGGTGCGATCAGCGTGCCCGCCGGCGACCAGCGCAGCAGCGCCTCCACGCCATGCACCGCCCCGGTGCGCAGATCGACCTGCGGCTGATAGTGCAGCACCAGCTCGTCGCGGCCGAGCGCATGGCGCAGGCCACTCTCGATGTGCAGACGCTGGCGCGCGCTGCTGCCGACCTCGCTGGCATAGAACTCATAGCGCCCGCGCCCGGCGTTCTTGGCGCGGTACATCGCCGCATCGGCATGGCTGAGCAGCGTGGCCGCATCGCTGGCATCGCCCGGATAGAGCGCCACCCCGATGCTGGCACCGGTCGACAGCAGCGTGCCGCGGAACGGGATCGGCTCGGCCAGCAGCAGCTGGATGCGCTCGACCGTCAGCAGGCACTCGTGGCGCGAGCTGTTCTCGAGCAGCAGCACGAACTCGTCGCCGCCCAGCCGCGCCAGCGTGTCGCAGGCGCGCACGCAGCCGCTGATGCGCTGCGCGGCCAGCTTCAGCACCTCGTCGCCGGCGTCATGGCCCAGGCTGTCGTTGATGGTCTTGAAATGATCGAGGTCGATGAAGCACAGCGCGATCTCGGTGCGCTGGCGCCGCGCATTGTCGATCGCATGGCTGGTGCGGTCCATCAGCAGGCTGCGGTTGGGCAGCGTGGTCAGCGCGTCGTGAGTGGCCTGATGGCGCATTTCCTCGCGGGTACGAGTCAGGTCGGAAATGTCGGTCAGGGCCACCACCACATGGGCGATGCCGCCGGTCTCGTCGGACAGCGGACTCGCCGACATCCAGCAGGTCGCCATCGAGCCATCGGCGCGACGGCCGGTGACCTCGCCCTGCCAGCGCCCCTGCCTATGGACCTGCGCCAGCAGCCCGGGCAGAAAGTTGTCGTCATCGTGCCCGCCGCACAGGAAGTCCGCCGGCTGACCCAGCAGCGCCGCCTCGCTGCGGCCTGCAAGCTGGCACAAGGCCCCGTTGACCCGCCCGATGCGGCCGTCGGCATCCAGGATCATCAGCCCCTCGGAGCTGACCTCGAAGACCTTGGCGGCGATGCGCAGCGACTCGTCGGCCTGGCGCACCGGCGTCAGATCGACCGCCTGCATGCCGATCGCCTCGAGCGTGCCGGCCGCGTCATATAGCCCGAAGCGGGTGGCCCACCACCAGCGCTTCTCGCCGGCCACGACGAAGGACTGCTCCAGCTCGGTGGTGGCGCCGTCGCGCAGCAGGTCGAGATCCGCCTGGCGCAGCAGGCTGGCAATGTCGGCAGGCATCACCTGCGCATCGGTGCGCCCGACCAGATCGCCCGTCGCCCGCCCGAAAAAATCGGCATAACGCGAGTTGGCGAACTGGTAGCGCCCGCTGGTGTCCTTGATGGCCATCAGCGCCTGTCCGTGGCTGAGCACCGACAGCAGCCGCTGCTCGACCTGCCGTGTCTGGCGTTCGGCCCGGGCCAGGTCGGTGTTGTCGACCACCGTCAGCACCACGCCGCGGCGCTCGCCGCCCAGCACGTTGTGGCTGAGGTGCAGCACATACTCGCGCCCGTCCTCGCCGGGCGGCAGCTCCAGGGACAGCGGGCTGGCGCTGGCCTGGGCCTGCGCGACGGTGGCCACCAGATCCGGAATGCCGCTGGGACGGTACATCGTCGACAGCGGCAGCCCCGTCGCGCCGCGGCTGAGCCGGAAGAGCTGCTCGGCCGCCAGGTTGTAGCGGTTGATGCAGAACTTTTCGTCGATCACCAGCATCGGCATCGTGATGCTGTTCTGGATGCTCTGCAGTTCCTCGGCCAGCTGCTGGTGGCGCCGCCACTGGTGGTTCAGCTCGGCATTGACGGTGGAGAGCTCCTGGTTGGTGGCCTGCAGCTCCTCGTTGGCCGACTCCAGCTCCTCGTTGCTGGCCTGCAGCTCCTCGTTGGTGGCCTGGGCCTCCTCGTTGAGCGCCTGCATCTCCTCGTTGAAGGACTCGAGCTGCTCGATCAGGCTCTTCATGCGCGCGCGCGCATCGGCCAGCTCGGCGGCCTCGGCGGCGCCCGACTCCGCCGGCGTGATTCGGCGCGTGCCACGCGCGCGCATCGGCAGAAAGGCCAGCAGCACCAGCCGACTGCCCGAGTGGCCCGCACCGCCTGCCCCGGCAAAGGCGTGCAGGACCATCTGCCAGCGCTGGCGCCGACGCTGCTGCACCAGCGTGATCTCGGCCTGATGGGTATCGCGCGAGCCATCGCCCAACAGCGCGCACAGCAGGCGCAGCTCGGTCTCGATCTCGGGGCGGGCCATCGACAGCACATCGAAGGTCTGCGCGCCGGCCCGCAGCTGCAGGAAAGGCGAGACCTCGCCATGCACCAGCAGCACCCGCAGACGCTCGTCGAGCAGCACGCAGGGCGGCAGATACAGCCGCGCACCTTGACGCAGCAGCGCCAGCTCCAGCTCGACCGCGCTGGAGGGCATGGCTGGTCGCTGCGGCACCGGGGCGGCCGGCGCACGGACGGCCGCAGTCGGGCTCTCCAGGACATCCGGCGGCGTCAGGTCGATGGCCGTGCTGCCCAGTCGAGCGGTCAGCGCAAGCCCGGCCCGGCGCTCGTACAGCCGCACGCCGTTGTCGAACGAGCGGAACAGATCCTCATGGTGCAGCGTCGACTCGTTCTGGCCCAGCATCAGCAGCCCACCCGGGCGCAGCGCGAAATGGAACATGCGCATCACCCGTGTCTGCGCCTCGGGCTTCAGGTAGATCAGCACATTGCGGCAGCTGATCATGTCGAGCCGGGGAAACGGCGGATCGCGGGTCAGGTCATGCCGAGAGAAGACGATGCTCTCGCGCAGCACCTTGTCGATCTCGACATGCTGACCCAGCGCATGGAAATGCAGCGCACGCAGGCGGTCGGGCAGCGCCGTCATCGTGGCCCCGTCGTACACGCCGCGCCGGGCCTGCTGCATCGCCTCCAGATCCAGATCGGTGGCAAAGATCTGCAATGGATGCTCGTCCAGCCGGTCGCCCAGCGCGTCGCGCCAGACCATCGCCACCGAATAGGCCTCCTCGCCGGTGGCGCAGCCCGCCACCCAGACCCGCACCGGCTCGCCGGCCGGCTTGCGCGCCAGCACCCGCCCGACCTGCTCGACCAGGTGCTCGAAGGCCAGCGGATTGCGCCAGAAAGAGGTGACCGAGATCAGCGTCTCGCGCGCCAGCGCCTCGATCTCGCCCGCATCGGCCGCCAGCCGCTCGAGATAGGCCGGCAGCGTCTCCGCGCCCACTGCCTGCATGCGCCGGGCCAGGCGGCGGCGCAGCGTCGGCTCCTTGTAGTCGGCCAGATTGATGCCGCAGTGCAGGCGCACCCGCTGGAACAGCGCATTCAGATCGGCATCGGCCGGGATCGGCAGCACCGGCACCAGCAGCTCGTCGTCGACCCGGTCAGCCGCAGCAAGAATGTCGGCTTCTCCGATCGGTGAACTCATCGGGGCAGCGGCCCAGAGCGCAATAGCACGGCCCATGCCCTCCAGGGACATGCGCCGGTTGCGCCCGACGCTGCGCTCGGCGGCTTCGGGCATGCCGCTGTAACGGGCGCTGTCGGCGCTTTCCACCAGCACCAATCCTCCAGCGTCCCGGATGCGCCGAAGCCCGTGCGCCCCGTCGCTGCCGGTGCCCGACAGCACGATGCCGGCCGCACGCGGTCCGAGCTGCTGGGCCAGCGACTCGAAGAACAGATTGATCGACGGCCGCGGGATCGAATGCGGCTCCGGCTCGGCCAACCTCAGCCGGCCGCCCTCGAGACGGATGTGCGCATTGTTCGGCGTGACCAGCACGGTGTCGGGCCGGGGCAGATCGCTGTCGCCGACCTCCTGCACCGTCATCCGGGTGTGCGGCCGCAGGATCTCGGCCAGCACCGAACGATGGGTAGGCGTCATGTGCTGCAGCAGCACGAAGCACAGCCCGGAATCGACAGGAAGCTGTGCGAGCAGCAGGCGCAGGCTTTCCAACCCGCCGGCCGACGCCCCCACGCCAACCAGCCCCGCCAGCACGGGCGGACTCTCCGTTGTCATCTCCATGCCGATCGCTCCGTACTGCCCATGCAATTACTGCTGTCTTTTGCAGCAGATCTGGCCGCTCATCGTGCCCGAAATTGTTCAGTTCAGGAGCACATTTCTGTGACGCCATTCACGACTGACCCGCCCCCCCCACCCCGAAACCCCAGGCCACCAGCGCGAAGCTGCCAAAGGCCAGCACCGTCGAGGCCAGGATGATCCGGGCCACGCGGCCGTTGTCGGCGCGGTAGCGCTCGGCCAGCAGGGAGACGTTGCTGGCGCTGGGCAGCGCAGCAGCCAGCGTCAGCACCATCAGCTGGAAGTCGCTCAGGCCCAGGCCGGCCTGCTGGGCCAGCCGGCCGCCACCCCAGACCAGCGCCGGATGCACGACCAGCTTGATCAGCGCCACCGGCAGATAGCGGCGCGGCGACATCGGCGGCGCGGGCTGCCCCTGCGCATCCAGCCCGGAGCGCCACAGCACCGCGCCGATGGTGAACAGCGCCACCGGGCTGGCGGCATCGGCCAGCATCGCGATCACCCGGTCGACCGGACCAGGCAGCGTCAGTCCGGTCACCGACATCAGCGCGCCCAGACCGATCGACCACGGCAGCGGATTGGACAGCGCCGCGCGCAGCGAGCGCAGCACCGCCGCCCGCGCGGCGGCCGCGTCACCCGCATGCGAGGCGGCCGGATCATCGTGATGCAGCTGCGCGATGGCGATGCACAGCGAACTGGTGACGAACAGGTCCAGCAGCACCGTGGTGATGACCGGCCCGGCCGCCGCCGGCCCGAGCAGCGCCACCAGCAGCGGCACACCCATGAAGCCGGTGTTGGGAAAGGCCGCCACCAGCGCACCGAAGGCGGCATCGCGCAGATTGCCGGCCGCGCGCCGGGTCAGCACGATCGTCAGCGCCACCACCGCCAGCGCGCAGGCCAGATAGAGGCCCAGCACCACCGGATCGAGCAGCTCGGCCACCGGCAGCCGCGCGCCGAAGCGCAGCAGCATGCAGGGCAGCGCGAAGTACAGCACGAAGGCGTTGAGCCCTGGCACCGCCGCCAGCGGCAGCAGCCCGCGCCGTGCGGCGAGGTAGCCGATCAGGATCAGCGCGAAGAACGGAACGGTGACGGTGAGGATGGCCTGCATGGTCCGACAGTATCCCAGCGATGTTCCGGGGTGACATCCGGACAGGCATGCCGGACAGCGACAATCGGCGATCCGTTTTTCCACATCCGCCGTCCGACGGAGACCCGCCCGTGACCCTCGCCTCCCCCGCCCTGCGCAGCCTGGCGCGCTTCAGCGTGATCGCCTCGACGCTGATGGCGCTGGCGCTCGCCTGGCTCTACCACTTCGCGCCGCGTCATCTGGCGCTGGTCGAGCTGACCCGCTATGCGCCCTTCCTGATCTATCTGGTGCCGGGGCTGACCGCCCTGGCGCTGTCCTGGCTGCTGGCGCCGCTGTGGCGCGTCATCGCCGCGCTGACACTGACGCTGATGCTGACCGCGGTGATGGATGTCTCCACCGGCCTGAGAAGCGATCCGCTGCCGTCCGATGCCGCGGCGGCCGGCGTGCGGCCGGTGCGGCTGATGACCTACAACATCAAGTCCTACCGGGCCGCCTTCCGCTGGGGCGGCTTCGTGCCGCTGAACAACGAGATCGCCTCGCAGCAGCCCGACATCCTGGTGATGCAGGACGCCCGCGAGGTCTCCCGCGCCGGCGACCTGCCCTTCGGCATGCGCGAGGTGCTGCCCCAGCACAAGCTCTACGCCTACGGCCAGTACGCGATCGCCAGCCGCTTTCCGCTGTCGGACTGCCGGCGCGGCGACATCTCCTTCCGCGGCGAGAAGCACGAGTACATCCGCTGCACCGTCGACATCGGCGGCACGCTGGTCGACGTGATCACCGCCCATCTGCTGACCCCGCGCGCCGGCCTGAACGCCGCCCGCTTCGAGCTGCACCAGGGCCTGGACGACTGGAATCACAATGTCGCCGACCGCATGACCCAGGTCGATGCGCTGGTGCGCGATCTGGTGCCGCTGCGCCGTCCGACCATCCTCGCCGGCGACCTGAACGCGCCCGAGCACTCGCCGGTGGTGCGCACGCTGATGGCGACCGGCCTGCGCAACGCCTTCTCCACCGCCGGCCGTGGCTGGGGCTACACGCACGGCCATTCGCTCAAGCCCTGGGTGAGCTTCCTGCGCATCGACCACATCCTGGTCAGCCCGGAGATCGGCGTGACCTCGGCGCATGTCGGCTGGCGGGGTGGCTCCGAGCACCGCCCGGTCATCGCCGATCTGCTGGTGCCGGTGCGCCAGGGCCTGCGCCAACCTGTGGACAAGTCTGTGGATAAGCCTGTGGACAAGTCTTCAGGCAAGTCGAAGTGAGCCGCCCTCGCCCCGACTGGACGCCGCCGATGCGCGACGGCGTCGGTGCCAGCCGCGTGGCGGTGCAGCCGGGCGCGGGGCGCACGGTGCTCGAGTTTCTCTGCGCCCGGCTGCCCGCGCTGGATGCCGCCGCCTGGCGCGCCCGCCTGGACGCCGGCGAGGTGCTGGCCGCCGATGGCCGGCCTGTGGACAAGTCCGAGCCCTGTGGACAACACCGGCTGCTCTGGTACTGGCGTCGCCTCGACGCGCCCGAGCCGCAGGTGCCCTTCGACGAAATCATCCTGCACCGCGACGAGCGGCTGCTGGTGGTCGACAAGCCGCATTTCCTGCCGATGACGCCCAAGGGCCGCCATCTGCACGAGACGCTGCTGGTGCGGCTGAAGAAGGCCACCGGGCTGGAAACGCTGGTGCCGCTGCACCGGCTCGACCGCGAGACCGCCGGCGTGGTGCTGTTCTCGCTCGATCCGGCCAGCCGCGGCGTCTACCAGGCGCTGTTCCGCGACCGCTCGATCGAGAAGGTCTACGAGGCGGTCGCGCCCTGGCGCGAGGCGCTGGGCACGACGCTGCCGCGCCTGCACGCCAGCCGCCTGGCCGAGCGCGAGGGCGAACGCTTCATGCAGATGCACGAGGTGCCGGGCGAGCCCGACGCCTTCACCCGCATCGCGCTGATGGAGCGCAACGCCGCCAGCGGCCTAGCGCGCTACCGGCTCGAGCCGCTGACCGGGCGCAAGCACCAGCTGCGCGCGCACCTGGCCGCGCTGGGCGTGCCGATCGTCGGCGACCGCATCTATCCAGTGCTGCAGCCCGAGCCGGCGCCGGACGCGCCGCCCGACTGGCGCGAGCCGCTGCGCCTGCTCGCGCGCGAGATCGCCTTCGTCGATCCGCTCGACGGCCGCACGCGGCGCTTCGCCAGCACGCGCCGGCTGTCGCTGCACGCCCCAGGCATCAACCCAGCGACGGCTTGAGGAAGATGTCCTTGTCGGGAAAGAACTGGGTGTGCAGCGGCAGCAGCGCGCCGCCCAGCGCCCGTGCATGCGCGCCGACCCGGCCGGTCAGCAGCGCCGGCGCGTGCAGGCCGTCGAAGCGGTAGACCGCCAGGCGCTGGCCGGTGCGCTCGATCAGCGCATCGATCAGCGGCCGCGCCAGCGAGCCGTCGACGATCACCGCGTCCAGATCGAGCATCGCCGAGCCGCTGGCGGTGGTCATCGCCAGCGCCAGGCTCGCCTGCTCCAGCCAGGGCTCGACCAGCGCGGCGAAGCGCGGCTCGACGATGTCGTCGCGCTGCACCTGCAGCGGATCCAGCCCGGCCTGCAGCAGCGCCTGCTCCAGCTGCCAGCCCGAGGCGACCTCGAGCAGCTGCGGCGGCGGCTCGCCGCCACGCGCCAGACCGACCGGCAGCGAGCCGATCGCGCCGGCATTGCCGCGCTGGCCGGTCACGATGTGGCCCGACAGCACCAGCCCGCCGCCGACGAAGGTGCCGACGAAGATGTAGAGAAAGCTGCGCACCGCGGTGCCGTGGCCCTGCAGCAGCTCGGCCACGCAGGCGGCGGTGGTGTCCTTGGCGAAGCTCACCGGCAGGTGCGTCATCGCCTCGACCTCGCGGCGCAGGTCCAGATGCTCCCAGCCGGCCAGCGCGCCGTGCGCCCGCGAGCCCAGCACGCCCGACCATTTCTCCATCGACAGCGGCGAACTCAGGCCCAGCCCGACCACCCGCGCCCACAGGTCGCCGAGCTGCTGCTGCAGCCGCGTCAGCCCCTCGGCGATGCAGGGCAGCACCCGCGCCGGATCGGGCAGGTCGTAATGGAATTCGTGGCGATGGCGCACCCGACCGACGAAGTCGCAGGCCAGCACCTCCAGGCTGCGCCGGCCGACCTGCACGCCCAGGCTGATCGCGCCGTCCGGGTTGAGCGCCAGCGGCACCGAGGGCTGGCCGATGCGCCCGCGCACCCGCTCCTGCTTGAGCAGCAGCCCGTCGTCGAGCAGCCGGCTGACGATGATCGAGACGGTCTGCGACGACAGCTGCGTCAGCCGCGCCAGATCGGCCTTGGCGATCGCGCCGTGCAGGCGGATCGCCTGCAGCACGGTGCGCTCGTTGAACTGGCGCATGCCGCTGTGGTTCGACCCACGAACGGCACGTTCGTCAGGCTCGAAGGTGGCGGCGGAAAGGGAGTGCATGGCGGCAGACAGGATCAGAGCGGCCCAGCATGCCCGAATCGGGGGCACAGCTCCATTAGTAAATCACCTAGTTTTACTTAGATCTTTCCCGAGGCGAAAACCCTGCACCGTACCGCGAGAATAGCGGACATGGCCGATCTGCTGCACCCCGCCCCCGCCCCGCGCCCCGACTTTCATCTCTGCCTCGACAGCGCCGATCTCGACGCGCTGCGCACCTGCCTGCCGCATCCGCTGGTGCATGGCGTGACGACCAACCCGACGCTGCTGCGCCGCGCCGGGCTGCGCCAGGCCGACCTGCCGAGGCTGGTCGAAACGCTGCTGGACTGGCGGGTCCGGCAGGTGCAGGTCCAGGTGAGCTGCGCGCAGACCGACGAGATGCTGCGCGAGGCCGACGGCCTGATCGCGCTGGCCGATCCCGGCCAGCTGGTGGTGAAGATCCCGGCCACCCGCGAGGGTCTGGCCGCCGGCGCCGAGCTGGCGCGCCGTGGCGTGCCGGTCACCTTCACCGCGGTGTGGGCGCCGGAGCAGGCGCTGTTCGCAGCGATGCTCGGCGCCGCCTATGCCGCGCCGTATCTCGGCCGGATGCAGGATGCCGGCCTCGACGGGCTGGCGCAGATCGCGCAGATGCAGGCCCGCCTGGAGGGCAGCGCCGCGCCGACCCGGCTGCTGGTGGCCAGCCTGCGCAGCCGCCAGGCCTGCCTGGACGTGATCGCGCTGGGCGCGCGGGCGATCACCATTCCGCCCGCCCTGTTCGCCGAGCTGATCGATCACGAGCCGACCCGCGCGGCCGAACGGGTCTTCCTGGCCGACGCACGGGCCGACGACTGAGAGACACCCGCGGAATCACCACCGCCGGTTCAGTCGACGCTGCAGCCCGAGGGCAGCGCCCAGGTGGTCTGCGGCTTCATCGCCTTCAGCGCCGCCGAGGCGCTGATGCGCACGCTGGCCGCGCCCAGGCGCTGCTCCAGCTCGGCGATGCTGACGATGTAGCGGTCGAGCGCGCCCAGGCCGGTGGTGTTGGGAATCAGCCAGGCGATCGCCTTGCCGGCGCCGGTGGCCGGATCGGTGGTGATCAGCGCCTTCCACAGGAATTCCGGCGTGCGGATGCCGTGGCTGCTCAGGTAGAAGTCGTTGGTGTCGCTGGCGGTGTCGCCGTGGACCACGCCGCCGTAGACCTGCACCGGCGCCAGATCGCGATAGCACTCGGCCACCGTCTCGGCCTCGAGCCAGATGCCGCGGTTGAAGCCCGAGACCTGCGGCACGATGTTGCTCATGTAGTTGGCGCGCCGGATCAGCGCGCTGTCGGAGTCCATGTGGTTGGACATCACCAGATGGCCGCGGTCATAGCCCGGATGCACGCTCTCGTAGCTGGCGGTGCTGGTCTGCTGCAGGCAGCCGGCCGGCAGCGTCGGGTCGAAAGTGAAGGAACTCGGCCGCGCGGTGCTGCCGGTGTCGGCCTGCAGGGTGTAGCGGTAGTGCAGCGCGGTGCGGTCGGTGCAGTCGTAGATCAGCCGGAAGCCGTTGTAGTCCTGGTCGATGATCCAGTGCCCGGACGGGCCGGCGCGCTCGACGCTGGCCTCGGCGCCGCTGTCGGTCGTGGTGTCCGTCTGCGTCGTGTCGTCGCCGCCGCCGCAGCCGGCCAGGGCCAGCGCGGCCATGCACGCCAGCGCGGCCGACCTCAGCCGCAGGCGAGAGACCGAGGTGGGCGCGTGGACCGAGGCGCGGTCGAAAGTGGTCAGCATGGAATCCCCTTGAATTGAATAAATTGAATGATCTGCCGATGGCCTGAGCGCGCCGATTACAGCACCCCCGATCCGGCTGCCGGCCCGTCGGCCTGCGGCATCACGCCGTCACCGAGAAGCAGGTCGCGGCACTGTTGCGCAGCTTGCGCATCCAGCCGCCCCGCCTGCGCAGCCAGCGCGACCTGCGGCAGCGCCAGCCGGCGGTAGAAGTCGAGCGGATCGTGCGACGACGGCGCCAGCGCCTGCAGCGCCGCCAGGTGGGTGCGCAGCACGCCGGTGTCGCCGCGCGCGATCGGCCCGGACACCGCGCCGGCCAGGCCGCGGCCCTCGACCGCATCGAGCGTGCCGCGCGCCAGCGGCAGCAGCGCCGCCAGCGCCTGGGCCTCGTCGACGCCGAAGGTTTTCCACAGGCTCGTCGCCTCGGCCAGCACCGGCAGCAGGAAGCTGGCGGCATAGCCGGCGGCGACGTGGTAGCGCGCCCGCATGCCCGGCGGCAGCACGATCGGGCGCAGGCCCAGCACCGCGGCCAGCGCCTGCAGCGCTTCGGCCAGCGCGCTGCCGGCCTCGGCCTCGATCGCCACCGTGCTGCCCGCCAGTCGATCGGCCGCACGCAGCGGATCCGAGAAGATCTGCAGCGGATGAAAGCCGCCGGTGGCCGCGCCCGCCCGCGCCGCACCCGCCAGCGCCGCGACCTCGGTGGCGCCGCTGCAGTGCACCACCGCCTGCCCGGGGCGCCAATGCAGCGCCTCGGTGCAGCTCGCGATGTGATCGTCGGGCACCGTCAGCAGCACCAGCCCGGCCTGGTCGACCGCCGCCTGTGGATAACTCGGCTGTGGACAACTTTCCGGCCAGCCCGGACCGAGTGCCTGGCGCCGACTGCCGATGGCCGCCACCGCCATGCCGCGGCGTGCCAGCGCGATCGCCAGCGCCTGCGCGACCCGGCCGGCGCCCACCAGCACGATCGGGGGCAGCACACGAGCGGCGTGGCCTGTGGATAAGTCCGTGGAAAGGGGGAGGCTTGCGTTCATGGCGCCATCATGCACACTGGCCCGCATGGATATCCACAGCCTGCAGACCCGCCTGCGCGCCTTCTCCGCCGAACGCGGCTGGGAGCCGTACCAGAACCCCAAGAACCTCGCGATGGCGATGGTGGTCGAGGCCGCCGAGCTGGTCGAGATCTTCCAGTGGCTCAGCCCCGAGCAGGCGGCCGACATCGCCGCCGATGCCGCGCGCCAGCAGCATGTCGGCGAGGAGATCGCCGATGTTCTTGTCTATCTGCTGCAGATCGCTGATCGTTGCGGCATCGACCTCGAGGCGGCGGTCGAACGCAAGATCGGGCTGAACGCGCTCAAGTATCCGGTGCCGAGTTCTCCACAGCCCGCCCCGACCGATTCCGGAGTTGCCGATGCCCCGTCCCCCGAGCCCCGTGCCGACTGAGTTGTCCACAGCCGCGCCGCAGGTGGCGGTGATCGACTGGCGCGCCGCCGATGCGCCGGCCCGATTTGTCCACAGCCTGCTGCACACCGGCTTCGCGGTGCTGACCCATCACCCGATCGACACCGCGCTGCTGCGCCGGATCGAGGCCGAGTGGGACCCCTGGCTGGCCTCGCCGGCTGTGGACAACTGTCGCTTCGACCCGCTGACCCAGGACGGCTATGTCGGCCCGGAGCGTTCCGAGACCGCCAAGGGCCAGACCGAGAAGGACCTGAAGGCCTTCTTCCACCACTATCCCGGTGGACGTTATCCCCAGGAGCTGTCCGACGCCGCGCTGCGCTACCGCGCGCAGGCCGAGGCGCTGGCGGCGCAGCTGCTCGACTGGGTGCAGACGCACGCGCCCGAGGCGGCGCGCAGGAGTTTTCCACAGCCGCTGCCGGAGATGATCGCCGGCAGCCGGCAGACCCTGCTGCGCATCCTGCGCTATCCGCCGCTGCGCGGCGACGAGCCGGCCGGTGCGATGCGCGCGGCCGCGCATGAGGACATCAATCTGCTCACCGTGCTGCCCGCCGCGCGCGAGCCGGGCCTGCAGGTGCTCGGCCGCGACGGCCTGTGGCGCGACGTGCCCGGCGATGCCGGCTGGCTGGTGATCAACACCGGCGACATGCTGCAGGAGGCCAGCGGCGGCGTGTTTCCGTCGACCAC
This sequence comes from Sphaerotilus sulfidivorans, assembly GCF_013426975.1. Classification (GTDB taxonomy): domain Bacteria; phylum Pseudomonadota; class Gammaproteobacteria; order Burkholderiales; family Burkholderiaceae_C; genus Sphaerotilus; species Sphaerotilus sulfidivorans. The sequence continues at coordinate 78,308 of NZ_JACCPY010000005.1, forward strand.
CCACCGCGTCGCCCGGCCGGTCGGCGAGGCGGCGCGGCGGGCACGCATGGCGATGCCGCTGTTCCTGCATCCGCGCCCGGAGGTGCGGCTGTCGGCACGCCACACTGCCGCCAGCTACCTCGACGAGCGGCTGCGCGAGCTCGGTCTCAGAGCGCCCTGACCACCAGCTTGAAGTCCGGATCCTCGGGGAAGGGCCGGACCTCGTAGCCCAGGCCACGCATCAGACGCAGCATGTTGGGGTTGTTCGCCAGCACCAGGCCCTCGATGTGGGCCAGGCCCTTGTCGCGGGCGAAGTCCTCGATCGACAGCATCAGCCGCGAGCCCAGGCCCTGACCCTTGTAGTCGTCCGACACCACCAGCGAGAACTCGCAGGTCGTCTGGTCCGGATTGGTGATGTAGCGCGACACGCCAATGATCTTCTCGGTCTCGACGAACTCGCCGTCCTCGCCCAGCACCCGGTCGGTGTGCACCGCCACCAGCGCCATCTCGCGGTCGTAGTCGATCAGCGTGTAGCGCGCCAGCATGCGCGCGGGCAGCTCGTGCATCGCGCTGGCAAAGCGGAAATAGCGGCTCTCCTCCGACAGCCCGCGGGTGAAGGCCTGCAGCATGTCGGCATCGTCCGGGCGGATCGGCCGGATGGTGTAGAGGTCGCCGCCCTTCATCGGCCACTCGCGCTCGTAGCGACTCGGGTAGGGCAGGATCGCCAGGTGCTGGTAGTCGCGCGCGGTCGGGCCAGCATGGTCGATGACGATGCGCGCATCCACCGCGACCGCGCCGCTCTCGTCGACGATGATCGGGTTGATGTCCATCTCGCGCAGCTGCGGCAGCTCGCAGACCATCTCGGACACCCGCAGCAGGATCTGCTCGACCGCCTCGAGATCGACCGCCGGCGCGCCGCGCCACTCGCCCAGCATCGTGGCGATGCGGGCCCGCTCGATCAGCCGGTGGGCGAGGAACTGGTTCAGCGGTGGAAGTTCCATCGCACGGTCGGCGATCAGCTCGATCATCGTGCCGCCGGCGCCGAAGGTGATGACCGGGCCGAAGGGATCGTCGGTGGTCAGGCCGATGAAGATCTCGCGCCCGCGCCGCTTGGCCGCCATCGGCTGGATGGTCACGCCGTTGATGCGCGCCTTGGGCTGCACCCGGCGCACCGCGGCGAGCATGTCGTTGAAGACGTCGCGCACCTGCGCGGCGGTCGAGATGTTCAGTGCCACACCCTGCACGTCGGACTTGTGGCTGATGTCGGGCGAGTCGATCTTCAGCGCCACCGGATAGCCGAGCTGGCTGGCGATCAGCATCGCCTCGCCGGCGGTGCGCGCCAGCATGGTGCGGGTGACCGGGATGTGATAGGCCGCCAGCAGGGCCTTCGACTCCATCTCGGTGAGCACCTTGCGCCGCTCGGCCAGCACGCTCTCGATCAGCAGCCGCGCGCCCTCGGTGTCGGGCGTGGCCAGCTGCGACAGCGGCGGCGGCGTCTGCTGCAGCAGCTGCTGGTTCTGGTAGAAGTTCGCGACGTTGGCGAAGGCGTCCACCGCCGCCTCCGGCGTGCGGAAGGTCGGGATCAGCGCGCTGTTGAGCTTGACGCGCGCATCGCGCACCCGCTCGTCGCCCATCCAGCAGGTCAGCACCGGCTTGGCCATGTGGTGGATGTGGTCGCAGACCACCTGCGCCACGCCGTCCGGATCGCTGTCGAGCTTGGGGCTGTAGATCACCAGCACGCCGTGCACCGAGCGGTCCTTCGCACAGGCCAGCAGCGCGGCCTTGAACTGCGCCGGCGTGGCTTCCTCGCCCAGGTCGATGACCGACTCCAGCGTGGCATGCGGCGCCAGCGCCGGCGCCAGCTCGGTGCGGCCGGTGTCGACCAGCCGGGCCACATCCAGGCCGACCTCGTTGGCCCGGTCGGCCGCCAGCACCGCCGGCCCGCCGCCATTGGTGACGATCGCCAGCCCCTTGCCGACCGGCTTGTAGCGCGAGGCCAGGCACTTGGCGGCCGAGAACAGCTGCGTGAACGAGCGCACCCGCACCACGCCGGCGCGGCGCAGCGCCGCCTCGAAGACATCGTCCGATCCCACGATCGAGGCCGAATGCGTCAGCGCGGCGGTCGAGCCCGCCGGCTGGCGACCAGCCTTCATCACGACGACCGGCTTGGCGAAGGCCGCCGCACGCAGCGCGCTCATGAAGCGCCGCGCGTCATGGATGCCCTCCATGTAGACCAGGATGCTCTGGGTGGCGGCATCGTTGGCCAGGAAGTCCAGCACCTGCGGCAGATCGACGGCGGTGTTGGCGCCCAGCGAAACGACGGTGGAGAAGCCCACCGCATTGCGCGCGGCCCAGTCCAGGATGGATGCGGTCAGCGCACCCGACTGGCACACCAGCCCGAGCGGCCCTGGCGCCGCGAGCCGGCCGGCAACACTGGCGTTGAGCTTGAGCAGCGGGCGCTGGAAGCCCAGCGAGTTCGGCCCGAGCAGGTGCATGCCATGCCGGCGCGCGATGTCATGCAGCTCGCCGCACAGCGGACCCGGCAGGCCGGTGGACAGCACCAGCGCCGCCCGGCAGCGGATGCGTCCTGCAATTTCCACTGCTGCGGCGATGCGCTCATGCGGCAGCGCGATGATGGCCAGATCGGCACGCGAGTGCGCCAGATCCGACAGCGTGCCGGTCATCTCGATGTCGAGAAAGTTCAGCGAGCCGCCGAAACCGCCCGCGCGCAGCTCCGCCAGCATCGTGCGCGTCAGCGCCGGCGCCTCTTCGAGGTGATCGGGATGGCCCGCAAAGACGACGATCGACTTCGGGGCGAACAGGGGGGTCAGGAAGTGGTGGTCCACAGGACAGCCTGCGTGGTGGGGGGCAACGCGCAGCATACGGCAGGCACTTGCCGGGAACGGTGCAGGGGGGCGGAGATTTGCGCTGGGACAAGGCCCCCGATGCAATTCGGCATTCGACCGCGGAGTTGTCCACAGGCCAGCCTGTGGACAACTTCGTGCCGCCAGCGCCATGAAAAAGGGGGCCGAAGCCCCCCCCCGTTGTCGTTGTCGTTGCTGTTGCCGTGACCGCTGCGGACCGAGATCCGCCCGACACCGACAGTGCGACGTTCAGCGCACCACCGCGATCTGCTCGCGGTTGCCGCCCTTGTAGGTGAACATCGTCAGCGCACCGTTCTTGATGTCGCCCTTCTCGTCGAAGGTGATCGTGCCGGTCACGCCCTTGTAGCCCGTCGTCTTGGCCAGCACCGGCAGGTACTTGACCGGATCGCTCGAGCCGGCCTTCTCCATCGCCGCCACCAGCACGTTCACCGAGTCGTACACATACGGCGCGTAGATCTGCACGTCGGCGTTGAACTTCGTCTTGAAGCGGGCCTTGAACTCGTCCATGCCCTTCTTCTGCTCGCCTTCGACACCGCCGGCCTCGGCGCACACCACCTGGCTGTCGTCCATCGCGCCGCCCGACAGCTTGGGCAGCTCGCCCGAGCAGATGCCGTCGCCGCCCATGAACTTCGCCTTGATGCCCAGCTGCTTCATCTGGCGGATCATCGGGCCCGCCACCGCGTCCATGCCGCCGAAGAACACGATGTCCGGCTTCTTCGCCTTCAGGTTGGTCAGGATCGCGGTGAAGTCCGTCGCCTTGTCGTTGGTGAACTCGCGCGCCACCGTCTTGCCGCCTGCGGCCTTCACGCCCTTCTCGAACTCGTCGGCCACGCCCTGGCCGTAGGCGGTGCGGTCATCGATCACCGCGATCGACTTGCCCTTGAGCTGCGTCACCGCGTACTTGCCCAGCGTGCCGCCCAGATGCACGTCGTCCGCCACCAGACGGAAGGTCGTCTTGAAGCCCTGGCGGGTGTACTTCGGGTTCGTCGCCGACGGCGACACCTGCGGAATGCCCGCGTCGCTGTAGATCTTCGACGCCGGGATCGAGGTGCCCGAGTTCAGGTGGCCCACCACGCCGGCGACCTTCGAGTCCACCAGCTTCTGGGCTGCGGCCGTGCCCTGCTTCGGATCGCCACCGTCGTCCTCGGCCAGCAGCTCGAACTTCACCTTCTTGCCGCCGATCGTCACGCCCTTGGCATTGAGCTCGTCCACGGCCATGCGCGCGCCGTTCTCGTTGTCCTTGCCCAGGTGCGCGATGCCGCCGCTCGTCGGGCCCACATGGCCGATCTTGACCACTTCCTGGGCCGAGGCAGTGCCTGCGGTAGCCAGCAGCGCCAGGCCAGCGAGAGCGACATTGAGCTTGTGATTCATCTGGAAGTCTCCGCGAAAGAAGTGAAGCGAGAAACGTGAGTTGGAGCCCGTGTGCTTTCAAGATGTGTGCCAGCCATCTGCCTGTGCCATGGGCTCGGCCGTGTCCAGTCCTCTTTCCTCAAGACCTGTCTTTGGCTGTTCCTGGATGTTCTGGCTCTTCCGGGGATGCCGCCACGCTCTTCCTTCCCGATCTTCTCCCCGAAAAAGTTATCCCTGTCTTCTTATGTATTTATAAGTAGTACATAGTAGTAGAGGGCGCTCTTTTCTGTGGAGAACTCATGTTTTCCTTTTGAAATCAACGACTTGAGTCATGGATAACTCTGTGGAGGACCCTGGGGATTGCGGTGGACAGAAAGAGAGCAACTTCGGAAGGCCCCGTGTTTTCCCGAGTTGTTCATGTGCTGTCCCCTGCTTGCTCACAGACTTGTCCCCAGGCTGGGGCATGAACCGCTGATGTGCGTGAGACATCTCACGAATCTGCCATTTCAGGAAAGTTGTCCACAGCTTTTTATCCACAGCGGTGGACAACTCGGCCTGCAGCTCGCCTGAGGGCCGGCGGGCCGGTCGGCTACCCGTACCATCGCGGCTTCAGTCGATCGGGGAACCGTCCATGGGCAAGCCTGCCAACCCTCAGAAGTACGCCGTCATCAATGCCCCGAGCCGGATCGATGGCACCGGCGCCTTTGCCGCCGAACCGATCCCACCGGGACGCAAGATCGGCGAGATCCGGGGTGAGGCCATCAGCGTCCAGGAAGCCCGCGAACGGGTGAAGAACGTCGATCGCATCATGATGGTGGAGATTTCCGACCGGAAGGCGATCGATGCCTCAAGATCGCTCGATCCGCTGCGCTTCACGAACCACTGCTGCCGCCCCAATGCGGTGCTTCGCATCCGTCAGGGGCGGGTCGAGATCCATTCGATGCGACAGATCGAAGAGGGCGACGAGATCACCTGCGACTATGGCGAGACGCACCACGAGGGCGGGATGACCTGCCACTGCGGCGTGCCCGGCTGTGTGGGCAAGCTGTGAACAACCGGTGAGGAAGCAGTGAAGAAGCGGTGAGGAAACGGTGAGGAAACGGTGAGCAAGCGGCTCCGATCTGTGGAGATCGGGCGCAGATCCGGTGGACAAGTCCACCGGAAGGTTCAAGGCGCGGTGCTGCGGGCCGAGTCGCGCAGCTCGCGCCTGAGGATCTTGCCGACATTGCTCTTGGGCAGCTCGTCGCGGAACTCGATCTGGCGCGGGCACTTGTAGGCGGTGAGATGGCGCCGGCAGTGCTCGGCGATTTCGGTCTCCGACAGCGCGGGGTCGCTGCGCACCACGCACAGCCGCACCGCCTCGCCGCTGTGCGCGTCGGGCACGCCGAAGGCGGCGCATTCGAGCACCCCGGGATGCTGGCTGACGACCTGCTCGATCTCGGTCGGATAGACGTTGAAGCCGGACACCAGGATCATGTCCTTCTTGCGGTCGACGATGCGCACCTGGCCGTCGGGCGACATCACGCCGATGTCGCCGGAGCGGAAGAAGCCGTCGGCGCTCATGACCTTGGCGGTCTCGTCGGGGCGCTGCCAGTAGCCGGCCATGACCTGCGGGCCGCGGATGCAGATCTCGCCGGCCTGGCCGAAGGGCAGGTCGCGGCCCTCGTCGTCGCGGATGGTGATGTCGGTCGAGGGCACCGGCAGGCCGATGGTGCCGGTGAAGGTCTTCAGGTCGAGCCGGTTGGCGGTGGCCACCGGCGAGGTCTCCGACAGCCCATAGCCCTCGGCGACCGGGCAGCCGGTGACCTGCAGCCATTTCTCGGCGGTGGCCTGCTGCACTGCCATGCCGCCGCCGTTGCTGACCACCAGCGCCGAGAAGTCGAGCCGCGCGAAGGCAGGATCGTGGGCCAGCGCGTTGAACAGCGTGTTGACCGCCGGGAACATGTGGAAGCGCTGGCCGCGCAGCGCGCCCACCAGCGCCTTCAGGTCGCGCGGGTTCGGGATCAGGATCAGCCGAACCCCCATGCGCACGCCGAAGAAGAAGGACAGGGTCAGCGCGAAGATGTGATAGAGCGGCAGCGCGCACACCCCGGTGAGCTGCTGCGCGCCGAAGCTGCGGAACTGCGGCGAGAACCAGGCCTCGCACTGGCGCACATTGGCCACCACATGGCGGTGCAGCAGCACCGCGCCCTTGGACACCCCGGTGGTGCCGCCGGTGTACTGAAGAAAGGCGATGTCGTCGGGCCGCACCTGCACCGGGCTGCGGTGCTGGCCGCGCGCCGAGCGCAGCGCCGGCCGCCAGCGGCTGACGCTGCGACCGTCCTCCAGCGGCAGCTCGAAGGCCGGCACCATCTTGCGCACATGGCGCACCGCAAAATCGATCAGCCGACCCTTCCAGGCCGGCAGCATGTCGCCGGTGGAGGTCAGCAGCACATGGCGAACCGCGGTGCGCTCGATCACCTGCTGCAGCGTCGCGGCGAAGTTCTCCAGCAGCACGATCACTTCCGCACCGGCATCGCGCAGCTGGTGCTCGAGCTCGCGCGGGGTGTAGAGCGGGTTGACATTGACCACGATGCCGCCGGCGCGCAGCACCGCGGTGATCGCGACCATGTACTGCGGCAGATTGGGCATCATCAGCGCCACCCGGGTGCCCGGCACCACGCCGTGGCGCTGCAGCCAGACGGTCAGCGCCTCGGCCTCCCGGTCCAGATGGGCGAAGCCGCTGCTCTCGCCAAGAAAGACCGCCGCCGGCCGGGCCGCATGGCGGCGCAGGCCGTCATCGAGCAGGTCGACCAGCGTGCCGGCATCGCTCAGGTCGATCTCGGCGGGCACGCCGGGCGGATAGTGGGCCAGCCAGGGGCGGGGCAGGGCGGTGCTCATGGAACTCCTCCGGAGCCGGGGTCGGCGATGTGGGCCGGATTGTTCGGTGCCCCGGAACCGCGGCGTCTCCGGGCTTGCCCGGAGGCGAGCGGTGGCCTGTCCCTTCAGTGACAGGCGCCTCGCGGCATCATGTCCGCCACGCACGCAACGACGGGAGGCGCAAGGTGCTGGCGATCGGACTGGGACTGGGGCTGCTGCTGATGGCCGGCGTGCTGGCGGGGGTGCTGGCGGGCCTGCTGCCGTGGCCGCTGCTGCTGCTGCCGCTGCTCCATCCGCTGGCCCTGCTGGCCGAGATGCTGATGGCCGCCGCGCTGCACCGGGGCGATGCGCTGGCGCGGCCACCCTGGCGGGAACGCTGGCGCGCCTGGGCGGCAGAGACCGGCTGCTCGAGCCGGCTGTTCCTGCGCGAGCAGATGCTGCGCGAACACCGCTGGCCGGATGCGCAGGCCGCCGCGCCGGGCGTTCGCGGCGTCTTGCTGATCCACGGCCACCTCTGCAACCGCGGCGTCTGGAACGACTGGCAGCCCGGGCTGCGCGCGCTGGGCGTGCCGGTGATCGCGCCCAGCCTGGAGCCGCTCTTCGTGTCGATCGACCAGCACGCGCCGGTGATCGACGCGGCCATCCGCCGGCTCGAGGCGCTGACCGGACAGGCGCCGCTGGTGGTCTGCCACAGCATGGGCGGACTGGTGCTGCGGGCCTGGTGGCGCGCCCAGGTGCAGGCCGGTGCGACGCCGCAGGCCGTCAGTGCACGTGTCGCCGGGGTCATCACCGTCGGCACGCCGCATCGCGGCACCTGGCTGGCCCGCTTCGGCCTGCGCCCGAATGTTCGCCAGATGCGCCTGGACAGCGACTGGCTGCGGGCGCTGGCCGCGGCCGAGACACCGGCCTGGCGGGCGCGCTTCCTGTGCGTGCGCAGCGACTGCGACACCATCGTCTTTCCGCCGCGCTGCGCGCTGCTGGAGGACGCGCCGGCGCTCACGCTGCCTTCGCGCGGCCATCTCGAGCTGCTCGACGACCCGATTCTTCGCCGGCAGGTCGAGCAGGCGCTGCGCGCACGGACATGATGCACGGGCCCGGACCGTGGTACTGTGTGGTTCAGGTCGGATTCAGGATGGTCCGCACCGGAACTGCAATCATCGAACGATGGATTCTGCCTCCACCTCCGCTTCCGCCGTGACCGCGCCGGCGCCGCTCGACGACATCGATCGGCGCATCGTCGATGCGCTGCAGCGGCAGGGCCGCATGACCTTCGACGAGCTGGCCGGACAGGTCCAGCTCTCGGCCTCGGCGGTGCTGCGCCGGGTGCGCCGGCTCGAGGAGAGCGGCGTCATCGTCGGCTACTCGGCCATCGTGCCGCCGCAGCGCCTGGGCCTGACGGTGACCGCGCTGATCGAGCTGCGCCTCGAGCCGGGGCCGGCCGCGGCCGACGCGCTGGCCCGTGCGCTGCAGGACTGGCCCGAGGTGGTCGAGTGCCTGCGCCTGGGCTGCGACCCGAGCCGCTATCAGCTCAGGGTGGTCAGCGCCGACCTGGCGCAGCACGGCCGCTTCATGACCGAACGCCTGCAGATGCTGCCCGGCCTGCGCGACTGCCATGCGCGCTTCGTGCTCGAGCAGCTGCGCACCGGCCGCTCCGGCCCGGCGGCCTGAGCGCAGGCGCCGGGCAGCGCCGGCTCAGGCCGGCGTGCTGCCGGCGAGCTGGTCCTCGTTGCCATAGGCCTCGCCATAGGCGCTGCCGACCAGGGCCGGCCGGCCGACGATCAGCGGATCGACCGGCCCGAGCGTGCGCAGATCCTTGCGTGCGTAGGGCATGCGGTGCAGCACATAGCGCATCGCGTTCAGGCGCGCGCGCTTCTTGCAGTCCGACTTGATGACCGTCCACGGCGCGTCCTGGGTGTCGGTGTGCAGGAACATCGCCTCCTTGGCACGGGTGTAGTCGTCCCATTTGTCGAGGCTGGCCTTGTCGATCGGGCTGAGCTTCCACTGCTTGAGCGGATGTGTCTCGCGCTCCTTGAAGCGGCGGCGCTGCTCGGCGCGGCTGACCGAGAACCAGAACTTGAACAGGAAGATGCCGTTGCGCACCAGATTGCGCTCGAACTCGGGCGCCTCGCGCATGAACTGCTCGTACTGCGCATCGGTGCAGAAGCCCATGACCCGCTCGACGCCGGCGCGGTTGTACCAGGAGCGGTCGAACAGCACGATCTCGCCGCGGGTCGGCAGGTGCTGCACGTAGCGCTGGAAGTACCACTGGCCGCTCTCGATCTCGCTGGGCTTCTCCAGCGCGACGACGCGCGCGCCGCGCGGGTTGAGGTGTTCCATGAAGCGCTTGATCGTGCCGCCCTTGCCCGCGGCGTCGCGGCCCTCGAACAGGATGACGACGCGCGCGCCGGTCTCCTTCACCCACGCCTGCAGCTTCAGCAGCTCGACCTGCAGCCGGTACTTCTGCTGCTCGTAGTTCTTGCGCGCCATCAGGTGGCGGTAGGGATAGGCGCCGTCGCGCCAGCCCGGCGCCAGCTCGGTGTCCGGATCGACGCCGGGCATCGGCACGGGCTGGCGCCGGGCGGCCATCGAGCCGCGCATCAGCGCCAGATCGTCCGGCGAGGAGCCGGCGATCAGCGCCTGCAGCTGGTCGCGCCAGGTGGTGTCGTCGATCTCGCCGCGCTGGCGCCTGGCCATCACGTCCGACAGCGCCATCTCGCGCGAGGCCTGCGCGGCCTCGGTCGCGGCCTGGACCTCGTAGTGCTCCAGCCTGGTGGCGGTGATCGGTGCGGACTTGTCGGCCATCTCGACCGGCGCGGCCTGCTTGCGCCGCCGGGGTGCCCGGGGTGAACTTGGGGGCGCGGCGGCGGCGGGCGGTTCGCTGGTCACTTCGGGCGTGACGGTCGAGGGGCGGGTGCGGGTGCGAGCGGTCATGGCGGAATCCCTGGTCGGTGTTCGAGATGGGCCGAACGATGGGTGCAGATGACAGCATCATGAAAATCCCGCGCGGCGCCGTCCTTGCGGAGGGTCAATTTCAGGCCAGCCGGCACAATGGAGGATTGCTCACGTCCTGCCAGGAGCCTGCATGAAACCGATCGGAACCCCGCTGTCCGCCCATGCCACCCGCGTCATGCTGCTCGGCAGCGGCGAGCTCGGCAAGGAAGTGCTGATCGCGCTGCAGCGCCTCGGCGTCGAGACGATCGCGGTCGACCGCTACGACAACGCGCCCGGCCAGCAGGTCGCGCACCACGCCCGCACCATCGCGATGAGCGATGCGGCGCAGCTGCGCGCGCTGATCGAGACCGAGCGGCCCGACCTGGTGGTGCCCGAGATCGAGGCGATCGCCACGCCGGAGCTGGAGCGGCTCGAGGCCGAGGGCGTCGTGCGCGTCATCCCGACCGCCCGTGCCGCGCGCCTGACGATGGACCGCGAGGGCATCCGCCGCCTCGCTGCCGAGACGCTCGGCCTGCCGACCAGCCCCTACCGCTTCTGCGACTCGCTCGAGGAGTTGCAGGCGGCGATCGACGCCGGCATCGGCTATCCCTGCGTGGTCAAGCCGGTGATGAGCAGCTCCGGCAAGGGCCAGAGCCGGCTCGACGGTCCCGACGACGTGCGCAAGGCCTGGGACCACGCGATGGCGGGCGGTCGGGTCAGCCACGGCCGCGTCATCGTCGAGGGCTTCATCGACTTCGACTACGAGATCACGCTGCTGACGGTGCGCGCGCTCGGCGCCGACGGCCAGGTCGAGACGCACTTCTGCGACCCGATCGGCCACCTGCAGGTGAAGGGCGACTATGTCGAGAGCTGGCAGCCGCACCCGATGCGGCCGGCGGCGCTGGCCGAGGCGCAGCGCATCGCGCGTGTCGTCACCGACGACCTCGGCGGCCAGGGCCTGTTTGGCGTCGAGCTGTTCGTCCGTGGCGATCAGGTCTGGTTCAGCGAGGTCAGCCCGCGCCCGCACGACACCGGCATGGTGACGATGTGCACCCAGTGGCAGAACGAGTTCGAGCTGCACGCCCGCGCCATTCTCGGCCTGCCGGTGGACACCGCGCTGAAGTCGGCCGGCGCCAGCGCGGTCATCTACGGCGGCGTCGAGGCCGAGGGGCTGGTCTTCGACGGCGTCGACGAGGCGCTGCGGGTGCCGCGCTCCGAGGTGCGCCTGTTCGGCAAGCCCGAGAGCTTCGAGCGCCGGCGCATGGGCGTGGCGCTGGTGCGCAACGAGGACGTGGAGAAGGCCCGCGAACAGGCCCGTCTGGCCGCCTCGAAGGTGCGTCCGCGCCGGCCCTGAAGGCGTCCGGTCCCGACTCGGGCCACAATCGCGACTTCCGTTGCCAACACCGTTCCACCAGAACCATGTCCACCCCCGAGATCCCGACCGACGCCGAGGTCACCGCCGCCACTCCGGCTCCCGAGACCCCCGCGCCGATCGAGGCAGCCGCCGTCTCCGGTCCGGCCCTTGACGCCGCACCCGAGATCGCCGCCGAAACGGCAGTCGAGCAGACCGCGGCCGCACCGAGCCCGGCCAAGACTCCGGACATGAGCCCGGCCGAATGCGCCCGCCAGCTGCGCGAGCGCTTTCCGGCGCTGTTCGACGGCCCGGCCCGGCCGCTGAAGCTGCGCATCCAGGCCGACATTAAGGAGCGTGCGCCGGGCGTGTTCAGCCGCGCGACGCTGTCGGCCTTCCTGCGCCGCCACACCAATTCCACCGCCTATCTGGTCGCGCTGACCAAGGCTGCCAGCCGCACCGACCTCGACGGCCAGCCCGCCGGCGACATCAGCGACGAGCACCGCACGGTCGCGCAGCAGGAGCTCGACCGCCGCCGCGCGCTGCACCAGGAGCGCCGCGCCCAGGAAGCGAAGCAGCAGCAGCGCGAGCCGCGCCGTGGCGCTGCCCCGCAGGGCGAGGCCGCCACGGGCGAGCCGGCCCGCGAGCCGCGCGAGCCTCGTGAGGCACGCCCCCCGCGCGCACCGCGTCCGCCGCGGGGCGAGGGCCGTCCGCCGCGCGAAGCCCGTGAGTCGCGCGAGCCGCGTGAACCGCGCGCCCCGGGCAGCCGCCCGCCGCACCAGGAGCGCGACGCCCAGGCCCGCCCGCCGCGGGGCGATCGTCCGGAGCGTCAGGACCGGCCCGCACGGCCGCCGCGTGACGAGGCCGCCCGTGCGGCAGCGGCACCGGTTCGCCAGGAGGCCCCGGTCGAGCGCGTGCAGGACGATCCGCAGCGCCGCGAGCGCGCCCAGCTGCTGCGCGACTTCGAGCGCAGCTCGCTCAAGCGCTCGAGCTTCTGCGTGCTGCGCGGCGTGCCCGAGGACCAGCTCGACGCGCTGCTCGCGCAGGCGCGCCGCGAGGCCGCCGAGGCCCCGGCCCGCGCGCCTCAGCGCGAGGAGCAGGGCGAGCGCCGCCCTGGCGGTGCCGGCCGGCCGCCGCGCCGCTGAGACCTCGCCCAGCGCCTCATCACCCTCGACACAGGCTCGACGCCCGAGCTTGAGGTCGGGTGCGTACCGATGAGCGTGCGCTTGCCGCCGCTCTTCGCGGCTTGGTCAGCCACATCCAGGTGTCACGATCGGATGCCCCTTCTCGCCCGCCTCCGGCGCAGGTGCGAAGGTCATCCTCACCGACACCCTGGATTGCCATGAATCGCTTCACCTTCCTGAGCACCGCGGTGCTGGCGCTGGCCACCGCCGGCGCGGCGCAGGCCGCCGATCCCAAGGCCACCATTGCCGATCTCGAGGCCCGCCTGACCCGCATCGGTGCGGCCAAGATCGAGGGCACCGACACGGTGGCCGGCAAGACGGTGCCGGCACTGTTCTTCGGCGACCGCAAGATCAACGGCAACTACGATGTGGTCGACGCGGTCCGCAAGGCGCATGGCGCCACCGCCACTGTCTTCGTCAAGGACGGCGACGAGTTCGTGCGCATCAGCACCAATGTGCTGACGCCGGAGGGCAAGCGGGGCGTGGGCACGCAGCTGGCCCGCAATGCCGCCTACGAGGCGGTCAGCAAGGGCAGCGAATACTGCGGCCCGATCGACGTGCTGGGCACCGCCTTCGACGCCTGCTACCGGCCGATCAAGGACGGCGGCGGCAAGATCGTCGGCGTGAGCTACATCGGCCACAAGAAGTGAGCCTGTCATGGCTGCTTCCCATGCCGCGCGCGAGCGGTTCTCGCGTCTGAGCCTGGGCACCCGGCTCAGTCTGGGCTTCGGTGTCGGCGTCGTGCTGGCCGGTGCCGTGGGCGGCGTCGGTCTGGCGGGGCTGCATCAGGTCGGCAGTCGCACCGACGAGCTGTCGGCCCGCTGGCTGCCCGGCGTGGCCCAGCTGGCCACCAGCCGGGCTGCGCTGCTGGAGATGCGGGACTTCGAGGTCAGGCACAGCCGCACCGACGATCGCAGCTATCACGCCGAGTACGAGGAGAAGATCACTGCGGCGCTGAAAGCCGCCGACGAGGCGCTCGCCGCCTATGCCGCCAGTGCGGCTTCCGACGAGGCGACCCGCGCGCATCTGGAGAGCTTCCGCAAGGCCTGGGAGGCCTACCAGAAGACCCAGCAGCAGGTGGTGTCGCTCGGTCGGGAGGGCAAGCAGCAGGATGCCGCCGACATCAGCGACGGTGCCGCCAGCATGCATGTCGACGAGGCGCTGGTCGCGCTCGACCAGCTCTGGAAGCACACCCTCGCGTCGGGCAGCCAGGCCAGTGCCGAGGCCGCGGCCATCCAGTCGACCGCGATGAAGTCGATGGGCGCGCTGCTGCTGCTGGCGGTGCTCTCAGGCAGTGCGCTGGCCTGGCTGATCGTGCGCAGCCTGCGCCGCCAGCTCGGGGGCGAGCCGGCGGTGGCGGTCGAGATCGCGCGTTCGGTGGCGGGCGGCGACCTGTGCACACCGGTGCCGGTGCGTGCCGGCGACACCGACAGCCTGATGGCCCAGCTCCAGGCGATGCAGGTCTCGCTGGTGCGGGCGGTCAGCGCGGTGCGGCAGGGCTCCGAGCAGGTGGCCGACACCAGCAGCCAGATCGCCCAGGGCAACCGCGACCTCTCGGCCCGCACCGAGCAGCAGGCCGCGGCGCTGGAGGAGACCGCCGCGACCATGGAGCAGCTCGGCACCACGGTGCGCCACAACGCCGACAACGCCCGCCAGGCCAGTGCGGTGGCGCGCGAGTCGTCCCAGGTCGCCGCGCAGGGCGGCGAGGTGGTCACCCAGGTGGTGCAGACGATGCGCGGCATTCACGAGGCCTCGCGCAAGATCGCCGACATCATCGGCGTGATCGACGGCATCGCCTTCCAGACCAACATCCTGGCGCTGAACGCGGCGGTGGAGGCCGCACGGGCCGGCGAGCAGGGCCGTGGCTTCGCGGTGGTGGCGGGCGAGGTGCGCACGCTGGCGCTGCGCTCGGCCGAGGCCGCGCGCGAGATCAAGTCGCTGATCTCCACCAGCGTCGATCGCGTCGAGCAGGGCTCGATGCAGGCCGACGAGGCCGGGCGCAAGATGCAGGAGATCGTGAGCTCGATCCAGCGGGTGGCCGATCTGGTCGGCGAGATCAGCGTTGCCAGCGAGGAGCAGAGCACCGGCGTGGCCCAGGTCGGCCAGGCCGTCTCGCAGATGGACCAGGTCACGCAGCAGAACGCCGGGCTGGTCAGCCAGGGCACCTCGTCGGCCGAGCATCTGGCCGAGCAGGCGCAGTCGCTGGTCGAGGCGGTCGCGGTGTTCCGGGTCGATGCGCACGATCGACACTGAACCCGCTGCGCCATGAAGAAGGGGCCGCATCTGCGGCCCCTTTTGTCATTGGGTCATCGCGTCAGCGCCCCGGCTCACAGGCCGGCGGCGGCGCGCAGCAGCTGCGCCTTGTCGGTGCGCTCCCAGGCGAACTCCGGCTCCTCGCGGCCGAAGTGGCCGTAGGCGGCGGTCTTCGAGTAGATCGGGCGCAGCAGGTCGAGCATCTGGATGATGCCCTTCGGGCGCAGGTCGAAGTGCTCGTGCACCAGCGCGGCGATCCGGTCGTCGGAGATCACGCCGGTGCCTTCGGTGTAGACCGTGATGTTGATCGGGCGGGCCACGCCGATCGCGTAGCTCACCTGGATCTGGCACTGGCGCGCCAGGCCGGCGGCCACGATGTTCTTGGCGACATAGCGCGCGGCGTAGGCGGCCGAGCGGTCCACCTTCGTCGGATCCTTGCCCGAGAAGGCGCCGCCGCCGTGCGGGCAGGCGCCGCCGTAGGTGTCGACGATGATCTTGCGGCCGGTCAGGCCGCAGTCGCCCTGCGGGCCGCCGATGACGAAGCGGCCGGTCGGGTTGATCAGGTACTGGGTGTCCTGCAGCCATTCCTTGGGCAGCACCGGCTTGATGATCTCCTCGATGCAGGCCTCGTAGAAGCTGGCCTTCATCTTCGTGGCCGTCTCGCTCTGGTCGGGGCTGTGCTGGGTGGAGAGCACCACGGTGTCGATGCTGTGGGGCTTGCCGTCCACATAGCGCATCGTGATCTGGCTCTTGGCGTCCGGGCGCAGGAAGGGCAGGCGGCCGTCCTTGCGCAGCTGCGCCTGGCGCTCGACCACGCGGTGCGCGTAGTAGATCGGCGCGGGCATCAGCTCAGGGGTCTCGTCGCAGGCGTAGCCGAACATCAGGCCCTGGTCGCCTGCGCCGGTGTTCAAGTGGTCGTCGGAGGCGTGGTCGACGCCCTGGGCGATGTCGTTCGACTGCTTGTCGTAGGCCACCAGCACCGCGCAGCCCTTGTAGTCGATGCCGTACTCGGTGTTGTCGTAGCCGATGCGCTTGATCGTGTCGCGCGCGACCTGGATGTAGTCGACATGCGCGTTGGTGGTGATCTCGCCGGCCAGCACGACCAGACCGGTGTTGGTCAGCGTCTCGGCGGCCACGCGCGAGCGCGGGTCCTGCGCCAGGATGGCGTCGAGGATCGCGTCCGAGATCTGGTCGGCCACCTTGTCGGGGTGTCCTTCGGACACCGATTCGGACGTGAAGAGGAAATCGTTCGCCACTTATAAACTCCTGTGATCCAAACAAGCTTTTCGGCGCGTGTCGCCGTGCTGTTGAGGAGCCTGCGGCGAACGCTTTAGCGGCATTTTTTCCACTTCTGCCGAAAATCTCTCGATTTCGGCAGGTGGCGTGCCCGGTCAAGACCCGGCCCGTCGCCCCGCAAGTTGTTCCTTAACTCGGCGAATGTGACGAATTCTATGCCCGTGATCGCCTCCCTGTTCAACGCCGCCTCGAAGGCCCCGCTGCCGTTGCTCCATCGCATCGGCGCGCTGCTGGGCTGGGTCACCTGGTGCGCCTCGCCGACCTACCGGCGCCGTCTGGCGGCCAACATCGCCCAGGCCGGTCTGCCGGCGGCGACCCGGCGCCTGGCGGTGGTCTCGGCCGGGCGCATGGTGGCCGAGCTGCCCTGGCTGTGGTGCCGCCGGCCTGATGCGCCGCTGGGCGACATCGTGCGCTGGGAGGGCGCCGAGCATGTCGAGGCGGCGCTGGCGCGCGGCCGCGGCCTGGTGATGCTCACGCCGCATCTGGGCTGCTTCGAGATCATCGCGCAGGCCTATGCCGAGCGCTGGGGCGGCCAGCGCGCGATGACGGCGCTGTACCGCCCGGCGCGCCAGCCCTGGCTGCGCGATCTGGTGGCGCAGTCGCGCAACCGCCCCGGCCTGGAGACGGCGCCGGCAACGCTGGCCGGCGTGCGTCAGATGATCCGCGCGCTGCGCAAGGGCGGCACGATCGGCCTGCTGCCCGACCAGGTGCCGCCCGACGGCCTGGGCGTGTGGGCACCCTTCTTCGGCCGCGAGGCCTACACGATGACGCTGGCCGCGCGACTGGTGCAGCAGACCGGCGCCGACTGGCTGCTGCTGGCCTGCGAGCGCCTGCCGGGCGGCCGCGGCTTCGTCATCCGCGCCAGCCTGCCCGACGAGGCACTGCCCGCCAGCGCCGACGAGCCCGATGCCGAGCGCCTGGCGGTGCGCAGCGCCGGCATCGTCAATCGCGCGATGGAGCGGCTGATCCGCCAGAATCCCGGCCAGTATCTGTGGGGCTATCACCGCTACAAGGCGCCGCGTGCGCTGGCGGAGCCTGCCCCCGCGCCTGCTTCCGACGCTTCCGCATGAAATCCTTTCTCTCGAACATGGCCGCCCGGCTGGTGCTCGGCCTGCTGTGGCTGCTGCACTGGCTGCCGCTGGGCCTGCAGACCCGCCTCGGCCAGGGGCTGGGCGCGCTGCTTTGGCGGCTGGGCAAGTCGCGTCGGCGCATCGCGCTGCGCAACCTCGCGCTGTGCCTGCCCGAGAAGACGCCGGCCGAGCGCGAAGCGCTCGCCCGTGCGCACTTCGGCTGGCTGGGCCGCAGCTTTCTCGAGCGCGGCATGCTCTGGTACGCCTCGCGCGAGCGGCTGTCGCGCCTGATCCAGGTCGAGGGCGACGTGAAGCTGGCCGAGCGCAGCGAGCGCCCGGTCATGTGGCTGGTGCCGCATTTCCTGGCGCTGGACGTGGCCGGCGTCAGCGTGCTGCTGAACCAGGGCCGCCATGCCGGCTCGATCTATCAGGCGCAGAGCAATCCGGTCTTCGATGCGGCGATGCGCCGTGGCCGGCTGCGCTTCGGCAACGCAGAGATCTTCGCCCGCAGCGAAGGCGCGCGCGCGCTGATGCGCGCCATCAAGCGCGGCGACGCCTTCTTCAACCTGCCCGACATGGACTTCGGCGCGCGCGACGCGGCCTTCGTGCCCTTCTTCGGCGTGCCGGCCGCGACGCTGCTGGCGCCGTCGCGCATGGCGCGTGCGCTGGGCATGGTGGTGCAGCCGGTGGTCAGCGAGATGCTGCCCGGCGGCCAGGGCTGGCGCATCCGCTTCCTCGAACCCTGGACCGACTTTCCCACCGAGGACGCGGTGGCCGACACCGCGCGCATGAACCGCTGGATCGAGCAGGAGGTGCGCCGCCTGCCCGAGCAGTACCTGTGGGTGCACAAGCGCTTCAAGACCCGGCCCGAGGGCGAGGCGGGGCTGTACTGAGCTACACTTCCGAACTTAACGAGATTGACGAAATGTCGATCTGAAATGTGAAGTGGCACATGCTTGTGGTAACGCTCGACTCTGATCCATCGACTATCTCGACTGCCTCCGAAAAGATGCGTTCTGCGTACTTGGAGTACGCCAGACTCGTGATCTGCGGACCGATAGATGCCTACGAACGCTATCGAACAGTAGTCAAGACGTCCTTGCGTTTGCTGCTTGCGAGCAGACAGCAAACGCATGCACTTCCACGCAGAGATACAGGACTCAGGCAAGCGCGCCGCAACGCTTCGTGCGGATTTTTCGGCCAAGCCAAGGTCAACGCGCGCAATGCGCCTTGAGTGCTCGTCGTTCAGTCCCTTCCATCATGAAAACCCAGACGACTGAAACCTCGACGTCTTCCGTCCTTCCCCGCCGAAGCGCGCGAGCCGCCAGACCTTCGCCCTACCTGACCCCGACCGAGACGAATGCACTGCTGCATGCCAGCCTCGACAGCCGCCTGCGTCGGCTCGAGCAGGCCGACATGATGAGCACCGACGAGGCCGCCGCCCTGCTGGGCACCAGTCGCGTGACCATCAACGCCTGGATCGGCAAGGGCCGCTGCATCGGCCTGACGCAGACCAAGCGCGGGTTCAAGGTGCCGCGCTGGCAGTTCGAGCCGGCCGTGTGGGCGCATGTCGCCCTGATCGGTCAGGCGCTCGGGCTGAGCGAGGGCTGGGCGTTGCTGAACTTCTTCGAGACTCCACACGGCGGCCTCGAAGGACTGACGCCGCGACAGGCCCTGGAACAAGGTCAGGCTGAGCGCGTGCTCGCCGTGGCCCGGACGGAAGGCGCCTGAACCGCGATCTTCCCGCATGAAACTGAGCGATCTCACCTACTGCCAGGAACACACGCTGCCGCGGCTGCATTCGATGTACCGCATCCAGCGCACCCGCCGCACCGCCAGCACTGTGGCGATCGGGCCGGTGCGGCTGCCGCCCACCGGACTGATGGGCGGCCGCTTCGACCTGCCGGATCGGCCGGTCGGCTATTTCGCCGAAGAGCCTGAGACTGCGGCCTACGAGACGCTGGCGCGGCGCGAGGCCCATGTGCTGTCGATGGCTGACCTGCGTCTGCGCAGCCTGCTCTGGGTCCAGCTCACCGAGCCGGTGCGGCTGCTCGATCTGCGTCCGCATGCGCCCACCTGGCCGGTGCTGACCTCGCTGCGCTTCGGCTGCACGCAGGAACTGGCCGCCGACGCGGCCCGCCACGGCTATCACGGCCTGATCTACCGCTCGGCCCAGCAGCACGATCACGACTGCTACGTGCTGTTCGACCCGGCCCTGGGCTGGTTGCGCCGGGTGGAGAGCGCGCCGCTGGTGGATGCGGCCACGGGCGGTCTGCACCACCTGCTGCGCGATGTGGCCCGTGGCGCGCAGATGCCGTTCGTCCCATGAGTCACGCCCCGGATAATCCCGCCATGACCACCCGCTCGCCTCTTCCCTTCACCAAGATGCACGGCCTCGGCAACGACTTCGTCGTGTTCGATGCCACCCGCGCGCCGCTGGCGCTCAGCGAAGAACAGCTGCGCTTCGTCGGCGACCGGCGCTTCGGCATCGGCGCCGACCAGATTCTCGTCGTCGAGCGCCCGCAGGGGCCGGATGCGGACTTCCGCTACCGCATCTTCAACGGCGCCACCGGCGAGGAGGTCGAGCACTGCGGCAACGGCGCGCGCTGCTTCATGCGCTTCGTGCGCGAGCAGGGCCTGAGCGACCGCGACGAGGTGCGCGTCGAGACGATGAACAACCGCATCGTGCTGCGCATGCAGGCCGACGGGCGGGTCACCGTCGACATGAACCAGCCGATTCTCGAGCCCGAGCGCGTGCCCTTCGATCCGTCCGGGCTGCAGCCGCGGCTGGAGAACGACGCCGAGCTGTGGCCGCTGGCCAACCCGGCCGCGCCGCAGGAGCAGGTCGAGGTCGCGGTGGTGTCGATGGGCAATCCGCACGCGGTGCAGCGCGTGGACGATGTCGACACCGCGCCGGTGGCGCAGGTCGGGCCGTGGGTGGAGTCGCATCCGCGCTTTCCGCGCAAGGTCAACGCCGGCTTCCTGCAGGTGGTCGCGCGCGACCGGGTGCGGCTGCGGGTGTTCGAGCGCGGCGCCGGCGAGACGCTGGCCTGCGGCACCGGCGCCTGCGCGGCGGTGGTGGCCGGCATCCGCCTGGGCTGGCTGGACGCGCGCGTCGACGTCGAGACCCGCGGCGGCGAGCTGACCATCGAGTGGGACGGCCCCGGCAGCAGCGTGCGCATGACCGGTCCGGCAGTCACCGTGTTCGAGGGCCATGTGGAGCTGCCGGCGGCTTCCTGCTGAACCGGATCGGCTTGTGCATTCAAGGCGCGGATGAAGGGCATCCGGCCGGCTTTTCCTTCGGGTGACCGGCCAGGGGCTGCGCTACCCTCGCTCGCCATGAGCAGCATTCCGGGCCGACTGAGCGGCCTTTCCGAGGACGACATCGCCAGCTACCTGATGCAGACGCCCGGCTTCTTCGAGCGTCATGCCGAGCTGCTGGCCAATGTCGAGCTGGCCAATCCGCATGGCCAGCGCGCCGTCTCGCTCCAGCAGCGCCAGATGGAGATGCTGCGCGAGCGCATTCACGGCCTCGAGCGCCGCCTGATGGAGATGATCCGCCACGGCCAGGAGAACGCGGTGCTGTCGGACCGGCTGCACCAGTGGGTGCGCGGCCTGATGCTGCTGGCCGACCCGCGCGACATTCCGGACATGCTGGTGATCGATCTGCAGGAGCAGTTCATGGTCCCGCAGGCGGCGATGCGGCTGTGGGAGGTGGCGCCGGACTTCGAGTCCGAGCCGGTGGCGCGCGGCGTCAGCCCCGAGCTGCGCCGCTTCGCCTCCAGCCTGGTCACGCCCTGCTGCGGCGCGCACACCAGCTTCGAGGCGGTGCAGTGGCTGCAGCAGCCCACCGCGGTGGCTTCGCTGGCGCTGCTGCCGCTGCGTCGCAGCATGACCTCGCCGGCCTTCGGCATGCTGGTGCTGGCCTCGCCGGATCCGATGCGCTACACGCCCGAGATGGGCACCGATTTCCTGGTGCGCATCGCCGAGCTGGCCAGCGCCGCGGTGACCCGTCTGCTTCCCGACGGCGGCTGACCTGCCAAGCCCGTCCGGGCGCCGGGGTCTCGGGCACGCTGCCACCATGACTGGCGGTCTTCGCCTGATGCGGTCCGCGAGGAGGCTTGTGATGCCCGTGCCGCTGTCCGCGTTCGCCGTCGCCCTGGAGGCCGCCTCGGCCTCGGTCCCCTCCGCAGGCTCCGCCGATGCACTGCTGCTGCAGGTGCTGCTGGCCGCCGCGGTGCGGCTGTCCGGACTGCCGGCGCTGCCGGTCGATGCGCCGGCGCCGGTGCTGGTCGATCTGCCGGTGGCCGAGCTGCACCGCCAGGCCTGCCCCGAGCGGCCCCGCGACTGCGCGCGCCTGATCGCTTGGCATGACGCCGCCGGGGGGCGGGTGCTGCTGAGCGACCAGCTCGACTGGCGCATGCGGCCGGTCGACCGCTCCTTCGTGCTGCACGAACTGGTGCATGTGCTGCAGGCCCGGCGCCCCGGCAGCCCCCGCGACGACGACTGCGCCCGCGCGCTCGACGACGAGCGCCTGGCCTACCGGGTGCAGAACGCCTGGCTGGACGAACAGGGGCGCGCCGAGCGTTTCGGCGGCATGCTGCATGCCCTGCGCTGCGCGGCCGCGCAGGTCGATGCCGACGGGCGGATGCGGCTGCGCCGCGGTGGCGGCAGCGACGGCGATGCCGAGGCCCTGATCGGCGACCTGATGCGGCGCCGCAGCCTCACCCCACCGGAAACAGCCCCGCCACCGCCCGGTACAGCGCCCTGAAGCGCGCATGGCGAGCCGCCAGCCGCGCGGTCTCGGCCGGATCTGGCGAGAAGGTCGCGGCGATCTCGGGTGCGGGGCAGACCTGGTCGAGCGTGCCGCCGTCGGCCAGCCAGGCCAGGCGCGCCGCGCCCAGCGCGCCGCCGGCCTCGCCGCCGTGGCGGGTGACCATCGGCACGCCGATCGCGTCGGCCAGCAGCTGCGCCCACAGGCCGGAGCGCGCGCCGCCGCCCACCAGCGTGAGGCCGGCCACCTCGCCGGGCTGCACGCCCAGCGCGTGCCAGCCGTCGAGCAGGCCGAAGGTCACGCCCTCGATCACCGACCAGCCCAGCGCGGCCGCGTCGTGCTCGTTGGTCAGCCCGAAGAAGCTGCCCTGCGCGTGCGGGTTGTTGTGCGGCGTGCGCTCGCCATTCAGGTAGGGCAAAAAGAGCGGCGCGCGCTCGCGCTGCTGCGGCGTCAGTTGCGCGACCTGCTCGAGCAGCGCGCCCTCGCTCGCCGCGCCGACCAGCCGCGTCACCCAGCTCAGGCCGTTGGCGGCGCTGAGCATCACGCTCATCTGGTGCCAGGTGCCGGGCAGCGCGTGGCAGAAGGCGTGCATCGCGCTGGCCGGGTTCGGGCGGAAGCGGTCGCTGGTCAGGAAGATCACGCCCGAGGTGCCCAGCGAGACGAAGCCCTCGCCCGGCCGCACCGCGCCGATGCCGACCGCGCTGGCGGCGTTGTCGCCACCACCGCCGGCGACGATCACGCCGGCCGGCAGGCCCCAGCGGGCGGCCAGCTCGGGCCGGAGCGTGCCGGAGGCCTCGCTGCCCTCGACCAGCCGCGGCATCTGCGCCTCGGTCAGGCCGCAGGCGGCCAGCACCTCGGCCGACCAGCGCCGCTCGGCCACGTCCAGCCACAGCGTGCCGGCGGCGTCGCTCATCTCGCCGACGCGCTCGCCGGTCAGCATGAAGCGCAGCCAGTCCTTGGGCAGCAGCACGGTGGCGGTCTTCGCGAAGACCTCCGGCTCGTGCCGGCGCACCCACAGCAGCTTCGGCGCGGTGAAGCCGGGCATGGCCAGATTGCCGGCGATGGCGTGCAGACGCGGGCAGGCGGCCTCCAGCTCGGCGCATTCGGCGCCGCTGCGGCCGTCGTTCCACAGGATGGCCGGGCGCAGCACCTCGCCGGCGGCGTCCATCAGCACCGCGCCGTGCATCTGGCCCGACAGGCCGATCGCGCGCACCTGCGCCAGCGCGGCGGCCTGCCCGGCCTGCAGCCGCGCCATCGCGCGCGCCATCGCGTCCCACCAGTCGGCGGGCGACTGCTCGCTGTGCAAGGGCGCGGGGCGCTGCACGGTCAGCCGCTCGCCGACGCTGGCGACGAGGCGGTGCTGCCGGTCGAGCAGCACCAGCTTCAGCTCGGAGGTGCCGAGATCGATGCCGAGGTACATGGGAAAAGATCCTGCGGAAAGGTTCAGGCCGGACTCAGGTCGCGGCTCAGGCCGCGCCGCCGAAGCGGTTGTCGGCCTGCTTGCGGAACTCGCTCGGCGTCAGCCCCTTGATCTCGAGGAAGCGCCGGTTGAAGTTCGCGACGTTGTTGAAGCCGACCTCGAAGCAGATGTGCGTGATCAGCCGGTCCGATTCCATCAGCAGCTGGCAGGCGCGGTTGATGCGGACGCGGTTGACGAAGTCGGTGAAGGTGTTGCCGGTGGCGCGGCGGAAGAAGCGGCTGAAGCGGCTCTCGCTCATGCCCAGCTCGGCGGCGATGTCGGCGGCGGAGAAGGCCTGGCCGAGGTTGTCGGTGATGCGGCTGACCACCGCGTCGATCTGGTCGAGCGAGGTGTCGTCGTCGATGCTCTGCATCTGCACGTTAGACAGCAGCCGGTAGTCGGTGCAGGCGGCCAGCTCGGCCATCAGCTCGCAGAAGACGGCGAAGCGGCGCAGGCCGCGCGCCTCCTTGATGCGCTGCCAGGACTGCTGCGCGCGCTCGCCCATGCCGAAGAACTCGATGCCGTGGCGCGCGCGCTCGAGCATCGGCAGCACCTCGCCCAGCTCGGGGATGGCCGCGGCGGCGCGCGCCATCGGCTCGTGCTGGAACTGGATCGCCAGGTCGCGCAGCGCCACGCCGCCGTCGGGCATGTCCATCGACAGCCAGTTGTGCGGCAGCCGCGGGCCGGTCAGCACCAGGTGGCCGGGCTGGAACTGCCCGATCCAGTCGCCGACGAAGACCTTGCCCGAGGTGCTGGTGATCAGGTGCAGCTCGTACTCGTCGTGGTAGTGCCAGCGCGCCAGCGGGGTGGGGAAGCCGTGCGCCAGGCAGCGCACGGTGCCGGCCTCGTCGGGCGATTCGTAGCCCAGATCCGGCGAGCGGACATGGTCGTACTCCAGCTCGGGGCGGGTCTGGCGCGGAATGGTGCGGAGCTTGGCAGGCATGATGAACCCGAGGTTACCGCGCGCGGGCGGGCGTGCCGGGCCCTCAGGCGCGGTGGCCGTGGGCCGCGACGAAGGCGGCCACCCGCTCGCCGGCGCGGCGCACCGCGTCGACCAGCCGGGCGTCGCCCGCCAGCTCGCCCCACAGCGGCGGGTCGGCGCAGAATGCGGCCACCGGGTCGGCCGCGTCGCACATGGCGTGGGCGACCGCCGCGTCCATCGCCTGGTCCTGGTAGGCGTAGGGCAGGCCGCCGCGGTGCCAGACCTGCAGATAGGCCAGGAAGAGCGCCGGCAGCATCGCCACGCTGTCGATGGTGGCGCCGGCGGCCAGGCGCTCGCGGATCGTCGGCGCGATGAAGCCGGGGATCTTGCTGAAGCCGTCCATCGCCACGCGCTGGTTGGTGTCGCGGATGGCGGGGTTGCCGAAGCGGTCCAGCACCACGTCGCGGTACCTGGCCAGGTCGATCGGGCAGGGCTTCTCGGGCGTGTCGAGCACCGGAATGGTGTCGTCGGTGACGTAGTCGAAGGCCATCTGGCGGATCGCCGGGTCGTGCGTGCCTTCGTGGATGTACAGATGGCCGACCAGCGTGCCGGCCCAGGCGATGCACGAGTGCGTCGCGTTGAGCAGGCGGATCTTGGCCTCCTCGTAGGCATCGACCGACTGCACCATCTCGACGCCGACCGTCTCCCAGGCCGGGCGGCCGGCGATGAAGCGGTCCTCGATCACCCACTGGATGAAGCTCTCGCCCATCAGCGCGGCGGGGTCGTCCACGCCGGTGGCGGCCAGCACCCGCTCGCGCACGTCGGGCGTCGGGCGCGGCGTGATGCGGTCGACCATCGCGTTCGGGCTGGTGGTGTTGGCCTGCACCCAGGCCAGCAGTGCGGTGTCGCCCACGAGCTCGATGAACTGCAGCAGGCCGCCGCGCGAGCGGTCGCCGTTGTGGCGCAGGTTGTCGCAGTTGAGCAGCGTGACCGGGCCGGCGCCGCTCTTCATGCGCGCGCGCAGCAGGGCGGTCAGCGCGCCGTAGATCGTGCCGCCCGGCTGGCCGGCGCGCGCCGCGTCGAGGTCGGCGCGCAGGTCGGCGAAGGTGGCCAGGTCGAGCCGGTTCTGCGCGTCGAGGTAGTAGCCGGCCTCGGTGACGGTGAAGGAGATGATCTTGGTGTCGCTGCTCGCGCCTTGCGCGATCAGCCCGGCCAGGTCGGGCGTGTAGCCGATGACCTGGCGGATCGAGGTGATGCGGGTGTAGCGGTGCTCGCCGGCCGGCGAGATGGTCTCCAGCGTGTAGGCGCCGCCCTGGGCCTGGAGCGCGGCGATCGTCTCGGCCATGTCGGGGCGGGTGTTGCCGCCGGCCAGTTGCCAGCCGGTGTCGCCGCTCTGGATGAGCTCGTGCAGGTAGACAGCCAGGTGGGCCCGGTGGAACGAGCCCAGGCCGAGGTGCAGGATGACGTTCATGGTGGGGGGGCGTCTTGTCGGTGGGGGTGTTCTGGCTCAGAGGTCGAAGTTCGAGGGCATCAGCACGACATCGCGGATGGTCACGCCGCGCGGGCGGGTCAGCATGAAGGTGATGACCGCGCCGATCTCGGCCGGCTCGATCAGGCTGCCGGAGGCGCGCGCCTGGGCCAGCTTGTCGGCGGGCCAGTCGGCGATCAGGCCGGTCAGCACCGGGCCCGGCGAGATCGAGCCCACCCGCAGGCCGTGCCTGAAGACCTGGCGGCGGGTGGTCTGCACGAAGCAGTCGATCGCCCACTTGGACGACGCGTAGACCGGCTCCCACGGCGTGGGGTAGTGCGCCGCCAGCGAGCTGGTGACGAGAATGTCGCCCGAGCCGCGCTCGATCATGTGGGGCAGCGCGTCGCGCACGTTCTTCATGACCACCGCGACATTGAGCTGCAGCATGCGGTCGATCGCGTCGGTGTCGGCATCGACCAGGTCGCCGCCGATGTAGAGCCCGGCGTTGGCGTGCAGGATGTCGAGCCGGCCGGCCAGGGCCAGCACCTGCGGCACCAGCGTGCGGCACTGCGCGGCGTCGAGCAGGTCGAGCTGCAGCGGGATGACCGCATCGCCATGCTCGGCCTGCATCGCCGCCAGGCCGGCGGCGTCGCGGTCGACCAGCACCACGCGGGCGCCGCCGGCCAGCAGCGCCTCGGCGCTGGCGCGGCCGATGCCGGAGGCCGCGCCGGTGATCGCGGCCACCTGGCCTTCGAAAGGACGGTTCTTCATCGAATTTCCCCCGTGAAAGCGCAGAATCAGCCGGCGCGGGCAGCGCGGCCCTGGGCGTCGAAGCGGTGCGCATTGGCCGCCTCGACGAAGACGCCCACGCGGTCGCCGTTGTGCAGGCCGGAGCGCACCGGCTGGCGCGAGACCAGCTGCGCGCCGCTGTCGACGGTGACGTAGATCAGCGTCTCGGCGCCGAGCGACTCCACCAGATCGACCGTGCCGGGCAGGCCGCCGGCCGGAGCCTGGGCGGCCGCCTGCAGCGTCACGTCCTCCGGGCGCAGGCCCACGAAGCCGCCCGCGGGCACGCCGGCCACCTGCGGCAGGTGGCGGCCTTCGACCACATTCATCTGCGGCGAGCCGATGAACTGGGCGACGAACTGGTTGGCGGGGCGGTCGTAGAGTTCCAGCGGCGTGCCGACCTGCTCGATCAGGCCGTCGCGCAGCACGACGATGCGGTCGGCCAGGGTCATGGCCTCGACCTGGTCGTGGGTGACATAGATCGTGGTGGCGCCGAGGTCGCGGTGCAGCTTGGCGATCTCGACGCGGGTCTGGCCGCGCAGCGCGGCGTCCAGGTTGGAGAGCGGCTCGTCGAAGAGGAAGACCTTCGGGGCGCGCACGATGGCGCGGCCGATGGCCACGCGCTGGCGCTGGCCACCCGACAGGGCCTTCGGGGTGCGCTCGAGGTATTGCGTGAGGTTGAGGATCTTGGCGGCGCGCTCGACCTTCTCGCGGATGAGGGCGGGGTCTTCCTTGGCGAGCTTGAGCGCGAAGCTCATGTTCTCGAACACGCTCATGTGCGGGTAGAGCGCGTAGCTCTGGAACACCATCGCCAGGTCGCGCTTGGAGGAGGGCGCGTGGGTGATGTCGCGGCCGTCGAGCACCAGCCGGCCGCCGTCGATCTGCTCGAGGCCGGCGATCAGGCGCAAGAGCGTGGACTTGCCGCAGCCCGACGGGCCGACGAAGACGATGAACTCGCCCTTCTCGATGGTGAGGTCCACGCCCTTGATGGCGCGGTGCTCGCCGAAGAACTTCTCGATGCCCTGGAGTTGCAGGTAGGCCATGGGAGGATGTCTCGTGGAATGGTTGACTGCGCCGGTCACTTCACGGCGCCGAAGGTCAGGCCCTGCACCAGCTGCTTCTGGCTGAACCAGCCGAAGACGACGATCGGGGCGATCGCCAGCAGCGAGGCGGCCGACAGCTTGGCCCAGAACAGGCCCTCGGGGCTGGAGTACTGCGCGATCAGCGCGGCCAGCGTGCCGGCGTTGGCGGCGCTGAGGTTGAGCGACCAGAAGGCCTCGTTCCAGCTCAGCACCAGGCACAGCAGGCCGGTGGAGGCGAAGCTGCCCAGCGACAGCGGCAGCAGCACCTGGACGGCCTCCTGCCAGAGCGTGGCGCCGTCCATGCGGGCGGCCTCGAGGATCTCCGGCGGGATCTCGCGGAAGCCCGAATAGAGCATCCAGACCATGATCGGCAGGTTGGAGAGCGTGAAGACGATGATCAGCCCGAGCTGGGTGTCGAGCAGCGCCGACTTCTGCGCCAGCACATAGATCGGCACCAGCGCGCCCACCGCCGGCATCATCTTGGTGGAGAGCATCCACATCAGGATGTCCTTGGTCCGGGGGCCCTTGAAGAAGGCCATCGCGTAGGCGGCCGGGCCGGCCAGGAGCAGGCCCAGCAGCGTCGAGACCACGCTGGTCACCACCGAGTTCCAGGCGTAGTGCAGGTAGTCGCTGCGCTCCTGCACCTCGTGGAAGCTCTCCAGCGTCGGGGTGAAGAAGATCTGCGGCGGCACCGCGATGGCCTGCAGCTCGGTCTTGAAGGCGGTCAGCACCAGCCAGCCCAGCGGGAAGAACAGCAGCAGCGTGACCAGCCAGGCCGCCACGGTGCGCAGCAGCAGCACCGGCGTCAGGGAGGAGGGACGGGACGACATCGGGAGGCTCCTCACTTGTCCAGGTTCTTGCCGACCAGGCGGATCAGGAAGACGGCGGCGATGTTGGCCAGCACGACCGCGAACAGCGCGCCGGCCGAGGCCACGCCCGCATCGAAGTTCAGCAGCGCCTGCTTGAAGATCAGGAAGGCCATGTTGGTGCTGGCATCCCCCGGACCGCCGCCGGTGGTGGTGTAGATCTCGGCGAACACGGAGAGCAGGAAGATCATCTCGATCATCACCACCACCGCCACCGAGCGGCCCAGGTGCGGGATGTAGAGATAGCGCAGTTGCTGCAGGTAGTTGGCGCCGTCCATGCGCGCGGCCTCGATCTGCTCGCGGTCCATCGACTGCAGCGAGGTCACGAAGATCAGCGTCGCGAACGGCAGCCACTGCCAGCTCACCATGATGATCACGCTCAGCAGCGGCCAGTCGGTCAGCCAGTCCACCGGCGTGGCGCCGAAGAACTGCCAGACCTGCGCCAGCACCCCGTAGATCGGGTTCATCATCATGTTCTTCCACAGCAGCGCATTGACCGTGGGCATGACGAAGAAGGGGCTGATCAGCAGGATGCGCACCAGGCCGCGGCCCGGGAACGGATCGTCGATCAGCAGCGCGATGGCCGCGCCCAGGCCCACCGTGATCAGGATGACGCTGCCCAGCAGCAGCAGCGTGTTGATCACCGAGGTCGTGAACGACGGGTCGGTGATGAAGTATTCGAAGTTCTCGAGCCCGACGAAGCCGCTCTGGTCGGGCTGCATCAGGTTGTAGCGGATCACGCTGAAGTACAGCGTCATCACCAGCGGCACGATCATCCACAGGAAGAGCGTGGCCACCGCGGGCGCCATCAGGGCGCGGGGCAGGAATCGGTTCATGGGTCCACCATCGTGCGCGGCCGGTCAGGTCGTGGAGGGGGCCGGAGGTCGCCCCCCGGCCCGTCTCCACGCCTGCCGGCCATGCCTCACCTCACCACAGGGAGAGGGTCGAGAAGTCGGCTGCAGCGCGCCCTGCGGGCATCACTTGTAGTAGCCGGCCTTCTTCATCTCGCGCTCGGCGGCCTGCTGGCCGGTCTTCAGGGCGGCGTCGACCGAGGTCTTGCCCGCCAGCGCCGCGCTCATCTGCTGGCCGACGGCGATGCCGATGGCCTGGAACTCGGGAATCGCCGCGAACTGCACGCCGATGTAGGGCGACTTCGGCAGCGTCGAGTCGGTCGGGTTGGCGCTGTCGATCGCGGCCTTCTCGGCGGCGGCGAAGCGGGCGGCCTTCTGGAACTCCGGCGACGCGTAGGTCGACTTGCGGGTGCCGGTGGGCACATTGGCCCAGCCGTTGGTCTTGGCCACCAGCTGCACATAGTCCTTGCTGGTCGCCCAGGTGATGAACTTCTGCGCCGCATCGACCTTCTTCGAGCCGGCCGGAATCGCCAGATTCCACGACCACAGCCAGTTGGCGCCCTTCGGGGTGTTCATGGTCGGCGCCTGGGCGAAGGCCATCTGGTCGGCGACCTTGGACTGCTTCGGATCGCTGACGAAGGAGGCGGCGATGGTGGCGTCGATCCACATGCCGCACTTGCCGGCGTTGGTCAGCGCCAGGATCTCGTTGAAGCTGTTGGCGGCCGAGCCCGGGGGGCCGTAGTTCTTCAGCAGGTCGACGTAGAAGTTGATCGCGTCCTTCCAGGGCTTGCTTTCCAGCTGCGGCTTCCACGACATGTCGAACCACTGGCCGCCGAAGGTGTTGACCAGCGTCGACAGGAAGGCCATGTTGTCGCCCCAGCCCGGCTTGCCGCGCAGGCAGATGCCGTACACGCCGTTCTTCGGGTCGTGCATCTTGGCGGCCAGGGCCTGGATGTCGGTCCAGGTCGGCTTGTCGGCGACCTTCACGCCGGCCTTGTCGGCCAGGTCCTTGCGGTACATCAGCATCGACGACTCGCCGTAGAACGGCGCGGCGAAGAGCTTGCCGTCCACGCTCAGGCCGCTGCGGATTGCCGGCAGCAGGTCGTCGGCGTCATAGGCGGCGTCGGTCTTGAGCTCCTGCAGCCAGCCCTTCTTGCCCCAGATCGGCGCCTCGTACATGCCGATGGTCATGATGTCGAACTGGCCGCCCTTGGTGGCGATGTCGGTGGTCACGCGCTGGCGCAGCACGCCTTCTTCCAGCGTGACCCACTTGACCTTGATGTCCGGGTTGGCCTGCTCGAAATGCTTCGTCAGCTTCTGCATCTCGATCATGTGACCGTTGTTGACGGTGGCGATCACCAGTTCGGTGGCGGCGTTCGCCAGGCCGGCGGTCAGGCCGAAGGCCAGGGCCAGGGAGGCCTTGAGCGTCAGTTTCATCATGTGTCTCCTCGCGGGATGGAACAGGAACGGACTACGTGGGGAGCGGCCGGGGCCCCGGCGGTGCAGCGCTGGCACCGGGCTGGAGCGGTCAGCCCCGATCGACAGGCGCAACGATAGGTGCTGACGCATGCACCGATTGATACGGATGCAGCCCATTCATGTACTTCATTGCACGTAATGACTCGGGTTTTCCATAGGTGTGTGGGAGAAAGTACAGATTTGTACTTTCTTGCATTCAATCGCTGCAACGCAGCATTGAAACTCGCATGTTCCTCGGCCATCGCCGCTTGCGCATTGGCCTGGAGCGGACGGCTCGCGCCACAATCTCGCCCCATGAAAGTCATCCGTCTGCGTGAAGGCAAGGAGCGCTCGCTCCTGCGCAAGCATCCCTGGGTGTTCCAGGGCAGTGTCGAGAAGGGCCGTGCCGATTCCGGCGAGACCGTGCGGGTCGAGAGCCACTCGGGCCAGTTCCTGGCCTGGGCCGCGTTCAGCCCGAATTCGATGATCCGGGTGCGGGCCTGGAGCTTCGACGAGGCCGAGCGCATCGACGCCGACTTCTTCCGCCGCCGCGTCGAGGCGGCGGTGGCGATGCGTGCGCGCCTGGGGCTGCGCAGCAACGGCGTGCGCCTGATCCACGGCGAGGCCGACGGCCTGCCCGGCCTGATCGTCGACCGCTACGAGGACATCCTGAGCGTGCAGTTCCTCAGCGCCGGCACCGAGCGCTGGAAGCAGCAGATCGCCGACGCGCTGCTGGCCGCCACCGGCTGCACCCGCCTGTTCGAGCGCAGCGACTCCGCCGTGCGCCAGATGGAAGGCCTGGAGCCGGTCAAGGGCTGGCTGCGCGGCGGTGGCGACACCACCGTGACGCTGCACGAGCACGACATCCGGCTCACCGTCGATGTCGAGGAAGGCCACAAGACCGGCTACTACCTCGACCAGCGCGAGAACCGGGCACTGTTCGCGCGGCTGGTGCGCCAGTTCGGCTGCCAGTCGGTGCTGAACTGCTACAGCTACACCGGCGGCTTCAGCGTCTCGGCGCTGGCCGGCGGTGCCACCGAGGTGGTCAGCGTCGACTCCTCCGGCCCGGCGCTGGCGCGCGCCTCGGCGCATGTCGAACTCAACGGCTTCGATCCCGCACACCACACCGCGCTGGATGCCGACGTCAACGGCACGCTGCGCCAGATGCTGAAGGACGGCCGCCAGTTCGACGCCATCGTGCTCGACCCGCCGAAGTTCGCCCCCAGCGCCGCGCACGCCGACCGTGCCAGCCGCGCCTACAAGGACATCAACCGCCTCGGCCTGAAGCTGCTCAAGCCCGGCGGCCTGCTGCTGACCTTCTCATGCTCGGGCGGCATCGGCGCCGAGCTGTTCCACAAGATCGTCGCCGGCGCCGGGCTGGACGCCGGCGTGGACGCCTACATCCTGCAGCGCCTGGAGGCCTCCAGCGACCACCCGACCACGGTCAACTTCCCCGAGGGCGAGTATCTGAAGGGGCTGGTGCTGCTGAAGCGCTGAAGCGCTGAGGTGTCGTCGCTGCGGAGCGCGCTCAGGCGCTCTCCGCCAGCAGCTTCTCCAGCAGCAGGTGCAGCTGCTGGAAGTCGGGCTCGCCGACATAGCGCTTGACGATCTCGCCCTTGCGGTTCAGCACGAAGGTGGTCGGGGTGAGCTGCACCTTGCCGTACTGGCGCGCGATCTCGCCGGTGTTGTCGATCGCGACCTTGAAGGGCAGCTGGCGCGATTCGGCGAAGCTGGCCACATAGGCCGGCGGGTCGTAGCTCATCGCCACCGCCAGCGTCTCGAAACCCTTGTCCTTGTACTTCTGGTGGGTCGCGACCAGCTCGGGCATTTCCTTGACGCAGGTGGTGCAGCTGGTGGCCCAGAAGTTGACCAGCACCACCTTGCCCTTCAGCGCTTCGGCCGAGGTCTGCTTCGTGCCGTCGAGCAGGGTGTAGCTGATGGCGGGCGCCTTCTCCTTGCTGCCGACCGCAAACGAGGCGGTCACGGCGATGGCGGCAACGACGGCGGCGGCGAGGGCGATGCGGGCGGCTTTCATGGTGCGACGAAGTTTACGGCAGCCCCCGCGGCAGCGGCCGGTCTGTGCCGGGGAAGCCCGGCTGTTCGTGCGGCCGCCGTGCCGCGTGGGCCCGGACAATGAACCGATCCGTTCCCGTGGGTGCCGTCCCGTCCTGCCATGTCCTGCGCCGTTCCTGCTGCTTCCCGCCCGCCCGTTTTCTCCTTGTCGTCCACCGGGCTGATGCTGTCGCTGTCCCTGCTGCTGTCGCTGCCATCGGTCGCGGCGGCGCCCGAGCCCCAGGGCCTGGTGGCGGTCTCGAAGGACGGCCAGACGGTGGTCGATGTCGAGAGCGGCCTGGCCTGGTCGCGCTGTGTCGAGGGCATGCGCTGGAGCGGCGGGCGCTGCGTCGGCCAGGCGCTGCGGGTGATGCAGTCGCAGGGGCCGGATCTGGCCGCAGCACGGCGCCAGGCCGACGGCCGGCCGTGGCGGGTGCCGCGTGCGATCGAGATGCGCCGGGTGCTGCAGCGCGCCGCAGGTTCGCCCGGCGGCATCGACAAGCTGTTTCCCGACACGCCCGAGGGCTGGCTGTGGAGCGCCTCGGCCACCATCGAGGCCGGTCCGGTCAACATTCACAGCTATGACAGCGTGATGCGCGGGCGCACCTCGGAGAACGAGGAGCGGCTCGACGGCCTGCACGGCTGGGTGATCGACGGCCACACCGGCCGGGCGCGCTCCGACATGAGCCGCGACACGCCGCTGCCGGTGCGGCTGGTGCGGCCGCGCGACTGAGGGCGGCGCAGGGCGGCCGGGGCGGCTGCGGCTTGCGGTTTTCCCGAGGGGCGCGGCGATGCCGTAGCATTTCCGCTTTGCGTCCGCGCTGCAGCAAACCGCCCGCCCCATGACCGCCTCCCTTCTCGTGCGTGGCTACGAAGTCGTCATCGGCTTCGAGACCCATGCCCAGCTCTCGACCCAGTCGAAGATCTTCTCCGGTGCCTCGACCCGTTTCGGCGCCGAGCCCAACACCCAGGCCTGCGCGGTCGATCTGGCGCTGCCCGGCGTGCTGCCGGTGATGAACCGCGGCGCGGTCGAGCGCGCGATCCAGTTCGGCCTGGCCGTCGACGCGACCATCGCGCCGATGTCGATCTTCGCCCGCAAGAACTACTTCTACCCGGATCTGCCCAAGGGCTACCAGATCAGCCAGTACGAGATCCCGGTGGTGCAGGGCGGTCACATCGACTTCCTGGTCGACGGCGTGAAGCACCGGGTCAACCTGACCCGCGCCCACCTCGAGGAGGACGCCGGCAAGTCGGTGCACGAGAACCTGCACGGCATGACCGGCATCGACCTGAACCGCGCCGGCACCCCGCTGCTGGAGATCGTCACCGAGCCGGAGCTGCGCTCGTCGAAGCAGGCGGTCGAGTACGCCCGCGCGCTGCACACGCTGGTGGTGTGGCTGGGCCTGTGCGACGGCAACATGCAGGAAGGCTCGTTCCGCTGCGACGCCAACGTCTCGGTGCGCCGCCCCGGCCAGCCCTTCGGCACCCGGCGCGAGATCAAGAACCTCAACAGCTTCCGCTTCCTGCAGCAGGCGATCGACTTCGAGGTCAACTGGCAGATCGACCAGATCGAGGACGGCTTCGACATCGTCCAGGCCACCGTGCTGTTCGATCCGGACACCGGCGAGACGCGCATGATGCGCACCAAGGAAGACGCGCACGACTACCGCTACTTTCCCGATCCGGACCTGCCGCCGCTGGTGATCGCGCCCGAGTGGGTCGAGCGGGTGCGCGGCGAGATGCCCGAGCTGCCCGCCGCGCTGGCCGAGCGCCTGCAGGCCGAGCACGGCCTGCCGGCCTACGACGCGGCCATGATGACCGCCAGCCGAGCCACCGCCGACTATTTCCTGGCCGCGGTCGCCGCCTGCGGCGCGCCCAAGCCGGTGGCCAACTGGGTGATGGGCGAGATCAGCAAGCGCCTGAACGCCGACGGCGGCGACATCGCCGACGCGCCGGTGGGCCCGGCGCTGCTGGGCGCGCTGATCCGCCGCATCCAGGACGGCACCATCTCGAACAACGCCGCCCGCCAGGTCTTCGAGGCGCTCTGGAGCGGCGAGGCCACCGAGGTCGACGCCGTCATCGAGGCCAAGGGCCTGAAGCAGATGAACGACACCAGCGCACTCGAGGCCATCCTCGACGAGGTGCTGGCCGCCAACGCCAAGTCGGTCGAGGACTACCGCGCCGGCAAGGAAAAGGCCTTCGGCGCGCTGGTCGGCCAGGCGATGAAGGCGACCAAGGGCAAGGCGAACCCGGCCCAGGTCAACGAGCTGCTGAAGAAGAAGCTGGCCGGCTGATCCGGCCGCGCCAGCGACATCCCCGGCCTGCGCCGCGACCCGGCGCAGGTCGTTTTTTCATTCATCCCACCAGGATCGAAAAATGACGAGTTCCCGCAGGATTCTGCTGAACGCGCTGGCGCTGGCCGGCCTCGGGCTGGCCGCCGCCGGCCCGCTGCACGCCCAGGAGCGTGTGCGCATCGGCTTCATGAGCCCGCTGACCGGCCCGCAGGCCGCCAGCGGCATCGACAACCGCGACGGCGCGCAGCTGGCGATCAAGGCGCTCAACGCGCGCGCGATCAAGGTCGGCGGCAAGCCGGTCCAGTTCGAGCTGGACGTCCAGGACGACGGCGCCGATCCGCGCCAGGGCGTGCAGGTCGCGCAGGCGCTGGTCGACAAGGGCCTGAAGTTCGTGCTCGGCCCCTACAACTCGGGCGTGACGCTGCCGGCCTCGCGCGTCTTCGCCGATGCCGGCGTGCTGGTGCTGACGGTGGCCTCGAACCCGAAGGTCACGCAGCCGGCCCAGGCCAACCTCTTTCGCATCGGCGCGACCGACAACCAGCTCGGTGCCAAGATGGCGACCTACGCGGCGCAGGACCTGAAGGTGGCCACGGTCGCGGTGATCGACGATCGCACCGCCTACGGCCAGGGTGTGGCGCAGGAGTTCATCGCGCAGGCGCAGAAGCTCGGCCTCAAGGTGGTCGCCAAGGAATTCACCAGCGACAAGGCGACCGACTTCAGCGCCATCCTGACCGGCATCCGCGGCCTCAAGCCCGATGCGGTCTTCTACGGCGGCTACTCGGCGCAGGCCGGCCCGATGCTGCGCCAGATGCGCTCGCTGGGGCTGAAGGCGCCGCTGCTGGGCGGTGACGGCATCTGCTCGTCGGAAACCGCGACGCTGGCGCAGATGAGCGCCGACCTGAATGTCTACTGCACCCAGGGCGGCGCGCTGATGGACCGCAGCGACAGGAGCCGCGCCTTCGTCGAGCGCTACCGCGCCGAGTACAAGCGCGATCCGCTGACCTATGCTGCCGCCTTCCACGACGGCGCCAACCTGCTGGCCGCGGCGATCGAGGCCACGCAGTCGCTGGATCCGAAGAAGCTCGCCGAGCACATCGCCAAGGGCAGCCATGCCGGCGTGGCCGGCGACTATGCCTACGACAGCCGCCACGACCTGCGCTCGTCGGCGGTGACCGTCTTCACCTTCAAGGGCAAGGATGTCGTGGCGCTGAAGAGCCTCTGAGGCGCTGCTGATCAGCGCGCGGCGGTGGGCGCGGTCAGGCTGCCTGGCGCCGCGCCGTTCCAGAGCTGGCGCAGCCGCGCCAGCTCCTGGTCGAAGCTGGCGTTGATGCGCCGGTTCTCGGCCTGGTGGCTCTGCATCGCGTCCTTCTGCGCCTGGGTCGCCACCTGGTTCTGCTCGATCTTGTGCTTGAGCGCACGCGGCAGCTCGCGGCCCTTGTAGAACTCGGCCTCCTCGCGCAGCTGGTGGCGCTCGCGCTCGAGCTCCTCCATGCGCTTGCCGGTGCTCTGCATGGCCGAGCGCACCGGCTCCAGCGCGGCCTCGCGGGCCTCGTTGTGGCGTTCGATGTCCGGATAGCGGCTCAGCAGGTTGCGGTCATGGCGGATCGCGTCGCGGCGGGTGCGCTCCTCGAGCTGCTCGCGCCGGCGTTTCTCCTCGGCGGCGGCGCGCTCCTCGGCGGTCATCGACGGCGGCAGGATGCGCCGCACCGAGCCGTCGGCGCCGCGCACCTGCTGCTCGCGGTCCATGCACTCGGCGATCGGGCGATCGGCGGTCAGGCGCTGGCCGCGGGCGTTGACGCAGGAATAGATGTCGGCCTGCGCCGGCAGCGCGACCGCGCCCAGCGCGGCGGCCAGCACCAGCCCGACGGGAACGCGAGCCGCCGCGCGGCTCACATCTGCACCCCGTAGCGGTCGCGGTAGGCCTGCACCGCCGGCAGGTTGCCGGCCAGGCGGGCATCCTGCTGCGCACGCAGGTAGGCCAGCAGGTCGGCCAGCGTGGCGATCGCCACCACCGACAGGCCCAGGTCGCGCTCGACGAACTGCACCGCCGAATGCTCGGCGTCGACGCCGTTCTCGCTGGCCTTCTCCTGGCGGTCCAGCGCGATGGTCACGCCGCAGGGCGTGGCGCCGGCGGCGCGGATCATCGCGATCGACTCGCGCACCGAGGTGCCGGCCGAGATCACGTCGTCGATGATCAGCACCCGGCCCTTGACCGGCGCGCCCACCAGCGTGCCGCCCTCGCCGTGGTCCTTGGCTTCCTTGCGGTTGTAGGCGTAGGGCACGTTGCGTCCCAGGCGCGCCAGCTCGATGGCCACCGCCGCCGCCAGCGTGATGCCCTTGTAGGCCGGGCCGAACAGCATGTCGAACTCCAGCCCCGAGTCGATCAGCCGGCGTGCATAGAATTCGGCCAGGCGGCCCAGCCGGGCGCCATCATCGAACAGGCCGGCGTTGAAGAAATAGGGCGACATCCGCCCCGCCTTGGTCTTGAACTCGCCGAAGCGCAGCACGCCGGCGTCGACTGCAAAAGCCACGAAATCCTGGGCGAGGGCATCGGTGCGGGGGGTGCTTGCGTCTGGGGTCGTCATCTCGGAAGGTCTTTGCACGTGCGTCTGGTCAGCCTC
The DNA here is from genome assembly GCF_013426975.1 of Sphaerotilus sulfidivorans. Classification (GTDB taxonomy): domain Bacteria; phylum Pseudomonadota; class Gammaproteobacteria; order Burkholderiales; family Burkholderiaceae_C; genus Sphaerotilus; species Sphaerotilus sulfidivorans. Next base: position 116,099 of record NZ_JACCPY010000005.1, read on the forward strand.
AATCTCAACGGCATCCGCTCAGCGGCCACCAAGGGCCTTCATGCGTGGGTCGAGTCGGTACGCGCCGATTGTATGGGGGTGCAGGAACTCAAGGCACAGGCTCCGGACCTGAGCCCGGCGCTGTCCGTCATCGACGGGATGCAGGGTTTCTTCCATCACGCGCAGAAAAAAGGCTACTCGGGCGTGGGCGTCTACAGCCGTGTCACGCCGAGCGAGGTCATCGTCGGGCTCGGCGACGAGGAGTTCGACGCCGAGGGCCGCTACCTGGAGGCGCGTTACGACTCGCCACATCGGCGGCTGTCCATCATCAGCTGTTACTTCCCGAGCGGCTCGTCCTCGGAGGAGCGCCAGCAGGCCAAGTACCGCTTCCTGGCCCGCATCGCGCCGCACCTGCGCGCGCTGCGCCAGAGCGGGCGCGAGTTCGTGCTGATGGGCGACGTCAACATCGCCCACCGCGAGGCCGACCTGAAGAACTGGAAGGGCAACCTGAAGAACTCCGGCTTCCTGCCCGAGGAGCGCGCCTGGATGACGACGCTGCTGACGCCGCTCGACCAGGGCGGCGGCGGCCTGGTCGACGTCTACCGCCATCTGCACCCCGACAGCACCGACGCCAGCTACACCTGGTGGAGCAACCGCGGCCAGGCCCGCGCGAAGAACGTCGGCTGGCGCATCGACTACCACCTGGCCACGCCCGGCCTGGCCGAGACCGCGCGCGCCGCCTCGATCTACAAGGACAGCTGGTTCAGCGACCACGCGCCGCTGACCATCGACTACGGATACGCGCTGTGAACCCCGGGCGCGATCGCGCCCGGCCATGCCGCTTCAGCGCCAGGCGTCGCCCGGCATCGTTCGCTTCATGAACTCGTCGAACATCGGGACCGTGAAGGCGGTGTCGCCGTGATTCGGGCTCCAGACCATGCCCTTGGTGATGAGCGCGCTTCGCACCGGCGCCAGCGACGTGACGATGGCGCCGTAGCAGGCCGCGATGTCGCCTGACCGGTGCGGGCCCGGGCCGATCTCGGCCATGGCGCGCAGGTATTTCTTCTCCTTCGGCGTCAGCCGATCGAAGCGGACCCGGAAGAAGCTCTCGTCCAGCGCGGCCACGGCCGTGGTCGACGCGGTGGCGACATCGTCCGCCGTGATGGGGGACACGCTGGCCGCACGCCAGGTATGGCTGCCCCACTGCTGCAGGAAATAGGCATAGCCCTGTGTCACCGCGAGGATCTGCTCCAGGGCCTCGGGCGCGATGCGGACGCCCTCGTCCGCAAGCGGCTTCTCGATGGCGCGCCGGGCGGCCTGCGGGGCCAGGGGGCCGATCGTCGGAAAGTCGAACAGGCGCTCGGCATAGGACTTGGCATTGCCCAGGCGGCCGCGCAGCTGAGGCAGCCCGGCGCCGACCAGGACCACGGGCAGCTGCCTCTGCTCGGTCCGGTGCATGGCCGTGATCAGGGCCGCCAGCTGGGCTTCCTCGACATACTGCAGTTCGTCGATGAAGACGGCCAGCGCCGTGCCGGCGGCCTTGGCCGCCAGTCCGACCTGCTCGAACAGGGCCTGCAGGTCATGTTCCAGATCGCCGTTGTCGGCCAGGCCGGGCTCCGGGGCGTAGTCCATGCCGACCTCGATGTCGCCGAAGGTGACCTTGAGCTTGCTGGCGAAGCCGGCCAGCGCCCGCAGGCCACGCACGGCGAGGTCTCGGGCGGCGGCCACCTGGCTCAGCCGCAGCAGGGCCTGGCGCAGCTGCGGGGCCAGCAGGGCGGGCAGGGAGCGCCCCTCCGGCGCCTCGATCCGGACCGTGTGGATGCCCGCGGCTTCCGCGTCGCCCCGGATCCGGTCCAGCAGCACGGTCTTGCCGACGCCACGCAGCCCGACCAGCATCGCGCTCTTTGCCGGCCGGCCGATCCGGGCTCGCTCAAGGGCCACCTGGATCGAGGTCCGCAGATCGTCGCGGCCCGCCAGTTCGGGTGGCGGTGTGCCCGCTCCGGGCGCGAAGGGGTTGCGTATGGCGTCCATGCCGATGAGTTTATTGCAATCTTTGAAAAGTTATCAAGATTGAATAAGATCTTGGGAGGGGCGCAAGCCAAGGTGGCGGCGCGGTGGTGATAGATTGCCGGCCCGGGTGCCTCTCGAGCGCAGCCCGACTCGCCTGATCTGGCCGCCTCTGCGGTGGCCGTGTCGCTTCCGAGAACACCGTGAGCCGTGCCGCATGGCGGCCGCAGCTCCTGCATGAAGAGCACCCCTGCACTGTGAAGGCCCTCCTTGACGCGATCGCCGCGATGCCCCGCCCGACCGGGGCGGTGCGGATCTTCCACGGCCGCGGCGGCCTGCATCCGGGCTGCGAGCCCTGGACGCTGGATGCCTGGCCGCCGGTCTGGGTGCTGACCTGCTTCCGCGCGCCCGCCGCCGATCCGGCCGAGGACGAGGCCGAGCTGGCCACGATCGGCGCCGCGCTGGCCGCGCGCTGGGCCGAGATCGCGCCGGGCGAGCCGCTGGACTGGGTCTTCCAGCGCCGCCACGAGGGCCGCAGCGAGACGCGCCTGATGGCCGGCGCGGTGCCCGAGCCGCATGTCGTCGAGGAAGACGGCCTGAAGTTCCTCGTCCATGTGCTGCGCGGCCAGAACCACGGCCTGTTCCTGGACATGGCCGAGGGCCGGCGCTGGGTGCGCGAGCAGGCGCGCCGGCAGCCCGGCCTGAGGGTGCTCAATCTCTTCGCCTACACCTGCGGCTTCTCGGTGGCGGCGCTGGCCGGTGGGGCAGGCCGGGTGGTCAATCTCGACATGAGCCGTGGCGCGATCTCGATCGGCCAGCAGAACCACCGCCTCAACGCGCTGGATGCGGGCGCCACCTTCCTGCCGCATGACCTCTTCACCACCTGGGGCAAGATCGGCCGCGGCGGCCCCTACGACCTGATCGTGGTCGATCCGCCCAGCTACCAGAAGGGCAGCTTCGTCGCCACCAAGGACTACGCGCGGCTGCTGCGCCGCCTGCCCGATCTGCTGATGCCCGGCGGCCAGGTGCTGCTGTGCCTGAACGCGCCCGAGCTGGGCAGCGCCTTCCTGCACGACGCGATGCGCGAGCACGCGCCCGAGCTGGCCTTCGTGCGCCGCCTGGACAACCCGCCGGTCTTCGCCGATGTCGATCCGGAGCGCGCGCTGAAGGTTCTTGTCTACGTCCTGCCCCGCCCATGAGCCTGCTGAGCATTCACCACGTCGCCATCATCTGCGCCGACTACGCCCGGTCGCGCCGCTTCTATGTCGAGCTGCTGGGCCTGCGGGTGCTGGCCGAGAACTTCCGCGAGGCACGCCAGTCCTGGAAGCTCGACCTGGCGCTGCCCGACGGCGGGCAGATCGAGCTGTTCTCGTTTCCCGCGCCGCCGCCGCGTCCCTCGCGGCCCGAGGCGCAGGGGCTGCGCCATCTGGCCTTCCGGGTCGAGGATGTGGCGGGCTGGAAGGCGCGGCTGGAGGCCGCCGGCATCGCGGTCGAGCCGATCCGCGTCGACGAGTACACCGGCCGGCGCTTCACCTTCTTCGCCGATCCGGACGGCTTGCCGCTCGAGCTGTACGAAAGTGGCGGGAAAGCAGCATGTACGCCGGAGAACCAGGGGAATGGCGCCTGAATGAGCGATCGATGTGCCCATTCGGTCACGACATCGGCCGTGTGGCCGATGCCGTGCCGGCCGGGCGGGCCTAGTCTGGAAACCAGAGGGCCGGCACAGGGCCGGTCCGGCAGACGACCCCACCCAGGAGTTCGCCATGAGCACCTCTCGTTCCACGCCGTTCCCGGTTTCCGTCCGTCCTCGGTCTGGCCGCCGCTTTGCCGCCGTGCTGGCGCTGGCGGCCACCGGTCTGCTGCCCCAGGCACAGGCCGGCGAGGTCTACGCCAATGTCGGCCTGCCCGGCATCGGCCTGGGCTATGCCCATCCGATCGACAGCCGCTTCACGGTGCGCGCCGACTTCATGACGCTGGGCAGCCGCTCGAAGTCGACCACCGAGGAGGGCATTCGCTACGACGGCCGCTACAAGCTGCAGCGTCTGGCGGTACTGGGCGACTGGTTTCCCTTCGGCGGCAGCTTCCGGCTGACCGGCGGCCTGAGCTCGAACCAGTACAAGGTCACGCTGGATGCCACCGGCGAGAACGGTTCGCTCACCATCGGCGATCGCACCTACACCACCACCGCCGCCGACGGCCTGAAGGTCGAGGTCAAGTTCCCCAGCGTCACGCCCTATCTGGGCATCGGCTGGGGCCACCAGAGCGCCTCGGGCTGGCGCTTCGGCGCCGACATCGGCGCGCTGGTCGGCCGCGCCAAGGTCAATGCGACGGTGCGCGGTGCGCTGGCCAGCGAGCCGGACATCCAGGCCAACCTCGACAAGGAACTGGCCGAGCTGCGCGACGGCGTCGGCAAGGTGCGCGCGATTCCGCAGCTGTCGGTGGCGATCGGCTACAGCTTCTGAGCTCAGGTGGTCGCCAGATCGGCCGAGCACTGCGCCAGCCGGGTGACCCGCAGCTTCAGCGGCAGCATCAGCCGCTCGGCCTCGTCGAGCCGGCCTTCGCGGGCCAGATGGCTGATGCGGCGTGACAGCCGCTCCAGCGCCTCGGCCGAGCAGTTGCCGGCCGCACCGGCGATCTGGTGGGCCAGCAGGTCGATGCGGGCGGTATCGCGCGCGAGGAAGGCCCGGTCCAGCTCGTCCAGGCGCGGCAGGGTGTCCTCCACCAGCATCGCGACCAGCTCGCCCATCAGCGCCTGATCGCCACCCAGGCGCTCCAGCAGTTCATTCGAATCGAGGTCGCGCCAGGCGCGGTTGTCGCCCTCGGCCGGCTCGAGCGTGGGGATGACCGCTGCGGTCGCGGACTCCGGCACGGCCGACGGGGCGCAGTCCGGCAGCCGCAGGCGCACATGGAAGAGGCTGCCCCGGCCGGGCTCGCTGTCGACCGCGATGCTGCCGCCCATCAGCCGGGCCAGCCGCGCGCAGATCGCCAGGCCCAGGCCGGTGCCGCCATGGCGGCGGGTGGCCGGATCGGCCGCCTGCGAAAAGGCCTCGAAGATGCGCTGCTGCTGGGCCGGCGCAATGCCCACGCCGCTGTCCTCGACCGACAGGTGCAGCTCGTGCACGCCTTCGGCCTGGGGCTGGCTGGACAGGCCGACCGCGATGCCGCCCTGCTCGGTGAACTTGATCGCATTGCCGAGCAGGTTGTCGACGATCTGCGCCAGCCGGGCCGCGTCGCCCAGCAGCCAGGACGGCACGCTGGCATCGATCGAGAGAGACAGCGCCAGCCCGCGCGCGCGGGCTGCCGGCCGGCGCATCTCCACCTCCTGCTCGAGAAGCTGCCGCGGCGAGAGCGGCGCGCTGTCGAAGCGCAGGTCGGCCGACTCGATGCGGCTGTAGTCGAGCACATCATTGATCACCAGCTCGAGCGCCCGGGCCGACTCGCGCAGCAGCTGCAGGTGTTCGCGCTGCTCTGCGTCCAGAGGGGACGATGCCTGGGCTTGCGCATCCATCAGCAGGTCGCTCATGCCCAGGATGCCGTTGAGCGGGGTGCGGATCTCATGGCTCATGACCGTCAGGAAGCGGGTCTTGGCCTCGGAGGCCGCCTCGGCACGACGGGCCTCGGCGGTGCGCTCCTCGACCAGCTGGTTCATCAGCGCCATGGTCTGCTCGACGGTGCAGTCGCGGCTGCGGATCTGGTCGAGCATCGACTGGAAGGCGGCCACGGTGCGGCCGATCTCGTCGCTGCCGGGCTCGGGCAGCCGGGCCTGCTCGATGCGGCCTTCGGCGATCGCGGTGGCTGCCGCGGAGAGTTCGTCCAGCGGCTGGCTGATGCGCTGCGCCAGCGGCCGGGCCAGCCGGCGCAGCAGCAGCCCGGACAGCAGCGCGGCCAGCACCATCGCGCCGCTCTGGGCCAGCAGGCTGCCGAGCAGGTCGTGCTGGTCGATCTGCACCGTCACGCTGCCGACCCGCTCGCGCAGGTGGTCGACCACCGGCACGCTGCGCACCAGCCGGCCGCTGAGCAGCTGGCCCTCGCGGCTCCACAGCCCCGGCGTCGGTGCGCTGCCCCAGGAGGCCAGCGGCGTGGTCTGCCCTGCGGCATAGACCCAGATGCCGCTGATGCGTGGCTGGGATTCCGCGATCGAAAGATGCCGGGAAATGCTCGCCGGGTCACCCGCAGCCAGCGGCTCGGCGATCAGCGCGGCCAGAGCGCGGGTCACGTCGGCGGCTTCCGTCTCGGCATGATGGAGCGCGAAGCGCCAGCCCACCAGCAGCGTGACCAGCACCGACAGCAGCAGCGTCAGCGCGGTGCACAGGCCGATGAGCCGGCGCAGCTGCTGGCGCAGCGGCCGGCGCTGCGCGCCCAGGCCGACCTGCCGGATCCATCGCTCGATCATGGCTTCAGACGGCGGTCGGCGCCGGGGTCGTGGCCTGGCCGGGTTCTTCCGGCAAGGTGTCCTGATGGCGATCATGGATCGCGGTGACTTCGTCCCAGGCCGACAGCAGCGCCTCGACGCAGTCCGGGTCGAAATGGCTGCCGGCGTTGTCGACCAGGAAGCTGCGCGCCTGCTCGAGCGGCCAGGCCTTCTTGTAGGGCCGCTTGGAGGTCAGCGCGTCGAAGACATCGGCCACCGCGACGATGCGCCCGACCAGCGGAATCGCCTCGCCGCGCAGGCCCTGCGGATAGCCGCTGCCGTCGAACTTCTCGTGATGGCTGTGCGCGATGACCGCGGCCATGCGCAGCAGCGGCGAGGGGCTGTCGCGCAGGATCTGGTAGCCGATGGCGGCGTGCTCGCGCATGATGGCCATTTCCCGCTCGTCGAGCCGGCCGGGTTTGAGCAGGATGTGGTCGGGCGTGCCGACCTTGCCGATGTCGTGCATCGGCGCGGCGCGGTGCAGCATGTCGAGCATGGCCTCGGGCAGGCCGAGCTGATGCCCGATCAGCCGCGAGTACAGCGCCATGCGCACCAGATGCAGGCCGGTCTCGGGGTCGCGGTATTCGGCCGCGCGCGACAGCCGCAGGATGGTGTCGTACTCGCGCTCGGCGATGACGCGGGTGGCGCGCTCGACCTCCTCGGCCAGCGTCGCGGCCCGCTCGGCCAGCGCCTTCTGGCTGCGCCGCAGCGCAAGCATGTTCTTGGCCCGCGCCAGGAACTCGGGCCGGTCGACCGGCTTGGTCAGGAAGTCGCTGGCCCCGCGCGCCAGCGCGTCGTAGCGCACCTGGGCCTCGTGGCTGGCGGTGATCATCAGGATCGGCACGTCGGCCTTGCCCGGATGCAGGCGCAGCTGCTCGATGAAGGACAGGCCGTCGACCACCGGCATCATGTAGTCGAGCAGCAGCAGGTCGAAGTCGTGGGTCAGGCACCACTGCAGCGCCGGCACCGGGTCGGTGAAATCGACGCTGGGCACCTCCGAGAGCTGGCGTGCCAGCGCCTTCAGCAGCGCGACGTTGACCCGGTTGTCATCGACGATGACGATCTGCATGCTTCCTCCGGCGGACGACGCCGGCGGGACGACACGATCCGCCGGACCGGAGAAAGATCGGTCGCCGCGGGCGCCGACTTGAGCGTCACTGCGGCTGGAAGCCGCTGGCGCGGATGATGCGCGCCCAGGTCGCGCGGTAGGCCTGCTCGCGCGCGGCCAGCTTCGCGCCGTCGCTGAAGCCCACGCTCAGGCCCATCGCGGTCAGCCGCGCATGCACCTCGCGCTGCGAGATCACCCGCGCCAGCGCCGCGGCGAAGCGCTCGCGCACGTCCGCGGGCGTGCCCGCCGGCGCGAACACGCCGTAGTAGGGCATGTCCTCGAAGCCCGCCAGGCCGAGCTCGGCGAAGGTCGGCACCTCCGGCATCGCCGCCTGGCGCCGCCCGCCCAGCACCGCGACCACCTTCAGCCGGCCGGCGCGGTGGTTCTCGATGAAGTCGGGAATCGAGCCGACACCGGCGGCGATCTGGCGGCCGAGCAGGTCGGTGATCATCGGCGCGCTGCCGCGGTAGGGCGCGGCCACCAGATCCAGGCCGTGCTTGTCGCCGATCACCTTGACCAGGAATTCCGGCACCGAGGCCGGCGCCGGCACGCCGATCGCGCCCTTGCCCTGGCCGGCGCCGCGCACCCAGTCGACATACTCGCGCAGGCTTCTGGCCGGCGTGGCGTCCGACAGCGCCAGCGCGTTGACGAAGTCGGCAAAGCCGGCCACCGGCACGAAGTCCCTGGCCGGATCGAAGCCGGGCTGGCGCGCGACCAGCGGCAGGATCGAGATGGTGTGGTCGTGGCTGATGAAGAAGGTGGTGCCGTCGGGCGCGGCGGCCTTGAGCGCCTGCGCGGCGAGCTGGCCGCCGGCGCCGGGCTTGTTCTCGACGATGACCGGCTGGCCGAGCACCTCGCGCAGCCGCTCGGCCAGCAGCCGGGCGATGGCATCGGTGCCGCCGCCGGCGGGGAAGCCGACCAGCAGCCGGATCGTGCGGCTGTCGGCGCGGGCCGCCGGCAAGGCGGTGGCGGCCAGTGCGGCGGCCCCGGTGGCCAGGACGGCGCGGCGGGAAAGGCGGACTTGCGGGTCGGTCATGGGGTCGGGATCCTTGGCAGAGGGTGAAAGGACAGGCTGGTCGTCATGGTAGTCCCGTGCCCCGGTCGAGGGTCTGACGCCGCGCACACGCTAAAGTCACCCGCCATGGACGAGACGAACGCCCGCCAGGTGCTGCTGCTGCGCGCCTTCGAGACCGCCCGCCCCGCGCATCCGCTGTGGGGCGAGGATGACCGCCGCTGGGCCTCGCGCGTCGCGCTCGAGGAGGCGCCCGCCGACGACACGCCCGAGCGCTTCCTGGCGCGCCGTGCCGCGGCGGCGCTGCGCCGCCTCGGGCCGCGCGAATCGCATGTGCGCGACTGGCTGGCGCATCCGCTGTGGCATGGGCGCTGGATGCCGGCCGCGCTCGGTCTGGGTCTGATGCTCGGGCTGGTGGCCGACGCGCTCGGGCCCGCGCACCGCATCAGCCTGCTGGCGCCGCCGGTCTGGGCGCTGGTGCTGTGGAATCTCGGGGTGATCGTGCTGGTGCTGCTGCGCGGGCTGCTGGCGCTGCGGCCCTCGGCCTCGCCGCAGCCGGGCGGCCTGCGCGGCTGGCTGGCCCGGCGCACGCTCGACCTGCGCAGCCTGCGGCGCACCCGCCGCGATGAACGCCGCCCGCCGCCGGACGCCCCCGATGCGCCCAGCCTGGCCAGCCTGCTCGACACGCTGGCCGTCCAGTGGCTGAGCCTGAGCGCCCCGCTGGCCGGCGCACGCGCCGCGCTGCTGCTGCATCTGGGTGCGATCGGGGTGGCGCTGGGCGTGATCGCCTCGCTCTATCTGCGCGGGCTGGTGCTCGACTACCGCGTCGGCTGGTCCAGCACTTTCCTGGACACCGGCACGGTGCACCAGGCGCTGTCGCTGCTGCTCGAGCCGGCGGCGCGGCTGTCCGGCCTGAGCCTGCCGGATGCCGCGACGCTGGCGGCGCTGCGCCTCACCGAAGGTGCACCGGTGCTGCCCGCGCCCGGCGGCATCGACACCGCCGCGCCGTGGATCCATCTGTGGTCGATCACGCTGGTCCTGGCGGTGGTGCTGCCGCGCGCGCTGCTGGCGCTGCTGGCGGCGCTGCAGGCCGGCTGGCTGGCGCGGCGCTTTCCGCTGCCGCTGACCGAGCCCTATTTCCGCGAACTGCTCGGCCAGCAGCGCCGCGAGGCCGCGCGGCCGGTGCTGCTGCCCTACGCGCAGCCGGCCGAGCCGGCCCGGGTCGCGGCGCTGACCGACCTGCTGCGCCGGCAGCTGGGCGAGACGCTGGCGCTGCAGGTCGCGCCGGTGCGCGCCTACGGCAGCGAGGACGAGACGGCGCTGCAGGCTTCGGTGGCGGGATCGCCCTCGCTGCTGCTGCCGCTGTTCGATCTGTCGGCCACGCCCGAGGCGGAGATCCACGGCCGCTGGCTGCGGGCGCTGATGAATGCCTCGGCGCCAGGCGGGCGGCCGGGGCCGCGCATCGTCATGCTGGTCGAGGACAGCAGCTTCGCGGCCCGCTTCGCCGCCAGCGCGCCCGAGCGGCTGGCGCAGCGGCTGCAGGCCTGGCAGGCGCTGGCCGACAGCCTGGGGCTGGGCTGCGTGCGCCTGCATGAGGGCCGACCGGCGGCGGACGACACGGCGGCCCAGGCGGTGCTGGCCGGTCTGCAGCCTGCGGGAGCTGGCGCATGAAGGTCAGTCTGGATCTGGACATGGGCGCCGCACCCGGCACGCCGCCCGGCGCGCGCGCCGACACGCTGGCGCTGACCCTGGTCTCGCACACCAACATCGGCAAGACCACGCTGGCGCGCACGCTGCTCGGCCGCGATGTCGGCGTGGTGCGCGACGCCACCCATGTGACCGAGTTCGCCGATGCGCATCCGATGATCGAGACGCCCGACGGCGCGCGGCTGATGCTGTGGGACACGCCCGGCTTCGGCGACAGCGTGCGGCTGGTGCGGCGCATGCGCCAGTCCGGCACGCCGCTGGGCTGGGTGCTCAGCCAGGTCTGGGACCGCTGGCGCGACCGCGCCTTCTGGGCCAGCCAGCAGGCGCTGCGCAATGTGCGCGACGAGGCCGATGTCGCGCTCTATCTGGTCAGCGCCGCCGAGTCGCCCGAGGCGGCCGGCTATGTCGATCCGGAAATGGAGCTGCTGGCCTGGACCGGCCTGCCGGTGATCGTGCTGCTCAACCAGCTCGGCGGCCCGGACGCGCCCGAGCGCCTGCAGGCCGAGCTCGACCGCTGGCGCACCCGGCTGCAGGGCGTCGCCGCGGTGCGGGCGGTGCTGCCGCTGGACGCCTTCTCGCGCTGCTGGGTGCAGGAGCTGGTGCTGCTGCGCGAGATCGAGCAGGTGCTGCCTGAGGCGCGCCGGCCGCTGATGGCGCGGCTGCGCGCGGCCGGCCGCCAGGAGCGGCTCGAGCGGCTGGGTCGCGCCGCGCAGCTGCTGGCCGCCAGTCTGGCGCGGGTGGCGGCGATGGTGCAGCCGGTCGAGGACAGTGGCGCGCTGCGCGGGCTGGTACGCCAGGTCGGCAGCGCGCTGGGCCTGGCTCGCGACGAGGAAACGCCGCTGGCGCGCGCCGGGCGCGAGCTGCTGGCGCGGCTCGACGGCGAGATCCGCTCCAGCACCTCGGACCTGCTGCATTTGCATGCGCTCGAAGGGCAGGCCGGCGCCGACGAGATTCTCGAGCAGGTGGGCGCCGCCTTCGATCACCAGGCGCGGGTGGCGCCCGCGCCGGCGGCGATCGTCGGCGGGCTGGTCTCGGGCGCGCTGGCCGGGCTGGGCGCCGATCTGGCCAGCGGCGGGCTGACGCTGGGCGGCGGCCTGATCGCCGGCAGCGTGCTGGGCGCGCTCGGCGCGGCTGGCCTGGCGCACGGACTGAACCTGGTGCGCGGACGCGACGGCAGCCGGCTGCTGCTGCAGGACAGCGCGCTGGAGGCGCTGCTGACGCATGCGCTGCTGCGCTATCTGGCGATCGCGCATTTCGGGCGCGGGCGCGGCGAGTGGAGCGGCAGCGCCTCGCCGGCGCACTGGCGCGAACGCATCGAGGCGGCGCTGCAGGCGCGGCGCGCCCTGCTGGACGAGGCCTGGAGCGAGCGCGCCGACCTGCCGGCCACCGAGGCCCGGCTGCGCGAGCTGATCGAGGCCCTGCTGCGCGAGGTGCTGGCCGCGCTGCATCCTGCCGCCGCCGCCGAACTGGCGGTGCCGATCCGGCCTTCTTGACGCTTCGGTCCGGGCCGGCCGCGGGCACGATGCGCCGTCGTGTCGCGCGTCACGGTCGGCCGCTGCCTGTCGCGCTCCTTCCAACCCGTTCGTGGCGGCCGCTGTCCTGGAGCCAAGATGAATCCCAGCCGACTCGGCCTGTCGCGACGCCTCGCGCTGGCTTTTGCGGTGCTGACCGCCCTGATGCTGGCCATCGCCGCCACCGCGGTGGTGCAGATGCGTGCGATGGACGGCCGTCGCGCTGACATCACCGACAACTGGCTGCCCAGTGTCGAGAGCGTCAACCAGATGCGGGCGCTGCTGGCCGAGCTGCGCATCGTCGACACCCTGCATGTGCTCAATACCGACGAGGTGGCGATGCAGGCGCTCGAGAAGCGCATGGCCGATCTCCAGCAGCGTTTCGAGCGCACCCATGTCAGCTACGAGGCGCTGATCAGCAGCGACGAGGAGCGGCGCCTGCACGACGGCTTCCAGTCCGATCTGGCGCAAAACATGGGCGGACGCCAGCGCATGCTCGAGCTGTCGCGTCGCAATGCCAATGACGAGGCCCGCCAGCTGCTCGAAGGCGAGGGCCAGAAGAGCTTTTCGGCCAGCATGGCCTCGCTCGAGAAGCTGATCGCGCTCAACAGCCAGGGCGCGGCGACCGCGGCACGGGCCAGCGACGAGGCCAAGCAGCAGGGCCTGCTGATCGTCGGCGTCGGGGCGCTGCTGGCGCTGATCGCCTCGGTGGCGATGGCCTGGCGCCTGACCCTTTCGATCACCGCGCCGCTGCGCGAGGCGGTCGAGATCGCCGATCGGGTCGCCTCGGGCGATCTGACGGTGCCGATCCGCACCGGATCGGATGACGAGACCGGCCAGCTGCTGGCCTCGCTGTCGCGCATGCAGGCCCGCCTGGTCGAGATCGTCGGCTCGGTGCGCGGCAATGCCGAGCTGGTCTCCTCGGCCAGCCAGGAGATCGCCCAGGGCAACCAGGACCTGAGCCGCCGCACCGAGGACCAGGCCAGCGCGCTGGAGCAGACCGCCGCGACCATGGAGCAGCTCGGCTCGACGGTGCGCCACAACGCCGAGAATGCCCGCGAGGCCAGCGTGCTGGCCAGCCAGGCCAACCAGGCCGCGCAGCGCGGCGGCGAGGTCACCACCCAGGTGGTCGACACGATGCGCGCGATCAACGAGAGTTCGCGCAAGATCGCCGACATCATCGGCGTGATCGACGGCATCGCCTTCCAGACCAACATCCTGGCGCTGAACGCGGCGGTGGAAGCCGCACGCGCCGGCGAGCAGGGCCGGGGCTTCGCGGTGGTGGCCACCGAGGTGCGCAACCTGGCGCAGCGCTCGGCCTCGGCCGCCCGCGAGATCAAGACGCTGATCACCGACAGCGTCGCCCGTGTCGACCAGGGCTCGCAGCTGGTCGACCAGGCCGGCGCGACGATGACCCAGATCGTCGACCACATCCGCCATGTCGGCGAGATGATCGAGCGGGTCAGCCTGGCCAGCCAGGAGCAGAGCACCGGTGTCGGCCAGGTCGGTCAGGCGGTGACGCAGATGGACCAGACCACGCAGCAGAACGCCGCGCTGGTCGAGCAGTCGGCCGCGGCCGCCGACAGCCTGCGCCAGCAGGCGCAGCAGATGGTGCAGGCGATGGCGGTGTTCCGCCTGGCCCGCGACGGTCTGCACGCCTGACCGGCGACCCGGCCGGCGGGCTCAGCCCGGCGACACAGGCACGCCGGGCACCGCCGGGGCTGCATGGCCGGCCTCGTGGCGCAGCACCGGCAGCGGCGACAGCCCGTGCGCCAGTAGCAGCGAGGCGCGGAAGCGGTGATGGCCGTGCTGATGGCGCGCGCGCAGCCGCGCCGCGCGGCCCATCGCCAGACGCAGCGCATCCGACTCGAGCAGCCGGGCCAGCGACTGCAGCAGATCGGCGCGGCGCGCATGCAGCTCGCCCGACAGCGCATCGATGATCTGCAGCCGGTAGGACGGTGCCGGCGCAGCCACGCAGGCCAGCCCGACCGCCATCGCCTCGGCCAGCCGGTCCGCACCGCGACCGGCCCCATCCGGCGCCAGATAGATCCAGGCCTGGGCCAGCGCCCGGGCACGTGCCGGCGCCTCCGCCAGTGCAATCTCCTGAAGCTTCACCTGCGCGGCCAGCAGCAGCGCACGCACCGAGCCGGGAACCGGGCCGATCCAGGCGAAGGCCGGCTGGCGTGCAGCCTGAATGCCCGACAGCATGACCGCCAGTTCGGCGAAGGCCTGCGCGATCTCCTCGTCGGCCTGCGGGTCGCCGGTGGCCGCGGTCACGATGCGCGGCGCGGTGTCCGCCATGAGCGGCTGGCTGAAGAAGACCGCATCGACCGCGCCGGGCAGCGGCGCCGCGGCCAGCGGATCGACCCGGTCCGGACCGACGAGAAAGACGCTGCGCTCCGGCATGCCCTGCAGCAGCCTCTGGGCCAGCACCCGGCTGCACTGGTGCAGGAACAGCGGCATGTGTGCCCGGGGTCGGCCCTGCAGCACATGGCGAGCGCTCAGCAGCGCCGGCAGGCCGTGCAGATGCAGCGCCTGCGGCGGCGCCGGCGCATCGAGCGCGCGCCTCAGCGCGGTGGCCACCGCCCGCATCGCAGGCACCGGCAGCAGCTGCACCGATTCCGGACTCAGCAGCCGTGCCGCCTGCAGCGCGCCGGCGCCGGCCGCCAGCGGCAGCACCTGCTGCATCAGCTGGCCGTCGGCCAGCGCCATCAGCGTGGGCCACAGCGTGCCGCCGTGGCCGCCCGGCCGCAGCCGGGTCACCAGATGCAGGATCGCGCTCATCGGGCGCCGCTGCCCCGGATGACCACCCGCAGCGTGCGCAGCAGGATGCTCAGCCGCAGCCTCAGGCTGTGCTGCTCGACGAACTCGCGGTCGAGCTCGACGCGCTCGTCGTAGGTGGTGTCGTTGCGGCCGCTGACCTGCCACAGGCCGGTCATGCCCGGGCGCACGCTCAGGTAGTGCCAGCGCACCTGGCCGTAGCGCGGCAGCTCGGCCAGCGTGATCGGGCGCGGGCCCACCAGGCTCATCTCGCCGCGCAGCACGTTGAAGAGCTGCGGCAGCTCGTCGAGGCTGGTGCGGCGCAGGAAATGGCCGATCGGGGTGATGCGCGGATCGTCGGTCAGCTTGTGGTCGCGTTCCCATTCGGCGCGCGCGGCCGGGTCGCGCTCGAGCAGCTCGCGCAGCATCGCCTCCGAGTCGAGGTACATGCTGCGGAACTTCAGGCAGCGAAAGGGGCGGCCGTGCTGGCCGATGCGGTAGTGGCCGAACAGCACCGGCGCGCCGTCGCGGCGCCACACCAGCAGCGCGATCACCGCCATCAGCGGCGCGAACAGCAGCAGCAGCAGCAGTGCGGCGAACTGGTCGAGCCGGAGCTGCAGCCGGGCCAGCCGGCTGCCCGATCGGGCCTGGCTGCGGCGCCTGAAGCGGCGGGCGCCGCCGACGAATTCCTGCAGCGTCCGGTCCGATCGCGGGTCTGCCGATTGTTTCGATTTCATACAAAAATCTCTCGGAGACGGTGGGATTGGAGGGCTTGACGTTGTTTTCGTGCATTATTGACCCGAAATCTTGAGCGGCAGATGAATGGCCCTTGGGGGTCCTCCAGTCATGTGGCGATCCCCTCCGGAAGTCGGGGCCGGAAATGTGAAAGTCAAAAGATCGATGCGTTCGCGCCATGAAGTGCAAAAGATGGGCGCAGATGTGCTGAATTGACCCGTGCTGACCCGTGCCTGCAGGATGGCATCGACGCGCCTGATCGGGTCCATTCGCTGATGCAGATCATCTGAAGCCAATGGTCTGAATGAGCTCATGAGTTTCAATTCGTAATACAGACACTGCTCCTCCATGTCGCTTGCCCGTTTCCTGATGGCCCTGCGTGCGCGCTGGCGCCTCGCGCTGTCGGTCCTGCTGGCCGTGCTCGGACTGACCCTCGCGGTCAGCCTGCTGCTGCCCACCCGCTACACCGCGACGGCCATGGTGCTGGTCGATGCCCGGGCGGCCGATCCGGTGGCGCCGGGTGGCGCCCAGCCGCCACAGGCCAGCACCTACATGGCGATGCAGGTCGACCTGATCCAGAGCGAGCGGGTGGCGCGGGCGGTCATCGCCGCCACCGGCCTGGGCCGCGCGGACGGTCCGGCGCGGGCGAAGTGGCAGGAAGAGACCGGCGGCGCCGGCGACTTCGAGGCCTGGCTGGCCGCCGCGATGCGCAAGCGCCTGGAGGTGCGGCCGGCCAAGGAGTCCGGCGTGATCTCGATCGCCTACACCGCCGACAGCCGCGAGGAGGCCGCGCGCATCGCCAATGCCTTCGTGCAGGCCTTCGTCGACACCAGCCTGGCGCTGCGGCTCGATCCGGCGCGCGGCAGCAGCGAGTTCTTCGACGAGCGCGCGCGCCAGCTGCGGGCGGCGCTGGAAGAGGCGCAGCAGCGCCTGTCGGCCTTTCAGCGCGAGCACGGCCTGCTGGCGGTCGGCAGCGACGAGCGGGTCGACATCGAGACCGCACGCCTGTCCGAGCTCTCCAGCCAGCTGGTGGCGCTGCAGGCGCAGGCCGGCGAGTCCGGCAGCCGCCGGGCGCAGGCCGCGGCCAGCCCGGACCGCGCGCCGGAGGTGCTGGCGCATCCGGTGGTCGCCGGCCTGTCGGCCGATCTGGCGCGCCAGGAGGCCCGGCTCGACGAGATGGGCGCCCGGCTGGGCGAGCAGCATCCGCAGATGCTCGAGCAGCGCGCCACCGTCGAGCGGCTGCGCCGGCAGCTGGCCACCGAGTCGCGCCGCATCGCCTCCAGCCTGGGGCTGAGCGACAACGTCAACCAGCAGCGCCTGGCGCAGGCGCGGGCCGCGCTGGACGAGCAGCGTGCCCGGGTGCTGGAGCTGACCACCCGCCGCGACGAGGCCCGGGTGCTGCTGCGCGACGTGCAGAACGCCCAGCAGGCCTATGACGCGGTGGCCGGCCGCGCCACCCAGAGCGGCACCGAACGCCAGGCGCGCCTGAGCAATGTCTCGGTGCTGAAGCAGGCCACCGCACCGGCGCAGGCCTCCTCGCCGCTGCTGGGCGTGAACCTGGGCATCGCGGCGGTGCTGGGCAGCGTGCTGGCGCTGGGCGCGACGCTGCTGGCCGAGCTGCGCGACCGCCGGCTGCGCTGCGCCGACGATGTGCCCGAACTGCTCGGCCTGCCCCTGCTGGTCGAGATCCCGTCGCCGCGCCAGGGCGCCCGCACGCCGGTGGCGGCCTTTCCGGCCTTGCGCGGGCCGGGCCGGGCCGGCCGGACATGAGCACAGGTCAGCCGATGAGCCCGCGCGACGGACATGAGCAGCTGCTGCAGGTGGCGGTGCCGCCGGGCGAGCGGCCGCTGGGCGAGCTGCTGCGCGATGTCTGCGCGCTCGGCGATGCCGACATCGCCCGCATCGTCGCGCTGCAGGCCGAGCGCGAGCTGCGCTTCGGCGAGGCGGCGCTGCAGCTCGGTCTGGTGCAGCCCGCCCAGCTGCAGCAGGCGCTGGCGCGCCAGTTCGGCTATGCCTGCATCGATCCGGCCACGCATCCGCATCTGGCCGAGCTGAGCGTCGCCGCCGATCCGCAGGGCCTGGCCGCCGAGCTGTGGCGCGATCTGCGCGCGCAGCTGATGCTGCGGGTGCCGGCGCCGATGCCGGGGCCGGCACGTGCGCATCCGCCTGGCCGGGTGCTGGCGATCGTCAGCCCGCGCCGGGGCGATGGCCGCAGCCATGCCGCGGCCAATCTGGCGGCCGCCTTCAGCCAGCTGGGCGAGCGCACGGTGCTGGTCGATGCCGACCTGCGCGCGCCGCGGCTGCACCGGCTGTTCGACCTGGCCGACCGGCCGGACCGGCCCGGACTGAGCGTGCTGCTGGCCGACCCGACGCGGGTACCCGAACCGCAGCGCATCGATGCGCTGCCCTGCCTGGCGCTGCTGCCGGTCGGCGCGCCCCCGCCCAATCCGCTCGAGCTGCTCGAGCGCGGCCGCTTCGCCGCGCTGCTGCAGGATCTGGCGACCCGCTTCGATCGCGTCATCGTCGACACCCCGGCCTCGGCCGACGGCGCCGACGCCCGGGTGATCGCCGCGGCCTGCGGCGAGGCGCTGGTGCTGGCGCGGCGCCATCACGCCCGCGCCGCCGAGCTCGGCGTGCTGGTCGAGTCGCTGCGGCGCGAGTCGGTCGATCTGGCCGGCGTGGTGATGCGCGGGGACTGAGGGTGCCTGTGCCTGTGCCGGTGCGCCTGCAGCTGCTCGAGCTGACGCTGACCCAGATCGCCACCTTCGCCTTTCCGCTGGTGTTCGCGGTGGTGTGCGGGCGCACGCTGGGCATGCACGACTACGGCGTGGTGTCCTTCTACGCGGCGCTGGGCGGCTTCCTGGGCATGATCATCGAGTTCGGCTTCGACTGGTACGGCACCCGCGAGGTCGCGCGCCGCCGCGACGATGCCGACCATGCGCACCGCACGCTGTGGAACATCACCGCGGCCAAGCTGCTGCTGTGCGCGACGGTGGCCAGCGGCTGCGGTGCGCTGCTGCTGCTGCTGCGTCCGCCCGGCGAGGAGGCGCTGATGCTGGCCTCGCTGGCCTATCTGGTCGGCTTCGCGCTGGATGCCGGCTGGTATGCCCGCGCACTTGAGCAGACCCGGCTGCTGCTGCTGGTCACCACCGGCGTGCGGCTGCTGGGCATCGCGCTGCTGCTGGCGCTGGTGCCGCGCCTGGCGACGATGGAGAGCGCGCTGGCGGTCTACGCGCTGGTGTCGCTGGCCACCAGCGCGTTCACCTGGTGCCTGCTGCTGCGCCGGGGGCTGGCGCGCCGCGCTCGCCTGGACGCCGACCGCATCGGCCAGCTGTTGCGCGGCGCCTCGGCCATCGTCTCGGGCAATGTCAACGGCGCGATGCTGACCAATGGCGGCATCGCGCTGCTGGGCCTGCAGGCCGATGCCGCCACCGTCGGCGCGGCCAGCCTGGCGCTGCGGGTGCGCATGGCCGGGCAGGCGGTGCAGCTGCCGCTGCAGCAGTTCGGCTTCGTGCGCTTCGCGCGGCTGGCGGCCAGCGCGCCGGACGAGGCGCTGCGCTTCGGCCGGCGCCTGCTGGTGGCGATGCTGGCCATCGGCCTGACGGTGGGCACGCTGGCGATGCTGGCCGCGCCGCACATCGTCGGCTATGTGTTTCACCGCGAGGAGCCGCTGGCGGTGGCGCTGGTGCTGCTGCTGGCGCTGAGCGTGCCGCTGCAGGCGGTGGCGGCGCTGTTCGGCCAGCAGTCGCTGATCGCCTTCGGGCTGGAGCGTCACTATGCGCTGGTGCAGACCGCCGCGACGCTGCTGTTCTGCGCGCTGCTGGCGCTGCTGCCGGCGTGGGTGGGCGGCAGCGCCTACGGCTGGGCCCTGCTGGGTGCCGATCTGCTGGTGCTGCTGCTGTCGGGCACGGTGCTGGCGTGCTGCCGGCCGGGGCGGGCGCGATGAGGACCGCCCGCACCGCATCGATGCCGTGGTGGAGCTCGCCGGCGGGCATCGCCTGCGGCTTCCTGCTGCCGCTGATGTTCCTGATCGCCTGGGCCGGCGAGGTGCGCCATCCGGCGCTGACGATCCGTGGCGTGCAGGTGCTCGACCTGGGCTGGCTGATGCTCGGCGGCCTGCTGCTGGCGGCGTTGGCGCTGGGCGGCGCGCTGGGCGCGCAGCTGCAGCCGCGTGCCGGCGCACCGCGCCCGCTGGGCGTCGGCGCGGACCGCGCCGCGCTGGCCATCGGCCTGGTGGCGGTGCTGGCCTTCTCGGTCTGGTTCCGGGATTTCCTGCTCGACCCGGCGCTGCTGTGGGCCACGCTCAGCGGCGCCTACAAGCCCGAGCGCGACAGCATCGAGCTGACGCCGGGGCTGACCTCGCTGGCCAATGTCACGCCGGTGTTCTTCTCGCTCTACCTGTTCCGCCGGCTGGATCCGGGGGGGGCGGGCCGGGGCCCTGCGCTGCCGCTGCCGCGTGCGCTGCATGTGCTGGCGATCGTGCTGGCGCTGCTGACCGCCTTCCGGGTCTATGTCTGGTCGGAGCGGCTGGCGCTGATCGAGTCGCTGGTGCCGCTGGGCCTGGCGGTCGGCCGCTGGGCGGCGGCACGTCCGGGCGCGGCCGGCACGCTGCTGCGGGTGGCCGGGCCGTTCGCCGCCATTCCGCTGGTGATCCTCTACTTCGGCGCGGCCGAGTACGCGCGCTCCTGGGCGTCCGACACCTATCAGGGCCGGCTGGACTTCTGGGAGTTCGCGCTCGGGCGCTTCGCCAGCTACTACTACACCTCGCTGAACAATGGCGCGAGCCTGCTGGCGAACTCTGCCTGGCCGACCTGGACCTTCGAGTTCACGCTCGAGTGGCTGCACCGCGCGCCGCTCGGCCTGGGCCAGCCCTTCTCGACGCTGACCGGCTATGCCGGCCGCACCTTCGAGCAGCACCTGTTCACCTACCAGGACCCGGAGTTCAACAGCCCCTCCGGCCTGTACGCGGTGGTGTCGGACCTCGGCCTGACCGGCGCGGTGGTCTACATGTGCGCGGTCGGCCTGCTCAGCGGCATGGCCTTCCGTGCCTACCGCGAGGGCCGGCTTGCCGGGGTGCTGCTCTATCCGATCTTCTTCATCAGCTTCATGGAGATGTACCGCTATCCCTACCTCGGCACCGCGCGCGCCTTCACCTGGACCTGCGGCATCGTGCTGGCGCTGCTGCTGGCGCGGGTGCTGGCCCCTGCTCCAGCTCCCGCGTCCGCGTCTGCGTCTGCGTCTGCGTCCACGCTGGAAGGCCGCCAGCCATGAACGCGGTGCAGCGGCCGCGCCTGAGCATCGTCGTGCTGAACCGCCAGCGCGAGCGCTTCGTCGCGCATGCGATCGAGTCGGCCTGCGCGCAGACCCTCGAGCGCGAGCAGCCGGGCGCGGTCGAGGTCATCGTCGTCGACGACGGCTCGCGTGACGGCTCGCGCACCGTGATCCGGCGCGTCGCGCCGCAGCTGCGCTGCATCGAGCTCGACGAGGCGGGCCAGGCGGCGGCCATCAATGCCGGCTTCGCCGCTGCCCGCGGCGAGCTGCTGCTTTTCCTGGAGTCGGAAGACTGGCTCTATCCGCAGGCGGCCGCGCAGGTGCTGGCCGCCTGGACGCCGGGCGTGAGCAAGCTGCAGTTCCGTCTGGATCTGGTCGATGCGGATGACCGGCCGCTGGGCCGCCAGCTGCCGCGCCGGCTGCACGAGGGCGCGCAGGCGCTGGCGCTGCTGCGCGAGTTCGGCGCCTATGGCTCGCCGCCGTGCTCGGGCAATGTCTTCCACCGCGACTTCCTGGCACGGGTGCTGCCGCTGGACGAGTCGCCCTGGCAGGCCGGCGCCGATACCGTGCCGATCCTGCTGGCGCCGGCCTGCGGCGCGGTGCGCTCGCTGCCCCAGGCGCTGGGCGCCTACCGCGGCGCCGGGCCGGACGACTGGCTGCCTTCGGCCCGCCACGGCGCGCTGTCCGAGGCCTGCCGTCGCGTCCTGCAGGGCAAGCAGGCGCTGGCCGCCGCGCTGGACCATCTGGTGATCCCGCGCCGGCGCGAGCTGGCGCTGGCGCCCTGGGAGGCGCGCACGCTGGTCATGGGCCTGCGCCTGGGCCCGGCCGATCCGGCGCTGCCACGTGCGCGCACCGCCGGCCGCGCGCTGCGGGCGGTGCTGCGCTGGCCCGATCTGCGCCTGGGCGAGCGTCTGCTGATGCTCGGCTGGATGGCCGGCGTGCTGCTGCTGCCGCGCGCTCTGGCGGGCCGGCTGGCCCGCCAGCATCGCCGCCTGAGCGGCCGGGAAACACCGACATGCTGATCAACGCCCGCTTCCTGACCCGCCCGGCCACCGGCGTGGACCGCTTCGCCATCGAGCTGCTGGGCGCGGGCGCCCGGCTGGGTCTGCTGCCGCAGGCGCGCGCGATCGTGCCGCAGGCTGCCCGGCTGGTCACGCCGCTGCCGCCGGGCCTGGCGCTGGCGCGCGCCGGCCGCCATCAGGGCCACCGCTGGGAGCAGACCGAGCTGCCGGCGCTGGCCGGCGACGAGCCGCTGGTCAATCTGTGCAACACCGCGCCCTGGCGCCACCAGCGCCAGATGGTGGTGATCCACGACGCGGCGGCGGTGGCCAATCCGCGCAACTACGGCTTTGCCTTCCGCCACTGGTACCGGGTCATGCTGGACTCGGTGATGCACCGCGCGCGGGTGGTCACCACGGTGTCGCGCTTCAGCGCCGACGAGCTGGTGCGCCATTTCGGCCGGCCCTTTCTCGACATCGAGGTGCTGCCCGAGGGCGGCGAGCACATCCTGCGCCTGCCGGCCGATCCGACGGTGTTCGAGCGCCTGGACCTGCAGGGCCGGCGCTATGTGCTGGCGGTCGGCAGCCTGTCGCACAACAAGAACTTCGCCGCGGTGCTGAAGGCGATGGCGCTGCTGGACGATCCCGGCATCGTGCTGGTGGCCGCCGGCGGCGGCAATGCGCGCATCTATGCCGGTGCCGCAGGCCTGGATCTGGACGACCGCCGGCTGCAGCGCACCGGCTATGTCAGCGACCAGCAGCTGCGTGCGCTCTACGAGGGTGCGGCCTGCTTCGTCTTCCCGTCCTTCTACGAGGGCTTCGGTCTGCCGCCGCTGGAGGCGATGTGCTGCGGCTGCCCGGTGATCTCCTCCGACCGCGCCTCGCTGCCGGAGGTCTGCGGTGACGCCGCGCTCTACTGCGACCCGGACGATCCGGCCACGCTGGCGGCGCAGCTGCGCCGGCTGCTGGACTCCGACGCGCTGGCGGCCGAGCTGCGCCAGGCCGGCCGCCAGCGTGCCGCCGGCTTCACCTGGGACCGGGCCGCGCACGAGTTCGCCGACCTGATGGACCTGCATTTCGCCTGAGGGATTTCCGATGTTCTCCCCGCCCCGCCCCGAGCGCGTCGCCATCGTCCATGAGTGGCTGGTCAACCATGCCGGCAGCGAGAAGGTGGTCGAGCAGCTGCTGCAGATCTATCCGCAGGCCGACCTGTATGCGGTGGTCGACTTTCTCGGCCCCGGCGAGCGCGGCTTCCTGGGCGGGCGGGTGGCGCGCACCACCTTCATCCAGCGCCTGCCGGGCGCGCGCAGGCGCTTCCGCCACTACCTGCCGCTGATGCCGCTGGCGGTCGAGCAGCATGACCTGTCGGGCTATGACCTGATCGTCTCGTCGAGCCACGCGGTGGCCAAGGGCGTGCTGACCGGGCCGGACCAGCTCCATGTCTGCTACATCCATTCGCCGATCCGCTACGCCTGGGACATGCAGCACCAGTACCTGCGCGAGTCCGGCATGGCGCGTGGCCTGAAGGGCGCCTTCGCCCGCGCGATGCTGCACTACATGCGGCTGTGGGACAGCCGCACCGCCGCCGGCGTCGACCGCTTCGTCGCCAACTCGGCCTTCATCGGCCGGCGGGTGCGCAAGGTCTACCGGCGCGAGGCCGGCGTGGTGCATCCGCCGGTGGATGTGGCGCGCTTCGCGCTGCGCGCCGACAAGGAGGACTTCTACCTGACCGCCTCGCGCATGGTGCCGTACAAGCGCATGCCGATGATCGTCGAGGCCTTCGCGCGCATGCCGCAGCGCCGGCTGGTGGTCATCGGCGACGGTCCCGACATGGACAAGGTGCGCGCCGCCGCCGGCCCGAACGTGACGGTGCTCGGCTTCCAGGACGACGCCACGCTGATCGACCACATGCAGCGCGCGCGCGCCTTCGTCTTCGCCGCCGAGGAGGACTTCGGCATCACCCCGGTCGAGGCCCAGGCCTGCGGCACGCCGGTGATCGCCTACGGCCGCGGCGGCTCGCTGGAGACGGTGCGCGGCCGCGGCGACCCGGCACGGCGCACCGGCGTGTTCTTCGACGCGCAGACGCCCGAGGCGCTGATCGGCGCGGTCGAGGCCTTCGAGGCGCTGCCCGTGCCGATCGCGCCCGAGACCTGCCGCCGCCATGCCGAGGACTTCGCGCCGGAGCGCTTCCGCGAGCGCTTCGCCGCCGAGGTCGAGCGCGCCTGGGCCGCCTTTCACGGCGAGCCTGGCGCGACGACCGTGCCGGTGACCGCCCCGGAGCCCGTCCCGCGCGCGATCTCCCGCCCCGACCCGAACCTGATCTCGATGCCCGACGTTCCTGCCCCTTCTCCTGCCGCTGCCGCGGCCGCCCCCGCGTCGACACCGCCAGCGCCGACCGCACCCGCCGAGCCCGACATCGTGCCGGCGGTGCTGGCCGCCTGGCAGCCGCGGCCCGACCCGATGGCCTTGCCGCCGCAGCCCGCGCCGGCCGCGGCGGTGGTGCCGGCGCATCCGGCCCGGCCGATCGGCGAGCTGCTGCGCACGCTGCGGCCGCTGTCCGACGGCGACATCGCCCACATCCTGGTGGTGCAGCGGCGCATGGGGCTGCGCTTCGGCGAGGCGGCGGTCGCGCTCGATCTGGCCAGCCAGGCCGATGTGCTGCGGGCGCTGTCGATGCAGTTCAACTACCCGTGCGCGCTGGACCTGAGCCGCTTCGGCGCCGGCGGGCTGGTGGTGGCCACCGATCCGCACGGTGCACAGGCCGAGGCCTTTCGCGAGCTGCGCAGCCGCATCCTGGCGGGCCCTCGGGTGCCGCTGGCGGTGCTCAGCCCGGACCGGGGCGACGGCCGCACCCATGTTGCGGCCAATCTGGCCATCACCTTCAGCCAGCTCGGCGAGCGCACCGTGCTGGTCGACGGCAATCTGCGTGCGCCGGCGCTGCACCGCGTCTTCGGCCTGAAGGAGCGCGCCAGCCTGTCGGACCTGCTCAACGGCCGCCGGCCCGCCCGTCCCTTCGATCGCTCGGCCGAGCTGCCGGGGCTGTTCGTCATGCAGGTGGGCGCGCCGCCGCCCAATCCGCTCGAGCTGCTGCAGCAGCCGCTGTTCGCGGTGCTGCTGCGCGAGCTGCAGCGCGAGTTCGACCGCGTCATCGTCGACACCCCACCGGCGCGGGACAGCGCCGACGCGCGTGTCATCGCCGCGACCTGCGGCCAGGCGGTGCTGGTCGGTCGCAACGGCCGCACCGACGCCCGCGCGATGAACCTGCTGGTCGAGCGGCTGCGCCGCACCCGGGCCGACATCGCCGGCGTGGTGCTCAACGCGTACTGAGGGCCGGGCAGTCGAGCCGGGCGCCGCTGGCGCCGGCATCGAGGCGGCCGTCGCGCAGCCGCAGTGCCGGCACGCCGCTGTCCTCGACCGGGTTGTGCCCGATGTGCAGCCGGCCGATGCCGGCCGCGCCGGGCGGCGTCTCATGGCGATGCACCTCGATCGCCGCATGGCCGGTCGGCGCGCCCGCGGCCCGCGCCGCATCCTGCGGCCGGCCGATGCGCATCAGCCGGTTGCGCTCGATGCGCACCTGATCGACGCTCCGGGTGCGCCACGGGCCCTCCTGCGCCACCAGGATGCCGGCGGCGCGCAGCACATCGCTGACGGTGTTGTCCTCCAGCGTGATGCGCTCGCCGCCGACCACCGCCAGTCCGCGCCCCCATCGCCCGCCCGCGACCCGGTTGCCGCGCACCAGAATGTCCTGCACCGGCGCGGGATCGCGCTCGTAGGACACCACCGCGATCAGGTCGTCGCCGGCATCGTTCACCTGGTTGTTCTCGATGCGGCCCTGCCGGCTGCCACCGCTGACATGAATGCCGTCGGCCAGCGTGGCGCTGATCCGGTTGCCGCTCAGCAGGAAGCCGCGGGCGCCGAGCACCAGGATGCCGGCCGCACCGGCGCCCTCGATGCGCACCTGCTGCACCACCTGGCCGGCGCCCTGCAGCACCAGTCTTGACTGCGCCGGCGCGTCGCGGCGCCGGTCGGTGCGCGCCGTGAGCGTCAGCCCGGCCAGCCGCACGCCGTCGGCCTGCAGCAGCAGCGCATGGTCGGCCGGATCGAGCGCCTGCAGCGTCGCGCCCGGCCCCCACAGCGTCAGGCCGGCGCGGTCGATCGCCACGCTGCCGGCCTGCAGATAGCGTCCGGGCGGAAAGACCAGCCAGTCGCCGGGGCGCAACGTGGCCTGCGCGCGACGCAGCGCCTCGTCATCGGGCAGATCGTCATCGGGAACGGCGCCGAAGTCGCTGATGCGCCACACCTGCACGGTGGCGGGCGGCTGCGCCGGCACCGCGGCGGGACAGAGGGACGGGGGAAGGGGGAGCGAGGCGGCCTGCGCATCGCAGGGCAGCAGGCTGCAGCACAGCAGCAGCGCAGCGGCCAGGCCGGGAGAGGCCTCCCCACGCCGGGGCGGGCCGGTGCTGATCGGGTGATTCCGGGTCTGCGACACACTGCCGCGCATCAGGTCCCTTGCATCCATGATGACCGGAGGCTCACCGGATCGGCCCGCGCTGCCCGCGCCCGACGTGAGGATTCAGTGGTATCTTAGACACGGACGCGGTCGTTCCTGTGACTTGGATTAAGCAAAGGTTCAAAAAGAATCAAGCTGTTAAAGCTGGCTTCAGCTTGTGCTGAAACGAGACAGTTTCAGGCCTGGGCCGGCGCCGAGGCTGCGGTGCGCGGTGCGGTGATCGAGGCATCGAAATAGGCCAGGGTGTTCGGATGTACCGCGGGATCGGACCGCAGCTCGGCGGGCGTGAACCAGCGCAGCTCGCGGTGCTGGGCATCGGCGGCCTGCAGCTCGCCCGCGGGCAGGTCCAGCGTCCAGCCGAGCACGACATAGTGGGTCGTCAGCGCGTCGATGCCGGCGAAGTTGTCCGGATACAGATGCTGGTAGACGCCGAGCGGGCGGGCCTGCGCGGCCAGCGCCGCCGGCAGGCCGAGCTCGGCCGCGGCGATGCGCACGATCGCCTGCTCGATGCGTTCGTCCTTCAGGATGCGCCCGCCCGGCACGAACCAGCTCGCCTGCGCCGGGCGGTTGCTGCGCCAGCCCAGCAGCACCCGGCCCTGCGGATCGCGGCAGATCAGGTCGATCGAGACCAGGGGCGTGTGGCGAACCACCTCGACCAGCGTCTCGCGGGGCAGGTGGGTGCGGGGCTGTGGACAACTCATGATGACCTCTTCATTCAGGGTTCAGCGCAGCAGCGGGCGCGACATCACCCGCTGTTCGATCTCGGCCATCATGCGGCGGTAGGGTGCGGCGCCGATGCCGCCGTAGCGGGCCTGGAACTCGGCCTGCGGCATGAACTCGGGCAGGCCGTCGACCGGCGGCATGAAGTCGGCCTCCTTCAGGGTGGCATCCGCGTCCTGCAGCGCCGCGGCGCGCAGCCGGCCGGGGTCCTGCACCGCGATCTGGCCGAAGCGGGTGCCGGCGCGGTCGGCGGCGATGTCGTTGAAGCTGAAGCCGCTGCCGTCGCGCGAGTCGATCACTTCCTTGTAGATGCCGATCGCATCGGCCAGGCGCCCGCCGCCCTCGGCGGCCAGCACCGCCGAGACCAGGAAATGCATCGCGAAGTCCGGCCGGCCGAGCAGCGTGACGGTGCGCGCCGGCGGCCGCGGCCAGTCGCGCGCCTGCGGCACGATGCGCGACAGCGGCTGGCCGGCCGCATGCAGCGCCAGCACCACCAGCGCGGCGCGGTGCTCGGCGGCCAGATCCTGCGGCGGGCAGTCCAGGCCGCAGCGGCCGGCGGCGAAGCCCAGCATCGGCTGCAGCAGCGTCGCCAGCGGGGCGGGCTCCGGCGCCTTGCGCGCCAGCCGCGCCAGCTCTCCAGCATGGGCCTGCAGGCGCTGCTGCAGCGCCTGCGGCACCAGCGAGGCGCGCAGGCGGTCGGGCGTGTCCTCGCGCCACACATAGGCGATCTCGACCTCCTGGGGCTGCAGGCTGACGCGGCGCACCATGTCGATCAGCAGCTCGGCCTGCTCGATCAGGCCGCGGCGGCTCAGCTCATGGCGCAGCAGCGCCTCGGCCAGCGCCGGCGGCACCGGCACCCCGCCCAGGCGCAGCCGCTCCAGCACCGGCAGGCCGGCGGTCTCGCGCAGGTCGGCCTCGATGTTGAGCCAGCGGCCGAAGGGGCTGGCCGGCATCTCCAGACTGGCCTGCAGCCGTGCGCTGCCGGCGCCGGGCACCAGCCGGCTGGGCAGGCGCAGCAGCCGCTGTGTCGCGTCGTTGAGCAGCAGGTCGATGTCGCGGCTGTCGGCGCGCAGCACCCGCAGCGCCGTGCCGTCCGCACCGCGGCCGGCCGCCTGCGGCGCGGGGTGGCGCGGATCGGCCGCGCGCAGCAGCAGCTTGACCCGCAGCAGATCCTCGGCCGACATCGACGCGGCCTCGCGCCGCACCAGCGGCTGGTCGTGCAAGGCCAGCGCCAGCAGCACCAGCGCGGCGACGAGGCCCGACAGCAGCAGCACGCCCAGGCCTTGCAGCAGCCGGCGCAGCACCCGGGAGGAGGAGGGGGATGCGGTTTCTTTCATCTGCGGCGCATCTTAGGCGGGCCGCGCTCGCCCGATCCGGGAAAACCCCTCGTTTTTCCGGCCCGCCTCAGCGGGGCGGCGGCTCGTCGGGCGGGGGGCGCAGGTAGAGCCGGTCGGAATAGGTCGCCAGCCAGTGCGGCCGGAACGCGACGAAGATCGCCACCAGCATGCCGACCAGGAAGGCGTCGCCCCAGGCGGCCAGCCAGCGGCCGATCATCTGCTCGTCCGGATCCAGGCCGGGTGTGGCGCCATGCAGCGCCATCGACAGCGCGCCCGACAGCACGCAGCTCAGCGCGGTCGCGGCGAAGCCCCGTCCGAGGATGTAGACGAAGAGCTGGTTCGGCAGCCAGCGCCGCACCGCCGCGCCCAGCAGCAGCGCGATCGTCGCCGGCATCTGGCCGAGCCAGACCAGCCGGTGCAGCGCCTCGGCCGCATCCAGCCCGGCCATCGCCCAGGTCAGCAGCGTCACCGGCACCAGCGCGAGCATCGCCAGCGGCCAGCCGGTCATCATCAGCAGCATCACCGCGCCCGACAGCGGCTGCACCACCGACATGCCGACATAGCGGTCGGTGCCCCACAGCAGCGGCATCAGCGCGCACCAGGCCAGCCAGATCCACGGCGGCCCCGCCGGGCCGACCAGCCGCCACGGGCGCAGCCACAGCGCCACCGCCAGCGGCCCGGCCGCCAGGAGAAGATCGAGTTCCATGCGCGAATGCTAGAGGCCTTGCGGACCGGCTTTCCTGACCGATCTCCTGACCGGTCGCGCGCTCCTGAAAAACCCGCACTCCTGCCTGTTCCCGAGGGGGCTTGTCGCCTGATTGCGGTGATGGATCGGGAGTGGGGTCGCCATACCGGCTACAGTGCCGCCCAACGCAAAAGACTTCGCACACCGATCGGCCGGCTCTGCCGGCCCAGCCACCATGGCGTCTACCTCATCCCGCAAGACCTCCTCCCCCCGTGCCCGCACTGCGCGCGCCACTTCCACTCCGGCCACTGCGACCACTTCGGCCGTCCCGGTCGACGACACGCCGGCCCTGCCGGTGACGGCGTCCGAGCCGGTGGCCGTCGCCGCTGAGCCGACCGCCGCGGTCCCGGCCAAGCCGGCGCGCAAGCGCGCCGCGCCGCGCCGCAAGGCTGCCGCGTCCGAGCCGGCGGTGATCGAGCCGGTCGAGGCTCCTGTCGCCGAGCCGATCGCCGAGCCGGTCGCCGAAGCCGAACCGCCCGCACCTGAGCCGGCACCGACGCCGGCCAAGCCCGCCCGCAAGCGCGCCGCGCCCCGCGCCCGCAAGACCGCCGCCCAGGCGGAGGTGACGCCGGCCGTGGCCGCCGAACCGGCTGTGGCGCCAGCGCCCGAGCCGGTGCCCGAGCCTGTGGCTGCACCCGTCGAAGAGACGTCTGTCGAGGCGGTGGCCGCTGCCGCACCGGAGCCGGCCGCGAAGACGCCCCGCAAGCGCGCCCCGCGCCGTCGCGCGGCGCCCGAGGCCGCGGTCGAAGGGGCTGCCGAGCCCACGGCCGAACCCGTTGTCGAACCCGTCGTCGAGGCGGCCGCCGAACCTGTCACGGAGCCTGCCGCGGAACCGGCTGTCGCACCGGTGGCCGAGGCCGATGCGCTGCCGCCGGCTGTGGACAACTCCTGTGGACAAGCTGTGGATAACATCGATGATCCGATGCCGCAGCCTGACCCGGAAAAGGAACCCGAGCCGGAAACTGAACCCGAGCCGGAACCCCAGCCGCTGGCGCCGCCCTTCAGCCAGGTCGTGCTCGAGGCGCAGGGCCCGGTGCGTCGTCTGGCCTGGACCCCGGGCCGCGACTGCCCGGCCGAGCTGCTGGCACTGGCCGCGCAGCTGGATCAGCCCACGGCCGCCGCCCCGCTGGTCAATGACCTGGCGCTGCTGGAGATGGTGCGCATCGCCCGCGAGCGCCGCCATGCGCTGCGTGTCGACGAGGCGGTCTGGCTGTGGCTGGCGCCGGCGCGCGACATGCGCGAGCGTGTCCATCTGCTCGAGACCCGCATGCCGGAAGGCCCCGCCAGCCCGCTGCTGACCGCGCTGGTCACGCTGCCGCTGCGCACCTACCAGGGCGAGGGCGCGCTCTACGCCGCCTGCGCTGGCCGCAGCGTGCTGGCCGATGATGCCGGCCTGGGTCGCACGGTGCAGGCGGTGGCCGCGCTGCGCCTGCTGGCGGCCCAGTTCGGCGCCGAGCGTGCGCTGGTGCTGGCCCCGGCCGAGCGCCTGGCGCACTGGGCCGAGCAGTGGCAGACCCTGACCGGCCTGACCGCGCTGCAGGCCGGCTCGGTGGCGGAGATCGGTGCGGCGGCGCAGGCCGAGGCCTCGCCGCAGGCGCCGCTGCTGCTGCTGGCGGATGCCGCGCTGGCGGTGCAGGACGACACGCTGGCCGCGCTCCAGGCCTTTGCGCCCGACAGCGTGGTCGTCGACGAGAGCGACGACGCCAATCTCAGCCCCTGGCTGGACACCGCCTTTGCGGCGGCGCTCGCGACCCTGGACGGCCCGTTTGCGCTGGCGATCGCCCGCACGCCGGTCGAGGTGCGCCCGCGTGCGCTGCGCGCGATGCTGGAATGGATCGACGCGCCGCGCCTGGGCGCGATCGGCCGGCTCGAGGCGCTGGCCGAGGCCCCGGTGGCCGAGCGCCTCGAGGCGCTCGGGCCGTGGCTGCTGCGCCGCACCAAGACCCTGGTGCTGCGCCAGCTGCCCGAGACGGTCGAGGCGATCTGCCCGGTCGAGCTCGATGCGGCCGAGCGGCCGCTGCATGACGCCCGGCTGGCGCAGATCGTCCGTGCGGTGCAGCGCTGGCAGCGCAGCCGCTATCTGTCCGATGCCGACCAGCGCCGCCTGCTGTCGACGCTGCATGCGCTGCGCCTGGGCTGCAATGCCGGCAAGATCGGCACCACGATCGAGGGCATCGAGACGCTGCTGGCCGAGCCGGACATGCGCGTGGTGGTGTTCAGCCAGTGGACCGACAGCCTGGAGGCGCTGTCGGCGGCGCTGTCCGAACGGGGCATCGCGCACCTGGCGCTGCCGGTCGATGCGGCCGGCGAGGCGCGCCGTGCGCTGGTCAGCGCCTTCCAGCAGGACCCGCAGCAGCGGGTGCTGCTGTGCTGCGACGACAGCCCCGGCGGCCAGCTCGGCCTGCGTCATGCCGCCACCGCGATCCTGCATCTGGACCGGCCCTGGAATCCGGCGCTGCTGGCCCAGCGCTTCAGCCGCGTGCACCGCGCCGACCGGGTCCGCCAGGTGCCGGTCTGCCATCTGGTGGCCAGCCACACGCTGGAGGAGCGCCTGGTCCAGGCTCAGGACGATGCCGCCTCGCGCGAGCATTTTGTCGGGCTGATCGACGGCGCCCAGGCCGAGGCCTTCCTCGGCGGCGCCCGTCTGGAGCGCTTCATGGCCGCGCTGGCGGTGCTGGCCGGCCTGCCGGCGTGAAGCGCCGCTGAAGGCCCTCGCCCGGGCCCACCGAAGGTCCGGGCGCACCCGCAGCCGGGCGCGCTAGGATGGATGGCATGTCTGTCTCCTTCGGTACGGCTGAGCTGATGTCGGTCGCCGCGACGCTCGGCTGGGCCAGCGGCCTGCGTCTGTATGCGGTGCTTTTCCTGACCGGGCTGGCCGGCCGCTGCGCTGGCATCGGCCTGCCCGAGGGGCTGCACTGGCTGATGCATCCGCTGGTGCTCGGTGCCAGCGGCCTGATGCTGCTGGTCGAGTTCCTGGCCGACAAGATCCCGGGACTCGACTCCTTCTGGGACATGATCAGCACGCTGGTGCGCGTGCCGGCCGGCGCGGCACTGGCCGCGGCGGTCTTCGGCGGCGACGAGGCGGGCTGGGCGGCGGCGGCGGCCGTGCTGGGCGGCTCGCTGGCGGCCACCGCGCATGCGGCCAAGTCGGCCACCCGTGCGGCGGTCAATGCCTCGCCCGAGCCCTTCAGCAACTGGGGGCTGTCGCTGGCGGGTGATGCGCTGGTGCCGTCGATGCTGTGGCTGGTCTGGCGTGATCCGGTGCTGGCGGCCCTCGTGCTGGGTCTGCTGACGCTGGCGATGCTGCTGCTGCTGTGGCGGCTGGCCTGGCATCTGCGCGCGCTGGCGGCGCGGCTGCGCCGGGCGCTCAGCGGCGCAGCGAGCGATCCGGTGTCGCCGCCCTGAGCGGCGGGCGCAGCAGAGCCGCGAACTGGTCGGCCAGCAGCGCGAGCTCGGCATGGCCGCAGGCGCGGCACAGGCTCAGCACCGCGCGGGCATATTCCGGCGGACCGAGCATCAGCGCGGTGTCGATCTCCTGGCCGGTCTCGCGCCTGAGCAGATCGTGAATGCGGCTGGCGATCTGGTGGCGTGCGGCGGCGGGATCGTCGGTGTTCATCGGGGGCTCCTGAGTGCCCGATGGCCTTTGCATGTGGCGTGCCGGCACAAATCCGGAAAAACCGCCCCGGCGGTGGGCACCTGCACCAGTGCCACTCGGGGTCATCCCGGATTCATTTCACGCCGCGGCGGCCGGGCATGGCGGGGGTGCACCTTGGTGGTGCGCCAGCCCGCGCCCGAGCCCGGGCATCCCGGACGCGGTACCGGATCGCTCAGATCGCCTTGCGCAGGTTGGCTGGCGCGATCTTCAGCGCCTCGCGGTATTTCGCGACCGTGCGGCGCGCGACCTGGATGCCCTGCTCCTCCAGCATCGTGCTGAGCTGGCTGTCGGAGAGCGGCTTCTTCTGGTCCTCCGCGGCGACGAACTGCTTGATCAGCGCGCGCACCGCGGTGCTGGAGGCGTTGCCGCCGGCCTCGGTGTTCAGGCTCGAGCCGAAGAAGTACTTCAGCTCGAAGGTGCCGAAGGGCGTGGCCATGTACTTGGCGGTGGTCACGCGGCTGATGGTCGACTCGTGCAGGCCCAGCTCGTCGGCGATCTCGCGCAGCACCAGCGGCTTCATCGCGATCTCGCCGTGGGTGAAGAAGCCCTTCTGGCGCTCGACGATCGCCTGGCTGACGCGCTGGATGGTGTCGAAGCGCTGCAGGATGTTCTTGACGAACCAGCGCGCCTCCTGGAGCCGCGCCGAGAGCGTCGCGCCGCTGCCGGCGTCGTCGGCGCCGCGCTGGCCGCGGTGCTGGCGCAGCGCCTGTGCGTACATGTCGTTGATGCGCAGCCTGGGCATCACGTCCGGATTGAGCACGACCCGCCAGCCGCGGCCGGCCTTCTGCACGATGACGTCGGGCACGACGATGTTGGCCTCGGCGCGCGCGAAGCGCCGGCCCGGCTTGGGCTCGAGCGTGACGATCAGCGACTGCGCGTCGCGGATGTCGTCCTCGTCGGCGCCGGTGGCGGCCACCAGCTTCTTCATGTCGCGCCGCGCCAGCAGCTCCAGATGGCCCTGGCAGATCAGGATCGCGACCCGGCGCGCCTCGGTGGCGTCATGCTCGCGCAGCTGCAGCACCAGGCATTCGCCCAGGTCGCGCGCGCCCACGCCGCAGGGCTCGAGGTTCTGCAGCCAGCCCAGCGCGCAGCGCAGCCGGCCGAGCAGCTCTTCGCGCAGCTCGGCGGCGGCCTGTGCCTCCTCCGGCGTCGGGGCCTCGGGCAGCTCGGCCTGGTCGAGGTCGACCGCGGTGACCTCGCCCGGCGCGACATCGCGGCCGAGCGCCTCGCCCAGCTCCAGGCCCACGGCCAGGCGCTCGGCGATCTCCTCGAGCGGATCGGCCAGATAGCCGTCCTCGGTCAGCGAGTCGATCAGCGCCTCGACCAGCAGCTGGTCCTCGGGCGCCAGGCGCATGCCGCGCAGCTGGCTGCGCAGGTGGTCGGGCAGGCTCTCGGCGACGCTGGAGCGCTCGCTCCAGTCGCTGTCCTCGTCGTCGGGTGCGCCGTTGCGGGTGCCGCCGACGTCCAACAGGCTCTGGTAGTCGTCCTGGCCGCTGTCCCAGTCGCTGCCGGCGTCGCCGCCTTCGAAGTCGAGCTGGTCGACGCCGGCGCTCTCGCCGTCGCCGCTGCTGCCGCTGTCGGCTGGCGCCTCGCCGGCGGAGTCGGTGCCGGGCGCGCTCCAGTCCTCGCGCTCGGCGGCCGTGCTGGTGCCGCCCTCGACGGTGACCGCCTCCGGGCCGCCGCCGCTGTCCTCGTCGGCTTCGAGGAAGGGGTTCTGCTCGAGCATCTGCTCGACTTCCTGATGCAGCTCCAGCGTCGAGAGCTGCAGCAGCCGGATCGACTGCTGGAGCTGCGGCGTGAGCGCCAGATGCTGCGACAGGCGGACCTGGAGGGAAGGTTTCATGGGGCGGTCACATCCGGAAGTGTTCGCCGAGGTAGACCTTGCGGACCTGCGGGTTCTCGACGATCGCCGCCGGCTCCCCTTCGGCCAGCACGCGGCCCTCGCTGATGATGTAGGCGCGGTCGCAGATGCCCAGCGTCTCGCGCACGTTGTGGTCGGTGATCAGCACGCCGATCTGCCGCGCCTTCAGGAAGCCGATGATGCGCTGGATCTCGATCACCGCGATCGGATCGACCCCGGCGAAGGGCTCGTCGAGCAGGATGAAGCGCGGCTGCGTGGCCAGCGCCCGCGCGATCTCGACACGCCGGCGCTCGCCGCCGGACAGCGCCGGCGCCGGGCTGTCGCGCAGCCGCTCGATCGACAGGTCGGCCAGCAGCGCGCCGAGCTGCTCGTCGATGGCCCGGCGGCCCAGCGGCCGGCCGTCGGCATCCTGCTGCAGCTCCAGCACCGCACGAATGTTCTCCTCGACCGTCAGGCGGCGGAAGATCGAGGCCTCCTGGGGCAGGTAGGACAGGCCGAGGCGGGCGCGCTGGTGGATCGGCAACTGCTCGACCCGCTCGCCGTCGATGCGGATCTGGCCGGCATCGGCCCGGACCAGGCCGACGAGCATGTAGAAGCTGGTGGTCTTGCCGGCGCCGTTCGGTCCGAGCAGGCCGACGACCTCGCCGCTGTGCACCGCCAGATGCACATCCTTGACGACCAGGCGAGCGCCGTAGCGCTTCTGCAGGCCCTCGGCCTCGAGGCGCTGGCGGGGCGGGGCGCTCAACGTGCACCCTCTGCCGCAGCGTCGGCACCGGCCGGGCGCGAGGCGGCGCCGGTCGGCCGGGGCGTCAGCACGCCGCGCACCCGGCCGCTGGCGGCGCCGGGCGCCGCGGGCTGCGCGCTGGCCGACGTGCCGCCCTGCACCTCGAAGACATCGCGGCCGTGGTCGTAGACGATGGTCTGGCCGCTGACCTGGTCGGCCGGCGCGCCGGCGCGCAGCACCCGCACCTGCGCCTGGCCGATGAAGCGCACCGTCTCGCTGACGCTGTCGTACTCGATGCGGCGCGACTGGCCCTCGACCGTCTCGTCGACGCCTTCGCGCTTCTGGCGGAAGGTGACGAACTGGCCGTCGGTCGCGGTGGCGATCGCGAACTGGCCGCCCTGCGGGGTTTCCTTCAATTCGACCTGGGCCGCCTTCAGCAGCAGCGTGCCGCGGCTGATCTCGACCCCGCCGCTGAGCACCCGGACCTTGCGCTTGCCGTCGAGCACCATGCGTCCGGCGTCGAAGGCCAGCGGCTGCGAGCTGTCAGCGCGCTCGGCCCGGGCGGGCGCGATGCTGGCGATCATCAGCAGGGCCGCCGCCAGCAGGGCCGGGGCCGAACGCAGGCAGCGGTGTGAAAACCAGCACGGAACAGCGACAGCAGCCATCAGTGGCAATCGAAGGCATGAAAATTGCATTGTAGCCTTCGATCCGCCCGGTGTCACCGGGCGGGCGGCCGCAGCAGGCGGCCGGTTCCAGGTCCGCCGGGCCTCAGCCCTTGCGCAGGCTGGCGACGAGCTGGTCGGTCAGCGCCAGCGCGCGGGTCTGGCCCTGGATCTCGGAGGCGCCTTCGCCGCCGGCCAGCGCCGGCGAGGTGTAGAAGCGGCCGTGAATGCCCAGGGCCGGCACGCCGTCGATCTTGTAGGCCTCGGAGAGCTGCTTGCCCTGGCGCACCTTGCTCTGCACGCCGAAGGAGTTGTACATCTCGGTGAACTTGGTGCGATCGACGCCGTTGGCGACGACGAAGTCGATGACCGCCTCGGGCTTGTCCAGCCGCGCGCCCTGCTGGTGGACCGCGTAGAACACCTTGCGGTGCAGCGCCTCGACCAGGTTCATGTTCTCCAGCGTGGCATAGAGCCGCTGCAGCGGCTCGAAGCTCGGACGGAAGGCGACATGCACGCGGCGGAAGGCGACATCGGCCGGCAGCTTCTTGACCCAGGCCTCGAGCGTCGGCTCGAAGGCGTTGCAGTGCGGGCAGCCGTACCAGAAGAACTCGAGCACCTCGATCCTGCCGGCGGGAGCGGAGACCGGCACCGGCTGCTGCAGCCGCACATAGTGGCGGCCTTCCTGGAAACCGGCCTGGGCCGAGGCCGGTGCGCTGACCAGACCGCCCAGTGCCAGCGCGGCACTGCTTCCGGCGACGAACTCGCGACGCTTCATTCGATGGTTCCTTTCGATGGTTCTGTGCAGGCCGTTCGGATCCGATCCGGGCCCGAAGGTTCAGCGCGGCACGCGCACCAGCGCGGCATCGCCCTGGCCCGAGGCCGAGAGCTGGTCGCGCATGCGTTCCGCGTCTTCCCGGCTGTCGTAGGGGCCCAGGCGGACACGGTGCATCACGCGGCCGTTCTGCTCGCGCTCGGTGATGCGGGCCTTGAGCCCGTTCATCGCCAGCCGCGCGCGCTGCTGCTCGGCCTCGTCGGCGCTGCCATACGCACCGACCTGCACGAAGTAGGTGAACGGATCAGCCCCGGTCTTGGCTGACGTCTCGCCACCTGCCGGGGCCGGTGCCGAGGCGCCGGCCTCGGCCCGTGCGGGCGGCTTCGAGGCCGGGCGGGCCGGCGGCGGGGCGCTGGCGGCCTCTGGCGGGCGGCTCTGGCGCTCGGCGATCGCGCCGATCGGGTCGGGCTCCTGGGCCGGCGGTGCGGCGGGCGGCGGCTCGGCGGGGCGGCCGGGCGGACGGCCGTGCAGCGGCGCGTTCGGATCCCACTGGCGGTTCTTCTCCGCCTCGGCGGCATCCTGCTCCGCGGTGCGGCCCGGCACCTTGTCGACGAACGGCACCGGCGCCTTGGTGACGAAGACCGCCACCCCCAGCGCCAGCACCAGACCGCCCAGCAGGCCCACCACCACGCCGACGCCGAAGCCGCCGCGCTGAGTCTTCGCTTTCGATGCCATCACCGTTGTTCTCGTCATCGCGCCGCCGGGCGGCTCACATGCGCTCGGGCGCGCTCACGCCCAGCACCGCCAGCGCGTTGCGCAGCACCTGTGCGGTGGCCTGCAGCAGCGCCATGCGCGCGGCCATCGCGGCGGCCGAGCCGTCGAGGAAGCGCACCGCGGCGTAGTAGCTGTGGTAGGCCGAGGCCAGGTCGCGCAGGTAGAAGGCGACATCGTGCGGCGCCAGCCCTTCGGCGGCGCGCGCCAGCATCTCGGGGTACTCGGCCAGCCTGTTCATCAGCGCAAACTCGGTCGGCGCGTCCAGCACCGCCAGGTCGGCGGTGGCCAGCACGGCCGGGTCGCCGCCGTGCTCGGCCTTCCACTTCTCCAGCACCGAGCAGATGCGCGCATGCGCGTACTGCACGTAGAACACCGGGTTCTCGTCGTTGGCCTTCAGCGCCAGGTCGACGTCGAAGACGAACTCGGTGTCTGCCTTGCGGCTGATCAGGAAGAAGCGCACCGCGTCGCGGCTGGTCCACTCGATCAGGTCGCGCAGCGTCACGTACGAGCCGGCGCGCTTGGAGATCTTCACCTCCTCGCCGCCCTTCATGACGGTGACCATCTTGTGCAGCACATAGTCGGGCCAGCCGGTCGGGATGCCGACGCCGGCCGCCTGCAGGCCGGCGCGCACCCGCGCGATCGTGCCGTGGTGGTCCGAGCCCTGCACGTTGACGACCTTGTCGAAGCCGCGCTGCCACTTGTGGACGTGGTAGGCCACGTCGGGCACGAAGTAGGTGTAGCCGCCGTCGGACTTGCGCATCACGCGGTCCTTGTCGTCGCCGTAGTCGGTCGAGCGCAGCCAGAGGGCCCCGCCGTCCTCGAAGGTCTTGCCGGCGGCCACCAGCTTCGCCACCGCCTCCTCGACCCGGCCCGAGGTGTACAGGCTCGACTCGAGGTAGTAGTGGTCGAAGCGCACGCCGAAGGCGCGCAGGTCCAGATCCTGCTCGTGGCGCAGGTAGGCCACCGCGAACTGGCGGATGCCGTCGAGGTCGTCCGGGTCGCCCGAGCCGGTGAACTCGCGGTCGTCGGCCTGGACGGTGGCGCGCGCCATGAAGGCGTCGGCGATGTCCTGGATGTAGTCGCCGTTGTAGGCCGATTCGGGCCACTCGGCGTCGCCGGGCTTCAGGCCCTTCAGGCGGCACTGGGTCGAGTTGGCCAGCGTGGCGATCTGCACGCCCGCATCGTTGTAGTAGAACTCGCGGTGCACCTGCCAGCCCTGCGAGGCGTAGAGGTTGCACAGCGCGTCGCCCAGGGCGCCCTGGCGGCCGTGGCCGACATGCAGCGGCCCGGTCGGGTTGGCCGAGACGAACTCGACCATCACCTTGCGGCCGTTGGCCGCGGCCTGGCCGAAGCCGGCGCCTTCGGCCAGCACCTGCGCCACGACCTGCTGGCGCGCGGCGGGCTTCAGGCGGATGTTGATGAAGCCGGGGCCGGCGATCTCCAGCGCCTCGACCCACTGCTGCACCGCCGGGCGGGCCTGCAGCGCGGCGATCAGCGCGCCGGCCAGCTCGCGCGGGTTCTTCTTCTGCGGTCGGGCCAGCTGCATCGCGGCGGTGCAGGCGAGGTCGCCGTGGGCGGCCTGCTTCGGGCTTTCGAAGGCGGGCTCGATCGCCGCACCCGGCGCGATCTCGG
Source organism: Sphaerotilus sulfidivorans (assembly GCF_013426975.1). GTDB lineage: Bacteria > Pseudomonadota > Gammaproteobacteria > Burkholderiales > Burkholderiaceae_C > Sphaerotilus > Sphaerotilus sulfidivorans. The sequence continues at coordinate 154,990 of NZ_JACCPY010000005.1, forward strand.
CCAGCGCGTCGCCGAGGGCGGCGAGGAGTTGCTCTTTGGCTTGAATCATGGGGCGGATTCTACGGGGCGGGTCAGCCGAGCAATCCGCACTTGTGTCGGGCAGGGGCCGGTGAAAAGATCGCCCACCCTGTCCGAGCCCGCCGCCGATGATCGATCTTTCCGACCCGGACCTCTCCGACCCGCCGCAGCGCATCGGCAAGTACCGCGTGATCCGCCGTCTCGGCGAGGGCACGACCAGCGAGGTCTTCCTCTGTCACGACGAGTTCAACGATCGCCAGGTGGCGGTCAAGCGGGTGCGCGCCAGCGTGCTGGGCGATGCGGCCGATGCGCATGTCTTCGCGCGCTTCTTCGCCTCCGAGGCGGCGCTGGCCGGGCGGCTGCACCATCCGAACGTGGTCGACATCCTGGATGCGATGCCCGATCCGCGTGCGCCCTGCGTGGTGATGGAGTACGTGCCCGGCACGACGCTGCGGGCCTTCTGCGCGCCCGACCACCTGCTGCCGCTCGACCAGATCGTCGAAATCGGCTTCAAGTGCGCGATGGCGCTGGGCTACTGCTACCGCCAGGGGCTGATCCACCGCGACGTCAAGCCGGCCAACATCCTGACCGTGGGCAGCGACCGCGAGGTGCGCGACATCAAGCTGACCGACTTCGGCAGCGCGCTGAACCTGCGCTCGGACGAGACGCAGGTCCACCGCGTCGGCTCGCTGGCCTACATGTCGCCGGAGCAGCTCGACGGCGCCGAGCTCGACGCGCGTGCCGACATCTACGGCCTGGGCGCGGTGCTCTATCACCTGATCGCCGGCCACGCGCCCTTCGAGGCCTCCAGCCAGGCCAGCCTGATGCACCAGATCTGCCATGTCGAGCCGCCCTCGCTGGTGGGCGTGCGCACCGGGGTCTCGCCGGCGCTCGACCGGGTGGTGCGCCGCTGCCTGGCCAAGCGCGCCGACGACCGCCATCCCTCGTGGGAGGCGCTCGGCGAGGCGCTCTCCGGCCTGATCGCGATGCAGCATGTGCCGCGCGGCGCGGTGCAGGGCGTGCTCGACTCCGAGCGCTTCACGCTGCTGCGCACGCTGGACTTCTTCACCCGCTTCGGCGACATCGCGCTGTGGGAGGTGGTGCACCGCGCGCGCTGGGAGCGCCTGCCCGCCGGCCAGGCGCTGTACCGCCGCGGCGAGGAGGGCCGCACCTTCCACATCATCGCCACCGGCACGCTGGAGGTCTGGCGCGACGGCCGGCGCGTGGCGCTGCTGGGCTCGGGCACCTCGGTCGGCGAGATGGCCTATCTGGCGCCCAATCCGGAGCTGCGGGTGCACAGCACCGACGTGATCGTGACCGACAGCGCCACGACGATCTCGTTCACGCCCGACACCCTGGCCCGGCTGAGCCCGGCCACCCGGCATCTGTTCGACGAGGCCTTCATCCGGGTGCTGGTGCGCCGGCTGCATGCCGCGCACGAGGCGCTGGCCCACCCGCGCCGCATCCTGTAGCAGTGACCTGTCCCGGCCAGGGGCGCTGGTCCGGGCCGTATGATCTGCCCATGGACACGCTCTATCTGGGGACCAAGACCCTGCACATCATCCTCGTGGCCAGCTGGTTCGCGGGGCTGTTCTACCTGCCGCGCATCCTGGTCAACCTGGCGATGGTCGCGCCCGACAGCCATGCCGAGCGCGAGCGCCTGCTGCTGATGGGGCGCAAGCTGCAGCGCTTCGCCACCGTGCTGATGGTGATCGCGCTGGTGACCGGCCTGGCGCTGTGGCTGGGCTGGCCCTTCTGGCGCGGCCCCGGCAACGGCTGGGTGCATGCCAAGCTGACGCTGGTGGTGGCGGTCATCGGATTCCACCACATGAACGCGCGGCTGCTGCGCGGCTTCGAACGCGCCGACAACCGCCGCAGCCATGTCTGGTTCCGTGTCTACAACGAGATTTCGGTGCTGCTGTTCGCCGCGATCGTCGCGCTGGTCGTCTTCAAGCCCTTCTGACCGTCCGGGGCGATGACGACCGCCGCGCTGCCGCCATCGCCTGCGCCGCCTCCTGCGCACCGTTCCTCCTCCTGGCCGCTGGCCTGGCTGTGGGCCGGGCTGATCGCCTATGCCAGCCTGCACCCCTTCGGGCCATGGCGCTGGCCGGTGCTGCTGCCGGGCCAGCTGCCGCACGAGCTGCTGTGGCTGCCGGTGCAGCGCCACAACCGCTTCGATCTCTGGGCCAACTTTGCCGGCTATCTGCCGCTCGGGCTGCTGCTGGCGCTGGCCTGGCTGCGTGCAGGACTGGGGCCACTGCGCACGCTGCTGCAGGCGCTGCTGTTCGGCTCGCTGCTGTCGCTGCTGATGGAGTGGACGCAGAACCTGCTGCCGCTGCGTGTGCCCTCGCGCCATGACTGGCTGCTCAACAGCGCCGGCACGCTGGTCGGCGCGCTGGTGGCGGTGCTGCTGCTGCGCCTGGGCGTGCTGGCGCACTGGCAGCGCCTGCGCGACGTGATCTTCGTGCCCCACGGCACGCTGGGGCTGGCGCTGCTGCTGTCCTGGCCGATCGGGCTGCTCTTTCCGCCACCGGTGCCGCTGGCCACCGGCCAGGCGCTGGAGCGGCTGCTGGTCGCGCTGGATGCCTGGCTGGCCGACACGCCGCTGCACCGCTGGATTCCGCTGCCCGATCCGGTCGGCGCACTCGAGCCCGGCACCGAGGTCTCGGTGATCGCGCTCGGGCTGCTGGCGCCCTGCGTGGTCAGCTTCGTGATGCTGCGGCGGGTGCGCCACCGCATCCTGACGCTGGCGCTGCTGCTGCTGGCCGGCGTCGGCGCGACCGCGCTGTCGACGCTGCTGAACTTCGGGCCGGAGCACGCGATGTCCTGGCTGACGCCGCCGGTGCTGCCGGGCCTGCTGGTCGGGCTGGGCCTGGGGCTGGGCCTGGCCTTCGTGCCGCGCCGGCTGGTCGCCGCGCTGGGTCTGGTGGCGCTGACGCTGCTGATCATGCTGGTGACGCAGGCCGGCACCGATCCCTATTTCTCGCTGAGCCTGACCGGCTGGGAGCGCGGGCGCTTCATCCGCTTCCACGGGCTGGCGCAGTGGATCGGCTGGCTCTGGCCCTTCGCGGCGCTGCTGTTTCTGCTGATCCAGGTGGCCGATCCCCACCGCATCCGAGCCCCCGCGAGTCCGTCGCGATCGGGGTGACTCCTACAATCCGTGCCATGAGCAGCTACTTCCAACGCCACATCTTCTTCTGCCTGAACCAGCGTGACAACGGCGAGTCCTGCTGCGCCGACCACGATGCCCAGGCAGCCTTCGACCACTGCAAGAAGCAGGTCAAGGCCGCCGGTCTGGCCGGGCCGGGCAAGGTGCGCGTCAACAAGGCGGGCTGCCTGGACCGCTGCGCCGGCGGCCCGGTCGCGGTGGTCTACCCGGACGCGACCTGGTACACCTTCGTCGACCGCAGCGACATCGACGAGATCGTCGAGTCGCACCTGAAGAACGGCCAGGTCGTCGCGCGCCTGGTGCTGGGCCAGGACGTCGGCCGATGAACGCGCAGACCGAACGCGCCCGGATCGCCGGTCCGGTCGGCACGATCGAGATCGCGATCGACCACCCGGCCGATCGCGAGGCGCCGGTCGGCGTGGTGGTGCTGTCGCATCCGCACCCGCTGTTCGGCGGCACGATGGACAACAAGGTGGTGCAGACCATGGTCCGCGCCTTCCTGCAGATGGGCTGGCGCACGGTGCGCCACAACTTCCGCGGCGTCGGCGCCAGCGAGGGCACGCACGACGAGGGCCGCGGCGAGAGCGAGGATCTGCTTGCGGTGATCGCCGCGCACCGCCTGCCCGGACGCCCGCTGGCGCTGGGCGGCTTCTCCTTCGGCGCCTATGTCACCACGCTGGCGGCCGCGCAGCTGGAGGGCGACGCGCGCGCCTCGCGCCTGCTGCTGGTCGGCCCGTCGACGCAGCGTGCGCTTCCCGCCGACGTGCCGCCCGACACCGTGGTGATCCACGGCGAGGCCGACGATGTGGTGCCGCTGTCGGCGACGATGGACTGGGCGCGGCCGCAGCAGCTGCCGGTCATCGTCATGCCCGGCACCGGCCATTTCTTCCACGGCCAGCTCACGCAGCTGCGTGACCTGATCGTGCGCAGCTGGCGCTGACCGGCCTGCGCCCCTCCGCCGCCGTGCCGGGGAACCGGCCGGCCGCCCGCGTGTTCCAACGCGCCTGAACGAATCCGACCGCTCCGATGAAACGACTCCTTGCCTCTCTCGCGCTGGCCGCGCTGCTGCCGCAGACCGTGTTCGCCCAGGCGCTGCCCCAGCCGCCCGAGATCGCCGCCCGCGCCTATGTGCTGCTCGACCTGAGCGCCAACCAGCCGCTGGCCTCGCGCGATGCCGACGTGACCGTCGAGCCCGCCTCGCTGACCAAGCTGATGACCGCCTACCTGGTCTTCCAGGCGCTGCGCGACAAGAAGCTCGCGCTCGACCAGGAGCTGACCGTGTCCGAGCGCGCCTGGCGCACCGGCATGACCGATGCGTCGCGCATGTACATCCAGGTCGGCAACAAGGTGAAGGTCGAGGACCTCATCAAGGGCATGATCGTGCAGAGCGGCAACGACGCCACCGTGCTGCTGGCCGAGGCGGTCGGCGGCTCGGTCGAGAACTTCGTCGCCATGATGAACCGCCAGGCCCAGGCCTTCGGCCTGAAGGTGTCGCAGTTCAGGAATCCCGAGGGTCTGCCGGCCCCGGGCCATGTCAGCACGGTGCGCGAGCTGGGCATCATCGCCACCCGGCTGCTGCAGGACTTCCCCGGCGAGGTCAAGTTCTACTCGATCAAGGAATTCACCTTCAACAAGATCACGCAGCAGAACCGCAACCTGCTGCTGTGGCGCGATCCGAGCGTCGACGGCCTGAAGACCGGCTACACCGATGCGGCCGGCTACTGCCTGATCGCCACCGCCAAGCGCGACCTGCCCAACGGGCCGCGCCGGCTGCTGAGCGTCGTCGTCGGGGCCTCGTCGAAGGAGTCGCGTGCGGTCGAGAGCCAGAAGCTGCTGAACTGGGGCTACAGCAGCTGGGATGCGGTCAAGGTCTACGATGCCCGCCAGGTCATCACCTCGGCCGAGGTCTGGAAGGGCGCGGCCGCCACTGCCAAGATCGGCACCCAGGTGCCGGTGAGCGTGGCCGTGCCGCGCGGGGAGGCTGCCCAGGTCAAGACCCAGCTGGTGCGCACCGATCCGCTGATCGCGCCGCTCAGCCAGGGCCAGCAGGTCGGCACGCTGAAGGTGCTGTCGGGCACGCGCGTGCTGGCCGAGGTGCCGGTCACCGTGCTCGAGCCGGTCGCTCAGGCCGGCATGTTCGGGCGCGCCTGGGACCAGCTGCGCCTGTGGCTGCGTTGAAGCAAGGAGAGCCAGAGATGCACACCCCGCCCGTCATTCCGCCCGAGCAGTCGCTGATCGAGTATCCCTGCGCCTTTCCGATCAAGGTCATGGGCCTGCATGTCGAGGGCTTCGCGGCCGCGATCGCGCAGGTGGCTCTGCAGTTCGATCCCGGCTTCGATCCGGCGACGATCGAGCACCGCCCCAGCGCCAAGGGCAACTACCTTGGCCTGACGATCACCATCAACGCCACCAGCCGCGAGCAGCTCGACGAGCTCTACCGCACGCTGACCACCCATCCGATGGTCAAGATGGTGATCTGAGGTCGTGATCTGAGGGGGATCTGCGCTCAGATCCCCATCGCCCAGGCGATGATGTTCTTCGCCACGAAGCCCAGCATGCCGAAGGCCAGCACGATGAACAGGATGAAGGTCCCGAACTTGCCGGCTTTCGACTCGCGCGCGAGCTGCAGCACGATGAAGAGCATGTAGAGAATGAAGGCGCTGACACCGATGGTCAGACCGAACTGGGCGAGCTGTTCCTCGGTGTAGCCGAACATGGGCAGGCGGGCGGGGGGCGAAAGAGGGTGGGGCGCGTCGGGTGCGGCAAGGCGCCGGCATGATACGCGCTGGCGCCGGTCGGGCCGTCATGCCCTTTTGCAGCTCAGGCCTGCCGATTGATGGCGATCAAGTTCTTTCCCGGCGACCGTGACACGCGCCCCTGTGGCGTGTCGTCGGAGAGACACGCGGGTGTCTGCGCTGCCTGCGCTGGCGCGTTGGCTGGCCTTGGGTCAGGCGCCGCTTCGGCTCAGCCCTCGGCTGGCAGCAGGTCGCGGTAGGCATGCCAGCTGGCATGGCCCAGCATCGGCATCACGAAGACCAGGCCCAGCATCAGCGATCCCATGCCGAGCAGCGTGAATCCCATCACCAGCACCGCCCAGACGCCCATCGGCACCGGGTTCTCCAGCACGGTGCGCCAGCTCGCCAGCACCGCGTCGCCCACGCTGATCTGACGGTCGACCAGCATCGGGATCGCGGTCACGCTCGAGGCGAAGACCGGTGCCGCCAGCAGCCCGCCCAGCGCCAGCCAGGCCTCGAACAGCCAGGACTCCCGGTTCAGCACCACATGGGTCAGGAAATCGGCCGGCGTCTGCACCGGCTGCGGCGCCATCAGCGTGATCAGCGCGGCCGAGGTCATCACCCAGCCTGTGCCTGCGGCGGCCAGCAGCAGCCCGAAGCCGACCAGGCGCCGATCCAGCGATCGCCAGATCGTGAAGACCGTCGACCAGCCTGCGGTCTCGCCCCGCTCGAGCGCACGGCTGACCGCATAGAGACCGGTCGCCAGGATGGGGGCTACCAGCAGGAAGCCTGACATCGAGCCGGCCAGCAGCCAGAAACGGTCTCGCGCCAGCAGCATCAGCAGCATGCCGAACAGCGCCATCAGGGCGCCGTGGCCGAACCCGACCTGAGGGGCCATCCGGATATCGTGACAGGCACGCTCCAGCCAGACCATCGGCTGCAGCGGCCGGAGGGTGCGCACGGGCAGGGCGGCGACGGCATGGGCGTTCATGCGGCCCATCCTAGGCCTGTCGACATCACCCTGATACCCGTGCTGTTCCTAGGTCGGGTGTGATTCGTGGGGGCATGGGGTTTCATCGAGGCAGCCGGTCTGGTCAATCCGAGGGTTTCTCCTTGATCCGGAACCTGAAAAATTACCGGGTATCCGACTGATACCCGATTCCATCTTTGGAGGGCTTTCCGGCTGTGGCGCGCATGGCCTAGCATGATCTCGACTGTCAAGACATTTCCGCCGGACATGTCGCAGCAATTCGGAAACTCTCGTGAATCCGATGAAACCCTCATTCACTGGCCCGTCGATTTGCCGAATGACCGTTCCGAGCCTCTCTCCTCCTCGCGATACCTGACCGTTTTTTCGAGCTTGCCACCGCCATGAACACCTCGCTCTCTCTGGCTGCCTCGTCGGCCCCCTCGACCCGCCCCGCCGCTGCGCCACGCTTTCACGCCCTGCGCTCCTGGCTGAGCCTGATGCGATCGCGTCGCGCCCGGCTCGTTGCGGACCTGGACCGTGACCGTGCGGCGCACGAGGCCTGTGCCAGCGAAGGTGTTGCGCTCGAGGTCCGCTCGATCGATCTCGATGGCCGGCGTTTCGAGGCGCTCTATCGCCATGGCGATCTGATCTGCCTGCTGCCGGATTCGCCGCGCAACTGAGGGCGGACTCCTGGACAGTCGACTGAAGGGCTGAACGGCTGATCGTGGCCGTTCTGTGCGCCTGATCGGGGGATTGGCGCATACGCGGTGCTCATAACATCGGCCAGGACATTCCTGTGCCGTCACATCCGCCTGCCGAGGAGCCGGACATGAGCCCGCAGTCCCCCCTTCCGACCGACCCCGATGCCTGGGGTGCCTTTCTCTGTGCCGTGCCGGCGCCGATCCTGGCCGATACCGCCGAGCAGCTGACCGAGCTGGCGCTGCTCGAGGAGCGCTTTGGCAATGTCGACGCGCACATGATCGCCGACGCGGTGCGAGGCGATCCGCTGATGACGATGCGGGTGCTGTCCCACGCCGGCCGGCATCGCGGCGAGCATCAGGTCACCGAGGTCCAGACCGTCACGGCGGCGGTCGTGCTGATGGGCATCGGTCCTTTCTTCCGCGCCTTTCCTCCCGCGGGCCTGCGGGTGCTGGAGGAGGAGCTGCGTACCGGTGCCGACCCGCAGCGGCTCGACGAGGCGATGCGCCTGCTCGAGCGTGCCTGGCGCACCGCGCGGGTGGTCACCGAGTTCGAGCTGCAGCATGGCGATCCGCATGCCGAGGCGATGCAGGGCGCGGCGGTGATGCACAACCTCGCCGAGGTGCTGCTGTGGTGGCGGGCGCCGGAGGTGGCGCGTCGGCTCGGACGCGATCCCGACGAGGACCGCCAGCGCGAGCTGCTCGGCGGCACGCTGGTCGAGCTGCAGCAGGCCCTGATGAGCCACGCCCGGCTGTCGACGCTGCTGCGCCAACTGCTGCCGCGTCCGCATGAGGACGAGCACGATCCCGAGCGTGGCAGTCTGGCGCTGCTGCGCCCGCAGCGCCGGCTGCTGGCGCTGTCGGCCACGCTGGCGCGCCGAGCCGAGCTTGACCCACCGGCCGGGCTGGCCCTGGAGGAACTCGAGGAGCTGGCGCAATGGCTGGCGCTGTCGACACCCGCGGCCGAACGTCTGGCCATCCAGGCCCTGCTCTGACCTGAATGAAGTCGGGGCTTGGCCTGATCGGCCGATCACCCGGCCACCGCAGGGGCTGATCCTCGCCACGGTGCTCGATCGGGCGTCGCTACAATGCGGTCCTCGTGTCCGAGGAGCGTTGCAAGGCCGGTCGATTCAGACGACCGCCCCAGGCTCGGACCCCTTCCCACAGGCAACGGCGCTCACCCGTCCGACCGCATCCGACGCGGCCGGGAATCCCGGGGTGAGCTGCGCGCATCGCACGTCAATCGTGCCTGGTGCCGCGCCCGCCGGCCTTCCTGCCGACGACGACCGCGCGGGCCGGACGGTTCCACTTCTGGAACTTCTGGAGCTTGCTGACATGAACGCTGCCGTCGAATCCGTCTTCCGCGACTTCCACATCGCCGATCTCTCGCTGGCCGACTGGGGCCGCAAGGAGCTGACCATCGCCGAGGGCGAGATGCCCGCGCTGATGGCGATCCGCCGCGAATTCGCCGAGAGCCAGCCGCTCAAGGGCGCGCGCATCACCGGCTCGCTGCACATGACCATCCAGACCGGCGTGCTGGTCGAGACGCTGCAGGCGCTGGGCGCGCAGGTCCGCTGGGCCTCCTGCAACATCTACTCGACCCAGGACCATGCCGCCGCCGCGCTGGTGGCTCGCGGCACGCCGGTCTTCGCCTACAAGGGCGAGACGCTGAAGGACTACTGGGACTACACCCACCGCATCTTCGACTTCGGTCCGGCCGGCACCGAGGGCGAAGGCCCGAACATGATCCTGGACGACGGCGGCGACGCGACGCTGCTGATGCACCTGGGCAAGAAGGCCGAGAAGGACGCGTCGGTCATCGCCAATCCGGGCAGCGAGGAAGAGCGCGAGCTGTTCGCCTCGATCCGGGCCAAGCTGGCGGTCGACCCGACCTGGTACAGCCGCAAGAGCGCGCAGATCCTCGGCGTGACCGAGGAGACCACCACCGGCGTGCACCGCCTGAACGAGATGTCGGCCAAGGGCCAGCTGATGTTCCGCGCGATCAACGTCAACGACTCGGTCACCAAGTCGAAGTTCGACAACCTCTACGGCTGCCGCGAGTCGCTGGTCGACGGCATCAAGCGCGCCACCGACGTGATGATCGCCGGCAAGATCGCCGTGGTCTGCGGCTACGGCGACGTGGGCAAGGGCTCGGCGCAGGCGCTGCGTGCGCTCTCCGCCCAGGTCTGGGTGACCGAGATCGACCCGATCAACGCGCTGCAGGCGGCGATGGAAGGCTACCGCGTCGTGACGATGGAATGGGCGGCGAGCCAGGCCGACATCTTCGTGACGACCACCGGCAACCGCGACGTCATCACCTACGAGCACATGGCGGCGATGAAGAACAACGCCATCGTCTGCAACATCGGCCACTTCGACAACGAGATCCAGGTCGCCCGTCTGGAAGAGAAGTGCCGCTTCGAGGAGATCAAGCCGCAGGTCGATCATGTCGTCTTCGAGGACGGCAAGCGCATCATCCTGCTGGCGCGCGGCCGTCTGGTGAACCTGGGCTGCGGCACGGGCCATCCGAGCTACGTGATGTCGTCGAGCTTCGCCAACCAGACGCTGGCGCAGATCGAGCTGTACGCGCACAAGGACGCCTACGACATCGGCAAGGTCTACGTGCTGCCCAAGCACCTCGACGAGAAGGTCGCCCGCCTGCAGCTGACCACGCTGAACGCCCAGCTGACCGAGCTGACCGAGGAGCAGGCCGCCTACATCGGCGTGCCGGTGCAGGGCCCCTACAAGCCCGACACCTACCGCTACTGATCGGCCCGGAGCGCTTGCCGAGATGCGTGCCGACCAGATGCTGGTGAGCCGCGGCCTGGCGCCGACGCGCTCGGCCGCGCAGCGGCTGATCGCCCAGGGCGCCGTGCGCTGGCTCGGGGCCCGGGGCTGGAGCGTGCCGCGCAAGGCCGGCGACGAGCTGCCCGAGGGCTGCGAGATCGAGATCACCGACGACGCCGAGCTGCGCTGGGTGTCGCGCGGGGGCCTGAAGCTCGACGGCGCGCTGGCGGCGACCGGACTGGCGGTGGCCGGCCGGGTCGCGCTCGACGTCGGCCAGAGCACCGGCGGCTTCACCGACGTGCTGCTGGCGCGCGGCGCCGCGCGGGTGGTCGGCCTCGACGTCGGCCACGGCCAGCTGCACCCGCGGCTGCGCGCGGACGCCCGCGTCACCGCGCTGGAGGGCGTCAACGCGCGCCATCTGGTGGCGGCCGATCTGGGCGCGGCGTGTCCGGCCGAGGGCTTCGGCTTCATCACCGGCGACCTGTCCTTCATCTCGCTCGCGCTGGTGCTGCCGGCGCTGGCGCCGCTGCTGGCTCCGGCCGGCGATCTGCTGATGCTGGTCAAGCCGCAGTTCGAGCTGCAGCCCGGCGACATCGGCAAGGGCGGACTGGTGAAGGACACGGCCGCGCTGGCGCGGGTCGAGCCCAAGCTGCGCGAGGCCGCGGCCGGCTGCGGCCTGGCGGTGGCGGCCTGGCTCGACAGCCCGGTGACCGGCGGCGACGGCAACCGCGAATTCCTGATGCACGCGCGTCGCGCCGGCTGACCGGCCGGTGGCGTCGCGCCGACGACCTCTTCTCCCGCTGGAGACTTCTCCCATGACGACGACCCCCGCAGCCTCGCTGCCGCTGAGTCTCGAATTCTTCCCGCCGAAGACGCCCGAGGGTACGGCCAGGCTGGCGCAGGTGCGCCGCGAGCTCTATGTGCTGGAGCCGCAGTTCTGCTCGGTGACCTACGGCGCCGGCGGCAGCACGCAGGACGGCACGATCGGCGCCGTCCAGGCCATTCTCGACGAGGGCCGCGAGGCGGCTTCGCACTTCACCTGCGTCGGCGCGACGCGCGAGTCGGTGCGCGAGCGTCTGGCGCAGTTCAAGGCGATGGGTCTGAAGCGCATCGTCGCGCTGCGCGGCGACCTGCCCAGCGGCTTCGGCCCGATGGGCGAGTTCCGCCACGCCAGCGACCTGGTGAGCTTCATCCGCGCCGAGACCGGCGACCACTTCCACATCGAGGTGGCGGCCTATCCCGAGATGCATCCGCAGGCGAAGTCGCCGCAGGCCGACCTGCAGGCCTTCGCGGCCAAGGCCCGCGCCGGTGCCGACTCGGCGATCACGCAGTTCTTCTTCAACTCGGATGCCTATTTCCGCTTCGTCGAGGAGGCGCAGGCGCTGGGCGCGGACATTCCGGTGGTGCCCGGCATCATGCCGATCACCAACTCCAGCGGCATCCTGCGCTTCGCCGACAGCTGCGGCGCCGAAGTGCCGCGCTGGATCCGCCTGCGCCTGCAGAGCTTCGGCGACGACAGCGCCTCGATCCGCGCCTTCGGCCTGGACGTGGTGACCGACCTGTGCGAGCAGCTGCGCTGCGCCGGCGTGCCGGCGCTGCACTTCTACACGATGAACGCCAGCGCGACGGTGCTGGAGATCTGCCGCCGGCTCGAGCTGCTGCCGAAGGCCTGAGGCGCCGGTGCGTGGCGTGTGATGCGCAAAAGCGACAGCTTGCAGGCGCACCTCTGACGCAGGTCAAGCCGGCTGCGCCCTGAGGCGCACGCAGGCCGCGACTTGAGCCGCCGCAAGTCGACAGGCGGCGCGTCAGGCTCCAATGGATTCATGCCCGGTGCCAAGGAGGTGCCGGAAACCGAATTCCCTCAGGAGCCCGCCATGAACAAGACCTGCCTCGCCCTCGCTGCCGTTGCTGCCCTCGTCGCCACGCCGCTCGCCTCGGCCCAGAACGCGGCTGGCGATCTGGTGATGCGTGCCCGCGTGGTCCACCTGGATCCGGCCAACAAGGACAGCATTCCCGGCCTCGACGTCGGCATCAACAGCAAGGTGCTGCCGGAAGTCGACTTCACCTACTTCATCTCGCCGAACCTGGCCGCCGAGCTGATCCTGACCTATCCGCAGAAGCAGGATGTCAAGGCGGGTGGCACCAAGGTCGGCACGCTCAAGCACCTGCCGCCGACCCTGACGCTGCAGTACCACTTCACCGACCTGGGCCTGGGCGCGATCAAGCCCTATGTCGGCGCCGGCCTGAACTACACCCGCTTCTCGAACGTCGATCTGCCTGCGGGCCTGTCGATCGACAAGAACAGCTTCGGCGGCGCGCTGCAGATCGGCACCGACTTCGCCATCGACAAGAACTGGTCGGTCAACCTGGACGTCAAGAAGGTCTGGATCCGCACCGACCTGAGCGCTGCCGGCACCACGCTGGGCAAGATCAAGGTCGATCCGGTGCTGGTCGGCGTGGGCGTCGGCTACAAGTTCTGATCCCGGACCCGGATCGGGATCCGATTGCGGGGTGACCGGGCGGCCTCAAGCGCCCGGGGGGAGAGCGTCGGGGAGAGAGACCGCGGCCGTGGCAGGCAACTGCCACGGCCGCTCCCCTTTCCGGGGCGCCTTTGTCCGTTCGGTGTCCGTTCGGTGCAGGCTCAGGCGTCGCGCTGCCAGACCGTGCCTTCCTCGGTCAGCATCGCGTCGAGCGGCACGTCGTGCGGTTCGGCCTCGAGCCAGGGAATGAAGCCGTGGCCGTAGCCGATGCCGGCGGTGTAGGGCATCGGGTCGAGCGAGGCCAGCGTGCGGTCGTAGAAGCCGCCGCCGTAGCCCAGGCGCACGCCCTTCGGCCCGAAGCCGACGCAGGGCACCAGCAGCAGCTCGGGGTGGAACTCCTCGGTGTCCTTGGGCTTGAGAATGCCGTAGGCATCCTCCTCCATCGGGCAGCCCGGGTACCAGACATGGAAGCGCAGCTGGCGTGTCTTCTTGTCGATGACCGGCAGGCCGATGCGGCGCGAGGGGTCGGATTCGCTCCAGCGGTAGAGCGCCGGCAGCGCGTCGAACTCGCCCTTGATCGACCAGAACGCGCCGATGGTGCGCTCGCGCCGGGTCAGCAGCCAGACCATCAGCACCTCCTGCAGATGCACCGAGCGCTGGTGGCGGTCGCTCATCGACATGCGCTCGGCCTGCAGCTGCTTGCGCAGCACGGCCTTGTCGCGGGGCGGATCGGGCAGCTTGAAGGTCGGCATGGTGCTTGAAGGCGGCAGGATGATCGCCTGATTGTGCGTGGCTTTGACGCACCGCGGCAACCCGGCACGGGCCTCGTGTTTGGGGCCTGGCCTACACTGGATTTCCTTCCTGCCGACCCGGCCCCCATGACACGACCGACCCTTTCCCGCCGCGGCCCGGCGGGCGCGATCCTGGCGCTGCTGGCCGCGGTCAGCCTGCCGCTGCTGCCGCAATCCTGTTCCGCCCAGAGCGTCGACGCCGCCGGCATCGTCGAGAGCTCCCTGTCGACCCGCACCGCGCCGATGCGCCAGCTCGACGAGCGCCTGGCGCAGGCGCGCGAGGCCTGGCGAAAGCGTGACCGGGCCCGGCTGCGTGCGCACCGCGACGCGCTGGTCGAGGCCGGCCATCCGCTGGCGATGTGGGCCGACTACTGGGATCTGAACCTGCGCCTGGCCGAGGCCGCGCAGCCCGAGCTGGAGGCCTTCTATGCCCGCTGGCCGGGCAGCTATGTGGAAGACCGGCTGCGCAACGACTGGCTGCTCGAGCTGGGCCGGCGGCGCGACTGGCGCAACTTCGCTGTCGATCATCCGCGCTTCCGGATGAACGATGATCGCGAGGTGAGCTGCTATGCGCTGCTGCTGCGCCACCAGGCCGGCGAGGATGTGCGCGCGGCGGCCCGCAGCGCCTGGTTCGCGCAGCGCGACGGTGGCGACGGCTGCACGCTGCTGGTGGCCGCGCTGCTGGAGGCCCGCCAGTTCGCGCCGGCCGATGTGTGGCTCAAGGCCCGCCAGGCGGCCGAGGCCAGGCGCACGGCCGCCGCGCGCCAGGCGCTGAGCCTGCTCGATCAGGACAGCTCGGCGCTCGGCGAGATTCTCGAGCAGCCGCAGCGCTTCCTGGCCCGGCGCGCCGATGTCGGCACCCGTCCGGGTCTGGAGCTGACGCTGATGGCGCTGGCGCGGCTGGCCGCGACCGATCCGGCGCTGGCCGCCACCGAGCTGCAGGCGCGCTGGCAGGCGCAGCTGCCGGCCGAGGCGCAGTCCTGGGCCTGGGGTGCGGTCGCGCGCCAGGCCGCGATGAAGCTGATGCCCGAGGCCGACGGCTGGTTCCGCCGTGCCGGTCTGGCCGAGCGCGAGGTCGAGTGGAATGACGAATCCCTGGCCTGGCGGGTGCGCGCCGCGCTGCGCAGCGAGGATGCGGGCCGCTGGAGCCGCATCCTCGAGGCGATCGACGCGATGAGCCGCACCGCGCAGGCCGACGAGGCCTGGATCTACTGGAAGGCGCGTGCGCTGCAGGCCACCGCCCAGCCGGGCGCGGCCGCGCTGCTTGAGCGCATCGCCGGCCAGTACAGCTTCTACGGCAAGCTCGCCGCCGAGGATCTGGGCCGGCCGCAGCAGCTTCCCGCCCGCCCGGCACCGCTGTCCGCCGCGGAGCGGGCGCAGGCGGTGCGCCATCCCGGCCTGGACCGGGCGCTGGCGATGATCGGCCTGGGCCTGCGCAGCGAGGGCGTGCGCGAGTGGAACTTCTCGCTGCGCGACATGAGCGACCGCCAGCTGCTGGCCGCCGCGCAGCACGCCTGCGACAACGCGGTCTGGGACCGCTGCATCAACACCAGCGAGCGCACCCGCCAGGAAGTCGACATGGCGCAGCGCTTTCCCACGCCCTTCCGCGAGGATGTGCTGGCCGCCGCCCGGGAGGTCGGGGTCGATCCGGCCTATGTCTACGGCCTGATCCGCCAGGAGTCGCGCTTCGTGACCGATGCGCGCTCCGGCGCCGGCGCCTCCGGCCTGATGCAGGTCATGCCGGCCACCGCGCGCTGGACCGCCCGCCGCCTGGGCATGCCCTACACCGATGCGCAGATCGCCGACAAGTCGACCAACCTGAAGCTCGGCACCGGCTACCTGAAGCTGGTGCTCGACGACTTCGGCGGCTCGCAGGCGCTGGCGGCGGCCGGCTACAACGCCGGCCCGAACCGGCCGCGGCGCTGGCGCGAAGGCCCGGTCATGGAAGTGGCCGCCTGGGCCGAGAACATTCCCTTCACCGAAACCCGCGACTATGTGAAGAAGGTGCTGTCGAACGCCAGCTACTACGGCGCGCTGATGGCCGGGCGCGCGCAGGTCACGCTCAAGCCGCGCCTGCAGCCGGCCATCGGCCCGCGTCCGACCGAGGCGCCGGCGGAGAACCGCCAGCTGCCCTGACCGATGCTTTCCGAGGATTCTTCACCATGGCTTTTCGCAAGCTGCTGATCCTGGGCGGAACCGGTTTTGTCGGCCGCTCGCTGGCGGCCCGCTGGGCGGCCGAGCCGGCCGCCGCCGGCTGCGCCATTGTCGTGCCGAGCCGTCGCCCGAGTCGGGGCGTCGCGCTCGCGACGCTGCCGACGGTGCAGCGCATCGCCGCCGATGTGCATGATCCGGCCACGCTCGAGCGCCTGATGCAGGGCGCCGATGCGGTGGTCAATCTGGTGGCCATCCTGCACGGCAGCGCCGCGCAGTTCGAGGCGGCGCATGTCGTGCTGCCGCAGCGCATCGCCGCGGCCTGCCTGCGTGCGGGTGTGCCGCGGCTCGTCCATGTCAGCGCGCTGGGCGTGCCCGAGGGCGATCCGCAGTCGGCCCCGTCGCGCTATCTGCGCAGCAAGGCCGCCGGCGAGCAGGTGCTGCGCAGCGCGGCCGGCCTGGAGCTGACGATCCTGCGTCCGAGCGTGATCTTCGGGGCCGACGACCGCTTCATCCGCCTGTTCGCGCGGCTGCAGGCGCTGGCGCCGGTGATGGCGCTGGCCGGGGCCGGCGCGCGTTTCCAGCCGGTCTGGGTCGAGGATGTGGCTGCGGCCCTGGTGCGCTGCCTGCTCGACCGGGCGACGGTCGGCCAGGTGATCGAGTGCGCCGGCCCGGAGGTCTGCACGCTGGCGCAGCTGGTGCGCCTGTCCGGGCGCTGGAGCGGTCATGAGCGTGCGGTGCTGCCGCTGCCCGACTGGGCTGGCCGGCTGCAGGCGGCCGCGCTCGGCCTGCTGCCGGGCGAGCCGCTGATGTCGGGTGACAACATCGACTCGATGAAGGTGCCCAATGTCGCCACCGGCCGGCGGCCGGGGCTGGAGTCGCTGGGCATCCGGCCCGCCGGCGTGGGCGCGGTGATGGCGCCGATCCTGCAGGCCGGCCTGACGGACGCCGACCGGCGCCGCTCGGCCCGGCGCTGAAGCCGAGGGCTGCGCCAACGGCGCGTCCCGCCTCTCTCCACCGTCATCCTCGCGAAGGCGAGGATCCACGCTCACCTTGGCCTCCTGCCCCTCGTGGGTGCCCGCCTTCGCGGGCATGACGGTGAAGTGGGGGGGGGGCCAGGGGAGCCGGGCCGGATCAGGCCGCGCTGCGGCGCCGGCGGCTGGCCAGGCCGAGCAGGCCCAGGCCGGCCACCATCATCGCCAGCGTCGAGGCTTCCGGCACCGGTGCGGCCGGCGTCCAGCCGCTCAGCTTCAGGCGGTAGTCCCAGCCGGCATCGCCGCCGCCGTCGAAGTCCCACCAGTGCGCGCGGTAGCCCATGACCGCGGTGTAGTAGGTGCCGGCCGACAGCTTCATGTTGAAGGTCAGACGGCTGACGCTGTCGCCGGCGTCGTCATCGGTCGCCGAGGCCAGCGTGCCGGTGGCCACCGAGCTGCCCTGGAACAGGCCCAGCACCGGCATGGCGCTGGCGCTGTCCGGGGTCAGCGTGAAGGTGACCCACATCTGCTCGGCCAGCGTGAAGCTGTAGAAGTCGGAGGAGCTGCCGCCGCCGGTGGTGGTCAGGCGCGAGCCGTCGACCTGCAGCAGGCCGCCATTGGTCAGCGTGCCCAGATCCTGCGGGATCGAGATCGCGTCGTTCGGATCGCCGCCCAGGGCTTCCTGCTCGGTGTAGGCCGCCTGCGCGGCGGCGCCGGCGCAGGCCAGCGCCGCACCGGCCAGGGCGGTGCGCCAGCGCTGCGGTTTCGAGGTTGCGGACATGACTGCTTCTCCCATCACGCTGCGCCGACCCGGCAATCGACTGACGCTCACAATTGGTACGGCGAAGTGTTTGGTGATTATTGAAGCATCTCGCTACAGCTACGTACCATCCCCGGGTCATGGGTGCGCCTTGTGTGATGCTTGATACACCCTGCACTCCCGGGTATGGAAATCCCGCGTTTCTGACCCGCTTCAAATGATCAATTCGCGCATCGCCTCGGGTCTCGCCTCGGATGGCGGCGGCGGCGAGAATGGGCCCATGAAAGTGTTTCTGGTTGGAGGGGCGGTGCGCGACCGCCTGCTGGGCCGCCCGTCGGGCGATCGGGACTGGGTGGTGGTCGGCGCCACGCCCGAGGCCATGGGCGCGGCCGGCTACCTGCCGGTAGGGCGCGACTTCCCGGTCTTCCTGCATCCGCGCACCCATGAGGAATACGCGCTGGCGCGCACCGAGCGCAAGACCGGCCCCGGCTACCACGGCTTCGTCTTCCGCACCGGGCCGGAGGTGACGCTGAAGGACGACCTCTCGCGCCGCGATCTGACGATCAACGCGATGGCGCAGGCCGAAGACGGCACGCTGGTCGATCCCTGGGGTGGCCAGGCCGACCTCGCGGCGCGGGTGCTGCGCCATGTCGGATCGGCCTTTGCCGAGGATCCGGTGCGCATCCTGCGGCTGGCGCGCTTCGCGGCACGGTTCACCGATTTCTCGGTCGCGCCGGAGACGCTGGCGCTGTGCCGTGTGATGGTCGAGGCCGGCGAGGTCGACGCGCTGGTCCCGGAGCGGGTCTGGCAGGAGCTGTCGCGCGGGCTGATGGAGGCGCGGCCCTCGCGCATGATCGAGGTGCTGCGCGACTGCGGCGCGCTGGCGCGGCTGCTGCCGGAGGTGGATGCGCTGTTCGGCGTGCCGCAGCGCGCCGACTACCACCCGGAGATCGACACCGGCGTGCACCTGATGATGGTGCTCGACATGGCCGAGCGGCTGGGCACCGCGCTGCCGGTGCGCTTCGCCTGCCTGGTGCACGACCTGGGCAAGGCCACGACGCCGGCCGACATCCTGCCGCGCCACCTCGGCCATGAGGGCCGCAGCGTGAAGCTGCTCGGGCCGCTGGCGGCGCGGCTGCGCGTGCCGGTCGAGTGCCGCGAGCTGGCCGAGCTGGTCGCGCGCGAGCACGGCAATCTGCACGCCAGCGCCGGCTTCGGTGCGGAGGCGCTGGTGCGGCTCTTCGACCGCTGCGACGCCTGGCGCCGGCCCGAGCGCTTCGAGCAGGCGCTGCAGGCCTGCGAGTGCGACGCGCGTGGCCGGCTCGGCTTCGAGGAGCGGCCCTATCCGCAGGCCGACCGGCTGCGCGGCGCGCTGGCCGCGGCGCGCGCGGTCGACTCCGGCGCGGTCAGCGCCGAGGCGCTGGCGCGCGGCCTGAAGGGCCCGGCGATCGGTCAGGCGCTGCAGCAGGCGCGCATCGCGGCGGTGGCGGCGGCGGTGCCCGGCTGATTCGGCGCCGGTTCAGAGCCAGCGCATCAGCGCCAGCCCGACCAGCGTGATCAGCAGGCTCGAGCCGAGCGGGAAGTGCCAGCGCCGGCGGCCGATGCGCACGCTGAAGTCGCCCGGCACCCGGCCCAGGCCGATGCGCTCCAGCCAGGGCTGCAGGCCGTTCCAGACCAGGCAGGTCAGCACGAAGACGATCAGCCAGCGCATCGTTGGGCTCCGATCAGAGCGTGTGGCTGCGGTCGCCCGCGGCGAAGCCGATCGGGTCGAACAGCTCGGCCGGCGTCACGAAGCCGACCACCTTGAACAGCTCGCCCATCTCATGCTCGGTGACGAGCTTCTGCGCCATCGCGCGCTCGCGCAGGTCGGCGCCCTCCAGGTCGGCGAGCAGGCCGCAGTTGAAGAGAAAGCGCGCCTGCGAGGTGTAGCCCAGCACCTCCAGCCCGGCGTCCTGCCCGGCCAGCGCCACCGCGGTGAAGTCGACATGCGCGGTCAGGTCCTTGCGGCCGACATCGACCAGCGGATCGGCGTCGGCCTGGTGGCCGCGGTGGCACATCAGCGTGCCGCCGGTGCGCTGCGGGTGATAGAACTCGTGCTCCGGGAAGCCGTAGTCGACGAAGAAGGCCGCGCCGCGCGCGAGCTGCGCCGCCAGCGTGCGGATGAAGCCGCTGGCCTGGCGCGGCAGCTCGGTGACGGTGCCGGGCAGGAAGGGGCCTTCCACCGGCGGGCGTTCCGCCGTCGGCCGGTCGGCCCAGGCGAAGCCGCCCTGCGCGTCCAGCGTCACGCCGCGCTCCAGCCACTGCGCGCCGTCCCAGTGCAGCAGCATGACCGGCATCGCGTCGAGCACCTCGTTGCCGACGACCACGCCCTCGAAGCGCTCGGGCAGCGCATCGGCCCAGTGCAGCTTGTCGAGATGCTGCGGCACCCGCGCGGCGCAGGTCTGGCGCTGGCGCTCGCGCAGCGTGCCCGAGAGGTCGACGATGGTGTAGCGGCGGATCCGGTCGCCCAGCGCCCCCAGCAGCTGCGCGGCCAGCGCGCCCGAGCCGGCGCCGAATTCCCACAGCTCGGCGGTGCCGGTGGCATCGAGCGCCTGCGCGAGCTGGCGCGCCACCGCGCGGCCGAACAGCCCGGAGAGCTCCGGCGCGGTCACGAAGTCGCTGCCCGAGGCGGGCAGGGCGCCGAACTGGCGGTCGCCGCCGCTGTAGTAGCCCAGGCCCGGCTGGTACAGCGCCAGCGCCATGAAGCGCTCGAAGCCGATCCAGCCGCCGTTCTGGCGGATCTCGTCGGCGATGAGGAGGGCCAGCGCGTCGCTGGCTACACTGGGGGAAGAGGCGGCATTCACCCGCCGATTGTAGGAACTCGAGCCTTTTCCATGTCCACCACCCGCGGCACCCAGATCCTGACGCTCACCGGCCTGCGCTTCGACGCCAACCTGGGCGTGCTCGAGCACGAGAAGGAGGCGCCCCAGCCGATCGCGGTCGATGTCGAGCTCAACCTCGGCAGCCAGCCGCTGCATCCGCGCGACGACGATCTCACCCATGTGCTCGACTACCGCCGGGTGCGCTCCATCGTCATCGAGGAATGCACCGCCCGGCATGTCAACCTGCTCGAGAGCCTGATCGGCAAGGTCGCTGCGCGGCTGATGGACCTGCCCGGCGTGCTGGGCGTGCGGGTGAAGATCGCCAAGCTGGAGATCTTCGACGACTGCGAGGTCGCGATCCGCATCGAGACCGGGCAGTGGTGAGCCGCCGCGCCCGGCCCGCTCAGTAGACCTCGGGCACGAACAGCTCCGGCGCGACCGGATTGCGGGTGTAGTCCTCGTGGTGCTCGCGCTCGGGCAGCGCGATCAGCGGCTGCTCGACCTCCTGGTAGGGCATCTGGCCGAGCAGATGGTGGATGCAGTTCAGGCGCGCGCGCTTCTTGTCGTCGGCGGCCACGATCCACCACGGCGCCTCCGGAATGTGGGTGCGCTCGAGCATCACCTCCTTGGCCTTGGTGTAGTCCTCCCAGCGCCGGCGCGATTCCAGGTCCATCGGGCTGAGCTTCCACTGCTTCAGCGGGTCGTGGATGCGCGCCAGGAAGCGCACGCGCTGCTCGTCGTCCGAGATCGAGAACCAGTACTTGATGACCTGGATGCCGGAGCGCACCAGCATGCGCTCGAACTCCGGCGCGGAGCGGAAGAACTCCTCGTACTGGTCGTCGGTGCAGAAGCCCATGACCCGCTCGACGCCGGCGCGGTTGTACCAGGAGCGGTCGAACAGCACGATCTCGCCGCCGGCGGGCAGGTGCGAGACATAGCGCTGGAAATACCACTGGGTGCGCTCGCGGTCGTTGGGCGCCGGCAGCGCGGCGACCCGGCAGACACGCGGATTCAGGCGCTGGGTGATGCGCTTGATCACGCCGCCCTTGCCGGCGGCGTCGCGGCCCTCGAACAGGATGACGACCTTGTGCTTCGTCGCCACCACCCAGTCCTGCAGCCGCACCAGCTCGGCCTGCAGGCGCAGCAGCTCGCGGAAGTAGAGCTGGCGCGACTGCGCGTCGCCATCGGTGCTCGGCCGGCCCTCGGCAGCGGCCAGCGCGTCGAGATGGCGGTCCTCGAACTCCAGCTCGATCTCCTCGTCCAGATCGTCGCGCAGGTCGCGGTGCAGGCGGCGCATCAGCTCGTCATCGGTCGGGGTCTGGCTCATCGGTCGGGCTCGTGGGGGGAAGGATGCGCAGCACGCTAGCGCGCCGCCGTGGCGGGCCTGTGACAGCCGCTCGCCATCGGCCTGTCCGGGGTGATGCGCTTGGACCGACAATTCCGCCCATCCAATTCCGCCCATCATGCAGACCTCCGAATCCACCTCCGTCCCGACTTCGGCCGCGCCGCCCACCGAGGCCGAACGCCGCGCCGCCCACGAGATCAACAAGCTGTCCAAGCGCCTGCACCGCCAGGTCGGTCAGGCGATCACCGACTACAACATGATCGAGGAGGGCGACCGGGTCATGGTCTGCCTCTCGGGCGGCAAGGACAGCTACTCGCTGCTCGACATCCTGCTGAACCTGCAGCAGCGCGCGCCGATCAACTTCTCGATCGTCGCGGTCAACCTCGACCAGAAGCAGCCGGGCTTCCCGGCCGAGGTGCTGCCGGCCTACCTGAAGAGCCGCGGCGTCGACTTCCACATCGAGAACCAGGACACCTACTCGGTGGTCAAGCGCGTGATTCCCGAGGGCGACACGATGTGCAGCCTGTGCTCGCGGCTGCGCCGGGGCATCCTGTACCGGGTCGCCGGCGAGCTGGGCGCCAACAAGATCGCGCTTGGCCACCACCGCGACGACTTCCTCGGCACCGTCTTCCTGAACCTGTTCTTCCAGGGCCGCCTGAAGGGCATGCCGCCGAAGCTGGTCAGCGACGACGGCCGCCACACCGTGATCCGTCCGCTGGCCTATGTCGCCGAGACCGACATCGAGCGCTGGGCCGCGCACCGCCAGTTCCCGATCATCCCGTGCACGCTGTGCGGCAGCCAGGAGAACCTGCAGCGCGTGCAGGTCAGGAAGATGCTGCGCGAGTGGGACCAGAAGTTCCCGGGCCGCATCGACAACATGCACCGCGCCTTCAGCCATGTGGTCCCGTCGCACCTGATGGACCGCAAGCTCTTTCCCTTCGAGACCATCCGCCCGACCGGCCAGGCCGACCCGATGGGCGACAAGGCCTTCGACCATGACGATGACGAGGACGACGACGCCTGCGCGACGCCGGCCGCCGCCGAGGCGGGACTGCCGGCCGAGGCCGCGATCTCGCTGGAGGCGCTGCGCCGCACGCTGAGCCCGTCGTCGCCCTTCCTGCCCGCTCAGGACTGATCCGAGGAGACTGCCGATGTCTGCCCCTTCGAACGACGCGGGCGCCCGGCCCGGACGCCGACGCCTGCTGGCGCTGGGTGCGCTGGCGCCGCTGGCCGCGCTGCTGCCCGGCTGCGCGCTGCTGAAGCAGAGCGTCGTCGATGTGGCGAGCTTCGGCGCGTGGCCGAGCGGCCGCCGCGCCGGTGCCTATGCCTTCGATCGGCTGCCCTCGCAGCAGGCCGATCCGGCCGCGCAGCAGCGGCTGGAGCAGGCGGCGGCGCAGGCGCTGGAGCGGGTCGGCTTCGTGGCCGCAGCCACGCCGGCCCAGGTCGAGGTGCTGGTGCAGCTCGACAGCCGCTTCAGCCGGGTGCTGTCGCCGTTTGCCGATCCCTGGCCGGGGCCCTTCGCGCCGGTGCGCCGCGCGCCGCCGCCACCGGACCGCCGCATTCACGGCTCGGTCGTGATCGGCTCGGGCGTGGGCTTCGGGGCCGGCTTCGGCTGGCAGGATGTGCACGAGCGCCAGCAGCTGCTGATGCTGCTGGTCGACCGCGCCAGCCGCGAGCGTCTGGTCGAGATCCGCATCGAGCATGAGGCGCGCCACACCAGCCCCGATCTGCTGCCGCTGATGTTCGAGGCCGGCCTGCAGGGCTTTCCGGACCTGCCGCCGGGCACGCGCCGCGTCACGATCCAGCTGCCGTAGCGGTGGCGGCGCCGGCCGCGCGCAGGTCGCGGGCCCAGCCCTGCAGCCGTGTGGCGGCCTCGCGGCGCTGGCTGGCGTCGGTGCGGTTGTGCAGCTCGGCGATCAGCTCGCACTGGAAGCGCTGCAGCTGTTCGCGGTACTGGCGCGCCTGCGGATCGTCCGGCTCGAGCGTGCGCCGGGCCCAGGCCTGCAGCAGCGCGGTGCGGCGCTCGCGCTCCGGCGCCTGCAGCGTGCGCAGCGCCTGCAGGGTCTCGATCAGGTCGCGCTGCTGGCGCTCGCGCTCGAGCTGCCAGCGCGCCGCATCCCAGGGCGAGGCGCGCAGCCTTTCGGCGACCAGCCGGCGCTGCGCCGCATCCAGCCGGCCGTAGAAGGTCTCGGCGCGCTCGATCAGCCGCTCGCGCGAGGCGCGCTGGCGCTGGTCGGCATCGCCGCGCACGAAGCGCTCGCGCCAGTCGCGGTTGTCCTCGTCGAGCGCCTGCTGCAGGTGGCGCAGCTGCGCCTCGCTCAGCCCGGCCAGCACATCGGCCATCGCGCCGCCGGCCAGCGTCTGCAGATGCAGCTGCTGGCGCTCGCGCAGCTGCTGCCACCAGCGGCACAGCCGCTCCGGGCGGGTGTCGGCGCCGGCCTCGCGCGCGATCTCCTCGATCAGCGCGACATCCTCGGCCAGCGCCAGCGGGTGGCGGCGATGCCAGTCCAGCCACTGCGTCAGCGCCTGGCGCACCCGCGGCGCCTGCGCGTCGTCGAAGTCGAGGCGCCGGTCCAGCCACCACCAGGCCAGCGTGTCGGCCTGCCGGTAGGCCAGACCGACGCTGCTGCAGGCGCCCAGCAGCATCGTCAGCGCCAAAACCGGCAGGAGTCGCGACCACTTGACGCACTTAAGGCGCGGAAGTCGTGCCAGTGCCATGCCAATCCGGATAATCCGCGATTCCACACCGTCCGGAACACACGGAACACGCTTGAGAGAGGATCTGCGCATGTCGCTCGATGTTGTGATCATGGCCGCTGGCAAGGGCACGCGGATGAAGTCTGCCCGCCCGAAGGTGCTGCACCCGCTTGCCGGTCGGCCCCTATTGCAGCATGTCCTCGAGACCGGCATCGGTCTGGGGGCGGAGCGGCTGATCACCGTGACCGGTCACGGGGCCGAACAGGTCGAGCAGGCGATGCGCCGCGCGCTGCCTGAGGCGCCGCTGGCCTTCGTGCGCCAGGAGCCGCAGCTCGGCACCGGCCACGCGGTGCAGCAGGCGGTGCCGGAGCTTCCCGAGTCGGGGACCACGCTGATCCTGAACGGCGACGTGCCGCTGGTCAAGGCGGAAACCGCCAAGGCGCTGATCCAGGCCTGCGCCGGCGAGCGTCTGGTGCTGCTGACGGTCGTGCTGGCCGATCCGACCGGCTACGGCCGCATCGTGCGCGAAGGCGAGGCGGTTCGCGCCATCGTCGAGCACAAGGACGCCACCCCTGAGCAGCGCCAGATCCGCGAGGGCTACACCGGCATGATGGCCGCGCCCACCGCGCACCTGAAGCGCTGGCTGGCCCGGCTGAGCAACGACAACGCCCAGAAGGAGTACTACCTGACCGACATCGTCGCGATGGCGGTGGCCGACGGCGTGCCGGTCGTCGCGACCCAGGCCACCGGCGAGACCGAGGTGCTGGGCGTCAACAGCCCGGTGCAGCTCGCCGACCTGGAGCGCCGCTTCCAGCGCGAGCAGGCCGAGAGGCTGATGGAGGCCGGCGTGCGGCTGATGGACCCGGCGCGCTTCGACCTGCGCGGCACGCTGCGCACCGGCCGCGATGTCGCCATCGATGTCAACTGCGTCTTCGAGGGCTCGGTCGAGCTGGGCGACGATGTGCAGATCGGCGCCAACTGCGTGATCCGCAACGCCCGCATCGCCGCCGGCGCGGTCATCCACCCCTTCACCTGCATCGACGGCGAGGCCGCTGGCGCCGAGGTCGGCGAGGGCGCGCTGGTCGGGCCGTTCGCGCGGCTGCGCCCGGGCGCCAGGCTGGGCCGCGAGGTGCACATCGGCAACTTCGTCGAGGTCAAGAACTCGACGCTGGCCGATGGCGCCAAGGCCAATCACCTGGCCTACCTGGGCGACGCCACCGTGGGCGAGCGCGTCAACTACGGCGCCGGCAGCATCACCGCCAACTACGACGGCGCCAACAAGCACCGCACCGTCATCGAGAACGATGTGCACATCGGCTCGAACTGCGTGCTGGTCGCGCCGATCACCGTCGGCGCCGGTGCCACCGTCGGCGGCGGCTCGACGATCACGAAGAACGTCGGCGCCGGCGAGCTGGCGGTCGCGCGCGGCAAGCAGATCGGCATCGGCGGCTGGGCCCGCCCGGTCAAGGCGAAGAAATGAACCCGTCGGCCGGCAGCGGACTGAGCGGGCTGTGGCACAGCCTGACCGGCAAGGCGACCGTGCCGGCCGCGTCGGCCTCCAGCGCGCCGGCTGCGGCGATCGCCACCGGTGCCGGCCTGCCGTTCGAGCCGACCCACTATCAGCGCCTCGGTCTGGCCGAGGACTGCACCGAGGCGGAGATCGAGATCGCCTGGCACCGGGTCTCGGCCGATCTGCTGCCGCCGCTTCCTCCTGCCGAGCGTCTCAAGCCGCAGGCCGCCCGTGCGGGCGCGGCCGACGAGACCCGCTCCGCGCAGCGGCGCGCCGACGACCGCCGGCTGGCGCATGCGGTGCTGAGCGATCCGGCCCGGCGTGCGGTCTACGACGCCTGGCTGGCGCGCGAGCGCGCCGCCCGCCCGCCGCAGGGCTGGCTGACGCGGCTGCGCGGGCGCTGATCGCACGCTGATCGGACGGCTTTCAGTCGCGCGGCTTCGCGGGCAATGTGAGCTGCAGGCCGCTCTTGGCGCGGTGCACGCTGAAGAAGCAGCGCACATTGCGCACGTTCACGTCGCTGGTGAACAGGCGCTGCGCCAGCGCCTGGTAGGCCGGCATGTCGGCGACCTGCGCGATCAGCACGAAGTCCGGGCCGCCCTGGGTGCGGTAGCACTGCTGCACGCCGGGCTCGGCCACCGCCCGGGCCTCGAAGGCCTCGATGCGGTCGATGGCCTGGCGGTCGAGCGTGATCTCGACGATCGCGGTCAGGCCGTGGCCGAGCGCTTCGGGCGACAGGATGGCCACCGTGCGCTCGATGACGCCCGCATCGGTCAGCCGCTTGACGCGGCGCAGGCTGGTCGCGGCCGAGACATGGACCGCCTCGGCGATCGCCTGGTTCGAGCGTGAGGCGTCACGCTGCAGCTCGTCGAGCAGCTTCAGGTCGATGGCGTCCACCGGGATGAGGGTCGACATGAAAAAAATCCTCAAGAAATGCTTTTGAGTGGCATCTTATTGCGTTGCATTTGCAATGGGATGTTTTCGGGCAAAAAAGATAATTTTTTGCTCATTCATTTCACGAATCTCTGCCTACCATGCGGGCCTGCTTCCACTTTCCAAGGGAAACCACCCATGTGCGGCATCGTCGGCGCGGTCAGTCAGCGCAACATTGTTCCCATCCTGATCCAGGGTCTGCAGCGGCTCGAGTACCGCGGCTATGACTCCTGCGGCGTCGCGGTGCATCAGGGCGGCGGCCTGCGCCGCACCCGCAGCACCTCGCGGGTGGCCGAGCTGGATGCCCAGGTCGCGCAGGAAGGCGTCGAGGGCCTGATCGGCATCGCGCACACCCGCTGGGCCACGCATGGTGCGCCGGCGGTGCACAACGCCCACCCGCATTTCTCGCATGGCCCGGGCCTGGAGGCCAAGAGCGCGCGCGCCGGCCGCATCGCGCTGGTGCACAACGGCATCATCGAGAACCACGACGAGCTGCGCGCCGAACTCAGGGGCCGTGGCTACGAGTTCCTCAGCCAGACCGACACCGAGGTCATCGCGCACCTGGTCGACTCGCTGTACGACGGCGATCTGTTCGCCGCGGTCGAGGCCGCGCTGCCGCGCCTGAAGGGCGCCTACGCGATCGCGGTCTTCTGCCAGGACGAGCCGCAGCGCGTCGTCGGCGCCCGCGAGGGCTCGCCGCTGGTGCTGGGCGTCGGCCAGGGCGAGACCTTCCTCGCCTCCGACGCGATGGCGCTGGCCGGCGTGACCGACCAGATCATCTACCTGGAAGAGGGCGACGCGGTCGACCTGCAGCAGGGCAAGTACTGGATCACCGCCCGCGGCGAAGGCGGCGCGCGCTTGCGCGTCGAGCGTCCGGTCAAGACGGTCAACGCCCACAGCGGCGCGGCCGAGCTGGGCCCGTACCGCCACTACATGCAGAAGGAGATCTTCGAGCAGCCGCGCGCCATCGCCGACACGCTCGAGGGCATCGAGGCGATCACGCCGGACCTGTTCGGCGACGGCGCCGCCGAGGTGTTCTCGCAGATCGACAAGGTGCTGATCCTGGCCTGCGGCACCAGCTCCTACAGCGGCCTGACCGCCAAGTACTGGCTGGAGTCGATCGCCAAGATCCCGTGCGCGGTCGAGATCGCCAGCGAGTACCGCTACCGCGAGAGCGTGCCCGACCCGAAGACGCTGGTGGTCACCATCAGCCAGAGCGGCGAGACCGCCGACACGCTGGCCGCGCTCAAGCATGCGCGCTCGCTGGGCATGGAGCACACGCTGACCGTCTGCAACGTCGGCACCAGCGCGATGGTGCGCGAGTGCAAGCTGGCCTTCATCACGCACGCCGGCGCCGAGATCGGCGTGGCCTCGACCAAGGCCTTCACGACGCAGCTGGTCGCGCTGTTCCTGCTGACGCTGGTGCTGGCCAAGCAGCGCGGCTCCATCCCCGAGACCGGCGTGGAAGCCGGCCTGCGCAACCTGCGCCACCTGCCGGCCGCCGTGCAGTCGGTGCTGGCGCTGGAGCCGCAGATCATCGCCTGGGCCGAGCTGTTCACGCCCAAGCAGAACGCGCTGTTCCTGGGCCGCGGCCGCCACTACCCGATCGCGCTGGAAGGCGCGCTCAAGCTCAAGGAAATCAGCTACATCCACGCCGAGGCCTATCCCGCAGGCGAGCTCAAGCACGGCCCGCTGGCGCTGGTCGACGCCTCGATGCCGGTGGTCACGGTCGCGCCGAACGACCAGCTGCTGGAAAAGCTCAAGAGCAACATGCAGGAAGTGCGCGCGCGCGGCGGCGAGCTGTTCGTCTTCGCCGACGCCGACACGCGCATCGAGAACGAGCCGGGCGTGCACGTCATCCGCATGCCCGAGCACTACGGCGCGCTCAGCCCGATCCTGCACGTCGTGCCGCTGCAGATGCTGGCGTATCACACCGCCTGCGCTCGCGGGACGGATGTGGACAAGCCGCGCAATCTGGCGAAGTCGGTGACGGTGGAGTGACGCGGGTTGCGTCGGCAGAGGAAGGGCCTTCGGGCCCTTTTTTGTTGGCTGGGGAATCTTGATCGTTGATCGGACAGTACCGGCTTACACGATGTTTTGGGACATTGTTGCGCTGATGTACCGATCTACGCCTTGTGTGAGCACCTGTCCCGGCTCACCCTGGGTCAAGCGCATCACACAAGTAGATTCAGACGGCCTAGAGGCTGGCCTGTGCGACCGGAGATACTCCTAGTCAGCCAGCATGAAGCTATGCTAGCGCAAAGCTACAACCCCGTCCACCCGATACGTCCGCCATGCCCATTGTGAAAAAGCCGTTGAAGACGCTGTTTGAAGCCATGTTCCATGGCAAGCGCTCCTTTGCGGATTTCATGCGCGAAGCGTCTGAGGACGACCTTGGGCGCACTCACATCCGGCAGGGTGCCAAGCGACGTGAACTGGTCAGCCCGAGCGAACGCCTCCGGGCTTATCACAGCTTCCTGCGCCTATTTCTGGTTGACTTCCTGCCGGTTCATGAGAAGTCCGTGTTCTCGTACCGAAAGGGAGTCAGTGCCCGTGCCGCTGTCGAGCAGCATGCACCGAGTCGCCATTTTTTCGTCACAGACATCGAGTCGTTCTTCCCTAGTCTCACGCGCGGCATCGTGCGCGAGACGATCACCAACGCGATGGCGGAGATCCCCATCGCAGATTTGTCAGACCATCTGGAGCATGTGCTGGACCTGCTATGCGTGGATGACGCTGTGCCGATCGGGTTCTCGACTTCTCCGGGTCTCAGCAACGCTGCGCTGTATCCCTTCGATGCTGCCTTTCACGCACGTTGTCAGCAGCTTGGTGTGATCTACACACGCTACGCCGATGACATAGTTCTGTCGTCGGGCGAGCGCTCTGCAGTGCAAGAGGGAGAGGTTGCTCTCAATGAGCTGCTCGATCGGATGTTCCGGGGTGAGCTGCGGTTGCACCGTGGTAAATCGAAGTACCTGCACGTCGGTGGAAAGATCAAGTTGCTGGGCATGGTGCTCCTCCCGAACAGGACGATCTCCGTTGACACCTCTGTCAAGGATGAGATTGAAACCATGCTTCACCTGTACCTTCGGGACCGCGAACGGTTCAATAAAATGCTGGAGGTCGGGTCCGCCAAGACCGAGGCTCGGCTTGCTGGCCTGCTGAACTATGTCAACACCGTGGACCAGTCATACCTAGAGAAGCTGCGGCGCAAGTACGGAGCCGCAGTGGTGGACATGTTTTTGCACCGATCTTTTGGTTGATGTGATATGAGGTTTCAAGTAGATATCCACGATGTCCGGCCGATCAAGACACTGACGTTTTGCTTGGACCTCGACCGCAACGCACCACTTTGTATTGTTGGTCGCAACGGCGCAGGTAAAACTACCTTGGCTAAGGCGGTCATGAACTTCGCGCTGGCTGACACATTTCGGCGTACCACTTCTGATGGCGCGCTGCGCCAAAGCAGTTTTGTTCGCTACACAGTGGACGGTGTCTCGTTCGAATTTACCTACGACCCGGCGGTGGGCACGCTAAGCACTCGTCAGTCGGTGCCGAAGTCGCTGCGGTCGCTGATCGCAGTTGAACTACCGATTCCCCATGGCCAGCGCTTTAGCTATTTTCATGCGCTCTCCGAGGCGGATAATGAGATCCGCCGCGCCATTATCCTTGATAACCATACTCGGCCTGGAGCCCTGATCGAATTCCTGACGCGCATCTACGGCGATGCGCGATTCGAGGACTTGCGTGAAGTGAGGTTCTCACGAGGAGCCTGCTGTTTCTACCATGTCGAGGACGAACGCTACGTTCGAGAGGACTACTTCAGCTCGGGCGAATTTTTCCTCGTCAACCTTTTCAGACGATTGCAGTCAGGGCCTAGGCTCATCTTCATTGACGAGATCGATATCTCTCTTGACGCCGCCGCTCAGGCCCGATTGGTCAATGAATTGCGTGCTCTGTGTATGGAATTCTCTGTCAACGTTGTGTTCACCAGCCACTCGCTTGCGCTCATGCAGACGCTGCGAGAAGGTGAGTTGCTCTACATGGAGGCTGTTGGCGAGCAGTCGATACTGGAGGAACGTTCGTTTGCGTATGTCAAGAGTCTGCTGTTCGGTTTCCACGGCTGGGATCGATACATCTTGGTGGAGGATGAATCCGCCAAAATGGTCATTCAGCACCACATTGATCTGCATTGCAGGCCAACTTACTACAGCTATCTCATCATCCCGGTTGGTGGTGTTACGCAGGTCACTGGTCTCCTGCAGCGCAACCGAGACCATGGATTTCTTGCGCCAGCGGATGCAGTCATCGCTATCCTAGATGGAGATCAGGCAGAAACTGGCAACGTCACCAAGGCAGATACCTACTGTATGCCTCTGAGGTCGCTCGAAAGCGCATTCGAGGCATTGTACGATCAACCTGGTTTCTCTCCCAAGCTGCCGGACGGTGAGAAAATTCCCGATAAGGGCAGGGGCAAGCACATATATAAGGCATACCGACGCTACCGGCTTCTGTCCGATGCGGAGATCGTCGAAAGGGTATGCGTTCCCCAAGCTGAGAAAATTCAGAGTTTCTCCGAACAGATTCTCCGTCCCTTCCTGTCTTCTCGATTGGACGCGTCGGATGTTGCTGCTGCACCAGTGCCGATCTAGATATCGATACGCCCATCGTACCCATGGATAAATTCTTGCTGCAGCAGCAGGTCCTGCAACGGCTCTCCGAAGACCTGCTGCAGGCCGAAGAGGCCGTGCGGGAGGCCCATGCAACGGCGACCCACGAAGAAAACATCGCCGAGAACAAGTACGACACCCTGGGGCTCGAAGCCGCCTACCTGGCCACCGGCCAAGCCCGTCGCGCCGCAGCCATCCGCCAGGCACTGGCCCGCTGGCGCCAGTTCCGCCCGCTGCCCTACGACGCCGGCAAAGGCATCCAGCTCGGTGCGCTGGTCTGCCTGGTCGATGCCGAAGACAGGCAGCAGCAGCTCTTTCTCGGCCCCGATGGCGGCAGCATGCAACTGGTCAGCGGCGCTCAGATCGTCCAGGTCATCAGCACCGATGCCCCGTTGGGCAGGGCCCTGCTGGGCAGATGCGAGGGTGACGAGGTGTCGGTACAGGTCGCCCCCAAGCGACTCCAGTTCGAGGTGCTGCGGGTGCTTTGAGCCGCAAGCAAGGATCAGCATGCCATTGCCCCACGCCTTTTCGATGTTGTCGGCCCTCGCGCTGACGCTGTTCGCCGGCTCCGCGTCGGGCGCACCCGCCTCCGCCGCCATGAGCTACCGCGGTCCATGCGATGCGTCGGCCGCTGTCGCCCTGGATGCCGATCATTTTGTCGTCGCGGGCGACGAGGACAACACCTTGCGCATCTACCGGCGCGGCCGGCCGGAGCCCGTGGGCGAGGCGCCGCTTGCCGCCTTCCTCGACAGCGGCAACAAGGAGTCGGATCTCGAAGCGGCGGCGGCTGTCGGCCAGCGCATCTACTGGATCGCCTCGCACGGCCGCAACAGCAAGGGCAAGGTGCGGCCCGACCGGCAGCGTTTCTTCGCCACCGACATCGTTCCGGGTGCGCAGCCGGGCGTCACCCCGGCAGGAACGCCCTACCGCGGCCTGCTCGACGACCTGGCCGCCGCGCCGACGTTGGCGGGCCTGCGTCTCGGCGATGCAGCGCGGCTCGCACCCGAGGCGCCCGGCGGGCTCAACATCGAAGGGCTGGCGGCGATGCCCGATGGCAGCCTGCTGGTCGGATTCCGCAACCCGGTGCCCAACGGCCGGGCGCTGCTGGTGCCCTTGCTCAACCCCGCGGAGCTGGTGACGGCCGCGCCTGGGCGCAAGGCACGCTTCGGCGAGCCCATCCTGCTCGAACTGCGCGGCCGTGGTGTTCGCAGCATCGAGCGCGCCCTGGACGGCCGCGGTTACTGGATCGTCGCCGGGCCGGCTGCCGACGCCGGTGCGTTCACGCTGTACCGCTGGTCGGGCCAGAAGCACGACGCGCCGCGGATCGTCGACAGCAGCGAGCTTGTCGGCTTCCGGCCGGAGGTGCTGTTCGAGCCGCTGGGAGGTGGCGGCACCTTGCAGCTCCTGAGCGACGACGGCGGCGTCGTGACCAACGGCGTGGCGTGCAAGGACCGGCCGATGGCGGCGCAGGCGTTCCGCAGCATCACGCTGCAACCCTGATGTCGCTCGGGTGGTGTTTGCGGCTCATGGATTCAGCTTTTCAGCGCCATCAAACGGCGGGCGGGAAGTTCATGACACGCGCTGGGCCCGCCGATCAAGTCCCCCGCCCGCCCGTCGATAGCCCTGACGCGCCCGTCCCGCCCCACGGGAGCCCCTGACAGCCGGTCGACAGCGGGCTGCATGGAAAATCGAGGGTTTTCCCGAAAAGAACCGGACTCCCGCATGACCACCAAGCATCCCATCGGCCTGATCGGCCTGGGGGTGATGGGCCGCAGCCTGGCCCTGAACCTCGCCGACCACGGCTTCGACGTCAGCCTGCATGACCGCTCGCCACAGGCGGTGGCGCGCAGCGTGGCCGATGACACCACCGGGCGGCTGCACGGCTTCGAGTCGCTGGCCGACTTCGTGGACAGTCTGGCCGCGCCGCGCAAGGTGCTGATGATGGTCAACGCCGGCGCGCCGGTGGACGACGTGATCGCGAAGATCGCGCCGCTGCTGTCGCCCGGCGACATCCTGGTCGACGGCGGCAACAGCCTGTTCGCCGACACCGAGCGCCGCTCGGCCGAGCTGGCCGCCAGCGGCCTGTGCTTCGTCGGCGCCGGCGTCTCCGGCGGCGAGGAGGGCGCGCGCAAGGGCCCGGCCATCATGCCCGGCGGTCCGGTCGAGGCCTGGACCGCGCTGCGGCCGATGTTCGAGGCGATCAGCGCGAAGGTCGACGGCGAGCCCTGCGTCTCGCACATCGGCCCGGGCGGCGCGGGCCACTACGTCAAGATGGTCCACAACGGCATCGAGTACGGCGACATGCAGCTGATCTGCGAGGCCTACGCGCTGATGCGCGCCGCCGGCCTCGACACCGACGCGATGGCTGCCGTCTTCGACGAGTGGAACCGCGGCGAGCTGCGCAGCTACCTGATCGAGATCACCGCGCGCATCCTGGCGCAGCGCGACCCGGACACCGGCGCGCCGATCGTCGATGTCATTCTCGACAAGGCCGGCCAGAAGGGCACCGGCCAGTGGACGCTGATGAACGCGGCGCAGAACGCGGTGGTGGTCAGCACGATGGGCGCGGCGGTGGACGCGCGCGTGCTGTCGTCGATGAAGGCGACGCGGCTGGTGGCCAGCACCCGGCTGCAGGGCCCCGAGGCGCGCATCGACCTGCCGGTGGCCGAGTGGGTCGAGCTGCTGCGCCAGGCGCTCTATGCCAGCAAGATCGTCAGCTATGCGCAGGGCCTGGACCTGATGCGCACGATGAGCGCGCAGCGCGGCTGGAACCTCGACCTGGGCGCGATCGCGCGGCTGTGGCGCGGCGGCTGCATCATCCGCGCGCAGTTCCTCAACCGCATCGCCGAGGCCCATGCCGACGGCCAGGCGCCCGCCAGCCTGATGCTGGCGCCGTACTTCGAGACGGCGCTCAACGGCGCGCAGCCGGCCTGGCGCCGGGTGGTCGCGCAGGCGATGCTGGCCGGCGTGCCGGTGCCGGCGATGTCGGCCTCGCTGGCCTTCTTCGATGCCTTCCGCAGCGCGCGTCTGCCCGCCGACCTGCTGCAGGCGCAGCGCGACTTCTTCGGCGCGCACACCTACGAGCGCATCGACCGCCCGGCCGGCCAGTTCTTCCACACCGTCTGGCCGGAAGTGCAGGGCTGAGCAGCGTTCGTCCTGAACGGCGCGCGGCGCGCAGGCACATCGCTTGCAGTTCCCGTCGGCCTGTCTGACGGCGTGGGCCGCTGCACCGCCCTGGTGCGGCGCGCCCGGCCCCGGGCGGCATCCGACTGAATCCGACTGAACCGCGACCCTGATGGAGGCATGCGCCATGAGCCGACTCGACGTGACCGAAAAGATCATCGCCACCAAGGTGGCCAAGGGCCTGAAGTGGTCTGACGTGGCCCGCGAGGTGGGGCTCAGCAAGGAGTGGGTCACCGCCGCCTGCCTGGGCCAGATGACGCTCGACGCCGGGCAGGCCGCGGTCATCGCCCGCCTGTTCGACCTCAGCGAGGCCGAGGCGCGCTGGCTGCAGGTGGTGCCGTACAAGGGCTCGCTGCCGACCTCGGTGCCGACCGATCCGCTGATCTACCGCTTCCACGAGCTGGTCAGCGTCTACGGCACCACCTTCAAGGAACTGATCCACGAGGAGTTCGGCGACGGCATCATGAGCGCGATCGACTTCCGCATGGACCTGCAGCGCGAGCCCGACCCCAAGGGCGACCGGGTCAGCATCACGATGAGCGGCAAGTTCCTGCCGTACAAGACCTACTGATCGCCTGCGGATCGGCTGTGCATCGGGCCGCATCAGGCCGGGTCGGGGAGGGCTGGCTATGATCGCCGCCCGCAGTCCCTGCCGCTGCGTCCCCGGAGCCCCGCCATGGCCGACGCCCCCTCGACCCTCAATCCCGCCCAGCTCGAAGCCGTCCACCACCTGCACAGCCCCTGCCTGGTGCTGGCGGGCGCCGGCTCGGGCAAGACGCGGGTGATCACCCACAAGATCGCCCGGCTGCTGCAGGCCGGGCTCGCGCCGAAGCAGATCGGTGCCATCACCTTCACCAACAAGGCGGCGCAGGAAATGCGCGAGCGGGCGCGCTCGCTGGTGGGCGCGCGGGCGTCGAAGGATCTGGTGATCGCCACCTTCCACTCCCTGGGCGTGCGCATGCTGCGCGAGGACGGCGAGATGCTCGGCCTGAAGCCGAAGTTCTCGATCCTGGATGCCGACGACGTGCTGGGCGTGCTGAAGGACGCCGGCGGCACCACCGACGCGGCGGTGGCGCGGCGCTGGCAGTGGACCATCAGCCTGTGGAAGAACAACGGCCTGAGCTGCGAGCAGGCCGAGGCCGCCGCGCAGGACGACGACGAGCGCGTCGCCGCCCGGGTGATGAAGCTCTACGAGGAGCGGCTCGCGGCCTATTCGGCGGTGGACTTCGACGACCTGATCGGCCTGCCGCTGAAGCTGCTGCAGCAGCACGAGGAAGCGCGCGAGAAATGGCGCCGCACGCTGCGCCATGTGCTGGTCGACGAATACCAGGACACCAACGCGACCCAGTACGAGCTGCTCAAGGCGCTGGTGGGCGAGCAGGGCCTCTTCACCGCGGTGGGCGACGACGACCAGAGCATCTACGGCTGGCGCGGCGCCACCATCGAGAACCTCAAGCGCCTGCCGCAGGACTATCCGAACCTCAAGGTCATCCCGCTGGAGCAGAACTACCGCTCCACCGGCGCGATCCTGACCGCTGCGAACAACGTCATCGCGCTGAACCCGAAGATCTTCCAGAAGAAGCTCTGGAGCGAGTTCGGCCAGGGCGAGCCGGTCAAGGTCATCGAGTGCGACCAGGAGGAGCACGAGGCCGAGCGGGCGGCCGCGCGCATCCTGGCGATCCGCGCCAACACCGCGGGCGAGCACACCGGCTCGACCGAGTGGCGCGACTTCGCCATCCTCTACCGCGCCAACCACCAGAGCCGCAAGCTGGAAGAGGCGCTGCGCAAGGCGCAGATCCCGTACAAGGTCTCCGGCGGCCAGAGCTTCTTCGACCGCGCCGAGATCAAGGACCTGTGCGCCTGGCTGCGGCTGCTGGTCAACCAGGACGACGACCCGGCCTTCCTGCGCGCGATCACCACCCCGAAGCGCGGCATCGGCCACACGACGCTGGCGGCCCTGAGCGACTTCGCCGGCAAGTGGCGCGTGAGCCTGTTCGAGGCGCTGTTCCAGGAGTCGATCGGCACGGCGCTCTCGGCCAAGGCGGTGGGCTCGCTGCACGAGTTCGGCCGCTACGTGAACGACCTCGAGTACCGCGCCCGCCACACCGTGGGCGCCGAGGCGGCGCGGCCGATGCTGATGGAATGGCTGGGCGAGCTGGGCTTCGAGCAGCACCTGCTCGACAGCGAGGAGAACCCCAAGGTCGCGGCGGCGCGCTGGTCCAATGTGCTCGACTTCATCGACTGGATCGCGCGGCGCTGCGGCGGCGAGATCGCCGAGGACGGCAGCGGCCAGGTGCAGTCCGAGACGAAGAGCGTGCTCGACGTCGCGCAGACCATCAGCGTGATCCTGAGCCTGGCCGAGCGCGGCGAGGCCGACCAGAACGTCGTCACGCTGTCGACGCTGCACGCCAGCAAGGGCCTGGAGTGGCCGCATGTCGTGCTGGTGGGTGTCAACGAGGGCACGCTGCCCTTCAAGCGCGAGGAGGAAGAGATGACCGTGGAACGGCTGGAGGAGGAGCGCCGGCTGATGTACGTGGGCATCACGCGGGCGCGGCGCACGCTGCTGGTGACGACGCTGCTGCGCCAGAAGCGTGGGCGCGAGATCCGTCGCGCCTTCCCGAGCCGCTTCATCAAGGAGATGCGCCTGGACGAGCAGGTCGCCAAGGTCAACCCGCGCGACCGGATCGCGGCGCAGCGCGCGGCCTTCGCGGCGCGGGCCGCGGCGCAGGGAGGGGCTTCCGGCTGAGGTGCATCCTCGAGACAACAGGCGGAAAGTTCACTTTTTCGCGTTTGTGTTGAAGTGTGAATTTATGCATGCAACTCTCTGGGGCGGAAACAATCCCTGGACGCCTGTTGCACACGATGCGAACTCCCAGGAGGAGAAACCCCATGTCGTATCGTGTCCTGCCTTTCCCGCCCGTCCGGTGGATGACTGCGGTGCTGCTGGCTGCGGCCGGCGTGTCTGCCCAGGCCAGCGCGGCCGCTCCAAGCGCGCCGAAGATGACCGACCAGTTCATCGTGCATTACCGCGCCACCTCGTTCTCGGCGGCCGCTGCCGCCCGCTCGCCCGATCGCCGCGAGCGTGATCGCCAGCGTGCCGAGCGGGTGGTCAGCCGCTTCGGCGCGACGGTGGCCTTCCGGCGCGACGGCCATGACGGCAGCAGCGTCTTTCGCGCCAGCCGCGCGCTGACGCCGGAGCAGATCCGCACCCTGTCGAGCGAGATGGCTGCGGCGGATGCCGAGGTGCTGTCGGTCGAGCCCGATCTGGTGATGCTGCCGCAGTGGGTGCCGTCGGACAGCCAGTTCGCCAGCCAGTGGCACTACTACGAGGCGGTGGGCGGCATCAATCTGCCGGCCGCCTGGGACCGCTCGCTGGGCGCGGGCGTGCGGGTTGCGGTGATCGACACCGGCTACCGGCCGCATGCCGACCTGGCGGCCAACATCGTCGGCGGCTACGACTTCATCGCCGACACCGCCACCGCCAACGACGGCAATGGCCGTGATGCCGATGCCCGCGACCCGGGCGACTGGTGCTCGAGTTCGAGCAGCTGGCACGGCACCCATGTGGCCGGCACCATCGCCGCAGTCACCAACAACGGTCTGGGGGTCGCGGGTGTGGCTCCTTCGGCCAGGATCGTGCCGGTGCGGGTGCTGGGCACCTGCGGCGGCTACACCTCCGACATTGCCGCCGGCGTGGTCTGGGCCTCGGGCGGCACCGTGTCCGGGGTTCCGGCCAATGCCTATCCGGCGCGGGTGCTCAACCTGTCGCTGGGCGGCTCGGGCGCCTGCGGCACGACGATGCAGAACGCGATCAATTCCGCCCGCTCGCGCAGCGCGATGCTGGTGATCGCGGCCGGCAACTCGAACATCAATGCGTCCAACGCCAGCCCGGCCAACTGCGCCGGCGTGATCACCGTCGGTGCGACCACCCGCACCGGTGCGCGGGCCTCGTTCTCGAACTACGGCTCGGTCGTCGATGTGGCCGCACCGGGCGCGGGCATCCTGTCGACCCTCAATGCCGGCAGCACCGTGCCTGGCGCTGACAGCTATGCCTCCTACAACGGCACCTCGATGGCCACGCCGCATGTGGCCGGCGTGGCGGCGCTGATGCTGGCGAAGAATGCCGCGCTGACGCCCGACCAGGTCGAGAGCATGCTCAAGAGTTCCGCGCGTGCCTTCCCGGTCAGCCCGGGCACGACGACGACGATCGGCACCGGCATCGTCGACGCGAAGAAGGCGGTCGACACCGCGATGGGCTCGCAGCCGACCGCGCTGGCCGAAGGCGAGTCGAACAACACGGTTGCCACCGCACGCGCGGTCACCGTGGCCCATGCGCGCATCGCCGGCACGGTGGCCTCGACCACCGACACCGACTATTTCCGGGTGAGCGTCGCGGCGGGCCGCACGCTGTCGGCGACGCTGAACCACACGGCCAGCACGCAGAACTACCAGCTCTATCTGTACAACGCCGCGGGCACCTCCGCGCTGGCCTCGAGCACGCGGGCAGCAGGCCAGCCGGAGACGGTCACGGTGCGCAACGGCACGACCGCGGCGGTCAACTATCTGGTGCGGGTGGTCTATGCCAGCGGCGGCACCGGCAGCACCAGCGGCCGATACGTGCTCAACCTGCTGCAGCAGTGATCGAGACCCGGCCGGTCCGGTGAGCCGGGCCGCGGGTCGATTCCGCGCCGGTGGCCGTGCCGGGGCCGGGGGCGGTCCCGGTCGAGCTGTCCAGCACCACCCGGTGCTGGACCCGGGCATGCATCAGCACCTGGGTCATCGTCGTGGCGCCGACCGGCAGCGACAGCAGCGGGCCCTGGAACTCGTCGCAGTGGCGGGCGCGCAGGACATCGAGCTGCTCCTCGCTGCGCACGCCCTCGGCGACCACCCGCAGTCCCAGCGCCCGGCCCAGGCCGATCAGCGCGGCGGCCATGCGGGTGCCGTCACGCTGGCCGAGGCGCTCCAGCACCCGGGCGTCGAGCGTCAGCTCGTCGAGCGGCAGGCGCCCGAGCGTGTCCAGCGAGACCGGGCCGGCGTCCCCGAGACGCGCCAGCCCGACCCGCACGCCGGTGGCGCGCAGCGAGCGCAGCGTGCCGCGCAGCAGGTCCGCGTCGCCCGACAGCGCCGCGCCGGGCATCAGCAGCGTCAGCGTGCCGCCGGGCAGGCCCTGGTCGACCAGCGCGTCGAGCACCATCGACACCAGCGCGCGGTCCTGCCAGAGCCCGGCCGGCAGATCGACCGACAGGCTGGGCACATCCAGCCCCTGATCGCGCCACTGCCGCACCTGGCGGCAGATGCCGTGCAGCAGCATCAGGGTCAGCCGGTGCATCAGCCCGGCGTCGGCGGCCACCGCGGCCCAGCCGCGACCGCCGTCGGCGAGGCCCGCGCCCAGCGCCGGGGTCCAGCGTGGCAGGACCACCGCACCGGTCAGCGCGCCGGTGCACATGTCGGCCTGGATCTCGAACAGCAGGTCGAGCCGGATCTGGTCGATGCCGCGGTGCAGGGTGTCCTCGGCGCGCAGCCGGCGCATCGCGACCATCGTGGTGGCGGCCTCATGCCGGACGCACTGGCCGCGACCGAGCCGGCGGGCCTCCAGGCTGGCCAGATCGGCCTGGCGCAGCAGCGTGGCGACCTCGTGCCCGCTCTGCGCATCGAAGTCGACCCGGCCGGCGCAGCCGCCCAGGCAGAAGCGCTGGCCGGCGACCTCCATCGGCTGCTCCAGCGCATCCAGCAGCAGGTGCGCCGCGGTGTCGACATGCTCGGGCGAGGCGTCGCCCAGCACCACCAGGAAGCCGTCGCCGCGGCGGTGCAGGGCTTCGGCCCCGGTGGCGGGCTGCTGCAGCGCGTGCAGCGCCGTCTCGAGCTGCCGGGCCGCCGCCTGCAGCACCGTCTCGCGCAGGGCGGCGCCCAGCAGCGCGGCCATCTCGTCGAGCCGCATCGGCACGACCAGCAGCAGCGTGCCGCAGGCGCTGGCGCTCAGCGCGCGTGACAGGCGGGAATCGGCGACAGGGGGCGCAAGAGGGCGGTCCATGGCGTCGATATCGGTTGCCGCTTTTGCCGCCTTGACCCCCGGCCCGGGCGGGTGGGGTCACCTGGGGTCCGGCCGGTTTCCGGACACCCCTACAATCGTGCGCTTTGTCCCTTATTCCCCTTTGCAGGAGCCGAACGTGTTCATTTCCAATGCCTACGCCCAGGCGGCTGGCGCCGCACCCGCAGGCGGCTCGTCCCTGATGCAGCTGCTGCCGCTGGTGCTGATGTTCGTGGTGCTGTACTTCATCATGATCCGGCCCCAGATGAAGAAGCAGAAGGAGCACAAGGCGATGATCGACGCGCTGGCCAAGGGCGACGAGATCGTCACCGCCGGCGGCCTGCTGGGCCGGGTCACCAAGGTGGCCGAGTCCTTCGTGTCGCTGGAAGTGTCCTCGGGCGTCGAGGTCCAGTGCCAGCGCAGCGCGGTGGTGCAGGTCCTGCCCAAGGGCTCGATCAAGTAAGCCGGGCCGTCGCCCCG
The DNA here is from genome assembly GCF_013426975.1 of Sphaerotilus sulfidivorans. GTDB lineage: Bacteria > Pseudomonadota > Gammaproteobacteria > Burkholderiales > Burkholderiaceae_C > Sphaerotilus > Sphaerotilus sulfidivorans. Next base: position 196,230 of record NZ_JACCPY010000005.1, read on the forward strand.
ATTCCTTGCTGAACTCTTGCTCTCAGGCTGAACGATGAACCGCTACCCCTGGTGGAAGTACCTGATCCTGGCCATCGCGGTGGTGGCGGGGCTGCTCTACACGCTGCCCAACTTCTTCGGCGAGGCGCCGGCCGTCCAGGTCTCCAGCGGCAAGGCCACGCTGAAGGTCGACGCCGGTCTGGTGCCCCGGGTCGAGCAGGCCCTGCAGGCCGCCGGCCTGAAGCCCGACTTCGTCCAGCTCGAGGGCAACTCGGTGCGCGCCCGCTTCGGCGACACCGACACCCAGCTCAAGGCGCGCGACGCGATCGTTCGCGCGCTCAATCCCGATCCGGCCGATCCGGCCTACATCGTCGCGCTGAACCTGGTGTCGCGCTCGCCGCAATGGCTGACCGGGCTGGGCGCGCAGCCGATGTACCTGGGTCTGGACCTGCGCGGCGGCGTGCATTTCCTGATGCAGGTCGACATGGCCGCAGCGCTGACCAAGAAGACCGAGTCGCTGTCCACCGACGTGCGCACGCTGCTGCGCGACAAGTCGATCCGCCACGCCGGCATCCAGCGCAGCGGCGACAGCATCGAGGTGCGCCTGCGGGACCGCGAGGCCCAGGCCAAGGCGCGCGAGGCGCTGACGCTGGCCCAGGCCGACATGCTCTGGACCGAGGCCGGTGACGCCGCCGAGCCCCGGCTGATCGGCCGCATCAAGCCCGAGGCGGTCCGCAACGTCCAGCAGCAGGCGCTGACGCAGAACATCAACACGCTGCACAACCGCATCAACGAGCTGGGCGTGGCCGAGCCGGTGATCCAGCAGCAGGGCGCCGACCGCGTGGTCGTGCAGCTGCCCGGCGTGCAGGACGTGGCCAAGGCCAAGGACATCATCGGCCGCACCGCCACGCTGGAAGTGCGCATGGTCGACGACGGCCCCGAGGCGCAGGCCGCGCTGGGCGGCGGCGCCCCGGTGCCCTTCGGCACCGAGCGCTTCCTGGAGCGAGGCGGCGTGCCCATCATCGTCAAGCGCCAGGTGGTGCTGACCGGCGAGAACCTGACCGACGCGCAGGCCGGCTTCGACGACAACCAGCAGCCGGCGGTGCACCTGACGCTCGACGCCCGCGGCGCGCGCATCTTCCGCGACGTCACCCGCGAGAACATCAACAAGCGCATGGCCATCCTGCTGTTCGAGAAGGGCCGGGGCGAGGTCGTGACGGCCCCCGTGATCCGCTCGGAGATCGGTGGCGGCCGGGTGCAGATCTCCGGCTCGATGACGCCGGTCGAGGCGGCCGACACCGCGCTGCTGCTGCGTGCCGGTTCGCTGGCTGCACCGATGGAGATCATCGAGGAACGCCTGATCGGCCCCAGCCTGGGCGCCGAGAACATCGCCAAGGGCTTCGACAGCGTGCTGTACGGCTTCCTCGCCATCGCGGTCTTCATGTGCGCGTACTACATGCTGTTCGGCGTGTTCTCGACGCTGGCGCTGGGCGTGAACCTGCTGCTGCTGGTGGCGATCCTGTCGATGATGCAGGCCACGCTGACGCTGCCGGGCATCGCCGCGATCGCGCTGGTGCTGGGCATGGCGATCGACGCCAACGTGCTGATCAACGAGCGGGTGCGCGAGGAGCTGCGTGCCGGCGCCTCGCCGCAGATGGCGATCCACAAGGGCTACGAAGCCGCCTGGGGCACCATCCTGGACTCGAACGTGACCACGCTGATCGCCGGCGTGGCGCTGCTGGCCTTCGGCTCGGGTCCGGTGCGCGGCTTCGCGGTGGTGCACTGCCTGGGCATTCTCACCTCGATGTTCTCGGCGGTGCTCTTCTCGCGCGGTCTGGTCAACCTCTGGTACGGCCGCAAGAAGAAGCTGCAGGGCGTCTCGATCGGCCAGGTCTGGAAGCCGGCCGCGCAGCCGGGATCGGCCGACGCCGCCCCGGCCGTCACCTCGCCCAAGGCCTGAAGGGAGTCACCTCATGGAATTCTTCCGCCTGCGCCGCGACATCCCGTTCATGCGGCATGCGCTGGTGTTCAACATCATCTCCTTCGCCACGTTCGCGCTGGCGGTGTTCTTCCTGCTGACCCGCGGGCTGCACCTGTCGATCGAGTTCACCGGCGGCACGGTCATCGAGACCGAGTACGCCCAGAGCGCCGACATCGCCAAGGTCCGCACCACCGTCGAGGCGATGAACTTCGGCGAAGTGCAGGTGCAGAAGTTCGGCACCTCGCGCGATGTGCTGATCCGCCTGCCGCTGCGCGAGGGCGTCAAGCAGAACGAGGTGGTCGGCCGCGTCTTCGCCCAGCTGTGCGCCGCCGAGGGCGGCCTGGTCAAGCCGGTGCAGATCACCACCGACAAGGGCGAGAGCATCAGCCGCCAGGTCTGCGAGGCCGGCAGCAACGGCAGCATCACCGAGCCGCTCAAGCTCACCCGCAGCGAGTTCGTCGGCCCGCAGGTCGGCAAGGAGCTGGCCGAGGACGGCCTGAAGGCGCTGGCCTTCGTGGTCGTCGGCATCATGATCTACTTGGCGATCCGCTTCGAGTGGAAGTTCGCGGTGGCCGCGATCATCGCCAACCTGCATGACGTGATCATCATCCTGGGCTTCTTCGCCTTCTTCCAGTGGGAGTTCTCGCTGGCGGTGCTGGCGGCGGTGCTGGCGGTGCTGGGCTACTCGGTCAACGAGTCGGTGGTGATCTTCGACCGGATCCGCGAGGCCTTCCGCAAGTTCCGCAAGATGAGCACGCCCGAGGTCATCGACCACGCGATCACCAGCACGATGAGCCGCACCATCATCACGCACGGCTCGACGCAGATGATGGTGCTGTCGATGCTGCTGTTCGGCGGCCCGACGCTGCACTACTTCGCGGTGGCGCTGACGATCGGCATCTGCTTCGGCATCTATTCGTCGGTGTTCGTCGCGGCGGCCATCGCGATGTGGCTGGGTGTCCGGCGCGAGGATCTGGTCAGCGCAGGCGCCAAGAAGGACCAGGATCCGAACGATCCGAACGCCGGCGCGGTCGTGTGAGGCATCGGCCTGCTGGTGTAAAGTAGTACACACTATTTTTCCAGATTTCGACGGTCGATTCCTCCTCCCCCACCTCTCCCATGGCTGCCGCAACCCCCTCCTCGCTGCTGGCCGCACAGGCGCGGCGACTCTACTGCGAGCAGCTCCAGCGGCTGATGCCCCGGGTGGCCGGCACGCTGACCGAGCGGGTGCGTGACCGCATCGCCGAGCAGGCCCGCACGCCGTCGGCACATCACGCGGTCTACCGCGATCTGCTGGTGGACCTGCCGCTGCAGTCCGGCCGCTGGGCCACCGCCTTCGGGCAGCAGCTCCAGCAGGCGGCAGCCGGTCGTCAGGTTGCTCCGCAGGGCGCGGGGCGCAATGCCACCCGCGCCGACGAGCTCGCGATCGTCGACGACGCCTCGGTCGACCAGGAGATCGTCGTCTCGCACATGGCGATGGCGCTGCTGGACAAGGCCAACTGGGAGTTCTCGGATCTGCGCTACCGGATGGCGGCGCTCGATCACCGCGACGAACTCGACGCGCTGGATGTGCTGCGCCCGCACGCGCTGGCCCGGGCGGTGTCGGAGAGCTGGTTCACCGCCGGCTTCAGTGCCGAGGCCTGGCGGGTCCTGCAGCCGATGCTGCACGAGGAGTTCGCGGCGCTCATCCATGAGGCCTATCACGAGGTCAATCGCTGGCTGATCGGGCAGGGCGTCTGTCCCGAGGTCAATCTGCGCCATTTCATTCGCCGCAGCAAGGACGACGGCCGCGTGTCGCGCGCGGGCGGCTTCTCGCCGGATCCGGCGGTGGGGGCTGCGCCCGCGGCGGCCCGGCCCGGGGGCCTGTCCCAGCCGCCTCAGGAGCGCTTTCCCTCTCCTGCCCATCTGAACCGCAGCGAGAGTCGCCCCGATTCGTCGACGCCGTCCCGCTGGGCTTCGGGCGGCGGTCCTGGTGCTGGCTCAGGCGCTGGTGGCGGGGCTGGCGGCTCGGGCGCTGGAGGCGGGAGTGCAGGCGGCACGGGGGGCGGCGCGGGCGGGGCGAGTGGCTCGGCCTGGGGCGGTGGCGGCGGGTCGGGCGGCGCAGCCCGTGCTGGCCAGCCTGGCGGCACGGCGGCGCCAGACAGCCGCGATGCCCATCTCTACGCGCCGACGATGATGGCGGATGTGTCGCCGCCGTCTTCCGCCGGTGCGGCCACCGTGCCGGTGCCGCTGCGCGACGTGCATGACGAGACGCGCATGATGACGCACTCGCCGGGCCTGCTGCGCAGCATCGAGCAGGCCGAGGCGGTGCTGGGCCGGCTCAATCGCCTGGTCGCGCGACAGGTGCCCGACTTCTACAGCTCGACCATCGCGCATCCGCATGTTCAGCCCTCGCCCGGGCTGAGCGCCGCGATCAGCGATGCCGAGCAGGCGGTGCGTCGCCGCTTCGACGGCGGTGCCTCCGCGGCCGGTGCGGCTTCGGGCGTGCCGGTGCTGTCGCAGGCGGTCGCGGTGTCGACGCCGGGACTGCTGCAGGAACTGCAGAGCCGCAAGGTCGCGCTCAAGCAGGCCGCGACCACGCCGGTCGAGCGCGCCACCATCGAGATCGTCGCGCTGATGTTCCAGAGCCTGCTGACCGAGGAGCGCATTCCGGCCAGCGTGCGGGTGTGGTTCGCGCGGCTGCAGATGCCGGTGCTGCGGGTGGCGATCGCCGAGCCCGACTTCTTCGCCACCATCGACCATCCGGCGCGCAAGCTGATCGACCGCATGGGCGGCTGCGTGATGGGCTTCGAGGTGGGTGCGGCCGGTGTCAGCGAGCCGATGGAGCGCGAGATCAAGCGTGTCGTCCAGGTCGTCGAGGCCTATCCGGACACCGGCCGGCGGGTCTTCCAGACGGTGCTGACCGAGTTCGAGCGCTTCATCGAGGAGTATTTCAAGACCGAGCATGTCGCCGCGAGCAAGGGCGTGTCGCTGGCGCAGCAGATCGAGCAGCGCGAGACGATGGCGATCCAGTACACCATCGAGATGCGCAAGATGCTCGACAAGGTGCCGGTGCACGACAGCGTGCGCCAGTTCCTCTTCCATGTCTGGGCCGACGTGCTGGCGACCACCGCGGTCAAGACCAGCGCCAGCAGCGAGCAGACCCGGGCGATGAGCAAGGTCGCCTCCGACCTGATCTGGCTGGCCAGCGCCAAGGTCTCGCGCGAGGAGCGGGCCGAGGCGATCCGCCGGCTGCCGCCGCTGCTCAAGCGGCTGCGCGAGGGCATGGGCTCGGCCGGCGTGCCGATGCCGCGGCAGGACGAGTATGTGCAGTCGCTCAACAATGCGCTGCAGGCGGCGTTCTCGGCGCGCACTGCCACCATTCCGACCGAGCGCCTCGACGAGCTGATGATGCAGCTCGAGGCGCTGGAGGATCTGCTGCCCGAGGCCGGCGACATCGAGATCGACGAGTCGATGGTGCGCGATCTCTCGGGCCACGAGACCCAGGATCTGGAGGTGGTCGCCGAGGGCGGCTCGATGCCGACGCCGGCGATGGTGGCCTGGGTGGCTGACCTGACGGTCGGCAACTGGTTCCGGCTCGACTACCGCGACCGCATCGAGCCGGTGCAGCTGGCCTGGCAGGGCAGTCGCAAGCAGTTCAGCCTGTTCGTGTCGGTGCAGGGGCGCGGCATCATGTTCCAGAAGCACCGCCTGGCCTCCTTCCTGCAGGCCGGCCTGCTGGTGCCCTTCGAGGAGGAGTCGCTGACGGTGCGCGCCACCCGCAACGCGCTGGCCAAGCTCGACGCCGATCCGGCGCGGCTGCTGCACTGAGGCGCTGCGGTCACGCCCGGCCTGGGCTTGTCAGTGGATGAGGCGGTCGGCGTCGTCGACGAAGAGCTCGTCGAGGATCAGCGCGTCGGGCTCCTCGCCCATGCTCCAGAAGACCATCAGCACGATGATCTTCAGGTCCTCGAGCGCCAGCGATCCGCCCGGTGCGGCCATCGCCCGGTCGACCGCGATCTCGCGCATGTGCGCCGGCAGCACGCCGGCCGATTCCAGGAAGCTCAGGAAGGCGATCGAGGCGGTGCCGAGCCGGTCCTGCTCCGAGGCGGTGTAGATGCGCATCGACAGCGCGCTCTGCATCTGCGCCTGGGTCTCGGCCACGCTGGTCAGGCCGTCGAGCCAGCTCAGCGCCTCCTCGATCTCGTCGCTCTCGAAGCCGACCGAGGTCAGCTTGCGCGACAGCTGGTCATGCTCCGGACAGGAGTCCGGGCGCCAGTAGTTTTCGTAGAGGTAGACGAGCACGTCGAACATGGATTCACTATACCCGAGGGCATGGTGACCCGGAGAACCCGTGCCGGCCGGCCCCCGTGAGCGGGGTCACGCACGATTCTGGCGTTGAAAGATCTGTCCGGGCAGCCGGACGATCTGCTCCAGCATTTCCAGCTCGAGCAGCCGGGCCTGCAGCTGCGGCGTGGCCCAGCCGGTGCGCGCCTGCAGCGCGTCCAGCGTGGCCGGACTCCAGCCCAGGGCCTGGAGGATCGGGTCGGAGACGTCGTCCTGCACATCGGGCGCAGTGGCCGCTGCCGCAGCCGTCCTCGGCATCTCGTCGGTGGCGGACGAGGAGGGGGCGGGCACCCGGCGCAGCGGCCGCAGGTCCTCCAGGATGTCCTCGACCGACTCGACCAGCCGCGCGCCATCGCGGATCAGCCGGTGGCAGCCGCGCGACTGCGGGCTGCGGATCGGGCCCGGGATCGCGAACACCTCGCGGTTGCTCTCCAGCGCCAGCCGCGCGGTGATCAGCGAGCCCGACTGCAGCGCGGCCTCCACCACCAGCGTGCCCAGCGACAGCCCGGCGATCAGCCGGTTGCGCTGAGGGAAATGCGGTGCCAGCGGTCCGGTGCCGAGCGCATGCTCGCTGACGATCAGGCCGCCTGCAGCGACGATGCGAGCGGCCAGCGCCTCATGCTGGCGCGGATAGCAGCGGTCGATGCCGGTGCCGATGACCGCCACCGTCGGCGCGCCGGCATCCAGCGCGCCCAGATGGGCGGCCGCGTCGATGCCCTGCGCCAGTCCGGAGACGATGCCCAGGCCGTCGCGACCCAGTCCGGCGGCGAACTCGCGCGCCAGCGCGGCGCCGCTGGCGGTCGGATGACGGCTGCCGACCAGCGCGATCAGATCGCGGTCGTTCAGGCGCTGCGGTGCGCCGTGCAGGTGCAGCAGCAGCGGCGAGTCGGGCATGTGCATCCAGCCCGGCGGGTAGCCCTCGTCGCCGAGGATCAGCAGATGGTGGTCGGGATGCGCGAGCCAGTCCAGCGTGGCGTCGACCAGCGCATCCAGTCCGTCGGGCGGCGAGCGCAGCGCCTGCACCAGCGCCTCGCCGACGATCTGGCGCTGTGCCACCGACGAGGCGGCGAACACGCCCTCGGGCGAGCCGAAGGCCGCGAGCAGCTGGCGCGCGCGCTGGCGGCCGCAGCCCGGCGTCTGCAGCAGCCGCAGCCAGGCGGCGATCTCGTCGGGCGCGTGTCCGGCCAGCGGCATCGTCGCGCTCCCGGCCCGGCTCAGGGCTGGGTGAAGCGGTCGCCGGGGCGCACCGCGGTCTGTGCGTCGAGGATCAGCGCGTAGGCCACCCGCTCGAAGACGCGGAACACGAACAGGTGTCCGTGCGTCTCGTCGGGCAGCTGCAGCGCGGCCCGCTGCGGGTCGGTGCGATCGGCGATGCGCTCGCCGGCGCGCTGGATCGCCAGCACATGGCCGCGCTCGATGCCGTCGACCCGGCCGCGGTTCAGCGCGACGATCTGGTTCTGGCCGGCCGACATGCCGTCGCCGTAGATCGAGACGATGCGTCCGGCGATCGGCGCCGAGGGCGCATGCGGGACGAAGTTGGTGGTGTCGCGGGTCGGGGCCTGCGCCAGGCGGTCGCCGGCGCCGGCTTCCTGGCGCAGCGTCGTCAGCACCACCGTGCCGGGCACGATCTCCTGGGTCTTGCCATCGGCGCTCGGAGTCACGCTGCCCGGACGGACATATTCGGCCGAGCCGACGAAGGCCGCCTCGTAGCCGAGCAGCGCCCGGGTGTCGGGATCGAGCAGCGGCCGGGCCTGGCGGAAGACGCGCCAGTTGCGCAGCGGCGGCATCTCGCCGCGCACATAGGCGGTGTCGCCACGGCCGAGCAGCACCCGGCCCTCGCGGCCGGCGACGATGCGCGGCGCCTTGTCCAGCTCGTCGGCCTCGAGCACGATCGCGTCGTTCAGGAAGGGCTCGATCAGATGCAGCGAGATCGAGGCGAGCGGCCCGTTGTCGACATCGCCCGCGCGCACCCGCGGCGAGAGCTTCACGGTGCCCGAGCCGGCGCGGCCGAACTGCAGCCGCGCGCGGCCGCCCTCGCGCACCAGCACCAGCTCCTGGCCCGGATAGATCAGGTGCGGATTGCGGATCTGCTCGAGGTTCATGCCCCAGAGTTCCGGCCAGCGCCAGGGGCTGCGCAGGAAGAGCTTCGAGATGTCCCAGAGCGTGTCGCCGCGGCGCACGACATGGCTTTCGGGCGCGTTGGGCGCCAGCTCGGAAAGCGGCACGCCGGCCTCGGCGACCTGTCGGGCCGTGCTGCGCTGCGCGGCAGTGACCGGATAATCGGGGGCTGCGTGAGTCGCCTGGAGCGACAGGCCCAGCAGCGTCGCCGCCAGCAGCCTTGAGGGGCTGGCGAGGGCGCGCCGGGTTCGAGCGTGCTCGCCGTGGCACAGGATCATGGAGTTCTTCTCCGTGCGCCGACCCGGCAGGCCCGCGCGAAACACTTCATTCAGACTCGTCGATTCTGCCCCCGAAGCCCTGAGGCTGCAATGAAATCGGCTGTTTTGCCACTTCTGCCGCTTCGGGCCTGCCCTTCACTGTCGCGTCGCGACCGATCGTCATCGTCATCGCCATGAGCCTGCTGACCATTCTTCGCTATCCCGATCCCCGCCTGAACAAGGTCGCCAAGCCGGTGGCGGCCGTCGATGCGCGCATCCGCACGCTGATCGACGACATGTTCGAGACGATGTACAAGTCGCGCGGCATCGGCCTGGCCGCGACCCAGGTCGATGTGCACGAGCGCCTGATCGTCATCGATGTCTCCGAAGACCGCACGGAGCAGCTGGTGCTGATCAACCCGGAGCTGATCGTGCGCAGCCCGGAGCGTGTGGTCGGCGACGAGGGCTGCCTGTCGGTGCCGACGATCTACGACAAGGTCGAGCGCCATGAGCGCGTCACGGTGCGCGCGCTCGACCGCGAGGGCCGCTCCTTCGACCTCGAGGCCGATGGCCTGCTGGCGATCTGCATCCAGCACGAGATGGACCACCTGATGGGCCGGGTCTTCGTCGAGTACCTCTCGCCGCTCAAGCGCAACCGCATCCGCACCAAGCTGCTCAAGCGCGGCCGCGACGACGAGGCGACGGAATGAGTGCGACGCCTGCCGCTGTCGCGCCGCTGCGCGTCGGCTTTGCCGGCACGCCGGAGTTCGCCCGCGAGGCGCTGGCGGCGATGCTGGCCGCCGGCATCTCGGTGCCGCTGGTGCTGACCCAGCCCGACCGCCCGGCCGGGCGCGGCATGAAGCTGCAGCCCTCGCCGGTCAAGCAGCTCGCGCTGGAGCACGGCATCGCGGTGGCGCAGCCGACCAGCCTGAAGCTCGACGGCCGCTTCCCCGACGAGGCGGCGGCCGCGCGCGAGGCGCTGCTGGCCGCGCGTCTGGATGTGCTGGTGGTCGCCGCCTACGGCCTGATCCTGCCGCGCTGGGTGCTGGCGCTGCCGCGCCTGGGCTGCCTGAACATTCACGGCTCGATCCTGCCGCGCTGGCGCGGTGCCGCGCCGATCCACCGCGCGATCGAGGCCGGCGACGCCGAGACCGGCATCACCATCATGCAGATGGACGAAGGGCTGGACACCGGCGACATGCTCTCGGTCGCGCGCGAGCCGATCGGCCCGGACGACACCACCGCGCTGCTGCATGACCGGCTGGCGCTGCTGGGCGGGCGCATGATCGTCGCGGCGCTGGCCGATGCGGCGGCCGGGCGCCTGCAGCCGGTGCCGCAGCCGCTGGAGGGCGTGAACTACGCGCACAAGATCGACAAGAAGGAGGCGGCGATCGACTGGACGCTGCCGGCGGCGGTGATCGCGCGGCGGGTGCGCGCCTTCGATCCCTTTCCCGGCGCGAGCTTCGTGCGCGGCGCCGAGACGATCAAGGTCTGGCAGGCCCGGCCGACGCCAGGGCAGGGCGCGCCCGGCGAGGTGCTGCCCGGCGATGCCGGCCTGCTGCGGGTGGCCTGCGGCGAGGGCGCGCTGGAGATCGAGCGGGTGCAGCGCCCGGGCGGGCGGCGCCAGCCGGTGCGCGAATGGCTGGCCGGCTGTGACATCCGCCCTGGCGAGCGGCTGGGCTGAAACGGGGCACCTCGCCCGGACTGCTCAAGTCGCTCCGGGCGACAGACGATAAGCGAGGCAGCCCCCGCCCTCCGCTTGCCCTTCCCCCGCCATGAGACTGCCGAGACTTTCCGTCATCGCCCTGCTCGCCGCGCTGCCCCTGCTGGCCAGCTGCGACCTGCTCGGCATCGAGTCCGGCGAAGCCGTCGCCGCCCGCAACGAGGCCGAGGGCAAGGCCATCGGCAGCGCCTGCCGCCACGCGATGCGTGCGATCGAGGACTGCTACACCCTCAATCCGAAGGCGGTCAAGGCCTCCGTCTACACCGGCTGGCGCGAGATGGATGAGTACATGCGCGAGAACAAGCTCGAGGGCATCGCGCCGGTCGTGCCGCGCCCGGTCGAGCCGTCGAAGAAGAAGAAGCCCAAGCCGGCCGAGGACGAGGAAATCATCGACGAGCCCAAGGCCAAGGCCGACGACAAGGCCCACGGCAAGTCGACGCACTGATCGATCCGCCGCACCCGGTCGACGCACCGGCCGCCATCGCGGCGCAATCCCTGAGGTCCGCGTGCCGGACCTGATCCGCAGGACCGCTCCCGATGTGACAATCGAGGGATGTCTTCCCCCGGCTCTCCTGCGGCCGCACTGAAGCGGCATGTGCAGTCCCTCTGTCGCCATCCGGAATTCCGGCGTGGCCTGCGGGACATGGCGCCGATGGTGCCGGGTCTGGCCGCCTGGGGCCTGGTCACCGGCGTGGCCATGGTGCGCAGCGGGCTCGATCCCTGGCTGGCGCTGCTGATGTCGCTGACCGTCTATGCCGGCTCGTCGCAGCTGGCCTCGCTGCCGCTGATCGCCGCCGGTGCGCCGATCTGGGTGGTGCTGCTGACCGGCTTCGTCGTCAATCTGCGCTTCGTCATCTACAGCGCGCAGTGGCGCTTCTATTTCGGCCACCTGCCGCGCTGGCAGCGCATGTCGCTGGGCTATCTGGGTGCGGATGTCAGCTACGCGATGTTCATGCGCCGCTGGCCCGAGCCCGAGCCGCAGTCGGGCCAGATCGCGTATTTTCTTGGCGGGGCACTGCTGCTGTGGCTGGGCTGGCAGATTCCGTCGATCCTGGGCATCGTGCTGGCCGATGGCGTGCCGGCGCAGTGGGGCCTGGGATTCGCCGGCACGCTGGCGCTGATCGGTCTGACCTGTTCGCTGCTGGTCGACCGCGCGACCTGGGTCTGCGCGGGCGTGGCGGCCGCCGCCGCGGTGGCGGCCTTCGCGCTGCCCTACAAGCTCAACATCGTCGTCGCGGTGGCCGCAGCGGTGGCCGCCGGCCTGATGATGGAGATGCCCGGCGGCGGGGGCGGGCGCCCGATCGGCGCGGTGCAGCCCGCCCGGCGTCCTTCCTGACCGATCCGTCCGCGGAGCACGAACGCACGATGTCCAGCCTCGAAGCCTTCTTCACCATTCTCGGCCTGGCGCTGGTCACCGTGCTGACCCGCGGCTTCCTGATGCTGCCCGAGCGCGAGCTGCCGATGCCGCCGTGGGCGCGGCGCGCGCTGAAGTACGCACCGCTGGCCGCGCTGGTGGCGATCATCGCGCCCGAGGTGCTGATGAAGAACGGCGCGCTGATCGCCACGCCGCTCGACGCCCGGCTGATCGGCGCGGCGGTGGCGGTGGCCTGGTTCTTCTTCCGCCGCGGCATTCTCGGCACCATCGTCGTCGGCATGGCGGTCTTCCTGCCGCTGCGCATCGGGCTGGGCTGGTAGCCCGGACCGCGCCCGCCCCGCCCGCCCCGGCTTGTCCTCTTCCTTTCCCTGTTTCATCAACTCCGCAACAGCGACCCACCATGAAAGTTCTCCGCCTCCAGGACCTGATCGCCGACGGCCAGATCGCCGGCAAGCGCGTCTTCATCCGCGCCGACCTGAACGTGCCGCAGGATGACGCCGGCAACATCACCGAGGACACCCGCATCCGTGCGTCCGTGCCGTGCGTGAAGATGGCGCTCGACGCCGGTGCCGCCGTGATGGTCACCAGCCACCTCGGCCGCCCGACCGAAGGTGAATTCAAGCCCGAAGACACCCTGGCGCCGGTCGCCGCCCGCATGAGCGAGCTGCTCGGCCGCGAGGTCCGGCTGGTCTCGAACTGGGTCGACGGCGTGGACGTCGCCCCGGGCGAGGTGGTGATGCTCGAGAACTGCCGCCTGAACAAGGGCGAGAAGAAGAACAAGGAGGATCTCGCGCAGAAGATGGCCGCGCTGTGCGATGTCTTCGTGCATGACGCCTTCGGCACCGCGCACCGCGCCGAGGCCTCGACCTACGGCATCGCCCAGTTCGCCCCGGTCGCCTGCGCCGGCCCGCTGCTGGCCGCCGAGATCGACGCCATCTCCAAGGCCCTGGCCAACCCGAAGCGCCCGCTGGTGGCGATCGTCGCGGGCTCGAAGGTCTCGACCAAGCTGACCATCCTGAAGGCCCTCTCCAACAACGTCGACGGCCTGATCGTCGGCGGCGGCATCGCCAACACCTTCATGCTGGCTGCAGGTCTCAAGATCGGCAAGAGCCTGGCCGAGCCGGATCTGGTCGGCGAGGCCAAGGCGGTGATCGAGGCGATGGCCGCGCGCGGCGCCGCCGTGCCGATTCCGGTCGACGTGGTCTGCGCCAAGACCTTCTCGGCCGACGCCGAGGCGACCGTCAAGGCCGCCACCGATGTCGCCGACGACGACCTGATCCTGGACATCGGCCCGAAGACCGCCGAGATCCTGGCCGCCCAGCTCAAGGCCGCCGGCACCATCGTCTGGAACGGCCCGGTGGGCGTGTTCGAGTTCGACGCCTTCGCCAAGGGCACCGAGACGCTGGCGCGCGCGATCGCCGAGTCGGAGGCCTTCTCGATCGCCGGCGGCGGCGACACGCTGGCCGCGATCGCCAAGTACGGCATCGACAAGGACGTCGGCTACATCTCCACCGGCGGCGGCGCCTTCCTGGAAGTGCTGGAAGGCAAGACCCTGCCGGCGTTTGAGATTCTGAGCCAGCGCGCCGCGGGCTGATCCCGCGCGCTCACGCCGGGCCGCGCGCCCGGCCTCGGCAGACGCAGGCCCGTCACCGCAAGGTGGCGGGCCTGTGCCGTTCTGGCACAGGCGGGTGTTCCGGTGCATCTTCATGCCTTTTCTGCATGAGCACTGCGGCTGGCGGCATGAACCCCGCTTTCAGGCCCTTGCGCACGGGAAGTACCCATGCGGGCCGCTTTCGTCGGCAGTAATCTGCGCTCCCCTTGTTGATTTGTGTGCTTCAGGAGCGCCCTCGATGACCCAACCCTTGTCGCCCGCCGAACAGGCTCTGCATGATGCCGCGCTCGAATATCACCGCGCGCCGGTCCGGGGCAAGATCGCCGTCACCCCGCTCAAGCCGCTGATGAACCAGCGCGACCTGTCGCTGGCCTACTCCCCCGGCGTGGCCTATCCCTGCCTGGCCATCGAGCAGGATCCGTCCAAGGCGGCCGAGTACACCTCGCGCGGCAATCTGGTGGCCGTGGTCACCAACGGCACCGCGGTGCTGGGCCTGGGCGACATCGGCCCGCTGGCGTCCAAGCCGGTGATGGAGGGCAAGGGCTGCCTCTTCAAGAAGTTCGCCGGCATCGATGTCTTCGACATCGAGCTGGCCGAGCGCGATCCGGACAAGCTGGTCGAGATCATCGCCTCGCTGGAGCCGACGCTGGGCGGCATCAACCTCGAGGACATCAAGGCGCCCGAGTGCTTCTACATCGAGAAGAAGCTGCGCGAGCGCATGAAGATTCCGGTCTTCCACGACGACCAGCACGGCACCGCGATCATCTCGGGCGCGGCGCTGCTCAACGGCCTGGAGCTGGTCGGCAAGAAGATCGGCGAGGTCAAGATGGCGGTGTCGGGCGCCGGCGCGGCGGCGATCGCCTGCTTGGACCTGATGGTCGGCCTGGGCGTGAAGGTCGAGAACATCTTCGTCTGCGACTCCAAGGGCGTGATCCGCGAAGGCCGCGGCGACCGCCTCGACGAGTCCAAGCAGCGCTACTGCCAGAAGACCGACGCGAAGACGCTGGCCGACGTGGTGCGCGACGCCGACGTCTTCCTGGGCTGCTCGGCCGCCGGCGTGCTGACCGCCGACATGGTCGCGACGATGGCCGACAAGCCGATCATCCTGGCGCTGGCCAACCCCGAGCCGGAGATCCGCCCCGAGATCGCCAAGGCGGCGCGGCCCGACTGCATCATCGCCACCGGCCGCTCGGACTATCCGAACCAGGTCAACAACGTCCTGTGCTTCCCCTACATCTTCCGCGGCGCGCTGGACTGCGGCGCCACGAAGATCACCGAGGCGATGAAGCTGGCCTGCGTGCGCGAGATCGCCGCGCTGGCCAAGGAAGAGACCAGCGACGAGGTCGCGGCCGCCTATGCCGGCCAGGACCTGAAGTTCGGCCCCGACTACCTGATCCCGAAGCCCTTCGACGCGCGCCTGATCCTGCGCATCGCGCCGGCGGTGGCCGCGGCCGCGGTCGAGTCGGGTGTCGCCGAGCGCCCGATCGCCGACCTGGACGCCTACCGCGACTCGCTGACCCGCTATGTCTACCAGACCGGCATGTTCATGCGCCCGGTCTTCGCCGCGGCCAAGCGCAACCCGGCGCGTGTCGTCTACGCCGAGGGCGAGGACGAGCGGGTGCTGCGTGCGGTGCAGGCGGTGCTGGCCGAAGGCATGGCCCGGCCGATCCTGGTGGGCCGCCCGGGCGTGATCGCCTCGCGCATCGAGCGCGCCGGCCTGCGCCTGAAGCCGGGCGTCGACTTCGAGGTGGTCAATCCCGAGGAGGACAGCCGCTTCCGCGCCTGCTGGGAGGAGTACCACCGCATCATGAAGCGCGACGGCGTCTCGGTCGAGGCCGCCAAGGCGGCGGTGCGCCGCTCGACCACGCTGATCGCCACCATGCTGCTGAAGCTGGGTCACGCCGACGCGATGCTCTGCGGCCTGCACGGCCGCTACGACACCCACTTCGAGTATGTGAAGAGCGTCATCGGCCAGAAGCCCGGTGCCAAGGTCTTCGCGACGATGAACGCGCTGATGCTGGAGGAGCACAACCTCTTCATCACCGACACCTTCATCAACGAGCAGCCCACCGCCGAGGAACTGGCCGAGATCGCGCTGATGGCCGCCGACGAGGTGCGCCGCTTCGGCCTGCCGCCGAAGGTGGCCTTCCTGTCGCACTCGATGTTCGGCACCTCGCACCGTCCGTCGGCGAAGCGGGTGCGGGCCGCACGCGATCTGTTCGTCGAGCGTGCGCCTGACATCGAGTGCGACGGCGAGATGCACGGCGACGCGGCGCTGTCGGAGGCGATCCGCCGCAACATCCTGCCGGACTCGAGCCTCAACGGCGCGGCCAACCTGCTGGTGCTGCCCAACATCGACGCCGCCAACATCCTGTTCAATGTGCTGAAGGTGACCGCCGGCAAGGGCGTGACCGTCGGACCGATCCTGCTGGGCTCGGCCGCGCCGGTGCATATCCTGACCCCGTCGGCCTCGATGCGCCGGGTGGTCAACATGACCGCGCTGGCGGTGGCGGATGCGGCAGAAGCACGGCGTTCTTCGTAACCACCTTGTTCTGAACGGCGGTCGATAATCCCTGGCACTGCGTTTTTTCGACACCCAGGAGACTGCCCGATGCCTCGCCACACCAAGATCGTCGCCACCCTCGGCCCCGCCTCGTCCGACCCGGCGGTGCTGGAGCGGATCATCCGCGCCGGGGTGGACGTCGTGCGGCTGAACTTCAGCCATGGCAAGGCGCAGGACCACATCGACCGCGCCACGCTGGTGCGCGAGGTCGCCGCCCGCGTCGGCAAGCCGGTGGCGATCATGGCCGACCTGCAGGGGCCGAAGATCCGCGTCGGCAAGTTCGCCGAAGGCAAGGTGATGCTGGAGCCGGGCGCGCCCTTCGTGCTGGATGCCAGCCGCACCACGCCGGGTGACCTCGAGGGCGTGGGCCTCGACTACAAGGAACTGCCGCGCGATGTGCGGCCCGGCGACACGCTGCTGCTCAACGATGGCCTGATCGTGCTGGTCGTCGAGCTGGTGCGCGGCGACAAGGTCCACACCGTCGTGAAGATCGGCGGCGAGCTGTCCAACAACAAGGGCATCAACAAGCAGGGCGGCGGCCTGACCGCCCCGGCGCTGACCTCCAAGGACATGGAGGACATCAAGACCGCGATGTCCTTCCAGTGCGAGTACCTGGCGGTGAGCTTCCCGAAGAGCGCCATCGACATGGAGATGGCGCGCCAGCTGGCCAATGTCGCCGGCGAGCCGTGGCGCCACAAGCCGGGCATGATCGCCAAGATCGAGCGCACCGAGGCCATCCCGCAGCTCGAGGCCATCCTGAAGGCCTCCGACGGCATCATGGTCGCGCGCGGCGATCTGGCGGTCGAGGTCGGCAACGCCGCGGTGCCGGCGCTGCAGAAGAAGATGATCCGCATGGCGCGCGAGATGGACAAGGTCGTCATCACCGCCACGCAGATGATGGAGTCGATGATCCAGAACCCGGTGCCGACCCGCGCCGAGGTCTCGGACGTCGCCAACGCGGTGCTCGATGGCACCGATGCGGTGATGCTCTCGGCCGAGACGGCCGCCGGCAAGTACCCGGTCGAGACAGTCGAGCAGATGGTGGCGATCGCCGAGGCGGCCGAGGCGGCCGAGGAAGTCCGCTTCGAGGCCGACATGGGCAGCCGCACCGTCGGCCGCATCGACCAGTCGATCGCGATGGGCGCGCTGTTCACCGCGCATCACCTGGGCTGCAAGGCCATCCTGGCGCTGACCGAGTCGGGCTCGACCGCGCTGTGGATGAGCCGCCACCGCATCGACGTGCCGATCTACGCGCTGACGACGCAGTCGCTGTCCGAGCGCAAGATGGCGCTCTACCGCAACGTGCGTCCGATCCTGATGCCCAAGTTCGAGGACCGCGACACCGCGCTGGCCGCAGCCGAGCAGCTGCTGGTCGAGCGCGGCGTGCTGCGTCCGGGCGACACCTACGCGATCACCTGCGGCGAACCGATGGGGTACCCGGGTGGAACCAACATGCTGAAGGTCTGCCGCGTCGGCTGAGGCCGCGGACTCGCCCGCGGTCTGCGGGCCGGCGATGTAACCCGACGGGGGTGGCGTGTAACTCGCCACCCCCGTTGTGCAAAATTGGCACGCATCGGGCCCCGGCCAAGGGGCTGCTTCAGCGGAAATCGCGCATCTGCACGATGGCGTGCCCGTAGAATCTCGGAAGTTTCAGGGTGGTTTCAGGGGTGTTCGACCCATCGGGTGCCCGGCCAGCCGCCCGCGCCGGTTTCCAGTCACTTCTGAGGTTCTTCCCATGCCCCTCGTTTCCATGCGCCAGCTGCTGGACCATGCCGCCGAAAACGGCTATGGCATTCCGGCGTTCAACGTCAACAACCTCGAGCAGGTCCAGGCGGTGATGGCCGCCGCCGACGAGGTCGGCGCCCCGGTGATCCTGCAGGCCTCGGCGGGTGCGCGCAAGTACGCCGGCGAAGCCTTCATCAAGCACCTGATCCTGGCCGCGTCCGAAGCCTATCCGCACATCCCGATGGTGATGCACCAGGACCACGGCACCAGCCCGAAGGTCTGCGCCGGCGCGCTGGAGCTGGGCTTCGGCTCGGTGATGATGGATGGCTCGCTGCGCGAGGACGGCAAGACCCCGGCCGACTTCGGCTACAACGTCGACGTGACCCGCCAGGTCGTAGCGATGGCGCACCGGATCGGCGCCACCGTCGAGGGCGAGCTGGGCTGCCTGGGCAACCTCGAGACCGGTGACGCCGGCGAGGAAGACGGCATCGGCGCCGAAGGCAAGCTGGACCACAGCCAGATGCTGACCGACCCGGAAGAGGCCGCCCGCTTCGTGCAGGAAACCCAGCTCGACGCGCTGGCCATCGCCATCGGCACCAGCCACGGCGCCTACAAGTTCAGCCGCCCGCCCACCGGCGACATCCTGGCGATCTCCCGCGTCAAGGAGATCAACGCCCGCATTCCGAACACCCACCTGGTGATGCACGGCTCCTCGTCGGTGCCGCAGGACCTGCGCGCGATCATCAACCAGTACGGCGGCGCGATGAAGGAGACCTACGGCGTGCCGGTCTCCGAGATCCAGGAAGCCATCAAGTACGGCGTGCGCAAGATCAACATCGACACCGACATCCGCATGGCGATGACCGGCGCGGTGCGCAAGTTCCTGACCGAGAACCCGGAGAAGTTCGACGCGCGCGAATGGCTCAAGCCCGCCCGCGAGGCGGCCAAGGCGATCTGCAAGCAGCGCTACATGGAGTTCGGCTGCGAAGGCCAGGGCTCGCGCATCCAGGGCGTCTCGCTGGCCGTGATGGCCCAGAAGTACGCTGCCGGCGAGCTGGCGCAGAAGGTGCTCTGATCCCCGGAATCCGCGCGGCCCGCTGCCGGGCGCCTGCGCGTTTTTCCTGATCCGACGGCCCGCCCCTGGCGGGCCGTTCTTCTTGGTACCCGGGGTTGCGCCCCTACAATCGGCCGGTTCCAAGACAGCCTCAGCCGAGTCCACGCCGTGACCACCGCCCTGCACAACTCCAGCCTCCACTCCCTGCCGCTGCTCGCGCGCGGCAAGGTGCGCGACAACTACGCCGTCGGCGAGGACCGCATCCTGATGGTCGCCACCGACCGGCTGTCGGCCTTCGACGTCATCATGGAAGAGCCGATTCCCGGCAAGGGCGCGCTGCTGACCCAGGTCGCGCTGTTCTGGTTCGATCGACTCGGCCACATCGTGCCGAACCACCTGACCGGCGAGGATCCGCTGTCGGTCGTGGCCGACGACGAGCGTGACCAGGTCCGCGACCGCTCGATGCTGGTCAAGCGCCTGAAGCCGCTGCCGGTCGAGGCGGTGGTGCGCGGCTACCTGGCCGGCTCGGGCTGGAAGGAATACCAGGACAGCCGCTCGGTCTGCGGCGTGGCGCTGCCCGAGGGCCTGACCAACGCGGCCAAGCTGCCCGCGCCGATCTTCACGCCGGCCACCAAGGCCGACGTCGGCGACCATGACGAGAACATCAGCTTCGACCGCATGGTCGAGATCATCGGCCGCGAGCTGGCCGAGCAGGTGCGCGACATCTCGATCCGCCTGTACACCACCGCCGCCGAGCATGCGCTGACCCGCGGCATCATCATCGCCGACACCAAGTTCGAGTTCGGCCTCGACGAGAACGGCGCGCTGGTGCTGATGGACGAGGTGCTGACGCCCGACTCCTCGCGCTACTGGCCGGTCGAGAGCTATGCCGCGGCGCTGGCCGCCGGCGAGAACCCGCCGAGCTTCGACAAGCAGTACCTGCGCGACTGGCTCGAGGCGGTGCGCATCGACGGCCGGCCGTGGGGCAAGGTCAAGCCGGCGCCGGCGCTGCCCGCCGAGGTGATCGAGCACACCGCGGCCAAGTACCGCGAGGCCCTCGAGCGCCTGATGGGCTGAGCCGGCACACCGGACGGATCCCGATCGCCCGCCGGCAGGTGAAGCGATGATGAACCGGCTGCTGTCCCGGCTCGATGATGCGATCGCCGCCTCGCGCCTGCCGCGCGAGGTGCCTCTGCTGCGCGCCGAGCGTGCGGTGGTGCTGGCGCGGCTCGGCGAGCTGGACCGCATGCGCCAGGAGGTGGCCACGCTCAGGGCCTCGCCCGAGATGCTGACGATGCCGGTGCTCAACGCCTGGCTGCTGCTGGCCGAGGGGCTGGGCGACTTCTACGCCGACCTGTCGCTGCGTTCGCACGAGCGGGTGCGCCGCTCGCTGGCGCTGGGCAAGGCCGCGCGCAATGCGCGGGTGCAGTCGCTGGCGGCGGCCTGGCTGGCGCATCTGGACTTCTATGTGCGCGACGATGCGTCCGCGCTCGAGCATGTCGCGCTGGCGCTCAAGCTGGCACGGCCCGATCACCACGGCGCACGCTCGCGCGCCAGCCTGGTGGTGGCGGGCATGCTGCACTACGCGCGCCGGGACGAGGAATCCCAGGCCTGGTACGCCCTGGCGCGTCGCCACGCCACCACCGAGGGTGACGGCGCCGCGCTCAGCTCCATCATGTACAACATGGCCTTCCTGCGGGTGCTCGACGCCCGGGTGGCCGATCTGCGCGATCCCGGCGGCTGCCCGGAGGGCGTGCTGCGCCGCGCGGTGCTGGGCACCGAGTCCTCGGTGCATCTGGACCGCAGCGTGCAGACCCGCGCGCTCAGCAACCATCCGCCGATGCGCCGGGCGCAGATCCTGCTGCTGACCGGCGAGATCGAGGCCGCGCTGGCGCTCTACGAGGAGCACACCCGCAAGGCGATCGAGGAGGGGCTCGGCGTCTCGGAAAGCGTGTTCCGTGCCGACCAGGCCTGGTGCCTGGCGATGCTCGGCCGCAGCGATGCGGCGCTGCGCACCGCCCGCGATGCCGAGGCCGCGCTCCATGGTGCGGTCGAGCCCGAGGATCTGGTCATCGCCCACGGCATGCTCGAGCGGGTCTTCCGCCGGCTCGGTCTCGACGAGGTGGCCGCGATCCATGAGGACCGCGGCGCGGCGCACTACCGCGTCTACAGCGACCGCATTGCGGCGCTGCTGGCCGGGCTGGACCGGCTGGGGCTCAGAACAGCGCCATGCTGAGCTTGCGGCGGTAGCTGTCGATCACCGGGTCGCCCGGCACGACCACCGCCTTGCCGGCGATCTCGACGGCGCCCTTCTTGGCTTCCGGCGTCGCGGCCTTCGGGGCCGGCTTGCTCATCAGCTCCAGGATGGCGACATAGGTCTTGCGCGCCAGGCCGTCGCTCCAGCCCTTGTCGCGCATCAGGATCTCGAGCAGCTCGTCCATCGCCTCGGTCATCGCGCCGGCGGCGAACAGGTGGCGTGCCAGCTCCAGCCGGGCAGCGAAGTCGCGCGGCGCGGCGGCGATGGCCGCGCGCAGCGCCTCGGGCGTGCGGCCGGCGGCGCGGGCGTCGCGCACCGCCTCGGCCGCCAGCAGCCCGTGCTCGAGCGCGGCGAAGCGCGCATCGGCCAGCGCGCGCGGCGCGACCTGCGCGTAGGCCTGGCGGGCCTCGGCCAGCGCCGCGTCGTCATGGCGCGCCACGCCCAGCAGCACCTTCAGGTAGTCGATCCAGGCGACGTCGCTGGCCGGATCGGTCTCGACCGCGGCGCGCAGCCGCTCCAGCACCGCCTGGATGTCCGGCTTGTCGCTGGCGAGCATCTGCTCGGCCTCCTCGACGTCCTCCTCGGCCTCGACCTGCTCGGGCGTGGCCACATGCTTGGCGAGGAACTCGCGGATCTGCGCCTCGGGGATGGCGCCGACGAAGCCGTCGACCGGCTGGCCCTGCGCGAACATCACGCAGAAGGGAATCGAGCGCACGCCGAACATCTGGCTGAGCTGGCCGGCGATCTCCGGCACCTCGTCGGCGTTGAGCTTGGCCAGCACGAAGCCGCCGGCGTATTCGGTCTCGAGCTTCTCGAGCACCGGGCCGAGCTGCTTGCACGGGCCGCACCACGGCGCCCAGATGTCGAGCAGCACCGGCTGCTGCATCGAGGCCTGGATCAGTTCGGATTCGAAGTTCTGGAGGGTGATGTCGATCATCGCGGCACCTGGTGGGCGGCATGCGCGCGGCGCATGCGCAGGGGTCTGGTCGGACGGGTCTGGCCGGTTCATCTGAGGGCGGCGCGGGGGAAAAGCAAGTCCGGTGCGGCCGGCGCGCCTAAAATCCCTCCTTTGCCCAAGCCCGGAGCCCCGCCTTGAACAGCGCCTCGCCCGTGGTCGGCATCGTCATGGGGTCCAACAGCGACTGGGACACCATGAAGAACGCCGCCCAGATTCTCGCCGACTTCGGCGTGCCCTTCGAAGCCCAGGTCGTCTCGGCGCACCGCATGCCCGACGACATGTTCCGCTACGCCGAGCGCGCGCGCGAGCGCGGCCTGCAGGCGATCATCGCCGGTGCCGGCGGCGCGGCCCACCTGCCGGGCATGCTCGCGGCCAAGACGCCGGTGCCGGTGCTCGGCGTGCCGGTGGCCAGCCGCCATCTGCAGGGCGTGGACTCGCTGCATTCGATCGTGCAGATGCCCAAGGGCGTGCCGGTGGCGACCTTCGCGATCGGCGTGGCTGGCGCGGCCAACGCGGCGCTGTTCGCGGTCGCGCTGCTGGCCAACCACGACGAGCGGCTGCGCGCCGAACTCGATGCCTTCCGCGCCCGCCAGACCGAGGCGGCCCGCGCGATGGAGCTGACGCCGCTGGAGGGCCAGGGCTGATGACGATCCGACTGCTGCCCGGCGACCGCGCCGCGGCCGATCCCGAGCGCGCACTGACGCTGGGCGTCATGGGCGGCGGCCAGCTCGGCCGCATGTTCGTCCACGCCGCGCAGCAGCTCGGCTTCCGCACCGCGGTGCTCGATCCGGACGCGACCAGCCCGGCCGGGCTGGTGGCGCACGCGCATGTGCAGGCCGAGTACCTCGACGAGGCCGGCCTGCAGGCGCTGGCCGACACCGCCGACGCGATCACCACCGAGTTCGAGAACGTGCCGGCCGAGGCGCTGCGCCGGCTGGCCGAGCGCCGCCCGGTCGCGCCCTCGGGCGATGCGGTGGCGGTCTGCCAGGACCGCGCCGCCGAGAAGGCCCATTTCGTCGGCTGCGGCGTGCCGGTGGCGCCGCATGCGGTGATCGCCGACGAGGCCGCGCTGGCCGCGGTCTCCGACGATCTGCTGCCCGGCATCCTGAAGACCGCGCGGCTCGGCTACGACGGCAAGGGCCAGATCCGGGTGGCCGACCGCGCCGCGCTGGAGGCCGGCTGGGCGGAGCTGGGGCGGGTGACCTGCGTGCTGGAGAAGCGCCTGCCGCTGGCCTTCGAGGTCAGCGTGATCGTGGCACGCGGGCGCGACGGCCGCGTCGTCGCCTTCCCGCTGCAGCAGAACCTGCACCGCGACGGCATCCTGGCGGTCACCACGGTGCCGGCGCCGGCCGGCACGCCCGCGCTGGAGGCCGAGGCCATCGGCTGCGCCGCGCGCATCGCCGCCGACCTGGGCTATGTCGGCGTGCTGTGCATCGAGTTCTTCCTCCTGGAGGACGGCTCGCTGGTCGCCAACGAGATGGCGCCGCGCCCGCACAACTCCGGCCACCACACGATCGATTCCTGCGACCTGTCGCAGTTCGACCTGCAGGTGCGCGCGATGGCCGGCCTGCCGCTGGCCAAGCCGCGGCTGCATTCGCCCACCGTGATGCTGAACCTCCTGGGCGACCTGTGGTTCGACGCGGCCGGTCAGGAGCGCACGCCCGACTGGGCCGCGGTGCTGGCGCTGCCCGGGGCGAACCTGCACCTGTACGGCAAGGAGTCCGCGCGGCGTGGCCGCAAGATGGGCCACCTGACGATCACCGGTGCGACGCCGGCGGCCGCGCGCGAGACCGCGCTGCAGGCCGCGGCGCTGCTGGGCATCGAGCCGTTCTGAGCCGCGCCATGCCGCGCCTGCTCGATGCCACGACGCCCGCAGCGCTGACCGCCGCGGTGACCGAAGCCGCCGCGCGCCTGGCCGCCGGCGAGCTGGTCGCATTGCCGACCGAGACGGTCTACGGCCTGGGCGCGCGTGCCGACCGGGCCGAGGCGGTCGCGAAGATCTTCGCCGCCAAGGGCCGGCCGAGCGATCACCCGCTGATCGTGCATGTCGCCGACGCGGCCGGCGCCGAGGTGTTCGCGGAGGGCGGCGCGCTGCCCGAGGTGGCGCGGCGGCTGGTCGCGGCCTTCTGGCCGGGGCCGCTGACGGTCATCGTGCCGCGCCGCGAGGGGCTGGCCGCCGAGGCCGCCGGCGGCCAGGACACCGTCGGTCTGCGCTGCCCCGATCATCCGGTCGCGCTGGCGCTGCTGCGCGAGGCGGCCCGCCTGGGCGTGCCCGGCGTGGCCGCGCCGAGCGCCAACCGCTTCGGCCGCGTCAGCCCGACGCAGGCCGCGCATGTGGTGTCGGAGTTCGAAGGCATCGCCGGCCAGGAAGACCTGCGGGTGCTCGACGGCGGCGACTGCGAGGTCGGCATCGAGTCGACCATCATCGACTGCAGCCGCGAGCATGGCCGGCCGGTGCTGCTGCGCCCCGGGCGGCTGACGGTGGCCGAGATCGAGGCCGCCGCCGGCCAGGCGCTGGTGGCCCGGGACGGCTCGGCGCCGCGCGCCTCGGGCACGCTGGAGGCGCACTACGCGCCGACCGCCAAGGTGCGGCTGATGACGGCCGCGCAGATCGACGCGGCGCTGACGGTCTGGGGCGCGAGCACGCCGGCGCAGGCAAAGGGCGCGACATCTTCCGCACCGGCGCTGGCGGTATATTCCCGCAGCGCCCGCGCCGCGGTCGCCGGCACGGTGCTGTGCCGGATGCCGGCGGATGCGGCCGCGGCCGCGCACGCGCTGTTCGCCGACCTGCGCGCGCTCGATGCCAGCGGCGTGCCGCTGATCTGGGTCGAGATGCCGCCGGACGATGCCGCCTGGGATGGCGTGCGCGACCGGCTGCAGCGCGCCGCCGCGGCCTGAGCGCTGAGAACCCCTCGCTGGAGATTGCATGAGAGTCCTGAAGTCCATCCTCGTCCCGGCGGCCCTGGCCGCGCTGCTGGCCGCCTGCGGCGGCTCCGAGCGGGTCGAGGACTATGTGCCGACGAAGCTGGTCGCCTTTGGCGACGAGCTCAGCGTCATCAACAGCGACGGCAGCAAGTACGGCGTCAACGCGCTGAAGACCAATTCGACCGAACTGGACTGCGCGACCTACCCGGTCTGGCCGCAGGCGGTGGCCTCGGGCTATGGCCTGGTCTTCCCGCAGTGCAACAGCTCCGGCGTGCTGACCACCTCGGCCGAGATGAAGGCGGTGGCGGGCGCCAAGG
Source organism: Sphaerotilus sulfidivorans (assembly GCF_013426975.1). GTDB lineage: Bacteria > Pseudomonadota > Gammaproteobacteria > Burkholderiales > Burkholderiaceae_C > Sphaerotilus > Sphaerotilus sulfidivorans. The sequence continues at coordinate 221,400 of NZ_JACCPY010000005.1, forward strand.
TCGCCGATGTGGTCGCTGCGGTGCAGGCCTATCAGGGCACGACCGGCTTCACCCGCTCCACGCTGGTCACGCTGATGGCCGGCCAGAACGACATCCTGGCGGCCTATGCCGACTGGAAGTCCGGTGCGCTGACCTCCGCCCAGGCCACGGCGCAGGTCGCGGCCGCCGGCAAGACGCTGGGCACGCTGGTCAACACCATCACCGCCTCGGGCAACGGGGGCCGGGTGCTCTACGCCACGCCGCCCGACATCGGCTACTCGCCGTTCGCTGCGTCCGAGGTGGCCAGCGCCGGCTCGGAGGACCGCCGCACGATGCTGCGCGATCTGACGGCCGCCTTCGTCGAGGCGATGCGCCTGGCGGTCACCAATGACGGCGCCTACGCCGCGCTGGTCACCGCCGACCAGCTCACCGTCAGCATGGCCACGAACACCAACCTTTCCGCCTACTCGCTGACCAACAACACCGAGGCGGCCTGCACCGTCACGCCGCTGACCTCGTGCACCGTGGCGACGCTGGTGTCGGGTGCCGCGTCCAGCGGCACCACCTACCTGTGGGCCGACGCCAAGGTGCCGGGCCCGAACTGGCAGGCCCGTGTCGGCAGCGCCGCGCTGAGCCGCGCCCGCAACAACCCGTTCTGAGCGTTCCCGCCCGGTCTCAGGCCGGGCGGCGACCGAACCAGAGCTTCATGCCGAGGATCGAGGTCGCCAGCGCCAGCGTCAGCGCGTTGGCGATGATGACCGGCCAGGCCCCGAGCATCACCCCGTAGACCAGCCACAGCCCGACGCCGAGCGTGAAGGCGCTGTACATCGACAGCGAGATGCCGCTGACATCGCGGGTGCGCAGCGTCAGCAGCGCCTGCGGCAGGAAGGACAGCGTCGTCAGCAGCGCGGCGACGAGGCCGATCAGCTCGTTCAAGGGCAGGGCGGTCGGATCGAGACTCACTGGGAATCCTTCAGGGCAGAGAAAGCGGCCGGGCCGGGGCGGGCGAGATCGTCGGCAGCCCAGCGCACGACCTCGTCGAGCACGGCGCGCGCCTGGGCGCTGCCGGCTTTCGGATGATTCAGGATGGCGACCAGCGCATGGCGGCGGCCGTCGTCGCCGTGCACATAGCCGGCGAGTGCGGCCACGCCGTCGAGCGAGCCGGTCTTCAGATGCGCGCGGCCGCTGGCGCCGACCAGCCGGCGCGCGGTGGTCTCGATGCCGGCCACCGGCAGCGAGGCCAGCAGCTCCGGCATCCACGGCTGGCGCCAGGCCCACTGCAGCAGCCGGCCCAGGCAGCGCGGCGTCAGGCGCTCCTGGCGCGACAGGCCCGAGCCGTTGTCGATCACCAGCTCGCCCTCGCGGCAGCCGCGCGCCAGCGCCAGCGCCTGCACCTCGGCCCGGGCCGCCTCGAAGGTGGCGGGCTGCGCCGGCTGACCCGGTGCCAGCGCCAGCAGCACCTGCTGCGCGATCATGTTGTTGCTGTGCTTGTTCATGTCGCGCAGCACCTCGGGCAGGGCTGGCGAGCTCCATTCGGTCAGTACGCTCGCGCCGGCCGGCGTGAGGCCTTCGCGCACCCGGCCCTGGATGCGTCCACCCAGCGCCAGCCATTGCGCCTCGATCGCCCGGGCGGCAAAGCCGGCGGGCGCCGGCTCCGGGAAGGCGATCGGCCAGCTGCGCTCGCCGCAGGCGGCGGCCAGGCGCCCGGTCAGCCGGGGGCGCGACAGATCGGTGAAGTCCGGCGCCAGCTGGGTGCGCCAGTCCTGGCACTCGCCGCCGGTCAGCGGCACGGTCTCGGGCCACTGCACGCCGGCCAGCGGCAGATCGACCGCGATGCGCGCCACGCCGCGCGCCGGATCGGGCCGCAGCGTCAGCACCACGCTGCGGTGTGCCACCATCAGCGCGTCCGGGCCGACGTTGTAGGGCCGCAGCGGCTGGCCGTCGAAGGCGGCCGGATCATGGGCGGGCAGGGCGTAGGCGCTGCGATCCAGGATCAGGTCGCCGTCGATCGTGGCGCCGCCGGCATCCATCGCCTGGCGCAGCAGCAGCGCCAGGCGCTCTGCGGTCAGGCGCGGGTCGCCGCTGCCGCGCAGGATGCGGTCCGGCCCGGCGGCCAGCACCGGGGTGCGCCAGGCGTGCACCGGCCCGAGCCGCTCCAGCGCCGCGATCGCGGTCACCAGCTTCATCACCGAGGCCGGGGCGACCGCCTCGGCCGGGCGCAGCGCCAGCCGCACCTCGCCGCCCTCGGCCGGCGCGACCCAGGCCGACAGTGCGCCCGGCTCGATGCGCGCACGCTCGAGCGCGACCCGCACGCTTGTGGGCACGGTCTCGGCGCTCGGTCCGGCGGGCGGCTCGGCCTGCGCGCTGCAGGCCGTGGCGACCAGCAGCAGCGGCAGCACGGTCAGCAGCGGATGCAGTCCGGCGTGATGCCGGTTCGAAGGCAGGGCGGGCATGGAAGTCATCAGGGAAAGCCCTGATGATACGGATCAAGGCTCGCTCCGGTTGACGCACAGGTCTTCCTTCGACCGTGCTTTTTCAGGCTCCGGCCCGGATCCGGCCCGGATCCGGCTCGGATCTGGCGTGAATGGCTCGCGCCGGGAGGCGGCCGCTACACTGGCGGACCGCCGTCGCTCGCTCCGCCCTCATGTCCTCGCCCCGTCTTCTTGCGGTCGATACCGCCACCGACACCGTCCACCTCGTGCTGGTCGATGGCCCGGACCGGCTTGTCCGGGCGCTGCCTGGCGGTGCCCAGGCCTCGGCGACGCTGCTGCCGCAGGTTGCCGCGCTGCTGGCCGAGGGCGGGCTGGCGCTGCGCGATCTCGACGCGATCGGCTATGGCCGGGGGCCCGGCGCCTTCACCGGTCTGCGCACCGCCTGCGCGATCGCGCAGGGCCTGGCGGTCGGCGCCGGCCGGCCGATGCTGGCGCTCGACACGCTGGCGGCGCTGGCGGCATGTGCGCGGCGCCGGCTGGGTGCCGAAGCCACCCCAGCGGTCTGGAGCGCGCTCGACGCGCGCATGGGCGAGATCTACGCCGCCCGCTGGACCGCGGTGCCCGGCGGCGGCTGGCAGGCCGACGGTGCGGTCGCGCTGTGGTCGCCAGCGGCGCTGGCCGAGGCGATCGCCGCGCGACCGGCTCCGATCGTCGGCAACGCGCTGCTGGCGCAGGCCGAGGTGCTGCAGCCGCTGGCCGCCGCGCTCGGCCTGGCGACCGATGCGCAGGCGGTGCCCGACGGCCTGGCGCTGGCCGAGCTGGCGCGAGCGGCCTGGGCGGCCGGCGCGATGCTCGATCCGGCGGTCGCGCTGCCGCTCTATGTGCGCGACAAGGTCGCGCAGACCACCGCCGAGCGCGAGGCCGCGGCCCGCGCCGCCCGAGGGGAGGCCGCATGAGCGCCGCTGCCGGTGGGGCCGAGCCGGTGCTGCTGCCGATGGGCGTGCAGCTGCTCGACGCGGTGATGGCGATCGAGGTGCGCGCCTATCCCTTTCCGTGGAGCCGCGGCAACTTCGTCGACTCGATCGCGGCCGGCTACCTGACGCGCTGCCTGGTCTCGCCCGAGGGCGAGCTGCTGGGCTATCTGGTGGCGATGGCGGGCTTTCGCGAGTGGCATCTGCTGAACGTGACGGTCGCGCCCGAGCACCAGGGCCGCGGACTGGCACGCCAGCTGATGCAGGCGCTGCGCGAGCATGCCGAGACCGAGGGCGCCGACTGCCTGTGGCTGGAGGTCCGCCCCAGCAATCACCGCGCCCGGGCGCTCTATGCGCGGCTGGGCTATGCGCAGGTCGGCGTGCGGCGCGACTACTACCCGGATGCGGGCGGCCGGCGCGAGGACGCGCTGGTGCTGTGCCTCGAACTGCAGCCCGGAGCGGCCGGATGAGCGCACGCTGGAGCGACCGGCAGCAGGCGATGCTGCGCGAGATGGGCGTGACGCTGTGGCTGCCGCCGCAGACGGACGCGATGCCCTTGCCTGAGGCGGCGATGTCCGAGCCGGTGCCCTCGGAGGTGACGGTGCCCGTGCCGGCCCAGGCGCCGGTGGCATCTCCTGCGCCCGCGCCGGTCCGGATGTCCCGGCCGGTGGCCGCACCGGCCGAGGCGAATTCGCCGTCTGCGCCACGGCCGCTGGCCGCGCGCCCGTCCGGCGTGGCGGCCATGGACTGGCCGGCGCTGCGCGAGGCGGTCGCCGGCTGCGAGGCCTGCGGCCTGTGCCGCAGCCGCCGCAACACCGTCTTCGGCGTCGGCCATGCGCAGGCGCAGTGGATGATCATCGGCGAGGCTCCCGGCGAGCAGGAAGACCGGCAGGGCGAGCCCTTCGTCGGCAAGGCCGGCCAGCTGCTCGACAACATGCTGCGCGCGGTCGGCCTGACCCGCGCCGAGGCCGGACCGGAGCAGCAGGTCTACATCGCCAACGTGCTGAAGTGCCGCCCGCCGATGAACCGCAATCCCGAGCCGCAGGAGGTCGCGCAGTGCGAGCCCTTCCTGAAGCGCCAGGTCGAGCTGGTGGCGCCGAAGCTGATCCTGGCCATGGGGCGCTTCGCGGTGCAGTCGATCCTGCAGACCGGCGAGCCGATCGGGCGGCTGCGCGGGCGGGTGCATGCCTACCACGGCGTGCCGGTGGTGGTCACCTACCACCCGGCCTATCTGCTGCGCAACCCGGCCGACAAGGCGCGCTCCTGGGACGATCTCTGCCTGGCCCGCGCGGTGCTGCGCGGCGGTGGCCCGGTCCCGGCCTGAGCGCTTCGCGCTGGTTCCGTGGCCCGGCCGTCCGGCTGGACGGCCGTTCAGTGGCGGGTGCCCAGATAGCGCTTGCGCCAGAACAGCGCGCCCAGCCCGCCGCCGATGCCCGCCATCAGCAGCAGCGCGATCCAGAAGCCGGTCGCGTCGTGGATCAGCGGCAGCGCGTCGAAGTTCATGCCGAAGATGCCGGTGATCAGGTTCAGCGGCAGGAAGATCGCGGTCAGCACGGTGAGGGTGCGCATGATGTCGTTGGTGCGCTGGCCGACCGCCGAGAAATGCATCTGCACCGCGCTCTCGATCGAGGATTCCAGCCGGCGCACATGGCCGAGCACCCGTTCGATGTGCTCGAGCACATCGCGCGAGCGCACCCGCAGCAGCTCGCGCTCGCGCCGTGCCTGGTTGTCGGTTTCGACCGGCCACTCGTCGAGCGCGTCGATCCATTCCTGCACCGCGCTGCGCTGGTCCTCGCAGATGTCCTCGAGCATGTGCAGCGTGTTGCGCGACTCCAGCAGCATCTGCCAGTCGACGCTGCGGCTGCGCGGTCCGAACAGCTCCTGCTGCAGCGTCGCGAGCTGGCGGGTCAGCAGCCGGCGCAGCTCGAGGTAGCTGTCGACCATGTGGTTGACGATGCGCAGCATCAGGTCGGCCGGACTGGGCGGGATGCGGCTGCTGCCGTTGCCGCCCGCCGGCATCTGCAGCAGCCGCTGCGCGAAGTGGTCGCGCACCTGGCAGTCGGCCGGATGCACCGTCAGCAGCAGCCGGTCATAGACCGCGAAGCCGACCGGGCTGGTGTCGATCGCCTGCAGCGCCCGCCGCGCCGAGGCCAGCGTGCCGTGCTCCTCGTCGAGGAACAGGCCGCTGCTGCCGGGTGCGGCCGCCAGCCGGCGAAAGACCATCAGGTCGTACCAGGAGGTGTAGTCGAACTGCGAGGGCAGCTGGTTGCTGAGCAGGTCGGACACATGCAGATCGACCAGCGGCCCGCAGCCCCACTGGTGCAGCCGCGACTGCAGCACCGGGGAGCCGACCTCGAACTCGCGCCGCGCGCTGGCGATCCAGACGAAGCCGCGTGCCGGCAGCGCGTCGGGCAGGGCCTCGAGCTCGGTGCAGGTCTCGGCGATCAGGAAGATCCGCATCCCGGGCCTGCTCAGCCCTGCTGGCGCATCCGCCGCGCCGCCTCGATCGCGAAGTAGGTCAGGATGCCGTCGGCGCCGGCGCGCTTGAAGGCCAGCAGCGACTCCATCATCACCGCGTCGTGGTCGAGCCAGCCGTTGAGCGCGGCGGCCTTGAGCATCGCGTACTCGCCGCTGACCTGATAGGCGAAGGTCGGCACGCGGAACTCGTCCTTCACCCGGCGCACGATGTCCAGATACGGCATGCCGGGCTTGACCATCACCATGTCGGCGCCCTCGGCGATGTCCAGCGCGACCTCGCGCAGCGCCTCGTCGCTGTTGCCCGGGTCCATCTGGTAGACCTTCTTGTTGCTCTTGCCGAGGTTGCCGGCCGAGCCGACCGCGTCGCGGAAGGGGCCGTAGAAGCTGCTGGCGTACTTGGCGCTGTAGGCCATGATGCGGGTGTGGATCAGGCGCTTCGCCTCCAGCGCCTCGCGGATCGCGCCGATGCGGCCGTCCATCATGTCGCTGGGCGCGACGATGTCGACGCCGGCCTCGGCCTGGGTCAGCGCCTGCTGCACCAGCACCTCGACGGTCTCGTCGTTGAGCACATAGCCGGTGTCGTCGATCAGGCCGTCCTGGCCGTGGCTGGTGTAGGGGTCGAGCGCGACATCGGTCATCACGCCCAGCTCGGGGAAGCGGCGCTTGAGCTCGCGCACCACCGTCGGCACCAGGCCTTCCGGGTTGCAGGCCTCGCGGCCGTCGGGTGTCTTGCCCTCGGGGCCGAGCACCGGGAACAGCGCCATCACCGGAATGCCCAGCTCGACGCACTGCTCGGCCACCGGCAGCAGCTGGTCGAGGCTGCGGCGCTGCACGCCCGGCATCGAGCCGACCTCCTGCACCTGGCCCTGACCCTCCAGCACGAAGACCGGATAGATCAGGTCGCTTGCATGCAGTCGGTGTTCGCGCACCAGATCGCGGGTGAAGGCGTCGCGGCGCAGGCGACGGGGGCGGTGCAGCGGATGGCGAGCGGAGGTCGGCATGGGCAGGATCGATGGAAGCGGAGGATTCGTGAGTTGCGGCACGCGGATCACGCGGCCTGCCAAGGCCTGCCAGTGTCGGCGAAGTCCTGCCGATCGCCTACACCACGCGCACACGCAAAGCCACCGGGAGACTCCGGGCATTGTCAAAACCGGGGGCGGTGTTCAGATTCACCCTGAATGACACGCCGCTCGGCGTTCATTCCCTGCTTTTCCTCCCTGAGCAGGTGCCTTACCGTGTTGACAGCGCTAAGGCTTCGAAGCCCCGGCACATGCCGGGGCTCTTTTTTTGTCTTCTCGTTTTCAGCGCGACTGCAGGACCGGTGCGGCACGGCCTGGTGTCAGCGCCTGGGGCGGCATCGGCGCATCGATCGACACATCCACGCCTTCGTCAAGCCGGACCGGCTGGGTGGCATGCAGCTCGTCGAACCAGGTGCTGCGCGGCGGATCGAGGTCGCGCGTGCCCGGGCGGCGTGCGCCGGCCTGGCCCAGCGGGTGGGTGTCCGGTCCGGTGTCGACATGACGCTCGGCATCCTGGTCCTCGGGCAGCAGGGCCCGGCGAACCGCCACCGGATCCGGCAGGACCGACTCGTTCCAGACATGCAGCGGAATGCCCGCGGCGCGCAGCACCCGCTCGACGCGCTGGTGGCGCTTGCGGGCCCGCTCGGATTCGGTCCTGTCGGCCTGGCGCACCTCGATGATGGCCACCACGTTCGAGGCGGCGTCGCACACCATCAGGTCGACGCAGACATGACCGACGCGGCGCAGCCATTCGACATACGACAGCCGCGTCGGCACCTTGATGAAGTGCGACAGCGGCACCTGTGCCAGGATCAGATGGCCGGGCATCGCCCGACGCAGCACCTCCATCGCGCGCTGGTGGCGCACCGTCAGCACCCGGGTGGCCTCCGGCGGCCAGCCGATCACCGTGTCGACCGCATCGAGCGTGCGCGGCCGTCCCGGGCGGCTGGCCGGGGTGCCGCGCTGGGCACGGAGCCGCCAGGCCAGCAGGGCGACGAGGATCAGGCCGCCCGCCAGAAGCAGTGCGCCATCGAGTGGGTTGGCAAGTGGAAAATCCATTCCGTCAAGCTATCTTTGCGGATGCTTGACGTCAATCCCGCCAAGGGTGTGATGGATGTAACAGAAGTCGGGGTGGTACCCAGGTCACCGATGCGGCGTTACAACTGTGAGTCTTCGCTTGAAAACACCACCAGGGGTTTCAGTGGCCGGGCCCGGTCCTGTCAGAACCCCATGCCGCCCATGCCCCCCATGCCGCCGCCCATGCCGGGCAGGCCCTTCTTGCCGCCGAAGCGCTTCATCATCTTCATCAGGCCGCCGCCCTTCATCTTCTTCATCATGCCCTGCATCTGCTCGAACTGGTTGAGCAGGCGGTTGACCTCCTGGACCTGAACGCCGGCACCGGCGGCGATGCGGCGCTTGCGGCTGGCCTTGATCAGCTCGGGCTTGCGGCGCTCCAGCGGTGTCATCGAGCGGATGATGCCCTCCATGCGGCGCACATCGCGCTCGGCCTTGTTCATGTCGGCCTGGCCGGCCTTGGCGGCCAGCTCGGTCGGCAGCTTGTCGAGCAGGCCCGACAGCCCGCCCATCTTCTTCATCTGGCTGATCTGGGCCAGGAAGTCGTCGAGGTCGAAGCCGCCGCCGCCCTTGACCTTCTCGGCGAGCTTCTGCGCGGCCTCGATGTCGACGCCCTTCTGGACTTCCTCGACCAGCGCGACGATGTCGCCCATGCCGAGCACGCGCCCGGCGTGGCGCTCGGCGTCGAAGACTTCCAGCCCGTCGATCTTCTCGCTGACGCCGGCGAACTTGATCGGCGCGCCGGTGATCTGGCGCACCGAGAGCGCCGCGCCGCCGCGGCTGTCGCCGTCGAGCTTGGTGAGCACGATGCCGGTCAGCGGCAGCGCCTCCTTGAAGGCGCGCGCGGTGTTGATCGCATCCTGGCCCTGCATCGCGTCGACCACGAACAGCGTCTCGACCGGGTCGAGCGTGGCGTGCAGGTCGCGGATCTCGGCCATCAGCGCCTCGTCGATCGCCAGGCGGCCGGCGGTGTCGACCAGCAGCACGTCGATGAAGTGCTTCTTCGCGTAGTCCAGCGCGGCCAGCGCGATGTCGCGCGGCTTCTGGTCGCCGGAGGAGGGAAACCACTCGCCGCCGGCCTGCTTGGTCACGGTCTTGAGCTGCTCGATCGCGGCCGGGCGGTAGACGTCGGCCGAGACGGTCAGCACCTTCTTCTTGCGGCGCTCGATCAGGTGCCGGGTCAGCTTGGCGGTGGTGGTGGTCTTGCCGGCGCCCTGCAGACCGGCCATCAGGATGATCGCCGGCGGCTGCGTGGCCAGGTTCAGGTCGGCCACGCCCTCGCCCATGGTCGCGGCCAGCTCCTTGTGCACGATGCTCACCAGCACCTGGCCGGGCGTCAGCGAGTTGGCGACCTCGGCGCCGAGCGCGCGCTCCTTGACGCGGGCGATGAAGTCGCGCACCACCGGCAGCGCCACGTCCGCCTCCAGCAGCGCCATGCGCACCTCGCGCAGCATGTCCTGCACGTTCGATTCGGTGATGCGGGCCTGGCCCCGCATCGTCTTGACCATGCGTGACAGGCGTTCAGAAAGAGCGGAGGCCATCGGGTGTCCCGGGTAAGGAGGATAAGTACACTGTGCGGGTGATTCTATCGACCCCCATGTCCCTCGGACTGACCCCGTGGCTGGTGCCGTCGCTGGCGGCGCTGGCGGGCTATCTGCTGGCGATGCGCCCGGGCGAGCGGCCCTGGCGGGTCCGGCTGCTGCCGCTGGCCTGGCTGGCGCATGGTCTGGCCGGCGCGCTGCACCTCTTCGGCATCGGCGAGCCCGGCCAGGGCGTGCGCTTCGGCTTCGCGCCGGCGCTGGCGGCCACCGCCTGGCTGGTGATCGGCCTGCATGCGCTCGAGAGCCGCTTCGTGCCGGTGCCCGGGGTGCGCCGCTGGCTGGCGCTGTCCGGGCTGATGACGCTGGCGCTGGCGATGCTGTTTCCCGGCGAGGGTCTGCGCTCAAGCTCGCCCTGGGCGCCGCTGCACTGGATGATGGGCCTGGCCGCCTACGGTCTGGTGGCGGCCGCGGTGCTGCATGCCGCCTGGCTGGACCGGGCCGAGCGCCAGATGCGCGACCGCTCCCGCGCCCGGCTCGAGGCACCTGCCGGCACCATCGGCCTGCCGCTGCTGACGCTGGAGCGGCTGACCTACCGCTTCGTCGCCGCCGGCTTCGTGATGCTGACGCTGGCGCTGCTGCTGGGCGTGTGGTTCACGCCGGTCTGGCACTGGGACCACAAGACGGTGTTCTCCCTGCTGGGCTGGGTGGTGCTGGCCGGGCTGATGGCCGGGCGGCAGTTCTTCGGCTGGCGCGGCCGGCGCGCGACCCGCTGGCTCTATGCCGGCAGCGTGCTGCTGCTGCTGGCCTATGTGGGCTCGCGCTTCGTGCTGGAGGTGCTGCTGCAGCGCCTGCCCGCCGGTGCCTGATTCGCAACCCGCACTCCCCACGATCTCGACCTCACCATGCTGGGCAAGCTGCTGCTGATCATTCTGGCCATTCTCGGCATCGTGTGGCTGCTGCGCGGTGCACGCCGCACCGGCGGCGATGCCGACCGGACGTCCCGGGCTTCCGGAGCCGCGGACACGCCGCAGGACACCGGCGCGCTGCAGCCGATGGCGCGCTGCGCGCACTGCGGCCTGCATCTGCCCCAGGCCGAGGCGCTGCTCCACGAGGGCCAGGCCTACTGCAGCCGGCTGCACCGCCTGGCCGGTCCGCGTGCGCCCTACGGGCGGCGCTGAGGTGGCGCCGGAGCGGGCATGAAGGGCGGGCAGGAGCGCCGACGCGGCCACCGCAACGGCGGCATCTGGTTCCAGACGATGGTGCTCGGCGCCGAGCGCACCGGCCCCCTCGACGCCGATCTCGACACCGACCTGTCGCCCGACACCCGGCCCGGGCCGAGCACCGCTCCGGCCGCCTCTGCGGCAGACGAGCCGGTGCGGCCCTTCGTGCGGCGTGGCTCGCAGGCGCCGCCGGCCGCCGCCGAGACGCCGCTGCAGGCCGCGCCCGACAGCCCGCCCCGGCCGCGCAGCGAGCCGCCGGCGCCGCTGCTGCGGCTGTTCCGCGCCTTCTCGATCGCCCGGCTGCTGCTGGGCCTGCTGCTGCTGGGCATCCAGGGTCTGGTGGTCTTCTATCTGGGCGGGCGGGCGCAGTGGCCGACGCTGGCGGTGTGCGCGCTGCAGGTGGCCGCCGCGGTGGCGGTGCTGGCCTGGCCGGTGCCGCCGGACGGCTACATGGCGATTTCCGGCCGGCTGCGCGGGCGCTGGGCGCTGGCGACGGTGGCGGTGGACCTGATCGCCTTCACGCTGCTGCTGACGCTGAGCGGGCCGCCGGTCAACGCGGTGGCGCTCTACATGCTGCCGGTGCTGATGGCCGCCACGCTGATGCCGCGCCGCCCGGCGCTGGGCGTGGCCTCGCTGGTGGTGCTGCTGATGCTGGCCGCGGCCTGGTGGGGCACCGACACCCCGGCCGAGCTGGCCGCCGCGATGATGCACGCCGGCATCGCCGGCGGCGGCGTGATGACCGTCGCGGCGCTGGCCGGCGAGCTGGCCGACCGGCTGGCCCGCCAGGAGCTTGCCGCGCGCAACACGCTCGAGCTGGCACGCCAGCAGGCGCGGCTGAACCGGCTGATGATCGAGGAGATCCAGGACGGGGTGATGGTCGCCGATCGCCACGGGCGGGTGCAGGCCGCCAATCCGGCCGCGCTGCAGCTCATCGGGCTGCCGGAAGGCGGGCGCTTCGAGGCCTTCGGACTCGACCGGTCGCCGAGCTGGGAGCCGCTTCAGCAGGCGCTGGCACAGGCCTTCGCCGAGGGCGCCTGGCCCGAGGCGGGCCGCGAGCTGAGCCTGCGCCTGCCCGGCCCGGGCGGCGACGAGCGCCATCCGCAGGAGCGGCCGCTGCGCCTGCGCATGCGCTTCGCCCGGCGCCGCACCCGTCCGGGCGAGGCGCTGTGCGTGCTGTTCCTGGAGGATGTGCGCACGCTGCGGGCCCGCGAGCGCCAGGAGCGGCTGGCGGCAATGGGCCGGGTCTCGGCCGGCATCGCCCATGAGATCCGCAATCCGCTGGCGGCCATCGCCCAGGCCAACGCGCTGCTGGCCGAGGAACTGCTCGACCCGGCGCAGCAGCGCCTGGCGCGCATCGTCGCCGACAACGTGGTGCGGCTGCAGCGCATCGTCGACGATGTGGCCGAGGTCTCGCCGGGCGCGCCGCGCGAGGCGCCGGTGATCGATCTCGGCGCCCAGGTCAGCGCGCTGTGCGCCGACTGGTCGCGCACCGCCGGCATCCGGGCCGACCGCGACGCGGTGCTGTTCGTCGATGCCGGCGACCAGCCGCTGCCGGTGCGCTTCGACATCGAGCATCTGCGCCGGGTGCTGGTCAATCTGCTCGACAACGCGCTGCGCCACGGCAGCGGCCAGCCGCATGCGGTCTGGGTGCGCGCCTGCGCGCGGCCGCAGGGGCTGATCGAGCTGTCGGTGGCCAGCGACGGCGCGGTGATCGCGCCCGATGTCGAGCCGCATCTCTTCGAGCCCTTCTTCTCGACACGCAGCCGTGGCACCGGCCTGGGCCTGTACATCTGCCGCGAGCTGTGCGGGCGCTACCGCGCCGCGATCGAGTTCCGTCCGCGCGGCCCTGGCGCGCGCCACCGCAATGTCTTCGTCGTCACCATGCCGCGGGTCGCGCTGGCCTCGGGCGTGACGGCGCTTCCTGCCGCTGCCTCATGACTCCGCCCCCAGTTGCTGCCGCGCCGCGCCTGCTGGTCGTCGACGACGAGCCCGATCTGCGCACCCTCTACGAGCTGGCGCTGCTGCGCGAGGGCTATGACATCGAGACGGCGGCCTGCGTCGAGGAGGCCTGGGCGCTGCTGCAGGCTGCCCGCTTCGATGCGGTCATCACCGACATGCGGCTGCCCGACGGCAACGGGCTGGAGCTGCTGCGCCGGCTCGAGCAGGCCGGCCGGCCCGAGAAGACGCTGGTCATCACCGCCTACGGCTCGGCCGAGAACGCGGTGCTGGCGCTGAAGGCCGGTGCCTTCGACTATCTGACCAAGCCGGTCGACCTGCGCCAGTTCCGCAGCGTCGTGGCCTCCGCGCTGGGGCGGGTGCCGACGCCGCCGCGTGCCGCCGTGACGGCGGTGGCCGCCGCCGTGCCGGCACCGCCGGTCGCGGCGCTGCAGCGCCTGTCGGGCGGCTCGGCGGTGATGGGCCAGGTGCGCGAGCTGGTGACCAAGGTCGCGCGCGGCATGGCGCCGGTGCTGGTGCATGGCGAGTCCGGCACCGGCAAGGAGCTGGTGGCCCGCGCGGTCCATCAGGTCAGCCACCGTGCCGCCCAGCCCTTCGTCGCGGTCAACTGCGGCGCGATTCCCGAGCCTCTGCTCGAGGCGGAGTTCTTCGGCTACCGCAAGGGCGCCTTCACCGGCGCCAGCGAGGACCGCGAAGGCTTCTTCCAGGCCGCCAGCGGCGGCACGCTCTTTCTCGACGAGATCGGCGAGCTGCCGCTGGCGATGCAGAGCAAGCTGCTGCGCGCGATCCAGGAGCGCGCGGTACGTCCGGTCGGTGCCACCGCCGAGCAGGTGCTCGATGTGCGCATCATCAGCGCGACGCATCGCGATCTCGAGGCCGAGGTGCGTGCCGGGCGCTTTCGCCAGGATCTGTACTACCGGCTCAATGTCATTCAGGTGCGGGTGCCGCCGCTGCGCGAGCGGCTCGACGATCTGCCGCTGCTGTGCGAGACGGTGCTGGCGCGCATCGCCGCCGAGTCCGGCCTGGCGGCCGTGCCCCGGCTGACGCCGGCGGCCCTGGCCCGGCTGGCCCGGCACGACTTTCCCGGCAATGTGCGCGAGCTCGAGAACCTGCTGCACCGGGTGGTGGCGCTGTCGGGCGGCGGCCGGGTCGATGTCGACGATCTGGGGCTGCCGGGCGGGGGCGTGCCGGCGCCGCCGGCCGTGCCGCCGCCGACCTCGGCCGCGTTCTCCTCGCGCAGGATGCGCAGCGTGTCCTCGGCGGCGCTGCGGGTGTGGATCACCAGCGGGCGACCCAGCTCGCGTGCGGCGCGCACATGGGTGCGCAGGC
>NZ_JACCPY010000060.1 GCF_013426975.1 Sphaerotilus sulfidivorans
TGTTGCAGAAACAAATTTCCTTGCTGAGAAATTCCATATCAAGAAAGAACCTTGCTCAGCATGAGGCGCACGATTGTTGCGCCAGAGTAGGGGTTTGGAAAGAATGCCGCTTTATGCAACAAAGCCGGTGCTGTCTGCAGCGCTCCTGTGCGGAGCGTGCAAATCACTCAATCACATCACCTTGACGATCGCATCGGCGACGTAGCCGATGTTCTTCGTGTTCAGCGCGGCCACGCAGATGCGGCCCGAGTCGACGCCGTAGACGCCGAATTCACCGCGCAGGCGCACCATCTGGTCCTTGTTCAGGCCGGAATAGCTGAACATGCCCTTCTGGCGCACGATGTAGCTCAGGTCGCCCTGTACGCCGGCGGCGGTCAGCTTCTCGACCAGCAGCGTGCGCATTTCCTTGATGCGAACGCGCATCGCCGCCAGCTCGTCCTCCCACATCGTGCGCAGCGCCGGGGTGGTCAGCACGGTGGCGACGATCTGCGCGCCGTGGGTCGGCGGGTTGGAGTAGTTGGTGCGGATCGCGATCTTCAGCTGCGACAGCACGCGGGTGGCCTCTTCCTTCGAGGCGCAGACGACCGACAGGGCGCCGACACGCTCGCCGTACAGCGAAAAGCTCTTCGAGAACGAGGTCGAGACGAAGAAGTCCAGGCCGGCAGCGACGAACTTGCCGATCACCGCACCGTCCTCGGCGATGCCGTCGCCGAAGCCCTGGTAGGCCATGTCGAGGAAGGCCACGAGGTTGCGTGCCTTGATCGAGGCGATGACCTGGTCCCACTGCTCGCCGGTGATGTCATAGCCGGTCGGGTTGTGGCAGCAGGCGTGCAGCAGGATGACCGTGCCGGCCGGGGCCGCGTCGATCGCGGCCAGCATGCCGGCGAAGTTGATGCCACGGTTCTCGGCGTCGTAGTACGGGTAGGTGCTGACGGGGAAGCCGACGTTGCTGAACAGCGCGCGGTGGTTTTCCCAGCTCGGGTCGGAAATCAGGACCGTGGCGTTCGGGTTGACCTTCTTCAGGAAGTCGGCGCCGATCTTCAGGCCGCCGGTGCCGCCGATGGCCTGCACGGTGGCGACACGGCCGCCGGTGACGACCTCGCTGTCGGCCCCGAACACCAGACCCTGCACGGCCTTGTCATAGGCGGCGATGCCGTCGATCGGCAGGTAGCCGCGCGCCTTCGGCGCCTCGAGCATCTGGCGCTCGGCTTCGACGACGCACTTCAGCAGCGGCAGCTTGCCGTTGTCGTCGTAGTAGACGCCGACGCCGAGGTTGACCTTGGCGGGGTTGGTGTCGGCAGCGAACTGCTCGTTCAGACCCAGGATCGGGTCGCGCGGGGCCATTTCGACGGCGGAGAACAGGGACATGACTACGGGTCCGGAAAAGGGTGTGTTGTAGGGAGGGCGCCCGCACCCAGCTGCGCATCACGCGGGTTTCGCGGAGTTCGGTTAGGCTGGGCGGTTGCGCGCCGATTCTAGCGGCCGGTCGGGAGTCCCATGAGCAGCATCGAGAAGATCGACAGCAATGACACGCCGGCGAGGGAAGGGCAGTTCGTCAGCTTTCCCGATTCGCCTTTCCAGTTGTTCCAGCCCTATCCGCCGGCCGGGGACCAGCCGCGCGCGATCGATCAGCTGGTCGAGGGTGTGCGGGATGGCCTGAGCTGGCAGACGCTGCTGGGCGTGACCGGCTCGGGCAAGACCTTCACGATGGCCAACACCATCGCGCGGCTGGGCCGCCCGGCGATCGTCTTCGCGCCGAACAAGACGCTGGCGGCGCAGCTCTACAGCGAGTTCCGCGAGTTCTTCCCCAAGAATGCGGTCGAGTACTTCGTCAGCTACTACGACTACTACCAGCCCGAGGCCTATGTGCCGCAGCGCGATCTCTTCATCGAGAAGGACAGCGCGATCAACGAGCACATCGAGCAGATGCGCCTGTCGGCGACGAAGAGCGTGCTGGAGCGCCGCGACACGGTGATCGTCGCCACCGTCAGCGCGATCTACGGCATCGGCAAGCCGGAGGACTACACGCAGATGCGCTTCATCGTGCGTGTCGGCGACAGGGTGGGGCAGCGCGAGGTCATCGCGCAGCTGGTGCGTATGCAGTACACCCGCAACGACGTGGAGTTCGTGCGCGGCACCTTCCGCGTGCGCGGCGACACCATCGACATCTTCCCGGCCGAGCATTCCGAGCTGGCGATCCGCATCGAGATGTTCGACGACGAGGTCGAGACGCTGCAGCTCTTCGACCCGCTGACCGGCAAGGTGCGCCAGAAGATCCCGCGCTTCACCGTCTACCCGGCCAGCCACTATGTGACGCCGCGCGAGCAGGTGCTGGCCGCGGCAGAGGGCATCAAGGCCGAGCTGCGCCAGCGCCTGGACGAGTTCGTGTCGGCGGGCAAGCTGGTCGAGGCGCAACGCATCGAGCAGCGTACCCGCTTCGATCTGGAGATGCTGCAGGAGGTCGGCCACTGCAAGGGCATCGAGAACTACACCCGGCATCTGTCCGGCGCCAAGCCGGGCGAGCCACCGCCGACGCTGGTCGACTACCTGCCGTCGGATGCGGTGATGTTCCTCGACGAGAGCCATGTGCTGATCGGCCAGTTCGGTGGCATGTACAACGGCGACCGCTCGCGCAAGACCACGCTGGTCGAGTACGGCTTCCGGCTGCCCTCGGCGCTGGACAACCGGCCGCTGAAGTTCGACGAGTTCGAGCGCAAGATGCGTCAGGTGGTCTTTGTCACCGCCACACCCGCCGATTACGAGAAGACCCACGCCGACCAGGTGGTCGAGCAGCTGGTGCGGCCCACCGGCCTGGTCGATCCGGTGGTCGAGGTGCGCCCGGCCACGCACCAGGTCGACGATGTGCTGCAGGAGATCCGCCAGCGCATCGAGATCGGCGAGCGGGTGCTGATCACCACGCTGACCAAGCGCATGGCCGAGCAGCTCACCGACTATCTTGGCGAGAACGGCGTGAAGGTGCGCTACCTGCACTCGGACATCGACACGGTCGAGCGCGTCGAGATCATCCGCGACCTGCGCCTGGGCGCCTTCGACGTGCTGGTGGGCATCAACCTGCTGCGCGAAGGCCTGGACATTCCGGAGGTGTCGCTGGTGGCCATTCTCGACGCCGACAAGGAAGGCTTCCTGCGCAGCGAGCGCAGCCTGATCCAGACCATCGGCCGGGCGGCGCGCAACGTCAACGGCCGCGCCATTCTCTATGCCGACCGGATCACCGACTCGATGCGCCGCGCCATCGACGAGACCGAGCGACGCCGCGCCCGGCAGGTCGCCCACAACGAGGCCCACGGCATCACGCCGCGCGGCATCCGCAAGCAGGTGCGCGACCTGATCGACGGCGTCTACAGCGACAAGGCCAAGGACGATCTGGCGCGCTTCGAGCAGATCCGCGAGGCCGCGCAGGTCGAGGCCCTGTCGGAGAAGGATCTGGGCCGGCGCATCAAGCAGCTCGAGAAGCAGATGCTCGAACACGCACGCAACCTGGAGTTCGAGCAGGCGGCGCGGCTGCGCGACCAATTGGCCTTGCTGCGCGAGCAGGCCTTCGGGTCGGGAGGCCGCTGATGCGCATCCTGATGGTCTGTACCGCCAACATCTGCCGCTCGCCGACGGCCGAGGCGGTGATGAGGCATCGCCTCGGCCGCGCCGGTCTGCTGGATCGCATCGAGCTGGATTCGGCTGGAACCCGGGCCGGATCGACGCCGATGCCGGCCGATCCGCGCAGCATCGCCCATGCGGCACGACGCGGCTATGACCTGACGCTGCTGCGCTCGCGCCCGGTCACGCGGCTGGATTTCGACCGCTTCGACCTGATCGTTCCGATGGACCGCAGCCATGTGACCCAGCTGACGGCGCTGGTGCCCGGGGCATCCCCGGCGCAGGTCCGGCTGCTGATGTCGTTCGTGCGCATCAGCGGTCTGTCCGAGGAGGTGCCCGACCCCTACTATGGCGGTGCCGCGGGATTCGAACATGTGCTCGACCTCGTGGAACTTGCGTGCGACGGTCTGCTCGAATACCTGTACTCGCCTCAGGGTTCCCGCTGATCCCGGCTGCCGGGCAGGCGGAGCGCTCCGCTATAATCGAGTAAATCACTCGGGAAAGAGGGCGAGGGTCCAACCCGACTTGCTGCCCTGGGCTCAGCCAACCGCTGCGTACCAGCCGCGAGTTCAAGGAGCTTAAAGCCATGCGACTGACAACGAAGGGCCGGTTTGCGGTCACCGCCATGATCGATCTGGCACTGCGCGAGCACAGCGGCCCGGTGGCGCTGGCGGCCATCAGCGCGCGCCAGCAGATCTCTCTTTCCTATCTTGAACAGCTCTTCGGCAAGCTGCGCCGCCATGAGCTGGTCGAGAGCACCCGTGGTCCCGGAGGGGGCTACTCGCTCGGTCGCAAGGCCGAAGACATCACGGTCGCCGACATCATCGTCGCCGTGGATGAAGCAATCGACGCCACCGGCTGCGGCGGCGGCGAGAACTGCATGGGCGACGAATCGGGCCGCTGCATGACGCACGACCTGTGGGCGAGCCTGAACGCGAAGATGCTCGAATACCTGAACTCGATCTCGCTCAAGAGCCTGGTCGACGATCAGATCAACCGCGGCGTGTCGGTCGAGGAGGCGCCCATCAAGCGCGCGATCTCGAGCCAGCCCGTCGTCAAGCCGATCAAGGTCACGGCGCCGAACTCCGTGTTCGCGCTCGGATCGGCGCTCTCGAAGTAACACGAACTTGTCCCGGGTGCCGCCCTGACCGGCGGCCGCTGCGGGACGACCTGGTTGAACATGGACATGACGCCTCACTTCCCGATCTACATGGACTACGGCGCGACGACCCCGGTCGATCCGCGGGTGGTCGATGCGATGATTCCCTGGCTGCGCGAGCACTTCGGCAATCCGGCGTCGCGCAGTCACGCCTGGGGCTGGGAAGCCGAGGAAGCGGTCGAGAAGGCGCGCGGCCAGGTCGCTGCCCTGATCGGCGCCGATCCGCGCGAGATCGTCTGGACCTCCGGCGCGACCGAGTCCAACAACCTCGCGATCAAGGGCGCAGCGCATTTCTACCAGACCCGCGGAAAGCACCTGATCACCGTGAAGACCGAGCACAAGGCGGTGCTCGACACGATGCGCGAGCTCGAGCGGCAGGGCTTCGAGGTGACCTACCTCGAAGTGCAGCCCGACGGCCTGCTCGACCTCGACCAGTTCCGGGCCGCGATCCGTCCGGACACCATCCTGGCCTCGGTGATGTTCGTGAACAACGAGATCGGCGTGATCCAGGACATCCCGACGATCGGCGCGATCTGCCGCGAGAAGGGCGTGGTCTTCCATGTCGACGCCGCGCAGGCCACCGGCAAGGTCGAGATCGACCTGGCCAAGCTGCCGGTCGACCTGATGAGCCTGGCCTCGCACAAGACCTACGGCCCGAAGGGCATGGGCGCGCTGTATGTGCGCCGCAAGCCGCGCATCCGCATTGAGGCGCAGATGCATGGCGGCGGTCATGAGCGCGGCATGCGCTCGGGCACGCTGCCGGTGCACCAGATCGTCGGCATGGGCCTGGCGTTCGAGATCGCGCGCCAGGAGATGGCCGAGGAGAACGAGCGCATCGCCGCGCTGCACAAGCGCCTGCTCGACGGCCTCTCCGACATCGAGCAGGTCTTCGTCAACGGCGACCTGACCCGCCGCGTGCCGCACAACCTGAACATCTCCTTCAACTTCGTCGAGGGCGAGTCGCTGATCATGGGTGTCAAGGGCCTGGCGGTGTCGTCGGGCTCGGCCTGCACCTCGGCCAGCCTGGAGCCGAGCTATGTGCTGCGCGCGCTGGGCCGCAGCGACGAGCTGGCGCACTCCAGCCTGCGCATGACCATCGGCCGCTTCACGACCGTCGAGGAGATCGACTACGCCGTCGCCACCCTGAAGGACCGTGTCGCCAAGCTGCGCGAGCTCTCGCCGCTGTGGGACATGTACAAGGATGGCATCGATCTGAGCACGATCCAGTGGGCCGCCCACTGATCGGCTGACGGACGGCGAACGCACACGGATCCGGAGAACAGCAATGGCATACAGCGACAAGGTCATCGACCACTACGAGAATCCCCGCAACGTCGGCGCCTTCGACAAGGGCGACGAGGACGTCGGCACCGGCATGGTGGGTGCGCCCGCCTGCGGCGACGTGATGAAGCTGCAGATCAAGGTCAACCCGGCCACCGGGCTGATCGAGGACGCGAAGTTCAAGACCTACGGCTGCGGCTCGGCGATCGCCTCGTCGTCGCTGGTGACCGAGTGGGTCAAGGGCAAGTCCCTGGATCAGGCGCTGGCGATCAAGAACACCCAGATCGCCGAGGAACTGGCCCTGCCGCCGGTCAAGATCCACTGCTCCATCCTCGCCGAGGATGCGATCAAGGCGGCGGTCGACGACTACCGCTCGCGCCACGCCGGTGAGTCCGCCGGCCCGGCGCAGTGAGGTCGACGATGGCGGTCACCCTGTCCGAAGCCGCGGCCCGGCATGTCTCGCGCTACATCGCCCGTCGTGGCAAGGGCGTGGGCGTGCGTCTGGGCGTGAAGACCACCGGCTGCTCCGGTCTGGCCTACAAGCTGGAATACGCCGACGAGATCGCCCCGGAAGACCATGTCTTCGAGGACCACGGCGTCAAGGTGCTGATCGACCCGAAGAGCCTGCCCTACATCGACGGCACCGAGCTGGACTTCGTCCGCGAGGGGCTGAACGAGGGCTTCAAGTTCCACAATCCGCGCGAGAAGGATCGCTGCGGCTGCGGGGAATCCTTCCGGGTCTGAGCCGAGGCCGGTCCCGGGGCGCGCTCGTCGACACGGGCGCGCCCTTTGCTTTTGTCCGGCCATGTCGGATTTCCTGCAACGGCCCCTGATCATGAAGCTCACTGACAACGATTTCGACCTCTTTGGCGTGCCGGTGCGCTTCGCCCAGGAGCGTGCGCAGCTCGACGCGCGCTGGAAGGCGCTGCAGTCGGAGGTGCATCCGGACCGCTTCGCCAGCGAAGGGGCCGCCGCGCAGCGCGTGGCGATGCAGTGGGCGATCCGCGTCAACGAGGCCTACCAGCGGCTGAAGGATCCGCTCAAGCGCGGTGCCTACCTGTGCGAGCTGCACGGCGCCGCGATCGACGCCGAGAGCAATACCGCGATGCCGGGCGCCTTCCTGATGCAGCAGATGGAATGGCGCGAGGCGCTCGACGAGGCCCGCACCCTCGAAGCCGTCGAGGCGCTGGCCGACGATGTTTCCGCCGCCGAGCGCCGCATGCTGCTGCAACTCGGCACCCTGATCGACGAGCGCCAGGACTGGCCGGCCGCGGCTGGCCAGGTCCGTGCGCTCATGTTCGTCGCGCGCTTCGCCGCCGACGTGGACCGGCGCCTCGACGCGCTGGGACAATGACGCACCCATGGCACTTCTCCAGATCTCCGAACCCGGGCAGACGCCCGACCCGCACAGCCGTCGCATCGCCGTCGGCATCGATCTCGGCACGACGCACTCGCTGGTCGCCTCGGTGCGTCATGGCCTGCCCGAATGCCTGCCCGACGACCAGGGCCGGGTGATCCTGCCCTCGGCCGTGCGCTACCTGGGGGGTGGTCGGCGCCAGATCGGCTTTGAGGCGCTGGCCGCGCAGGCCGACGATCCGCACGACACGCTGGTCTCGGTCAAGCGCTTCATGGGCCGCGCTCTGGCCGACATCGCCGACCGCGGCAACCTGCCGTACCACTTCGTCGACCAGCCCGGCATGGTCGCGATCGAGACGCGCGACGGCGTGAAGTCGCCGATCGAGGTCTCGGCGGAGATCCTGGCGACGCTGCGCTACCGCGCCGAGGACACCTTCAACGCCGATCTGTTCGGCGCCGTCATCACCGTGCCGGCCTATTTCGACGACGCGCAGCGCCAGGCGACCAAGGACGCCGCGCAGCTCGCCGGCCTGAACGTGCTGCGCCTGCTCAACGAGCCGACGGCGGCCGCGATCGCCTACGGTCTCGACAACGCGATCGAGGGCCTGTACGCGGTCTACGACCTGGGCGGCGGCACCTTTGACATCTCGCTGCTGCGTCTGTCGAAGGGTGTGTTCGAGGTGGTCGCGGTCGGTGGCGACTCGGCGCTCGGCGGCGATGACTACGACATGGCGCTGGCCGTGTGGCTGCTGGCGCAGGCGGGCCTGCCGACGCTGGACGCCCTGGATGCGCACGACAAGCGCGTGGTGCTGCGCGCGGCCCGTGCAGCCAAGGAAGCGCTGTCGTCGGCCGACACGACGGTCGCCGCCGCGACGCTGGGCGCCGGCGCGCTGTCGCAGACGGTCAGCCGCGCTGCCTTCGAGACTATTACCCAGCCGCTCACGCAGCGCACCCTCCAGCTGATGAAGCGGGTGCTGCGCGACGCGAAGATCAAGGCCGACGAGGTGCAGGGCATCGTGATGGTCGGCGGCTCGACGCGCATGCCGGTGGTGCAGGCGGCGGTCGAGGCCTTCTACGGCCGCGCGCCGCTGACGAACCTGAACCCGGACGAGGTGGTCGCGCTCGGCGCGGCGGTGCAGGCCAACGCGCTGGCCGGCAACGCGCCCGACGGCGAGATGCTTCTGCTCGACGTGATCCCGCTGTCGCTCGGTCTGGAGACGATGGGCGGGCTGGTCGAGCGTGTCATCGAGCGCAACGCCACGATTCCGGTGGCCAAGGCGCAGGACTTCACCACCTTCAAGGACGGCCAGACCGCGCTGGCGGTGCATGTGGTGCAGGGCGAGCGCGAGCTGGTGGCCGACTGCCGCTCGCTGGCGCGCTTCGAGCTGCGCGGCATTCCGCCGATGGCGGCGGGCGCGGCGCGCATCCGCGTGACCTTCCAGGTCGATGCCGACGGCCTGCTGTCGGTTTCGGCCAAGGAGATGACTTCCGGCGTCGAGGCCGCGATCACCGTCAAGCCGAGCTACGGCCTGAGCGACGATCAGGTGGCCTCGATGCTGCGCGAGGGCTTCACCGAGGCCGAGGGCGACATGCACCGCCGCGCGCTGACCGAGGCCCGCGTCGAGGCCGAGCGCCTGTCGCTGGCCACCCG
Organism: Sphaerotilus sulfidivorans; assembly: GCF_013426975.1. GTDB lineage: Bacteria > Pseudomonadota > Gammaproteobacteria > Burkholderiales > Burkholderiaceae_C > Sphaerotilus > Sphaerotilus sulfidivorans. Next base: position 9,060 of record NZ_JACCPY010000060.1, read on the forward strand.
CGCCGCGCTGGAGGCCGACGGCGACCTACTCGACGAGGATGAGCGCATCCGCGTCGACCGGCTGCTGGACGCGCTGGCCGAGATCGCCCGCGCCGAGGACGCGCACGCGATCGAGGCCGCCACCAAGGCCCTGGCCGATGGCACCGAGAACTTCGCCGCGCTGCGCATGAACCGCGGCATCCAGCAGGCGCTGACCGGCCGCCGCCTCGACGAGGTCTGAGCGACTTCAGCGCCTCGTCCCCCGACTCCCGGACCCCGACACGATCATGCCCACGATCAAGATCCTGCCCCATCACGAACTCTGCCCGCAGGGCGCCAGCATCAGCGCGCCGGCCGGCACCTCGGTCTGCGAGGCGATGCTCGACAACGGCATCGCCATCGAGCATGCCTGCGACATGAGCTGCGCCTGCACCACCTGCCATGTCATCGTCCGCGAGGGCTTCGCCTCTCTGGGCGAGATGGACGAGACGGAAGAGGACCTGCTCGATCGCGCCTGGGGCCTGCAGCCCAACTCGCGTCTGGGCTGCCAGGCCATCCTGGCCCAGCAGGACCTCGTCGTCGAGATCCCGAAATACACCATCAATCACGCCCGCGAGAACCACTGAGCGGGCCGCGGCCACCTTCGCCATGCGCCAGATCTTTCTCGACACCGAAACCACCGGCCTGGATCCGAAAACCGGCGACCGCATCGTCGAGATCGGCTGCGTCGAGATGGTCAACCGCCGGCTGACCGGTCGCAACCTGCACCTCTACCTGAACCCGGAGCGGCCGGGCAGCGAGGAGGCGATCCGCATTCACGGCCTGACCGACGAGTTCCTCGCCGACAAGCCGAAATTCCGCGAGATCGCCGACGAGCTCGTCGAGTACGTGCGCGGCGCCGAGGTGATCATCCACAACGCCGGTTTCGACGTGGGCTTTCTCGACGCCGAACTGCGCCGGGTCGGCCAGCCGCGCTTCGCCGAGCTGGCCGGCGGCATTCTCGACACGCTGGTGATGGCGCGCGAGATGTTCCCCGGCAAGGCCAACTCGCTCGATGCGCTGTGCCGCCGGCTGGAGGTCGACAACACGCACAGGCACTTCCACGGCGCGTTGCTCGACTCGAACCTGCTTGCCGAGGTCTACATCCGCATGACCCGCGGCCAGAACTCCCTGGTCATCGACGAGGAGAAGGGCAGCGAGGAGCAGGTCGAGCAGATCGACGAGGAGCAGGCCGCGATCGACCTGTCGACCTTCGTGCTGCCGGTGCTGCGTGCAGCCGAGGCCGAGCAGGCCGCGCACGACAAGATGCTGGCCGAACTGGACAAGGCCAGCGGCGGAAAAACAATCTGGCGTCAGGTGCTTGCGCACGGAGAAAAAGCCGTGGCATAATCGCGTTCTCGCTGCAGCGCAGGACGAAAGAAAAGCCAGCAGCAGAGCCCGAACAAGATTCGGGCGGTTAGCTCAGCGGTAGAGCACTGCCTTCACACGGCAGGGGTCGCAGGTTCGAACCCTGCACCGCCCACCAGGACAAGCCCCGTAAGTCGTTGATTTACGGGGCTTTTTCCTTTTCGATCGCATGACGTGCTGTCGTGCCAGATCGGCGGTACGGAAAGAGCATGGAAAACAGGGCCTCTTGCATCCGCCATGACATGGCTTGAGGCGGAAAAGAAAAAAGCCCGGACTGGCCGGGCTTTTTATCTTTGCCAAGTGATTGATTCACAAGGCATTTTTGGCGGAGAAGGAGGGATTCGAACCCTCGATACGGGGGTACCGTATACCGGATTTCGAGTCCTTTGCCGCAAGTTGGAATCTTTTGCTGACAAAAGACAGAATTTTAGTTGCAACACAAGGAAAAACCAACAACAGGCTAGCCCGACCGTACTGTGCATCGGACCAACGAAGTCCGGCACACGGTCCATTCTCGGGCCTTCCGGCGCACACGCGGTGCCCCCGCAGACCGCCCAGGTCGGCGAAGTACCAGGCCAAGCCCCCCTCGGAAGGCGCTACAGCCGCACGAGCGACGTTGGCGGAAGCTGCCTCGCACCCCACAATGCCTCGGTGAGTTTCTGATCTGACCTGGGCAGAGCTTCGAGCGCCGCCCCCAGCTTCACTTGCCTCAGTGATTTCGAAACCAGCAGACGCCGCAGGGCTCAAGTTTGCTGGGCGTGTGCCGACTCTCGACCTTCGGCCCGGCTGAGTCGGGCCGTTCACACTGACCTTGCCCCTGTATTCCGTATCCCATAGCCAGACTACGCGCTGGCTTGCCGAGCTTGGCCGGCGAGCCAGTTTTCTTCGAACTGCATCGGGCTGACGTAGGCCAGCGTCGAGTGCAGTCGGG
>NZ_JACCPY010000061.1 GCF_013426975.1 Sphaerotilus sulfidivorans
CGACTTGCATGTGTAAGGCATACCGCCAGCGTTCAATCTGAGCCAGGATCAAACTCTTCAGTTCGATCTTGTTTTGCTCAAGGAATTGAAGTGAACTTCACTTCTCTATCCATGAGCGTTTAAGGTCACAAGGACCCGGATCCGAAGATCCGAGACACTCGCCTCAAACGCCCACGCTTATCGGCTGTTGATTTTTAAAGAGCTTTTTTCGCTTTGTTTGCTGCGTCGCGTTTCTTTTGTTCTGCAGCAGCGAAGAACGCTATTCTAGTACGATCTTTTCGGGTCGCGCAAGCACTTTCGCCAAAAATTTTTCGAGGGTACTGCGGACGCCGGCGGGCAGAGCCCGCGGCACCACGCCCCTCCCCCGCTGCCCTGCGCTCAGCCGCCAGCGGCGGCACCACGGATGCGCCGCGCCAGATAGGCCAGAGCCTCCTCGACCTGATCGACCAGGATCAGGCAGAGGTCGCCCGGCTGCAGGCGCTCGAGCGCCAGGTCGATCGCGACGAACTCGCCGCGGATCTCGTCGACCTGCTTTGTACGGGCCGCGCCTTGCAGCCCCTCGCGCAGCAGCGCCACCACTTCGCCGTCGGCGCGGCCGCGCTGGCAGGCATCCTGATAGAGGATGACGTCGTCGAAGGCCGCGCCCAGGATCTGTGTCTGCTCGCGGATGTCCTGGTCACGCCGGTCGCCCGCACCGCTGATGACCACCGAGCGGCGCTGCGCCGGCAGCGCATCGACCGCGGAGACCAGCGCGCGCATCGCGTCCGGGTTGTGGCCGTAGTCGGCGATGACGGTGGCGCCACGGTAGTCCATAACGTTGAAGCGGCCGGGCGCGTTGTCGGAGTCGCTGGCGAAGCTCGACAGGGCGCGGCGGATCGAGTCCCAGTCCAGCCCGGCACCCCAGCCTGCGGCGACGGCGGCCATGACGTTCTCGACCTGGAAGCCGATCAGGCCACCGCGGGTGATCGGGATCTCGCGCAGCGGCAGCAGTTCGCGGCGCGCGCCCTCGGCAGCGACCAGATGATCACCTTCGACATAGACGCAGCGCCGGCCTTGAGCGCGGTGCGTGGCCATCACCGGATGCTGACGGTCGGCGGCGAAGAAGATCACCTGCCCCGGACAGACTGCGGCCATGCCCGCCACGATCGGATCGGCCGCATTCAGCACCGCATAGCCGGTGGCGGCGACGTTCTGCACGATCACGCGCTTGAGCACCGCCAGATCCTCGACGGTGGTGATGTAGTTCAGGCCGAGGTGGTCGCCGGCGCCGATGTTGGTCACCACCGCCACCTGGCAGCGGTCGAAGCCCAGGCCCTCGCGCAGCACGCCGCCGCGCGCGGTCTCGAACACCGCGGCGTCCACGTCCGGATGCATCAGCACATTGCGCGCGCTGCGCGGGCCGGAGCAGTCGCCGCTGTCGATCTGCCGACCGTTGACATAGACGCCGTCGGTGTTGGTCATGCCCACGCGCAGGCCGCTGCTGGCGAACAGGTGCGTGATCAGGCGCGCGGTGGTGGTCTTGCCGTTGGTGCCGGTGACGGCGACGACCGGGATGCGGCCGTCGTCGCCGGGCGCGTACATGCTGTCGATCACCGCCTCGCCGACCGCCCGGCCCTTGCCGTAGGACGGCGACAGGTGCATGCGCAGGCCCGGCGCGGCGTTGACCTCGACGATGCCGCCGTCCTGCTCCTCGAGCGGACGCAGCACGCTCTCGCAGACCACGTCGACGCCGCAGACATGCAGGCCGACCATCTGCGCCGCGCCGACCGCACGCGCGGCCACCTCGGGGTGGACGTCGTCGGTCACGTCGGTGGCGGTGCCGCCGGTGCTGAGGTTGGCGTTGTTGCGCAGGATGACGCGCCGGCCCTTCTCGGGCACCGACTCGGGCAGCAGATCCTGCAGCGCCAGCCGCGCGATGGCGATGTCGTCGAAGCGGATCTTCGTCAGCGAGGTCGCGTGGCCGGTGCCGCGGCGCGGGTCGGCGTTGACGATCTCGACCAGCTCGCGCACGGTGTGCTCGCCGTCGCCGATGACATGCGGCGGATCGCGGCGGGCCGCGGCCACCAGCCGGTCGCCGACGACCAGCAGGCGGAAGTCGCTGCCAGGCAGGTACTTCTCGACCAGCACCTCGCCGATCTCGGCGGCGGCCGCGAAGGCGCGGTCGAGCTGGGCGCGGTCGGTGATGTTGACCGTCACGCCCTTGCCCTGGTTGCCGTCCTGCGGCTTGAGCACCACCGGCAGGCTGATCTCCTCGGCCACCGCCCAGGCCTCGTCGGGCGTGGCGGCCGGGCGGCCGATCGGCACCGGCACGCCGGCGGCGTGCAGCAGCTTCTTGGTCAGGTCCTTGTCCTGCGCGATCGACTCGGACACCGCGCTGGTGGTGTCGACCTCGGCGGCCTGGATGCGGCGCTGGCGCGATCCCCAGCCGAGCTGGACCAGACTGCCCTGCGTCAGGCGCCGGATCGGGATGCCGCGCGCCAGCGCGGCGTTGACGATCGAGCCGGTGCTCGGGCCCAGGCGCACGTCCTCGTCGAGCTCGCGCAGCTCGGCGATCGCGGCGGCGACATCGAACTCGCCGCCGGTCAGCGCCGCGCGTACCAACGCCTCGGCGTGGCGCAGCGCCAGCCGGCCGACGTCTTCCTCGGTGTACTCGACGACGACCTGGTAGGTGCCTTCCTCGACCGTCACCGAGGTGCGGCTGAAGGTCACCGGGCAGCCGGACTGGGCCTGCAGCGCCAGCGTCGCGGCCTCGAGCACATGCGCCAGCGACACGTCGGCGCGCTGCGCACCGACCGGCACCGGCCCGATCGCCGGGAACAGCGCGCGCAGGCGGCTCTCGAAGCCCGGCAGGTGGACCAGGGAGCGCTCGGCCGGCTCGCACGAGACGATCGCCTCGACAGCGGTGTGGCGGCTCCAGAGATTGGGGCCGCGCAGGGCCCGGATGCGGGAAACGTCCATCTGTGTTCTTCTCCGATCGGGATCAGCAGGTCAGAGCGCGCGCGAGCCGAAGGTCTCGAGGCCGGCGGCCATCAGCTCCGGATTGATGCCCATCGCCCAGGCGGTGGCCAGCGCCGGCAGAGCGACTTCAGGCGCGATCGTGATGCGGCGGCGCACCAGATCGACGCAGACCGTCTCGCTCGCGCCGGTGGCCAGCACGATGCGGCCGTCGCGCAGCAGCACGGCGCGGCCGCCCTCGGCGCGGTGGTCGGCCAGCGGCTCGGGCCGGGTCGCGTACAGGATGACCGCCCCGTCGGACAGGCGCGCCATGTCGGCGATGCGCTCGTCGTCGGCGTTCAGCACCGCCACACCGTCGGGCAGCACCACATCGACCTGGGTGCGCATCACCCGCGGCATCTGCTCGGACTCGCGGATGTCGTGGCGCTCGAGCTGCTCGAAGCCGTCCAGGTCGGTGACCACGCCGACATGGCAGCGGTCGTAGGGCAGGCCGGTGTCGAGAATGACGCCGGCGTCGTTCTCGATCACCACCGCCTGGACCTCGCGGTTCATCAGCAGGCGGTGGCCGCTGTCCCAGTCGGCGCAGTCGCCACGGCCGACGCGTCGGCCGGCCAGGAACAGGCCGTCGCGGCAGGCCAGGCCGACATGGCGACCGCCCAGATGCACCAGCCACGCGACGATCTGCGCGATCTGCGAGGTCTGGCGCGAGCCGGCCACGCCGACCACCGGCACGCGGCCGCTGGCGTCCTCGGCGAACAGGTGATCGACGATCGCCTGGCCGACCGGGCGCGGCATGCCCTGCGCGGGCTTGAGGTGCATCAGCAGGCCGGGGCCGGCGTTGACCTCGACGATCGCGCCGCCGGTCTCGTGCAGCGGGCGCGAGATGTCGGTGGTGACCAGATCGATGCCGGCGATGTCCAGGCCGACGATGCGCGCGGCCAGGCCCACCTGGTAGGCGACATCCGGATGCACGTCGTCGGTGCAGTCGATCGCGACGTTGCCGTTGCGCTGGATCAGCACCTGGCGGCCGGCTTCGGGCACCGAGCCGGCGTCCAGGCCCTGGCGCTCGAGCAGCAGCCGGATCACCGGCTCGCGCTCCAGGCGGATCGTCTCGAGCGGGAATTCTTCGGCCTCGCCGCGGCGCGGGTCGGTGTTGAGCTGGGTGTCGATCAGCTGCTGCACGCTGGAGCGGCCGTCGCCGGCGACCCACAGCGTCTCGCCGCGCGCGGCGGCGACCACCTGGCCGGCGACGACCAGCACGCGGTGCTCGTCGCCGGGAATGTAGCGCTCGACGATGACCTCGCTGCCCTCGGCATCGGCGATGTGCCAGGCGGCCATGACCTCCTCGCGGGTGCGCAGGTCCAGGCTCACGCCGCGGCCGTGGTTGGCGTCGCTGGGCTTGACCACCACCGGCACGCCGATGTCCTCGGCCTCGTCCCAGGCGGCCTCGGGGCTGTCCGCCACCGCGCCTTCGGGCACCGGCACGCCGCAGGACTTCAGCAGCGTCTTGGTCATGTCCTTGTCGCTGGCGATGCCTTCGGCGATCGCGCTGGTCAGGTCGGTCTCGGCGGTCCAGATGCGGCGCTGCGCCGAGCCGTAGCCGAGCTGCACCAGATTGCCGTCGTTGAGCCGGATGTGCGGAATGCGGCGATCGGTGGCCGCACCGACGATGCTGGCGGTGCTGGGGCCCAGATAGCAGTCGTCGATCTTCTCGCGCACCCGCTCGACCGCCGGCGCCACCTCGAAGGGCTCGTCGTTGATCGCGCTCATCAGCAGCCGGTGGCCTTCGGCCAGCGCGGTGCGGGCGACCTGCTCGTCGCGGGCGCGGAAGACCATGCGGTAGACGCCGTGCCGCGAGGTGCTGCGGGTCTGGCCGAAGCCGGTGGGCATGCCCGCCAGGTTCAGCAGCTCGATGACCACATGCTCGAGCACATGGCCCATCCAGGTGCCCTCCTCCAGGCGCTGCAGGAAGCCGCCGCGCTCGCCCACGCCGCAGTGGTGCTCGACCAGCGCCGGCAGCATCGCGGTCAGCCGGTCGTTGAAGCCGGGCAGCCGGTTCGACGGCCAGTCCTCGAGCTCGCCCAGGTCCAGCCAGACTTCGAGCGTCGGACGGTAGGTCCACACATTGGGGCCGCGCAGGTAGGTGATGCGCAGCAGCTTGATGTCGTCTTTCTTGCTCATGTCGTGCCGAAGGTAGCCGCCGAAGGACCGATGGGAACGTGATTGTGCCGACTTCACCTTGCGTCAAGCCGCCAGGTCAGCGCGATGCGCTGCAGCGACGTTGTACGAGGCGTGTTCATCTGCGCCAAGGCCGCACGATCCGGCTGGGCCAGAATCGGCCACCCCGAGAAGAATCCCGATGCAAGCCCACTCCGCCTCCGTTCGCGCCGACGCCGTCGAGTCCGCGACCCTCCCGCTCCTGCCGAACGAAAACGTCCTGACCACGCTGGAGGTTGACCTGGACGAGCGGCTGCACTTCGCGCGCGCCCGGCTGCAGCTCACCGAGCACCGGCTGATCGGCGAACGCGGCGCCTGGCCGCTGCGGCCGGATCTGTCGCTGCGGCACCACGACCATGCCGGCGTCGGCACGCTCGAGCTGCATGACGGCAGCGGGCGACTGGCGCTGTGGCGCTTCACGCTGGCGCAGAACGTCCAGGCGCTGCGGCTGGTGCGTCTGTTCGAGCAGCGGATCGAGCAGCTCGCGCATGCCGGCCACGCGCACGATGACGACGCGGGCGATCCCACCCGCTGCCCCACCTGCCACGCGCCGCTGCCCGCCGACAGCGACGACTGCGAGATCTGCACCCGCGAGCTGACGACGCCGCCCTCGACCTGGGTGCTGCTGCGGCTGTGGCGCTTCGCGCGGCCCTACCGCTGGACGCTGCTGGCGGGCTTCCTGCTGACGCTGGCCTCCACCGCCGCGACGCTGGTGCCGCCCTACCTGACGATTCCGCTGATGGACGAGGTGCTGATTCCCTTCCAGAACGGCAAGTCGATCGACACCCGTCAGGTCGGCATGCTGCTGGGCGGCCTGTTCGGCTCGGGCCTGCTGGCCTGGGGCCTGGGCTGGGCGCGCACCTGGCTGCTGGCGCTGGTGTCCGAGCGCATCGCCGCCGACCTGCGCACCACCGCCTTCGACCATCTGCTGGGCCTGTCGCTGGACTACTTCGGCGCCAAGCGCACCGGCGACCTGATCGCGCGCATCGGCTCGGAGACCGACCGGCTCTCGGTCTTCCTGTCGCTGCATGCGCTGGACTTCGCCACCGACGTGCTGATGCTGGGCATGACGGCGGTGATCCTGTTCTCGATCAATCCGTGGCTGGCGCTGGTGACGCTGCTGCCGCTGCCCTTCATCGCCTGGATGATCCACCGGGTGCGCGACCGGCTGCGCACCGGCTTCGAGAAGATCGACCGCGTCTGGGGCGATGTGACCAATGTGCTGGCCGACACCATTCCCGGCATCCGCGTGGTCAAGGCCTTCGCGCAGGAGTCGCGCGAATCGAAGCGCTTTCACGAGGCCAACGACGCCAACCTGGCGGTCAACGACCGCATCAACAAGACCTGGAGCCTGTTCACGCCCACCGTGACGCTGCTGACCGACATCGGCCTGCTGGTGGTCTGGGGCTTCGGCATCTGGCAGGTCAGCCGCGGCGAGATCACGGTCGGCATCCTGACCGCCTTCCTGGCCTACATCGGCCGCTTCTACAGCCGGCTCGACTCGATGAGCCGCATCGTCTCGGTGACGCAGAAGGCCGCCGCCGGCGCCAAGCGCATCTTCGACATCCTCGACCATGTCTCGAACGTGCCCGAGCCGGCGCAGCCGGTGCCGATCACCCGGCTCGAGGGCGCGGTGAAGCTGGAGAACATTGCCTTCCGCTACGGCAGCCGCTCGGTGATCCGCGGCATGAACCTCGACATCCGCCCCGGCGAGATGATCGGCCTGGTCGGCCACTCGGGCTCGGGCAAGAGCACGCTGGTCAATCTGATCTGCCGCTTCTACGACATCACCGACGGCTCGATCCAGGTCGACGGCGTCGACATCCGCCGCTATGCGGTGTCGGACTACCGCCGCCACATCGGCCTGGTGCTGCAGGAGCCCTTCCTGTTCTTCGGCACCATCGCCGAGAACATCGCCTACGGCCGCCCGGACGCCACCCGCGAGCAGATCATCGCCGCCGCGCGCGCCGCGCACGCGCACGACTTCATCCTGCGCCTGCCGCAGGGCTACGACTCGGTGGTGGGCGAGCGCGGCCAGGGCCTGTCGGGCGGCGAGCGCCAGCGCATCTCGATCGCGCGCGCGCTGCTGATCGACCCGCGCCTCCTGATCCTCGACGAGGCCACCGCCAGCGTCGACACCGAGACCGAGAAGGAGATCCAGAAGGCGCTCGACAACCTGGTGCAGGGCCGCACGACGATCGCCATCGCGCACCGCCTGTCGACGCTGCGCAAGGCCGACCGGCTGGTGGTGATGGACCGCGGCGTGGTGGTCGAGGTCGGCACGCACGACGAGCTGATGGCACGCCAAGGCCACTACTTCCGCCTCTACGAGGCCCAGGCCCGCCGCACCGAGAGCGACGAGGACGGCGAGTCCGAGCACGATCAGGTGCTGCTGGCGCACCAGATCCCGCAGCCCTCGGCCCACGGCACGAACTGAACGAACCCGAGCAGCTCCCGATGTCCTCCACCCCTAACGCCGCCCCCGCCGCCCTGCCCGTCTTCACGCTCGAGCGCCACGCCAGCGGCCGCCTGGTCTACACCGGCGCCGACGGCATGCCGCGCCACGGCGTCACGCCGGTGCGCGCCTTCCCCGTCTCGGCGCCCGAGGCCGGCCTGTCGCTGGTCAGCGCCGAAGGCCACGAGCTGGTCTGGATCGACCGCCCGGCCGACCTGCCGCCGCCGCTGCGCGCGCTGATCGACGAGGAACTCGCGCACCGTGAGTTCATGCCCGAGATCAGCCGCATCCGCGAGGTCTCGACCTTCTCCACGCCCAGCACCTGGACGGTGGACACCGACCGCGGCCCCACCACGCTGGTGCTGAAGGTCGAGGAAGACATCCGCCGCCTGCCCGGCCGCCGCCTGCTGATCACCAGCGGCCACGGCATCGTCTTCTCGGTGCGCGACATGAACGCGCTGGACCGGGTGTCGCGGAAGTTTCTGGAGCGGTTTCTCTGACCGGTGCGGGTCAGGCGCCGGCCCGCGCTTCGAGCAGGGTGATGGCCGCGCCCAGCCCCTGGGCGCCTCGGGGCATCAGCACGTCGGCGATCCAGCCGAGGATGGTGTCGGCCTTGTTCCGGATGTCGTCGTAGGCCCAGAGCTTCAGGCGGGTCTGGTCGCCCACCTGGGCGGTCGTCACCTTGGCCAGCTTGGCGGCCAGCCTGTCGTGCTGGTCTTGCCAGTACAGGGTGCAGTCGAGCCGGTCACACGGGTCGGCGATGCTGACTTCTTCCAGCATCACTGCGATCACCTTGTCATGGAACCGCGCCCGGTCGCCGAGCACCTGGGCGTACAGGTGGATCAGCTCCTGCATGCAGTAGATCGACTGCAGGTATTTCGGACTCAGCACGACAAACACTCGGTCGGCGCGGGCGATCTCGCGCTCGAACTCCGAGATCCAGTGCCCGGGGCGCAGCTCACGCTTGTCGCGGCGCAGCGCGTAACCCAGGGCGGTGAGCCGGGTTTCGAGGTCATCGACCAGTCGTTCGCTGTCGCCGCCCCAGGCGTAGGACACGTAGACCGGCCGTGGTTCGCCCTGCGCCAGCGGCTGCGGTCCTGGCTGCAACGCCGCAAACGGCTCAGCGGGCTCCACCTCACGACTGCGCGGTTCGGCGGGCGCTTCATCACGCCAGACCACATCCGGCTTGGCGCCGATGTTGATCCGCTCGATCGACCCGACGACTTCCCGCGCCAGCGCCGCCGCATTCGCCCCGGTCGTCTCGATCGACATCCACCCGCCGCCCTGCCCGCTCGGGTCCGGCAATTCGCTGCGGATGCGCACGACGCCTGCGGCCTTCTGGTCGTAGAAACACACGCCGTAGCGCCAGTAAACGGCCTGCACGCCTGCGCGTGACCCGATTCGACACAGCAGCGCCCGCAGCACGCCTTCGTGCAGGAAGGCGTAATGCAGCTTCACCTCGGCTTGGGCTTCGGTGCTTTGCCAGATGCCGGCGATCTGCCCCACCACTGCGTTTTCCAGCGGCAGCAGTGCCGGGGCGACATACGTGTTCTCGGCGATCTTGAAACACGTCTGGCACTTTTCCATCATCGACAGGAAGAGCTGGCGTTCCTCCTCGGTGCGGTTCTGCCAGACCAGCAGCGCCAGCAGTTGCGGCGTGAACCGCCCGTACTGCTGGCGAATCAGCGGCAGCGCCGAATCCCGGTGCAGCACCGCATACATCCCGTCCAGCGCCCACGCCTGGTCCAGCACCACCTGATCGCCAAACACGCCCTCTTTCCAGAACACCTGCCCGCTGCGGTGCAGATACTCCAGCACGACGCCCGGCACAGCGGTCTGGTGCTGCTCGGCGCACAGGCGCTCGAATGCGTCGCGGGGCAGCGTCCGAATCCCCTGCTCGTCGCGCATCCGGCGCAGGTCATCGCCGACCGCGACCCAGTTCGCCGGCAGTGGCACCTCGCCGTACCGTTCCAGTTGATACCGCGCCGCCGATTTCAGCTCCAGCATCAGCCGCGCCATGCCATCGCCACGCTTGGCGCTGCAATCGGCGACGCGCAGTCGCTCGAATCCATGGTCGGCCGGTATCGGCGGCGCGCTGCTCACGTCGCGTTCGCGATCGCACTGCGTCTGCACGACGATCACCGGCGCGTTCGGCCCGGCCAGCGAGCGCACATATTCCAGCCAGTACCGCAGCGGCCGATTGCGCATCGGCACGCCGTTTTCCTCGCACTCGTCGGTGTTCTCGTGGCTCGGCGTCCACGCGATCACGTACACCGCCCGGTCGTCGAGGAACAGTGCGTGCGTGCCCAGATAGACATCCTGGCCGCCGAAGTCCCAGAAGCGGAGATCGACTGCCTGCTCGGGTGGATCGGCCTCGGGGTCGCCTTCGATCAGGCGGGTCTGGCCGAGGCTGATGCCATGCGTGGACGGGATGGAGGCATCGAATCCCTCGCCTTTCAGCCGGCGGCAGGTCTGCGTCTTGCCGACGCGACCGTTGCCGAGGACGAAGAGTTTCAGGTCAGCATTCGAGGCGACACCATCGGCGAGGTCGCGGTACCAAGCTTTGATGCGGGGAAGGCAATTGTCGGAATAGTCATTTTCTGAGCCTATCTCGACAGGGGCTCCGCCCAACCGATTCGCATACAGCGTCTCCAGTGCAGGCCACCACGTCAGAGGCAAATCTCGGATGCCAACGAGCAATGCCACGGAGTCGCTCACATTGAGCTGCTGCAAACCCGTCAGGCTGCTCAGCACGCTCACATCCGTCAGTTGGCTGCACCCGCTCAGGTCGAGCTGCTGCAAGCCCGTCAGGCTGCTCAGCCCGCTCACATCCGTCAGTTGGCTGCACCTGCTCAGGTCGAGCTGCTGCAAGCCCGTCAGGCTGCTCAGCACGCTCACATCCGTCAGTTGGCTGCACCCGCTCAGGTCGAGCTGCTGCAAGCCCGTCAGGCTGCTCAGCACGCTCACATCCTTCAGTTGGCTGCACCAGCTCAGGTTGAGCTGCTGCAAGCCCGTCAGGCTGCTCAGCACGCTCACATCCTTCAGTTGGCTGCACCAGCTCAGGTTGAGCTGCTGCAAGCCCGTCAGACTGCTCAGCACGCTCACATCCTTCAGTTGGCTGCACACGCTCAGGTCGAGCTGCTGCAAGCCCGTCAGGCTGCTCAGCACGCTCACATCCTTCAGTTGGCTGCACCCGCTCAGGTTGAGCTGCTGCAAGCCCGTCAG
>NZ_JACCPY010000062.1 GCF_013426975.1 Sphaerotilus sulfidivorans
GCTGCGCGATGCCGCCGGCCAGGCCCGCGAGTACAGCAACTACATGCTGCCGGTCGATCTGGACGGTCTGTCCGTCTTCCTGGTCGGCGTGCGCGACACGCCCGACCAGCCCTTCCGCTATCTGCGCATTCCGGCCGACGAACGCGGCACGATGGACGACTGGATGGGGCTGCGCGCCGCGCTGGCCGATCCGGCCAGCCGGGCCGAGGCGGCGCGCCGCTATGTGCGCCAGGCCGCGCCGGACGGCAAGCCCGAGCTGGCCAGCCAGCTCGAGACCTCGGTGCTGCGGGCGCTGACGCTCTATGCCGGCGACGAAGTGGTGCGCCAGGCGGCACCCAGCGCCGGCCTGCAGGCGCTGCAGGACTTCATCGAGGACTCGGTGCCCGAGGCCGACCGCGCCCGCACCTCCGAGGTGCTGATCCGCATCCTCAACGGCGGCCTGTTCGAGCTGACCAATCTGGTGCGCGAGCGCGCCGGCCATGCGCCGCTGCAGCCCAGCGACGCCACCCAGCGCTTCATGGGCCAGGCGGTGCTGTCGCTGTCGGACTCCTTCGCCTACCCGGCGCCGGTGGTGCTGAGCCTGACCGGCTTCGAGCAGATCCAGGCCAGCGTCTTCCAGCTCACCCGCGCGCCGGGCAAGACCCTGGTCTATGCCGGCTGCGTGCTGCTGATCATCGGCGTGTTCGCGATGCTCTACATCCGGGAACGCCGGCTGTGGATCTGGATCGAAGGACCGGCCGACGCGACGCGCACCACGGTGACGATGGCGCTGTCGGCCACCCGCCAGTCGCTGGACAACGACAAGGACTTCGACGCGCTGGCGTCGAGGATGCTGAAGCCCTGATCCCTCTGCCTCCCCCGCCGCCGCCATGAACACCACCACCGCGTCCCCGACGACCACGACGACGACGCTGCAGCTCGGCCGTGCGTCCTACTTCGGTTCGCGCAGCCTCTACGACTGGCTGTTCGCGCTGCTGCTGCTGTGCGGCGCGGTCTTCGTCTGGCAGCGCTACGGCGCGGCGATGAACGGCTACGAGGAGGGCATCCTGATCGGTGCGGTGCCCAGCCTGATCGCGCTGGGCTGGTTCTGGGGGCCGCTGCGCACGCTCAGCCTGGGCGTGGGCGCCGCCTCGCTGATGGCGATCTCGCTCTATCTGCGCCAGACCGACGCCTTTGGCGCCGACCTGGCCGCCGCCGAGCAGGTCTTCCTGCTGAAGTACATGCTCTCCAGCCAGAGCGCGATTCTCTGGATGAGCGTGCTGGTCTTCATGAGCACGATCGCCTACTGGGCCGGCCTGCTCTCGGGCAGCGACGCGGCGCAGCGCATCGGCTCCTGGCTGGCCTGGGGTTCGGTGGTGATGGCGCTGATCGGCACCTTCGTGCGCTGGTTCGAGAGCCATCAGATCGGCCCGGACATCGGCCACATCCCGGTCAGCAATCTGTACGAGGTGTTCGTGATGTTCGTCTGGATGACGACGCTGATCTACCTCTACTACGAGCGTCACTACGCCACCCGCTCGCTGGGCGGCTTCGTGATGCTGATCGTCAGCGCCGCAGTCGGCTTCCTGCTCTGGTACACCGTCTCGCGCGGTGCGCACGAGATCCAGCCGCTGGTGCCGGCGCTGCAGAGCTGGTGGATGAAGATCCATGTGCCGGCCAACTTCGTCGGCTACGGCACCTTCGCGCTGGCGGCGATGGTCGCGCTGGCCTATCTGGTCAAGACCGCGCCGCCGCGCTCGCTGTGGCTCGGCCTGGTGGGCGTGCCGGGTGCGGTGCTGCTGGTGCTGGCGGGCTTCTGGGCCTTCGGCAGCGTGTCGCCGGAGATCTCGCAGGCGCTGCTCAAGACGATGCGCATGCTGGGCGGCTGCCTGGCGCTGTTCGCCTTCACCATCGTTGCCCGCGGCGTCATCGGCGCCCGTACACCGGCGCCCGAGGTGCTCGACGACGTGATGTACCGCGCCATCGCGCTGGGCTTCGCCTTCTTCACCATCGCCACCATCCTGGGCGCGTTCTGGGCCGCCGAGGCCTGGGGCGGCTACTGGAGCTGGGACCCGAAGGAAACCTGGGCGCTGATCGTCTGGCTGAACTACGCCTCGTGGCTGCACATGCGCCTGGTCAAGGGCCTGCGCGGCCAGGTCGCGGCCTGGTGGTCGCTGGTCGGCCTGGTGGTGACGACCTTCGCCTTCCTCGGCGTCAACATGTTCCTGTCGGGCCTGCACTCCTACGGCGAGCTGTGAGCGCCTGAGCGGCGCTTCAGCCCGGGCGGCGCCCGGCCGATAGCGCGGGGCAGAGAGGTTCCCTGCCATGCCCCACATCCTGCGCGACGCCAGCGGTCGCATCGCCAGCGTGCACCGCGATCCGCAACCCGGCAGCGAGGCGGTGCCGGCCGATCACCCGGAGCTGGCCGAGCTGCTGGGCGAGTCCGCCACCGAAGCGGCCTTCGCCAGCCTGGACGCCGGGCTGATCCGGGTGCTCGAGGATCTGGTCGATGTGCTGGTGGCGCGCAACATCATCTGCATCACCGACCTGCCGCCCGAGGCGCAGCACAAGCTCTTCACCCGCAAGAACTTCCGCGACCGCTTCCAGCGCAATGCGCTGCAGCTCTGGGGGGACGGGCCCTCGACCGCCTTTGGCGGCGACACGCTGATCCCCACGATCGGCGGGGACGAGCCGGTGCCTGCCCGTCCGCGTCGCCGGCCGCTGTAAGAATCGGGCGTCTTCCCCGACAGAAGGGCTGTCCTGCTGCCCTGCTGTCCGCCCTGGAGCGCCCGATGCCTGTCCGACCCCACGCCCATCCCGATCACGGCTTCATTCATCCGCGCTCGAGCGAGATCACGCCGCGCGAGATCCACGATCGCCGCCGCGACTGGCTGCGCCAGCTCGCTGCCGGCGCGGGTGGCCTGGCGCTGGCGGGCTGGGCCGGGCGCGAGGCGCAGGCGCAGGCGCAGCCGCAGTCGGCCTCCGCACCTGTCCGGCCGGGACGTCTGGCCGCGCTGCCGGGCGCGCGCAGCGCGGTGGCCGGCGCCACGACGATGGAGCGCTCGACCGCCTACGCCGACATCACCGCCTACAACAACTTCTACGAGTTCGGCACCGACAAGGCCGATCCGGCGCGGCTGGCCGGACGGCTGCAGACCCGGCCGTGGAGCGTCGTCGTCGAGGGCGAGGTGAAGCGGCCGCAGACGCTCGACCTCGACGCGCTGCTGCGCCTGGCGCCGATGGAGGAGCGCATCTATCGCCTGCGCTGCGTCGAGGGCTGGTCGATGGTGATCCCGTGGGTCGGCTGGTCGCTGGCCGAGCTGATCCGCCGCGTCGAGCCGACCGGCAATGCCAGGTATGTCGAGTTCCACACGCTGGCCGATCCGAAGCAGATGCCCGGCGTCAGCTCGCGGGTGCTCGACTGGCCCTATGTCGAGGGCCTGCGCCTGGACGAGGCGATGCATCCGCTGACGCTGCTGGCCTTCGGCCTCTACGGCGAGGTGCTGCCGAACCAGAACGGCGCGCCGGTGCGGCTGGTGGTGCCGTGGAAATACGGCTTCAAGAGCGCCAAGTCGATCGTGAGGATCCGCTTCACCGAGCGCCAGCCGCTGACCGCCTGGAACCGCTCGGCGCCGCAGGAGTACGGCTTCTATTCCAACGTCAACCCGGAGGTCGACCACCCGCGCTGGAGCCAGGCGACCGAGCGGCGCATCGGCGAGGACGGCCTGTTCGCGCGCAAGCGCCCGACGCTGCCCTTCAACGGCTATGGCGCGCAGGTGGCCTCGCTGTACGCGGGCATGGACCTGAAGAAGTTCTTCTGATGAGCGCGCCTGCGCTTGCCCGCCTCGACGCGGTGCTGCGCCGGCCAGGCGCCAGGCGGGCCGTCTGGCTGCTGTGCCTGCTGCCGCTGCTGGGCTGGATCGTGCGCGGCAGCACCGGCTGGGCTGGCGGCCTGGGCGTCAATCCGGCCGAGACGCTGCTGCGCGGCACCGGCGACTGGACCCTGAACCTGCTGCTGGCCGGCCTGGCGCTGACGCCGCTGCGGCGCCTCTCCAGCCTGAACGGCCCCGTGCGCTGGCGCCGCACCGTCGGGCTGTGGGCCTTTGCCTATGCGCTGCTGCATGCGCTGGCCTATGCCTGGCTGGACATGGGCCTGGATCCGGCGGCGATCGCCAGGGATCTGGGCAAGCGGCCGTTCGCGCTGATCGGCTTCCTGGCCTTCGTGCTGCTGCTGCCGCTGGCGCTGACCTCGACCGACCGCGCGATGCGCGCGCTCGGCGGCCGGCGCTGGCAGCGGCTGCACCGGCTGGTCTATCTGATCGCGCCGCTCGGTCTGCTGCATCTGGCCTGGATGCGGGCCTCGAAGGGTCGGCTGGCCGAGATCGCTCCCGAGGTGCTGGCACTGCTGTTGCTTCTCGGACTGAGATGGTGGCGTCGTCCGGCCCCGCGTTCCCTGGATTGACGCGCCGGAGTGCCTTCCAGATCACACCCGATCCGCTCCGGTTGTGACAAAGTTGGCAAATTTGTTGACACAATTTTCAGGCATCCTTAGGATTGATGTAACAAATTGTCATGGAGGGGATCGTGAATGCCAACACGACAGAGACGGACATCGAGACCCAGCCGCCCTGGGATCTGATCGCGCTCCTGGTGCTGGCCTTCATCGTGCTGGGCTGGATGGCGCTGGCGGTGTCCTACAACCCGAGCCGGGGCGCGCAGCACACCTTCGAGAGCCTGCACAGCGTGGTGCTGCACCAGTACCAGACGCTGCCCTGGCGCAGTTTCCTGACCGAGATGCACAGCCGCCACGGCCCGGCCTTCTATGCGCTGGTCAGTGCGCTGGGCCTGTCGCTCGAGGGCATGCGTGCGGCCGGGCTGGTGATGCATCTGACCTCGACGCTGCTGCTGCTGCAGATCGCCCTGCGCCTGGGCACGGACTGGCAGAAGGCGGCACTGCTGGCGAGCGCCTTCTTCGCTTCGCCCTTCCAGTTCGGACCGGCGCTGTGGGGGCATCCTGAAGCGCTGGCCATGCTGCTGCTGATGCTGGGCCTGGTGGTGCCGCGGCTGACCCGTGGCCTGTCGCGGCATGCGCCGGTCGTGCTGCTGCCGCTGACGGTCACGGTCGAGCCGTCCGGCGCAGCGGCGGTGGCCGCTTCCTGTCTGGATGACTGGCGCCGTCGTCGCTGGCTGGCGCTGCTGCCCAAGGCGGGCGTGGCGCTGCTGGCCTTGCTGACGATCCATCTGACCTGGCGCGAGATGCCGGCGCCGGGTCTGTCGGGCACGCTGCCGCTGCCGCAAGCCCGTGCCTTCCTGATCGCGCTGGCGCTGCTGGTGCTGGGCCTGCAGGCGGGCGACCGCATCAACCGGCGGGTCCGGCCCGCCGTGCTGCTGCATCGCTTCCTGCTGCTGTGGCCGGGGGGGGTGGTGCTGTATGCGCTGTCGCCCGCGCTGGTCGGCGGGGGCTTCGTGTTCTCGCGGCTGGACCGCATCGAGGGTGCGCTGCTGGCGGTGCATCTGGCCAGTCCGGCGCTGATCGCCCTGGTGCTGGCCTGGAGCTGGAACGCGCTGCGCAGCGACCGGCTGGCCAGCGCGCAGATCCTGATCTGTGCGGCGGCGCTGGCCTGCGCCGGCCAGGGCTCGCTCTATCTGAAGGATGTGGACTTCTTCTTCTGGCCCCTGCTGCTGATGCGGCTGCTGCGCTGGGGCGCACGCCGTCCGGCACTGCGCGAGTCGCTGCTGCAGGCCGCGATCCTGTGGACCGGCATCGCGCTGACGCTGGCGACGCTGTCCTATCCGACGCTCTGAGCGTCGTGCATCGATCGTGCTGATTGCACGGCGATCCCGCCGCTTTTCCGGCTCACCCTGAGGCGAGGGGGAGTCATCGCGCGCCGGCCTGCCTAGGATCGAGGCCTGTCGAGCGACCGGTTTCAGCGTTGCCGGCAAGCGGGGGAAAGAAGCGATGTCGATGAACATGCATCACGAGAAGGCGAGCGGCCGGCTGGAACAGGCGGCGCGTCAGGACGGCTGGATCCAGCGGCTGGAGCAGGCCCGCCAGCGGCGCGACCATCTCGAGATGGCGCGGCTGCTGCTGGCGGCGGCCGACCAGGCGATGGCCGAGGCCGGGCCGGACGACGAGACGCTCGAGCACGCGCAGTGGCTGCTGGCGCGCACGCAGCGCTCGGTCAGCGCCACCGGCAGCCATGCCGAGGGCATCCGGGCGACGGCCGAACTGCTCGAGGCGATGGATCGGCTGCTGCGGATGTGGGTCGAGCGCGATCGTCCGGCCGCCGCGCGGCTGGCCATCGAGCAGGTGCGCGACACCGCCTTCGACCTGGCGCGCCGCGTCGAGCGCAGCGAGGATCTGGGCCTGCGCTGCACCCTGCTGCTGCGCACCGCCGATGTGCTCGAGCGCATCGGCGATGCGGTGGACGCGCAGTCGCTGCGCGCGCGTGCCTTCCACCGGCTCGGCAGCGCGCTGGGCGGGGTCGACATCGCGCTGGCCGCCTGAAGTCCGGCCGGACGGGCCGTGGCGGGGCAGGGCGGTGTGACAATGTCGCATGACTGCCGCCACGATCCCTGCCCACGCTGACCTGTCCGGCCTGCTGCTGCGCATGCTCGGTCGGGTCGAGCATGTGCCCACCTTCGATGCGATGCGTGCCTTCACCGAGGCACGCACGCCCGACACGCCCGACGAACTCTGGCTGTGCGAGCATCCGCCGGTCTTCACGCAGGGCGTGGCCGGGCGGCCCGAGCATGTGCTGGGCGCAGGCAGCATCCCGGTGGTGGCGACCAACCGCGGCGGCCAGGTGACCTTTCACGGCCCCGGCCAGGTGGTGGCCTACCCGCTGATCGACCTGCGCCGGCTGGGCATCTTCGTCAAGGAATACGTCTACCGCGTCGAGGAGGCGGCGATCCGCACGCTGGGCGAGTTCGGCGTGACCGGTCACCGCGTCGCCGGCGCGCCCGGCATCTACGTGCGGCTGGACGATCCGTTCGCGCACGGCGCGCTCACCGGCCCGGCCGATCCGCGCGATCCGTTCCGCGGCCTGGGCAAGATCTCGGCGCTGGGCATCAAGGTCAGCAACCACTGCACCTACCACGGCGTGGCGCTGAACGTGGCGATGGATCTGGAACCCTTCGAGCGCATCAATCCCTGCGGCTATCCGGGGCTGCGCACGGTCGACTTGGCTACACTCGGCGTCTCGACCGACTGGGCGACGGCCGCCGACCTGCTGGCCCGCTACCTCGCCCGTCTGCTGAGCCGCTGAGGGCGACGCCGCCCGCCGGCTACGACGCCTTCCGCCCATCCGCTCCGCCGCCTCTCCATCCCCATCGGGATCCTGGACGCATCATGCCGACCGACAACGTCACCCACACCGCGCAGACCGGCGCGAACTACGACCCGACCGCCAAGCAGAAGGCCGAGGCCAAGACCGCGCGCATCCCGATCAAGATCGTGCCGGCCGAGACGCTGAAGAAGCCCGACTGGATCCGCGTCAAGGCCGGCAGCCCGACCACGCGCTTCTACGAGATCAAGCAGATCCTGCGCGAGCACAAGCTGCACACCGTCTGCGAGGAGGCGAGCTGCCCGAACATCGGCGAATGCTTCGGCAAGGGCACCGCGACCTTCATGATCATGGGTGACAAGTGCACCCGGCGCTGCCCGTTCTGCGACGTCGGCCACGGCCGCCCGGATCCGCTGGACGTGGACGAGCCGGCCAACCTGGCCAAGACGATCGCGGCACTCAAGCTGAAGTACGTCGTCATCACCTCGGTCGACCGCGACGATCTGCGCGACGGCGGCGCCGGCCACTATGCCGAGTGCATCCGCGCCACCCGCGAGGCCTCGCCGCAGACGCAGATCGAGGTGCTGGTGCCCGACTTCCGTGGCCGCCTCGACAAGGCGCTGGCGATCCTGAAGGACGCGCCGCCCGACGTCATGAACCACAACATGGAGACCGTGCCGCGCCTGTACAAGGAAGCGCGCCCGGGCGCCGACTACCAGTTCAGCCTGACGCTGCTCAAGCGCTTCAAGGAAGAGGTACCGCATGTCCCGACCAAGAGCGGCCTGATGGTCGGCCTGGGCGAGACGGACGAGGAGATTCTCGAGGTCATGCGCGACATGCGCGCGCACGACATCGACATGCTGACCATCGGCCAGTACCTGGCGCCCTCCGGCCACCACCTGCCGGTGCGCCGCTATGTGCACCCGGACACCTTCAAGATGTTCGAGGCTGAGGCCTGCAAGATGGGCTTCACGCACGCGGCGGTGGGCGCCATGGTGCGCTCGAGCTACCACGCCGACCAGCAGGCGGCGCACGCGGGCGTCACGCCGGCAGCCTGATCAGGCTGCATCGGCGCCGCCCTCGCCGAAGCGGTGGCCGCGCGCCGGGTGCAGCGACCAGCCGCCGTCGCCATGCAGCCGCAGCACCTGCTGGTGATAGGCCAGCAGCGCCGGCCGGTGGCTGATGCTGACCGGCGTGCTGCCGGCGGCCACCAGCCGCGCGTACAGCAGCGCCTCGTTTGCCGCGTCCAGCGCGCTGGAGGCCTCGTCCAGGATGACGAAGCGAGCCCGCGAGCGCAGGGCCCGCGCGAAGGCCAGGCGCTGCTGCTCGCCGGTCGACAGCACTTTCGCCCAGTCGCGCACCGCGTCGAGCCCGCCGACGCGGTCGGCCAGGTCGGGCAGGTTGACCTCGCGCAGCAGCGCGCGCAGTTCCTCGTCGGGCAGCGGCCGCTCCGGATGCGGGTAGAGCAGCTCGTCGCGCAGCGTGCCGGTGCCCAGGTAGGGGTGCTGCGGCAGGAACATCACCTCGTCGCCGTCGGGCCGCACGATGCGGCCCGAGCCGGTGGTCCACAGCCCGGCGATCGCACGCAGCAGCGAGCTCTTGCCGCAGCCGCTCGGGCCCTCGATCAGCAGGCCGTGGCCGTCGCTGATCGTCAGCGACAGGTCGCGGATCAGCAGGTGCTCGCGCTGCGGCGTCATCACCGCGACATGCTCAAGCGCGAAGTCGCGCCCGGGCAGCGTCTCGATGCGGCTGTCGCTGCGGCCGCCGCCGGCCTCGAGCCGGTCGAGCGCGCGGCTGAACTCGTGCAGCCGGTTCACCCCGGCGCCGAAGCGGCTCAGGCTCTCGAAGTGCTGCACGATCAGCGTCAGCGCGCCCAGGATGGCCGAGAAGGCGCCGGCGGCCTGGATCGCGCGGCCGACCTCCATCTCGCCCGACAGCACCTGGTCGGCGATGATGATGCTGGGCAGCGCCATCGTCAGGAAGCTGTGGCCGTACTGGAACAGGTTCAGGCCGAACTGCCAGCGCAGCACCTGGCGCGCATTGCCGTACAGGCTGGCGAACAGGCCGCGCAGCCGGCCGAGCTCCTCGCGCTCGCCCTCGTGGAAGGCGATCGGCTCAGCATGCTCGCGCAGCCGCACCAGGCCGAAGCGGAAGTCGGCCTCGCGGCGCAGCTGGCGGAAGTTCAGCCCGATCAGCGGCCGCCCGAACACCGCGATCGTGATCCAGGTGCCGGCCACCGCGTAGACGATCAGGAAGGCGACGAGCAGGCGCGAGATCGACCACAGCACGCCGGTGAAGGCCACCAGCTCGATGAGCGCGCCGAGCAGCACCATCAGGAAGTACAGCGACTGGCCGGTGAAGCTGTTGACGTCCTCGGCGATGCGCTGGTCGGGGTTGTCGATCGCCGCGCCGGACTGCTGCGTCAGCCGGTAGAAGGCGCGGTGGCCGAGATAGCGCCCGAGCAGGTGCGCCGTGAGCCAGCGCCGCCAGCGCAGCCCCAGCGTGTCGCGCACGAAGTAGTAGCAGGCCCACAGCGGCACGGCCACCACCAGCAGCAGGCTGAAATGGCGGATCGCGCGCCAGAAGCGTTCGGCGTCGCCGGCGGCCAGCGCCGAGGTGAACTCGCCGCTCTGCTGGTTGAACAGCACGTTGAAGCTGGTCTGGCCGAGCAGCAGCACGATCAGCAGCGCCAGCAGGCCGATGGCGCGCGTGCGCTCGGCGCCGCTCCAGTACGGACGGGCCATCGCGACGAAGCGCCACCACAGGCGGCGGTCGACGGGAGGATGGTCGATGGGTTCGGCTCGGTTCATCGGGAGGCGGTTGCAGGACAGGACCGACAGGCCGTCGCGGTCCGGACTCACAGGCCGGCACAGGCGCGATGCCTATCCTGAAGTCAGTGGTCCCGTGTGGTTTCGGGGCTGATCATCATTTGCCCTGGAGTGTTCATCATGGATCTTTCTGTCCGCTGCCTGTCCGTCCACCGTGTGCGCCCGGGGGCGCTGATCGCCTGCCGGGCCGGCTGCTCCTCGCGACTGCGCCGCCAGGGGCGCAGCCCGGTGCCGGCCGGTGCGGGCACGATCGTGCACTGCCGGTGGAACGAGCGGCTGCATGGCATCAGCCTGCAGGCGTGCTGCGGCTGAGCGCGGCCTCGCGCACCGTCTGGTGCACGAAGGCGAGCCGGTCCAGC
>NZ_JACCPY010000063.1 GCF_013426975.1 Sphaerotilus sulfidivorans
TGATCCCGTGGCCTTCTTCCTGGTGCTCACCTGCGGCCGTCGGTCTGGCCAGCCCCGACCCGCTGCCGCTGCCGGACGTGCCCGGCACCGGGCAGCCCCGACACCTGCGACCCGCTGCCCGGTCTGGTCCCGTGGCCTTCTTCCTGGTGCTCACCTGCGGCCGTCGATCTGGCCGGCCCCGACCCGCTGCCGCTGCTGGACGTGCCCGGCACCGGGCGACCCCGACCCCTGCGGCCTGCCGGCTACGCCCGCGAGCTGGGCGAGCACCTGGCCAGCGCTGGCCCTTCAAGCATAGACGGCACCACATCGGGGGCATGGGTCGGACTACCATCAAGGCTGTCACGGATAGGCCCGCGAACCGAAAAGCGGGGCACCTTCACCCGCCTGCCGTGGCTCCACGATGAAGGGCGCCAGAAGGGGCGCAGCGATGACGAATGAACCGGCATTCGTGCCCGAGTTTCTGACGCTGAGTGAGGCTGTATCTCACCTTGTGCACAAGACTGGGCGACATTGGGACGTGTCCACACTGCTGGGGTTCTGCGCAGAAAAGCATATTGCTTTGCATGCCGCCGTGCCACGCAGCGCACGTGCCGTGCAATGCGAAGTGACGGACTACCTACCGTTTACGATTCGCCCTGTGAAGATGAAACTGCGCACCGTCATGGGGCAGAACCACGCCCGCTACAGGCCCGGAAGTTGGTGCATGGCCATTGCCCACCCGATAACGGTTGCAAACGTCTGGCTGACCGGACGAGGGGACGTTGCTCACGGCGTCCCGACCGCCCGCGATCCCGACCCGGACATGGTGTTGTTCGTCAACGACCAGAACGAGCCGGTTCGGCACGAAGTCACTGCGGCTGATCTTCGCGTTTGGCGCGAAACACTGGCCAATATCTTGGACAAGTGGCGCGAGCTGGAAACACCTAGACCGCCCGCGACGCCTGACATTGCTGGCGACTTCGTAGCCCTGTTGCCCCCTGTCATCCAGTCCGATCCCAACCTGTCCCCCGCTGCCTACCTGAAGCCCACCAAGAAGCCGGGCGACGATTGGACGCCTGCGGACTATGCCGAGCTGCTGCGCCAGTACGAAAGCCTGACCACCGGGCCGGGCGCCATGAAAGGCGAAGCTGCACGGTGCGCACTAGGGGAAGCGTGGTCCTACGCGCCGAACTCCATCAAGCCTTTCTTGACCACTGCCCGCAAGCAGCGCCGCCCCACCACCTGACGGGCTATCCCCTATCTATCCCCGTATCCGCTGGCGGGATGGGGTCGAGTCGTTGAACAGTTCAATCCATCGCAACGACGCACCACGATGGAAGCAAAGCCGTGCAACTGGTCAGCAACACCCACCCGCAAGCCACCGCCACCCCTGCCCCCGCTGAGGCAAAGCCGGACCGCCTGATTCGCCTGGCCGAAGTCGAGACGCTCACCGGGCTGAAGAAATCATCCCTCTACAACCTGTTGCGGGCCGGCAAGTTCGTGAAGCCGGTCCGGCTGTCGTCCCGCTGCACCGCCTGGAGCTATGCCGCTGTTCAAGCGTGGATTCAGGCACGGATCACCGAAGCCGAGGCGCAGCAGTGAACCCGCGCCATCTGACCCATGACGCGCAGGCGTCTGCACTGGCCGAATGGGGGCGTGGCGGTTCGTTCCGCTGCGTGGCCTGCGGCAGAGATTGCACCGACGAACGTCCAGCGCTGGCCGTGCCTACGGCGTTCCCTGGCTTCGCGCTGGGTGCCTGTGGCGCCTGTGCGCGTCGTCTGAGCCAGTCGGCGGGATACCGGCGCCAGACTGCCAAGAATGCCCGCCTCGCTGGGCTTCGGTGCGTTTGTCAGCGTGTCGCCGACCTGATCGGCGTGGACGATCAGGCGCTGACCGAAGCTTTCCGCAGCGTGGCCACCAGACACGAGCCCGGCCCCGCGGCGCTTCGCCTGGTGGATTCCATGCTTGGGGTGCCTGCCGGATCGGTGGACGGTGCGATGAAGTCGGTTCTGAACTGCGGGGGCAAGCAATGACCACCGCCCAGAATCGGAAACATGCGCACGGAAATGGACAGATGCGGAATCCGCGTGCTACGCTTTGCCCGTCACTGCAAAAAACAGTGATGCGGGATTGGCGTCCCGGCAGATATGGCGCAGCAGCCGCGCCAGTCGCGGCTTTTTCACGTCCCTGTGGCGTGAAGCTGTGCGGCATGGTTCCGTCTATGGCGGGCCGTGCGGGGGTGTCTTCGGACACGCCGGTTCCATATCCCGGTACGCCAACCCCGCACGGTCTGCCGCCCCTCATTGGCGTGGGAGGCGGCAGGTTCAACGCCTGTCGATATGGAGCCGTTCACATGGCTGACACCCTCACCGCGCCCGCATCGGGCCGCCTGACCCTGCGCCTTCCTGCGCAGCCCCTTCCCCGTCCTGCTGTTCCCGTCGCCGAGTACGCCCGGGCTTTCGCCCTGCGCATCGCTCGCCAGCGTGCCGAGCGCAACGCCGCACGCCGCGCCCAGCGTCGCGCCGAGCTGCGTGCCAAAGCTGCCGAGCTGGTCGCGTCCGACCGCCTGGCCGTCTGCGGGAGGGCCTGAGCATGGCCCCCGACAACATCACCAGCCCGGTGCAGGCTGGCGCCGCGGCATGTGCTGACGACACCGCGCCGGCCGGCACCCTGGCGGCCCTGGCGCTGCTGCTGGAAGACCTGCGCACCGACGCCGACGCCCTGCGCGAGCTGCTGGCCGACGCCGAGCCGACCGCCTTGCATGCCGTCGCGGGCGATGCCCTGGCTCTGATGTCGTGGCGCCTGGCCTTCGGGCAAGGCATCGTCACCGACGCAGCCGACACCACCAGCGCAGCCGCACGCCAGTTCATCGGCGCGGCTGTCCTTCACCATGTCGGGGGTGCAGCATGAGCAGCACCGAGACGAAACAGCCCGCCTTCGCGCCTTTCCGCTGGGTGGAACCGAGCCAATGCCGTGCGCTGCCGGCCGATCATGTGATGAGCGCAATCGGGCAGATCCGCGACCTATCGGCAGGCGCCTGCCTGCTGGTGCAGATGCTGGAGCGCGACGAGCTGGAACGTGAGTTCGATGACGGGGGCGCACTGTTCGCCACACCTGATCGGGGAACGCTGCTGCGCCTGGCTGTCGCGGCATCACACGCAGCCGCCGGCATCGCCGAAGAGCTGCAGGGCATGGCCGCTGAGCTGGCCGCATCCGACCGCCTGGCCGGCGCTGGGGGGGCCTGAGCATGCACACCGACAACATCACCAGCCCTGCGCAGGCTGCCACCGTGGCCGCACGCCAGTTCATCGGCGCGGCTGTCCTTCAGCGTGTCGGGGGTGCAGCATGAGCGCCGCCACAACCCGACGCGAGGCCGAAGCCCTGCGCCGTCTGCTGGCCCTGCTGCTGGCCGGGGTGCCGTTCGATGATGCCGTGTGGGATGCCACCGACCGGGGCCGCGACCTGGACACCGCACGACTTCTGGAGCTGTATCACCAGCACCGAGCCGCACGCACCGCCGACCAAGGGGACAAGGCATGAGCGCCATCACCTTCAACCTGGACAACCTGACCGGCGCCGATGCCGTGCCGCTGTTCTGCCAGTACCCGCGCGAGTACCGGCCGCAGCCGGCGCACGTCAAAATGGACCAGCACGGCGAGGTGTCGGCCGGCTACAACCCGGACCCGGGCGGATGCAGCATCCCTTCCCGGGTCGCCGATGGGCTGTCGCTGCGCTGGGGCGTGGCGCCATGCGCCAAGCCTGGCCGGCTGGCCGACCTGCTGCGCGAGCACGCCGAGCTGTTCCAGCGTGTCCACGACGGGCACGAAGCCGGGAACTACTCCGGCCGGCTGTCTGACGAGGCACGGGCCGCGAGCGATGACCTGGAACGCATCCTGCGCGACTTCGGCGCCGACCCGGACAACCTGGTTGCCGTCTGGACTGCTGACGAATGGCTGTTCTCGTCCAACAGCCTGCGGGCGGTCTGGAGCGGGCGACCGCTGGCCGATGCGCTGGCCGCCCTGGAGGACGAAGCGCGCATGCTCGCCGATGACAACCACGTCACGGGCGACATGGAAGGGGCGCTGCTGTCTCGTGCCCTGCGCGAGTTCGATGCCGAGGGGGACGACTGCCTAGACCCCCACCACGTCGCTGCGCTGCTGGCCGCTGGCCGGATCACTGCCGAGGATGCGAGCGCCTGGACGAAGGCAAAGGGAACCGCATGAGCACCGCATACACCCCCGGTCCGTGGCGCTGCGATCGGCGATCCATCCTTTCCCCTGCCGGGCTGTGTCTGGCTGAGGTCTTCTCGGGTGGCGCCGACAGCCTGGAACAAGCCGACATGAACGGGCACTTGATTGCATCGGCACCGGACCTGCTGGCCGCGCTGCGCGATCTGCTGGCCGATGCCCTGCACAGTGGCATGGAGGGGCGCCCGGCCGTACTGCAGGCCCGCGCGGCGCTGCTGATCGCAGGCAGCGGCGACCATCCCGGCCCGCGACCATCGGCGCCCCTGTCGCGCCAGTGGCTGCGTCTGCCGGACGTGTGCGCACTGACGACGGCGGGGAAGTCCTGGATCTTCGACCGGATGAAGGACAAGACCGACCCCTTCCCCGCTGGCATCCGGCTGTCATCCAGTCGCCTGACCGTGTGGGACGCTCAACAGGTGTCCGCCTGGATGGCCCGGCGCACCGCGGCGGCGGCGACAGCGACAGCGCCCGACTGAACAACACGAACACCCCTCCAGCGCGGCGGCCTGTCAAGACAACAACGAC
Source organism: Sphaerotilus sulfidivorans (assembly GCF_013426975.1). GTDB lineage: Bacteria > Pseudomonadota > Gammaproteobacteria > Burkholderiales > Burkholderiaceae_C > Sphaerotilus > Sphaerotilus sulfidivorans. The sequence goes on from NZ_JACCPY010000063.1 coordinate 4,752, forward strand.
AGGCACAACGCAGCAAGGCACATCGGCGCAGGGAAAGAGCCGCCCCGCTGGAATCACCTTCAAAGACTTGAACATGAAGAGCTTGGTTTCTCCGAGTTCGGCCGCTGGTGTGCCTGAAACCCACCACACCACGACCGACCGCCCCCACGCCGGCACGTCCGGCGATCTGTTCCCCGGCACCACGCCCGCCGAACTGGTGGAACTGGTCCATGACCAGCCGATGACCACATCCCGGCGAGTCGCGGCGATGTTCCGCAAGGAGCACAAGAACGTGCTGCGCTCGCTGGAAAAGCTGCTTCCAGCCCTGAAGGCGGACGACTTCGACCGGCTCAACTTTGAGCCGATCACCTACACCGACGAATCTGGCAGACGACAGCCTGAATACCGGATGACCAAGGATGGCTTCATGGTGCTGGCCATGAGCCTGAACGGCCCGGAGGCTGTGCGCTGGCGACTGGCGTTCATCAGAGCGTTCAACGCACTGGACAAGGCGGTTCATCGCAAGCACAAAGCCCTGATGAACCGGGAGCGCGAGCTGATCCGGGCAGAGGTGGCACGCTCGCACAGTGCCGTGAACGCCATCCTGGCCGATACCCGCGCCGAACGCGGCAAGACCACCGAGGCACACCACTACGCCAACGAGGCCCGCCTAATCGGCTACGCGATGACCGGCGTGTGCATCGGGGTCGATCGCAGCACGCTGGATGCCGACACGCTGCGGCTGTTGCACCGCGTCGAGACGCTGGACATCAAGCTGTTGATCCGCGGCGCGGACCGCGACACCAGAAAGACCGAACTTCGCGCCCTGGTGCTCAAGGCGCAGGCGACTGCGCAGGCGCTGGACGCTGGCGACGCTGACCCGCTGCAGTCGATCGGGGGTGCTGCATGACCACCCAGCGCCAACCCCGCGAGATCACGCCCGAGCTGGTAGCCGACGCCCTGGCCTGCATCAACCCCGACAACCTCACCCACGACGAACGCGCCCGGCTGGGGTTCGCTGTGTTCGACCAGTTCGGCGCCAACGGTGCGGACTACTGGATGCCGTGGGCTGCGCGTCGATCGGGGTCCGTGGCCACCGAAGACGCCGCGACCTGGCGCAGTGTCTGCAAGCCGGGAAAGGTCAAGATCAATACCTTGTTCTACGTTGCCAAGCGGCACGGTTTCCGGTTCCCGAAGCCGGACCACGACGGCACCACGCCCCGCGCTGGCCGGCCCGTGCCCACCGCTGACGAACTGGCCGCGCAACACGCCGAACGCGAGCGGCGCGACGCCGAAGAGGCTGCAGCACTGGAAGCCGACCACCTGGAAGCGGCGACCCGCTGCCGGGCGATGTGGGACGGTGCCAGCGACACGCCCCCGGCGAGCGGCTGCCCGTACCTGACCCGCAAGGGTGTCCAGTCGCACGGGCTGCGCTTCCTGGCAGACGGCACCGCCCTTGTGCCCATGCGCGACGCTGCCGGCGAGCTGTGGAGCGTGCAACGCATCCTCACCAAGCCAGTGACCGACCGCCAGACCGGCGAAGTCATCGGGGACAAGTTCTATGGACCCCGCGCCCGCAAGGGCGAGACGATCCGTTCCCGGAAAGCCGGGCTCTTCCACCTGATCGACGTTGCAGGGTCCGACGTGCCGGATTGGCCCGTCCTGCTGCTGGCGGAAGGCTACGCGACCGGCGCCACGCTCCACGAGGCTACCGGCCTGCCCGTGGCCGTCTGCTTCGACGCTGGCAACCTGCGGCACATCGCCCAGGCGCTGCGGGAGCGACACCCGGCCGCGCTGTTCCTGGTCTGCGGCGACGATGACCGCGACACCGAAGCGAAGGGCAAGGGCAACCCCGGCCGCAAGGCTGCCGCGGCTGCGGCACGGGTGGCGAACACCAGCACCGGCCCGGCCCTCGTGTGCTTCCCCGATGCGCTGCCGGAAGGCGGTTCCGACTTCAACGACATGGGCACGGCGTTCGGCCTGGAAGCCGTGGCGGCGCTGGTCCATGCGGCTGTGCAGGCGCCTGCACTGGCGGGAGCTGCCCCGACTGGCGGCGCTGCGGGCGAGCCGATCGACGCCGACACCCGCGGCGCCGATGACAACGCGCCCGCGCTGGATGTTCCGCCCTGGTGCGATGAAGACCCCGGCCCGCACGACCCCGACGCCACCGAGGCAGCACCGGCCAGCACCGCCGACACCGACACCGCGCCCCGCGCCAGCCGCACCAAGACCACGGGCAAGGACACCCAGAAGCCGGCTACCACCAAGGCGACCAAGACCCCCAAGCGCAGCACCAAGACCGAAGCGCCGGACACCCCGGACGATGATGAAGCCGGCCCGAACGCGCCAGCGCCGGCCCGTGGCGCCGACCTGTTCCACGTCAATGAGTCCGGGTTGTGGCGCTGGAAGGTGACGATGGGCGAGACGGTCAGCGGATCGTGGCGCAAGGTCAGCACCGCCCTGCGTGCCGTGTCCCTGTGCCGTGACACCCACGACACCGGGACGGCTCTGCAAGTCGAGTTCACCGACGCATTCGGCAAGGTCAAATCCCTGTTCATCCCGTGGGAGCAACTGAGCGGCGACGGTGCCGAGTACCGGAAGGCGCTGTTGTCGAACGGGTTCATGGTCCCGTCCAACCCCGAGCGGCGGCGCTGGTTCGCCGAGTACCTGGAGACACGCCGACCCGAGAACCGCGCCCGCCTGACCGACCGCACCGGCTGGCATGGCCGGGTGTTCGTGACGCCCGATGAAGTCATCGGCACGCACGGCGAGGAAACGATTCTGTTCCATGCGTCAGGCGTGCGCCGGTCTGCCTTCAAGCACCGCGGCACGCTGGAAGACTGGAAAGCCGACATCGGCCGGCTGTGTGTCCGAAACAGCCGCCCCACGTTCGCTGTCTGTCTGGCACTCGCTGCCCCGCTGCTGCGCCTGGTGCCGGAAGTCGGCGGCGGGGGTGTTCACTTCGTTGCCCCGACTTCCAAGGGGAAAACCACGATCATGCTGGCCGCGTCGTCCGTGTTCGGCATGGGAGACGAAAACCACCCGGACAGCTACATGAAGAAGTGGAATTCCACCCTTGTGGGCTTTGAGGCCGTCTGCGAGCAGCACAACGACGCCCCGCTGATCCTGGACGAACTGGGCGAGGCGAAGGCGTCAGAGCTGGGACAGTCCCTGTACATGGTGGCGAACGGGTCCGGCAAGACCCGCGGCGCTGCGGCAGGTGGCAACCGCCCGACCGCGGCATGGTTGAACATGCTCATTTCCGCGGGCGAGATCACCCCGGCGCAGCACCTGGCTACCGCGCAAGTCGAGATCAAGGGGGGGCAGGAAGTCCGACTTGTGACGGTGCCGGCGCTGGTGACGCCGGAAAGCATCCTGGAAGACAACCACGAATTCCCCACGGGTCATGAGCTGTCCGCCCACGTCAAGCGCCACGCCCGCACCAGTTACGGCACGTTGGGGCGTGCCTGGCTGGAATGCCTGGTGAACGACTTCGACGGCATCGAAGGCGACGCCCGCGAACTCATGCAACTGTTCGAGCTGGAAGCCGTGGAAGAGAACGCGGGCGGCGAGGTCAAGCGGGCGGCCCGGCGCTTCGGACTGGCTGCGGCTGCTGGCGAGATGGCCACGAACCGCAACCTGACGGGCTGGCCTGCTGGCTGGGCAACGCAGGCGGCGCGGATCTGCTTCGACGTTTGGGTGTCCACCCGTGTCGGCGGCATGGGCAGCAGCCATGAAGCACAGATGCTGTTGTCGATCCGGCAATGGTTCGGCGCCCACGGAGACGCCCGGTTCAAGCGCTGGGAGCTGACGGACGCCGATCACAAGGCGGTCACGATGTACATGGCCGGGTGGAGAAAAGAGATCTACGGGGACAAAACAGACGACTTCGGCATGAACGGGACGGCCCCTGTTGATCTGGTCTGGTATGTCATGGTTGACGTTTTCCGGAATGAGGTCTGCAAGGGCTTCGACTACCGGGCAGCGCTGCGCCTGCTGGATGAGCGGGGGTTGCTCATCAAGGAGGGCAAGGAGCCGAAGCCCGGCCAGCCGGACAACCGACGCATGGACACCAAGGCCCGCCCCCCTCGCTTTGAGGCGGGATCGGCGCAGGTGTACCGCATCCGCGGCGGCGTGCTGGGTCTGGAAGTCTGAAGGGCTTACCATGACGATGACCACCGCTGAAGCCCTGGCCGTGCTGCTGCAGGACTATGCGCTGTTGTGCCCCGAGGGCATGGACTACGCCGACCCCGAGACGCTGCACCAGCCGACCGGCGAGGTCTGCCGGCTGTCCACGCTGCGGCGGCGCTTCGGCGCCTGGCCGGTTCGCAAGTGGCGCGATCACCCCGCGCTGTGCCGGGTGTGGGGTGCGCCTGCCGTGTTCGCCATGACATGCCGGGCGCTGCGGCCGCGCATCCAGTCGCAGGCCCTGCACGGCACCGACGGCGACCGCTGCACGCCATCGGTGCGGGCGCTGGGCTATGGCGAGCGCGAGGCATTGAAGCGGCTGGCGTGGGACTGGCGAGCCGAGGCGCTGCCCGGCCACGCCGCGGCGCTGGCCCTGCTGGCGGACTGGATGGCTTGCCCCCATGACATGCCGCTGAGCCACTACGCGGCGGGATGGGTCGAGGTGCGGGCGGATCTGGTCCCGTGCGCCGGCCTGCCCTGGCCGCTGGATGGATCGGCGATCGACCCCGACCCGACCGAGCCGGCACGCACCTGCACGCCGCACGACTGGCGCACGCTGCGCCGGATCGCGGCGGATGCGCAAGGCGTGGCCCCTGCCCTGGTGCTGGTCCTGCTGGCGCACTGGTTCCGCCAGTCCGAGCAGTGCCCGGGCTTGAGCGTGTACGCGGCGCACTGGACAGCGGCGCGGCGCGAGGGCGACGCCTTCCCCGCTTCGGCGCTGGCCGTGCTGCGCGAGGTGTGGCCATTGGCCGGCGCTGGCGAGATTGAACCCGGTCGGTCGGAATGGCCACGCCTGCCGGCGCCACCCGCGGCGCAGTGAGTCGCACCCGAAGCCGGCCCCGCACCGGCTTTGTTCCTGGCTGGCACCGGCCGCCCGCGCCCACCCGGCCACGTCCGCGAGCTGGGCGAGCACCTGGCCAGCGCCGGCCGGCTGCCCGGTCTGGTCCCGTGGCCTTCTTCCTGGTGCTCACCTGCGGCCGTCGATCTGGCCGACGCCGGCCCGCTGCCGCTGCTGGACGTGCCCGGCACCGGGCGACCCCGACCCCTGCGGCCTGCAGCACCCAGCCAGCCACGCCCGCGAGCCCGGCGAGCAGAACTGCCAGATGCGGTTGTCGCGCCCGATGGTCGTGTGACCCTCGATCACGCAGTGCGGGCCGATGGTGGTGCCCGCGCCGATCTCGACATGCGGACCGACGATCGTGTAG
>NZ_JACCPY010000064.1 GCF_013426975.1 Sphaerotilus sulfidivorans
GGTGAGCTTTCTCGGCGCGATGCACGCCGGCATCGTGCCGGTGGCGGTCAACACGCTGCTGACCGCCGACGACTACGCCTACATGCTCGAGCACTCGCGGGCGCAGGCGGTGCTGGTGTCGGGCGCGGGCTGCGTCTCGATCCACAGCCAGACCGGCGCGACCTCGTCCAGGCGCACCGGCGCGTCGTCCCGGGCGGGGCCGAGCGGCGTGGCGGCGGCCGCGCCGTCGAGCATCGAGCGCAGCGCGGCCGCCACCGCACGCTCGGCCCGGGCGGCGCGGCCGTTCAGGCGCTCGCCCGGCGGCCGCGCGGCCAGCTGCGCCGCCAGCAGGCGCTGCAGCCGCGGCTGCAGGCCGGGAAACCGCACCAGCGCCCGGCGGCTCGCGCGCAGGTTGTCCTCGATCCAGTCGCCGGTGGTCGGCGTCTCCTGCAGCGCGGCGGCCAGCGCGGCCAGCCACAGATAGAGCGCGCGGTTGAGCGAGCGCTCGGCCAGCACCGCCAGCCGCGGCGGCAGCGACAGCACCTCGGGCTCCAGGCGCGGGCGCCGCACCTGCGTGCCGGTGCCGGCCAGGCGCTGCAGCCAGTCGCGCGGGCCGCCCTGGGCGCGCACGCCGGCCTCGGCCAGCCGCACTGCCGCCGCGCCGCCGCCGGCGCGGAACATCAGCTCGATGGCACGGCGCATCTCGCTCAGATCGACCGCGGCGGCCTCGTGGTGACCGGCCTCGCTGCCGGCGGCGCGGGTGATGAAGCGGTGCCACTGGCGCCCGACCCATTCCTCCATGTCAGATCTCCTTGTCAGTGCGGCGCTGGCGCAGCGTCTCGCGCACCGCGTCGACGCCGATGCGCCACTCCAGCAGCGGCCCCTGGGGCTGCCCGGCCTGCGAGGTCGCGCAGGCGTCCAGGCAGCGTCCGCACTGCACGCACGAGAACATCATCCGCTTGATGTCGCGCGGATGCAGGCGCATCGGGCAGCTGCGGTCGCAGGCGCTGCCCGAGGGCGAGGCCGGCGTGCGGCAGTCGCGGCAGTCGCGCGCGCGGTCGCGGTCGAACGCGACCACCATGCCCTTCGGATTGGCCATCCACACCAGGCTCTGGAACAGCCCGACCGCGCAGCCGAAGCGGCAGAACAGGTGGCGCGCGAAGGCGAACTCGGCCGAGAACACCAGCGTGCCGATGCCGATGAAGCGGGCCTGGCCGGGCGTCAGCGTGCCGTCGAGCAGGCCGCGCCACAGCTCGGCCGGCAGCAGCAGGTAGCTCAGCAGCGTGATCGCCCACAGGAAGCCCGACATCACGCAGGCCAGCGCGAACACCGGCCACCAGCGCCGCTGCGCCGGACGGTCTGCGCGCGGCGTCGGGTGGCGGTCCCACAGGCTGAAGCGCGCGCAGGCGCGGTGCAGCAGGTCGTTGATCAGCTCGACCAGCGAGAAGTGCGGGCACAGCCAGCCGCAGTAGAGCCGGCCACGTCGCCAGGCCACCGCGAGGAACAGCGCCACCAGCACGAGCGCCGGCAGGAAGGCGCGGCCCAGGATGGACAGCGCGGCGGCGGTGGCGTCGATGCGCCCGGCCATGAAGTCGTCGATCCCGAGCGACCAGCGCCGGCCGAGGAACCACAGCTGCGTCTCGTGCAGGTCGAAGCGCAGCCAGTCCAGGGCCGGCGCGACCAGGAAGAGCACGAAGAACGCGGATTGAAAGAGACGGCGGCGGCGCTGCATGAAAGGGATGGATGGTTGAATCCTGGAGCAACCGGGCATGCAGCGCGGACAGTCCTCGCGGAACAGGCCGCCGTCCGGAAAACGGGCATCGGCGTCGATGCGACGCTCAGCGGGCGGCGCCGGCCGGGGCCAGCACCGCGTCGACCAGCTCGGCCAGCGCGGCCACCGTCTCGGCGTCGTCGCTGAGCGCCTCGACGATGGCGGCGCGGCAGGCCGCCGCCGGGTCGAGCCCGGCGGCGATCAGCCGTCCGGCCATCACCAGCAGCCGGGTGCTGGCGGTCTCCTCGAGATCGTGGTCGGTGAGGCGGCGCAGCGCGCCGGCCAGGCTGACCAGCGAGCGCGCCTCGGCCGGCGACACGCCGCTCTCGGCCGCGACGATCGCCTCCTCCAGCGCCGGCGCCGGGTAGCCGAAGCTCATCGCGACGAAGCGCTGGCGGGTGCTGGGCTTCAGGCTCTTGAGCAGGTTCTGGTAGCCGGGGTTGTAGGAGACGACCAGCATGAACTCCGGCGGCGCCAGCAGCTGCTCGCCGGTGCGCTCGATCGACAGCAGGCGGCGGTCGTCGGCCAGCGGATGCAGCACCACGGTGGTGTCCTTGCGCGCCTCGACCACCTCGTCGAGGTAGAGGATCGCGCCGGTGCGCATCGCGCGGGTCAGCGGACCGTCGCACCAGACGGTGTCGCCGCCGGCGATCAGGTGGCGGCCGACCAGATCGGCCGCGCTCAGGTCGTCGTGGCAGCTCACCGTCACCAGTGGGCGGCCCAGGCGCGCGGCCATGTGCTCGACGAAGCGGGTCTTGCCGCAGCCGGTCGGCCCCTTGATCAGGACCGGCAGGCGCTGGCGCCAGGCCTGCTCGAACAGGGTGCATTCGCGGCCCTGCTCGGCGTAGTGCGGGATCGCGGCGATCTGCCGTGCGCTGGCGTGTTCCATGATGTCGCTCTCAGGCGCGGGCCGCGGTGGCACCGGTCTCGCCGGCGTTCACCGGATCGCGCTCGTCACCGGTGACGAAGAAGCTCGCCAGGTAGGTGACCAGGCCGCCGAGGAAGCCCACGCCGCCCACCAGACGGATCCAGTAGAAGAAGCGCAGCTGGTCCTGGGTCGACATGAAGCTCATCGCGCCCTCGGTGGGCAGGCGCTGCAGCCAGACCTGCAGGATGCCCGCGCCGGTCAGGGCCAGCACCATCACGCCCATGCTGATCGTCATGATCCAGAAGCTCCACATCTCGCAGGTCTGCGCGGCACGCGGGGCGGCCAGGCGACCGCGCAGCAGCGGCATCGCGTAGCTGATCATCGAGATGACCACCAGCACGTAGGCGCCGTAGAAGGCCAGGTGGCCGTGCGCGGCGGTGACCTGGGTGCCGTGCGTGTAGTAGTTGACCGGGCTGAGCGTGTGGATGAAGCCCCACAGGCCGGCGCCCAGGAAGCCCATCACCGAGGTGCCCACCGCCCACAGCACGGCGGCCTGGTTCGGGTGTTCACGGCGACGGCGCTGCACCATGTTGAAGGCGAAGACCGTCATCATGAAGAAGGGAATCGGCTCGAGCGCGCTGAAGATGCTGCCGACCCACTGCCAGTAGCCGGGCAGGCCGATGAAGTAGAAGTGGTGGCCGGTGCCCAGGATGCCGGTCATCAGCGCGAAGGCGATGATCACGTACAGCCACTTGTCGATGACCTCGCGGTCGACGCCGGTGGTGCGGATCAGCACGTAGGCCAGCAGCGCGCCCAGGATCAGCTCCCACACGCCTTCGACCCACAGGTGCACGACGAACCACCAGTACATCTTGTCGCGCACCAGGTTGTGCGGGTTGACGAAGCTGAACAGGAACATCAGCGCCAGGCCCCACAGGCCCATCAGCAGCACCAGGCTGATGCTGGTCTTGCGGCCCTTGAGCACCGTCATGCTGATGTTGAACAGGAAGCCCAGCGCCACGACGACGATGCCCAGCTTGGTGGGCAGCGGCTGCTCGAGGAACTCGCGGCCCATGGTCTGCAGCAGGTCGTTGCCGGTCAGCTCGGCCAGGCGCGCGTAGGGCACGGTCAGGTAGCCGACGATGGTCAGCGCGCCGGCGACCAGGAAGATCCAGAACAGCGCGATGGCCAGCTTCGGGCTGTGCAGCTCGGTCTCGGCCTCCTCGGGCACGAGGTAGTAGGCCGCGCCCATGAAGCCGAACAGCAGCCAGACGATCAGCAGATTGGTGTGCACCATCCGCGCCACGTTGAACGGGATGTACGGAAACAGGAAGTCGCCGACCAGATACTGCAGCCCCAGCCCGAGGCCGAAGAGGATCTGCGCGGTGAACAGCCCGAGCGCCGCGATGAAGTAGAGCTTCGCGACGGACTGGGACTTGTACTTGAGGACAGGCGTGTTCATGGCGGGTATCTCCTCTCACCCTTCGATGTTGGGTGGCCACTTCTCGGTGTTGATCTGGCTGGTCCACTTCAGGAACTCCACCAGGTCGTCGAGCTGCTGGTCGGTCAGGTTGAACTGCGGCATCTGGCGCCGGCCCGGCGTGTGGGTCGGCTGGGCCTTCATCCAGACCTTGATGAACTCGCCGCCGCGGCGCGGGTAGACATTGCCGAGCTCTGGCGCGAAGTACGCGCCTTCGCCCAGCAGCGTGTGGCAGCCGATGCAGTTGCGCGTCTCCCAGATCTTCTTGCCGGCCACCACCTGCGGCGTGATCGCCTGTGCGTTGGAGCGCTCGGGAATCCGCTGCTCGGTGTCGAAGACGATCACCGCGAACAGCAGCGCGAAGAACATCGAGCCGCCGTAGAACATGTTGCGGGCGGTCTGCTGTGTGAAACCACCCGGGGATTTCTGGCTCATGCGCACCTCCTCCAGCAAGGGCTTGAACGGTGCGCATATCCTCGTGTTTCAGTCGGGAATCGTCCTTGAACCGGTTCAAGGAAATGGCGGCAGGGGGCCGAGGGCTGAGGCTGATGGCCTCAGCCCGGCTTGCCGTCGGCGCGCGGGCGCATCAGCCACGGTCCGTAATGCACGGCATAGAGCGCGAAGGCCAGCGACCAGGGCAGGGCCGAGGCCTGCACCGCCGCCAGCAGCGATTCCGGCGCCAGCAGCGGCGGGATCACGCGCAGCAGCGCCGCCAGCAGTGCAAGCAGGTAGATCGCGACGTCGATGCGGTCGGCCTTCAGCGGCCGGCCGGTGTGGCCGCGTGCGGTGCGTGTCATCATCGCCAGCGTCAGCAGGCCGATCGCGCCGGCTGTCAGCGCATGCGTGGCCACCGAGGGCGCGACCCAGCCGAAAGCGGCCAGCGCGCGCAGCAGCAGATGCAGCGGAATCCAGGCGCAGGCAATATGCAGCACCGCCACCAGCGGCACGCGCAGCGTGCGTGCCGGTTGCCACAGCACCAGACGGGCCGCATGCGCGATCGCTGCGGCCAACGCGATCGCACCGACCAGCTCCGGCGGCCAGGGCAGCGGGTTGACGATCGCCAACACGAGCAGCAGGCCCAGCGCCACGCGCTCGAGCTGCGGCAGCTGGCGTGGCTGCGTGCCGGGCACGCCGTTGCGCGTGAACATCGGCACCACCCGGCCGGCCATCACCGCGATGATGAAGAGCACCACGTCGAGTGCGAGCTGCAGGGCCTGGCGCGCCAGCGCGGCGTCGTGCAGGGCCAGCACCCGCATCGAGGCGCCGGCGCTACCCAGCAGCACCAGCAGGCCGACGAAGAAAAAGTTGCGCCGGTTGCCGCCCCGGTGCAGCGCCCGGCCCAGGCCGGCGGCGGCCGCCAGCGCAAACGTCAGGTCGGCGGCCGCACCAGCCAACGGCCACGGGCTGAAGGCCAGCCCCCGGCCGAGCAGCCACAGCCCAGCCAGTGTCGCCAGCGCGCCACCCGAAGGCGTGGGCTGGCCGCTCCAGTTGCGTCCGGCGGTGAACAGGAAGCCGACGATCACCGCCATCGCGAAGCCCGAGACCATCTCGCCGGCATGCCACAGGCTGCCCGGCAGCGGCGAGGCCAGGCCGGTCTGTCCGCCGAAGACCAGAACCCACAGCGGCAGCACCAGCGCTGCCTGCACGGCCGCCAGCAGGTAGAAGGGCCGGAAGCCCAGCGCCCACAGCGCCGTGGGGTTCATCAGCGGGCCTCGTCAGTGGCGGGTGCAGGCTTCTGGTTCGGGTTGACGACGCCGGGGCTGCTCGGGTCGGCCGCGTGCTCCTTGGGCGCACCGATGTGCTGCTCGACCGGCGGCAGCGTGTGCGCGATGCCCTTGTGGCAGTCGATGCAGGTCTTGCCCTCGGTAAATGCGGCCTGGTGCGCGGCGGCCGAGCGGGTGTTCTGCTCGGCATAGTCCATCGCGTTGAAGTGGTGGCAGTTGCGGCACTCGCGGCTGTCGGTGCGCTTCATGCGGTCCCACTCGTGCTGGGCCAGCTCGGCGCGCTTGGCGTTGAACTTCTCCGGCGTGTCGATCGTGCCCAGGATCTTGTGCAGCACCTCGTTGCTCGCCTGGATCTTGCGGATCATCTTGTGCCCCCATTCCTTGGGCACATGGCAGTCCGGGCAGGTGGCGCGCACGCCGGTGCGGTTCTGGTAGTGGATGGTGTTGCGGTACTCGGCGTACACGTTGTCCTTCATCTCGTGGCAGGAGATGCAGAATTCCTCGCGGTTGGTGTATTCCATCGCGGTGTTGAAGCCGCCCCAGAACAGGATGCCGGTGACGAAGGCAGCCGCCAGCACCAGGAAGCTGCGGCTGCGTACCCGCGCCCAGGTGCGGGCGAACAGGCCGGGTCGGGAGTCGTGCTCGTTCGGAGTCATGTCAAGGTCCTCTCGGCCGCGTCACTGCAGGCCACGGGCACGCTGGAAGGTGTTGCCAACCAGCGGCTTGGCATCGGTCTGCGGCACATGGCACTGGGTGCAGAAGTAGCGGCGTGGGCTGATGTTGTCGAGCTCCTGGCCGTCGCGGTTGCGGAAGTGGGTGACGCTCACCTTCGTCGCACCGCTGTCCTTCGACTTCTGGAATGAATGGCAGTCCATGCACTTGTTGTAGTTCTTGGTGATCTGGTAGCTGGAGATGGTGTGCGGGATCAGCGGGGGTTGCTGCACGAAGTCGCGGTCGCTGGGGGCGTGGTCGCGCTCCTGGCGGATGGGCGTGGGCGCGTTGTCCTGATCCAGCGGCGTGCCGCCGCGCAGGCCCTGCATCTTGACCGGTGCGCTGCCCGAGGCCTGCGGCTCGGCGGCCAGGCCATGCTGCTGTGCACCGACCAGGATCAGTCCGGCGGCCAGGGCGACCCGGGCGAGATCCTGCAGGAGATGGCGGAAGGAGCGGGAGTTCATGGTGTCGGCCTCTCTTGCCTGTCGAGCTTGTTGAAACGGTGGGAAAAGGTGAAGACATCCGGCGCGCAGACGTCGATGCAGCGGCCGCAGTGGGTGCAGGCCTCGTCCAGGATGAGCGGGCCGGCGCCGCCCTTGCCCTTGAGCGCGATCGGGATGATCTGCGGCTCCGGGCAGACGGCGTAGCACTCGGCGCAGTCGTTGCAGCGGTCGCGGTGACGGGCGCTGACGCGCACCACGCTGACGCGGCCGATCAGCGACCAGGCCGCACCGGCCGGGCAGACATGGCCGCACCAGCCGCGCGGCGCCACCAGCAGGTCGAACAGGAAGACCGCCAGCGCCGCGCCCCAGACCGCGCTGCCGCCGAAGATCAGCGCGCGCTGCGTCAGCGACACCGGGTTGACGTTCTCCCAGACCAGCCGCCCGGTCAGCGCCGAGGCCACGAGCACCGCCACCAGCAGCCAGTGGCGCAGCCGCGGGTTGGGCGCGCGCCCGCCGCTCAGATCCAGCCGGCGGCGCAGCCAGCCCGCGCCGTCGGTGATCAGGTTGACCGGGCAGACCCAGGCACAGAAGGCCCGTCCGCCCGCCAGCGCGTAGAAGACGATGACGATCGCCGCGCCGATCAGCGCCGACAGCGCGGGCGCGTGCCCGGCCGCCAGCGACTGCGCCAGCACGAAGGGATCGGTCAGCGGCAGCACGCCCAGCGTGACGCTGGCGCTCAGGTTGCCCTTGACGATCCAGACGCCGGCCAGCGGCCCGAGCAGGAAGAGCGCGAGCACGCCGGCCTGCGACAGCCGGCGCAGCAGCAGCCAGCGGTGGGCGCGCCAGAAGCCCTTGAGCTCGCGGGCCTCGGCGCCGATGCGCTTCTTCGGCCCGGGCGGGGTGGCCACAGGCGTCGGGGTCGGGCTCATCGCGAGGCTCCTTCGGGGCGTGCATAGGCCTCCTGGCCGGAGCGCAGCGGCGCCAGGTCGCCCGGCACCGGCGTGGCCGGCAGGTTCTGCACCGGCTGGTCGAAGCGGGGCCGGCCCCCCTGGCTGTCGGGCGACCAGCCCTTGCGGTAGTGGTGGCCGAGTTCGCCGCGGGCCAGATCGACCGGCAGCACCTTGATCGCCGGCTGCTCGAGCACGCAGCTCTTCTCGCACTTGCCGCAGCCGGTGCAGGCCTCGGCGTGCACGGTGGGCAGCAGCATCGCGTGGCGGTCGCTGCGCGGGTTGCTGACCTTCTCCAGTGTGATCGCCTCGTCGATGACCGGGCAGACCCGGTAGCAGACATCGCAGCGCAGGCCGAGAAAGTTCAGGCAGTTCTCCTGGTCGATCAGCACTGCCAGGCCCATGCGGGCCTTCGTGATCTCGTGCAGCGCCGGATCGAGCGCGCCGGTCGGGCAGGCTTTCACGCAGGGCAGGCCCTCGCACATCTCGCAGGGAATGTCGCGCGCGACGAAGTAGGGCGTGCCGGGCACGACCTGCGCGTCCAGGCCGTGCCCGCCGCCGGCCAGGCGCAGGTTCTGCGGCGGGCAGTCGCGCACGCACAGCCCGCAGCGGATGCACGCGCCCAGGAAGTCGTGCTCGGCCAGCGTGCCGGCACCGGCCAGCATCAGCAGGGAGCGTGAGAACAAACGGTTCGTGGAGCGGTTCGATGTC
>NZ_JACCPY010000065.1 GCF_013426975.1 Sphaerotilus sulfidivorans
CGACCGCATGGCCGCCGCGCCCGGCAGCAAGGACTACGGCCGGCTGTCGGTGATGCTGCAGTGGCGCCAGGAGGTCGAATCGCTGATCGACGTGCCGCCGGAATGCTTCGATCCGCCACCGCGGGTGATTCGGCGGTGGTGCGGGTGGTGCCCAAGGCGGTGGCGCCGGCACTGGATGCGGCGCCGGTGGCCACGATGGAGCGCCGCGCCGAGATCTGGATCAGCGAGACGCCGCTGCGCCAGCCGCCGCCCTTCCGCTGCTCGCCCGGGCCGGGGCGGGCGTCGGAGGCGGCGTCTGGTGAGGTGCCTGCGCCTGCCCCAGCGCCGACGGCCTCCGTTTCATGAGCGTCCTCTGGTACGGGCGTGACTTGTTTACTCCGCTTGTTCAGGGGGTAAAACCTGATAACACCCTGTTTTTGATTGTAAATAACCGTATGATTATTTTCATTTCGGGGGGTGGGCCATCACGAGGTCCAGATAAGACAAGAAAGACGAGCACGAGCGGATCGCAGGGGTGATCCGCGTTCCCCCCTCAATTTCGGTCAAGGGGGGATCATGCTTTTCAATTCTGCGGAATTCATCCTGCTGTTTCTGCCGCTGGTGCTGGTGGTCTACCACTTGCTTCCTCACCGCGGACAGAACATCTTCCTGGTCATCGCCAGCTGCGTGTTCTACGCCAGCTGGGACTGGCGCTTCCTGCTGCCGCTGCTGTTCACCACGGCGGTCGACTATCACATCTCGCTGAAGCTGGCCGAGTCGGTGCGCCGGGGCGAGCCCCAGCAGGTGCGCAAGCGCTGGATGCAGCTGAGCATCGCGCTGAACCTGGGTCTGCTGGGCTTCTTCAAGTACGCCAACTTCTTCGCCCAGTCGGCGGTGGATGCCGGTCGGCTGCTCGGGCTGGACTGGTCGCTGCAGGTGATGGAGATCGTGCTGCCGGTGGCGATCTCGTTCTACACCTTCCAGGCGATGTCCTACACCATCGACGTCTACCGCGGCGAGCTGCATCCCTGCGACTCGTTCTGGGACTTCTTCCTGGCGGTGCTGTATTTCCCGCATCTGGTGGCTGGCCCGATCCAGCGCGCCTCGACGCTGCTGCCACAGGTGATCCGCCCGCGCACGATGCAGCGCGACGTGGTGATCGAGGGCCTGCACCTGATGTTGTGGGGCTACTTCAAGAAGGTCTACATCGCCGACAACCTGACGCCTTGGGTGGATGCGGCCTTTGGTGCCGGCGCCACGCCCGACACCGCGACGGTGGTGACCGGCGTGCTGGCCTTCACCTTCCAGATCTACTGCGATTTCTCGGGCTACACCGACATCGCGCGCGGCGTGGCGCGGCTGATGGGCTTCGAGTTCACGCTGAACTTCCGCCTGCCGTACTTCGCGACCAACCCGTCGGACTTCTGGCGGCGCTGGCACATCAGCCTGTCGAGCTGGCTGGCCGACTACCTGTACAAGCCGCTGGGCGGCAACCGCGGCTCGCGCTGGATGACCTGCCGCAATCTGATGATCACGATGCTGCTGGGCGGCCTGTGGCACGGCGCGGCGTGGAACTTCGTGCTCTGGGGCTTCTACCACGGCCTGATCCTGGTGCTGCATCGCCTGGCGCAGCCGGCGCTCGAGCGCATCGGCCAGCGATTCGAGTCGATGCCGGGCGTGTGGCTGACGATCCGCATCGCGTCGATGTTCCTGATGACCTGCTACGGCTGGCTGCTGTTCCGCGCCACTTCGCTGGAGCAGATCGGCGCGATGACGCAGCTGCTGATGGTGCCGCAGGGCGGCTTCGACTGGGCGCCGCTGGGCGAGGTGATGAAGCTGGTCGCGCCGCTGCTGCTGGTGCAGTGGGTGCAGTGGCGCACCGGCGACCTGTACTTCACCCGCCAGCTCTGGAGCGGGCGCCTGCGAGGGGCTCCGCTGCGGGTGACCGGCTATGCGGTCATGGCCTATCTGTGCCTGTTCCTGGGTGGTCAGCCGCAGTCCTTCGCCTATTTCCACTTCTGATTCCGCTTCTGATCTCGTGGAGACCTGCTGATGATGACGACCCTGCTCAAGCATCGCCCGGTCCGCTGGACCGCCTACGCGCTGCTGGCGCTGCTGACCCTGGAGTGCTGCGCCCGTCTGGAGGACAGCCTGCGCCAGCAGGCGCCGATGAACCGCCCGCACAACATCGATTCGGTCTTTCACGACAGCCCGGAGGGCCGCCAGGGCCGGCCCGGAGCCCGTTTTGCCAAGTGGTCGATGAACTCGCTGGGCTACCGCAGCCCCGAGCCGCGCCCGGACAGCAGCGTGCGCATCCTGACCTTCGGCGCGTCCGAGACCTTCGGGCTCTACGAGAGTGCGGGCAACGAATACCCGCGCCAGCTCGAGCGCGAGCTGCAGCGCCGCGGGCTGTCGAATGCCGAGGTGATCAACATCGCGTTGCCGGGCATCCGCATCGGCCATGCCGACTATCTGCGCGAGGCGATCGCGCGGCTGCAGCCGCAGTGGGTGCTGCTGTATCCGTCTCCGGCCAACTACATCGGGGCGGAGAACACGCTGTGCCGGGAGGGGGCTGCGACCCGCCCGGTGAGGATGACGCCGTCACCCGAGCAGATGGCACCACCGCCGCCCCAGCTGCATCTGCGCCTGGCCGGCAAGCTCACGGACATCGTCAAGCCGCTGCTGCCGCTGCAGATGACGGTGGCGCTGAAGCAGCTGTCGATCCAGCGCTTCGAGGCGCGCGGCGAGGTGATGGACCGGCTGCCCGACGAGCAGATGAACCGCTTCCTCTCCGATCTGTCCTGCACCGCACGGGTGGCCGAATCGATGGGCGCACGGCCCTTGCTGGTCACCCACGCGACCCGCTTCGGCCCCGGCTTCGAGCGCGGCGATGGCCTGATGCTGACGAACTGGCGCTCCTTCTATCCGGAGCTGCGCGAGGACGGGCTGCTCGACATGGAGCGCCGGGCGGCCGCTGGCATGCGGGCGCTGGCGCAGGCGCGCGGACTGCCGCTGGTCGATGCCTCGGCCGAGATCCCAGGGGGCGCGGAGAACTTCGCCGACTTCGTCCACTTCACCGATGCCGGTGCGCAGCGCATGGCGACACTGGTGGCCGACACGCTGACGGACACGATCCGGCGCGGGCAGGTGCGTCCTCAGGTGGTGGCGTCCGTCGCCGTGCCGCAATGAGCCCTGGCGCTCGGATCACATCGGCTCGTTGAGCAGCGCCAGCACGTCGGAGTGGAACTCGCGCCGGTAGAGCACCCAGATCACCGCCAGCGTGCCCACCACCATCGCCAGCGGCGACAGGAACCACAGCACGGCGGCGAAGCTCATGTAGACCGCGCGCAGACCGTCGTTGAAGGTCTCGGCGCCCAGGCCCATGACCCGGCCGGCGCGCTCGGCATAGCGGCGGCGCAGCTGGGTGTCCTCGGCGCGGCTGAAGTCCTGGGGGGAGGGCGCCGAGCCGATCAGCAGGGCGCCGAAGCTATACTGGCGCATCGACCAGGTGAAGCGGAAGAAGGCGTGCACGAAGATGCCGGTCAGCACCAGCAGCTTCAGGTCGAGCACCAGCACCGAGGTGCGTGCGGCGAAGGGCAGCTCCTGGACCATTTCCGCCGTCTTGTCGGTGGCGCCCACCGCCGCGATCAGACCGCCGATGATGAAGATGGTGGTCGAGGCGAAGAAGCTCGGGCTGGTGGCCATGCTCTGCGACACCGCCGCGTCGACGATGCGGTTGTCGCGGTAGGTGGTCTGCAGCATCCACTCCTGGCGGATGCGATTGGTGCTGGCCAGCACCGAGGGGCGCCGCACCGAGCGGGCCTTGGCAAATCGCACATAGCCCACCCAGCCGGCGAAGAACGCCCCCAGCGCCAGCCAGTCGGCCAGCGGCAGCACCTGAATCACGCGCAGCAGGAAATCCATGCCGTGACTGTAGCGGCTGGTGCCGCCGCCGGCCGACCGATCAGGCCAGGCGGGCCGCGACGGCCGCCACGCGAGCGCCGAAGGCGCGCGCGGTGGCCAGGTCGCCCGGCACCATCTCGTCGACGCTGGCGTCCGACGGGGTGGCGGTCATCAGGCCGGCGGACATGCCCAGGTTGTTCAGGTCGTCGCGGGTCGAGGCCTTGGTGTTGGCGGGCATCATGCCGGCGCCCACCCACAGCATGCCGTGCTGCATCGCCAGCGTGGTCAGGTAGGACATCGTGGTGTGCTTGTCGCCGTACAGCGAGGCCGAGTTGGTGAAGCCGGCGGCCAGCTTGTCGGCCCACTTGCGGGTGAACCAGGCCTTGCTCGAGGCGTCGGCGAACTTCTTGAACTGCCAGCTGACCATGCCCATGTAGGTCGGCGAGCCGAACACGATGGCATCGGCGGCGTCGAGCTGCTCCCAGCCGCCTTCGGGCAGGTTGCCCTCGGCGTCGATGGCCAGCAGGCTCGCGCCCGCGCCGGCACCCTCGGCGACGGCCGCGGCGACCTTGGCGGTGTGGCCGTAGCCGCTGTGGTAGACGATGACGATCTTCTTGCTCATGGCGGGGTTCCTTTCAGGGAAGTGAACGGGGTGGGGGAGAAAGAGTGGTTCAGGGCTGCAGCTCGAACACCAGCACCTCGGCGTCCTGGCCGTCGTGCAGGCTCAGCGCGGTCTCGCCGTCGATCGCCAGCGCGTCGCCGGCGTTCAGCGCATGGCCGCTCACCGTCAGCCGGCCGCGCGCCAGATGCACATAGGCCTTGCGCGCTGGATCGAGCGTCAGCCCGGCCCGCTCGGCGGGACCGTCGAAGCGGCCGATGTGCAGCCGCACGTCGGCGTTGAGCGCGACCGCCGCCTGCGCGGCCTCGGCGCTGCCGACCGGGGCACCGACCAGGCGCAGCCGGCCGCGCAGTTCGGCGTCGTCGACCGTGTGCTGGTCGTAGCTCGGCGCCAGGCCGGCCTGGCTCGGCAGCATCCAGATCTGCAGCAGATGCGCGACTTCGGTGCCGTGGTTCATCTCGCTGTGGCGCACGCCGGTGCCGGCGCTCATGCGCTGGGCTTCGCCGGGGCGGATGGTCTCGCCGTTGCCCAGGCTGTCGCGGTGGCTGAGCTCGCCGCCGAGCATCCAGGTGAAGATCTCCATGTCGCGATGACCGTGCGTGCCGAAGCCGCGGTGGCCGGCCACCCAGTCCTCGTTGATGACGCGCAGATTGCCCCAGCCCATGCGGCTCGGGTCGAAGTAGTCGGCGAAGGAGAAGCTGTGGCAGCTCTCCAGCCAGCCGTGGTGGGCATGGCCGCGCTTGGCGGAGGGGCGGAACTCGATCATGGCGAACTCTCTTTCTGTGCCGTCATGGTCGCCCGGCCGCGGCGTCTGCGGGTGGCGTGGCGATGATGGCATCATTCAAATTCCTTGAATTGATCCTGCCGGAGCCGTCCCCATGCCCGAGCGCCGCCGCGCCCTGACCCCTGATGCCCTCGAGATGATGGACACCATCGCGCGCACCGGCAGCTTCGCCGCGGCCGCGCGCGAGCTGGGCAAGGTGCCCTCGGCGCTGACCTACAGCGTGCGCCAGCTCGAGGAATCGCTCGATGTACTGCTGTTCGACCGCAGCTCGCGCCAGGCGCAGCTCACTGCCGCCGGCGAGGAGCTGCTGCGCGAGGGCAGGCGGCTGCTGCAGCAGATCGACGCGGTGGCGCACCGGGTGCAGCGGGTGGCCACCGGCTGGGAGCCGTCGCTGACGATCGCGGTCGACAACATCCTGGCGCCCCGGGCGGTGTTCGACCTGATCGAGGCCTTCCTGTCGCTGCGCTGCTCCGATCAGGCCGAGGCCGGCCCGCTGCCCACCCGGCTGAAGCTGCGCACCGAAGTGATGACCGGCACGCTGGAGGCGCTCTCCAGCGGCCAGGCCGATCTGGCCGTCGGCGTGCCGGTGACCGGCGGCCTGCCGCAGGGCCTGCGCTCCGAGCTGATCGGCCGGCTGCCGATGCTGATGGCGGTGGCACCGCACCATCCGCTGGCCGAGGCGAGCGAGCCGCTGTCGGCGCAGACGCTGGCGCAGCACCGGGTCATCGCGATCGCCGACACCGCGCAGCGCATGGACCGGAGCACCACCGGCATCCTGCCCGGCCAGGATGTGCTGACGGTGCCCTCGCTGGTGGCCAAGCTGGAGGCGCAGATCCGCGGCCTGGGCTGCGGCCGGCTGCCCGAGCCGCTGCTGCGACCGCATGTCGAGGCCGGGCGGCTGGTGGTCAAGCGCACCGAGCCGCCGCCCACGGTGGTCGAGCTGCACTATGTCTGGCGCGATGCACCGGGGCGCGGTCGCGCGCTGGGCTGGTGGCTCGAGCAGCTCGGCAGCGAGATCACCCGCCGGGCGCTGCTGGAGCAGCATGCGGGGCTGATCCTGTGAGCGCGCGCCCCGGTCTGTCCTATGTCGGCCGCTTTGCGCCGTCGCCGACCGGCTGGCTGCATGCCGGCTCGATGGTCGCGGCGCTGGCCTCGTGGCTGGACGCACGCGCACATGGCGGGCGCTGGCTGGTGCGCATCGAGGATGTCGACGGCCCGCGCTGCATCGCCGGCGCCGAGGATGCGATCCTGCGCCAGCTCGCCGACTGCGGCCTGCATCCGGACGCGCCGCCGCTGCGCCAGTCCGATCGGGGCGCGCTGTACGCGCAGGCGCTGGAGCGGCTGCACGCGGCCGGCCTGGCCTACGGCTGCCGCTGCACCCGGCGCGAGATCGCGCAGGCGCTGCAGGCGCGCGGCCTGGACCGCGAGCGCCATGGCGATCTGGTCTATCCCGGCACCTGCCGGCCCGGCGGGCCGCAGCCGGTGCCCTGGCCCGAGGCGCGGGCGGTGCGGCTGCTGACCTGCGCGGACGACGGGCGCGACACCGTCATCGACTGGACGGACCGCCGGCTCGGGGCCCAGCGCCAGAACCTCAGCCGGGAGGTGGGCGACTTCGTGCTGCGCCGCGCCGACGGGCTGTGGGCCTACCAGCTCGCGGTGGTGGTCGACGATGCGGCGCAGGGCGTGACCGACATCGTCCGCGGCGAGGATCTGGCCGACAACACCCCGCGCCAGATCCTGCTGCGCCGCCATCTCGGCCTGCCGCAGCCGCGCCATCTGCACACGCCGCTGGTGCTGGCCGCCGACGGCCAGAAGCTGTCGAAGCAGAACGGCGCCGCGCCGGTCGACACCGGCCGCCCGGCCGAGGTGCTGGCTGCGGCCGCGCGGGCGCTCGGTCTGGACCTGGCCGAGGGCCTGAGCGCCGACGCGGTGCGCGCCGAGGCGCTTCGGCAGTGGCGCCTGCGGCTGGAGCAGGAGTGATGCGGATGCGGCTGGCCGCGGCTGGTGGCATCATCGCGGCCTTTTCTATCAGTTCATCCCCCACACACAAGAAAGGCTGATCTCATGATCACCACCGCTTCCGGTCTGCAGTACGAAGACACCGTCGAGGGCAATGGCGAGCTGGCGGTCGCCGGCCGTCAGGTCAGCGTCCACTACACCGGCTGGCTGCACGATCCGGCGCAGCCGAACGGCCGCGGCCGCAAGTTCGACTCCAGCAAGGACCGCGGCCAGCCCTTCCGCTTCGGCCTGGGCGCCGGCATGGTCATCCAGGGCTGGGACGAGGGCGTGCAGGGCATGAAGGTCGGCGGCACCCGCGTGCTGGTGATCCCGCCGAACCTGGGCTATGGCGCCCGCGGCGCCGGCGGCGTCATCCCGCCGAACGCGACGCTGGTGTTCGAGGTGGATTTCCTCGGGTATTGATGTGTTGCTCCCTCCTCCGCTGGGGGAGGGGCAAGACAAGGCCATGCAAGACTGTTCAGCGCGGGTCGAGTGCTTGTCGGATGCGGTCCAGTACGGCATCGGGTTGTCGCAGCAGCTTGGCATTGTCGAACCGCAGCATCCTGATGCCGTGTCGCCGCCGGAGCCAGTCGTCGCGCTCGGTGTCACGAGCCCGTCCGTCGGGTGTGTGGTGCTGTGCGCCATCCAGCTCGACCGCCAGCCGCGCGGCCGGGCAGTAGAAATCGAGCACGAACCGGTCCACCGGATGCTGCCGCCGAAAGCGCCAGCCGCCGAGCCGCCCGGCGCGCAAGTGCTCCCACAGCACGCGCTCGGCCTCTGTCATCTCCCGCCGAAGCCGCCGCGCCGCCAGCAGCAGCGGCCGGCTGACGGTCTCCGGCACCCAGATCCGGGGTTGTGCGTTGTCATCATCTGCCACGCCCCATTCTGAAAGAACCTGCTGAATTGCTCCCTCCCCCCAGCGGGGGGAGGGTTGGGGAGGGGGGTGATCGGTACCGAGATGTCGGCTGACTTCCGAGGCCCCCCTCCCGGCCTCCCCCCGCTGGGGGGAGGAGCAAGACACGACAAGACTGTGACCTTGCCCCCAGAAACCGTCTCCCATGCTGAGTGATGCAATGTCAGCAAGGAGAGCGGAAATGACGAAGCCGAAGGCTGCGCCGAGGGCGCGCTACACATTGGAATTCAAGCAGGAGGCGGT
>NZ_JACCPY010000066.1 GCF_013426975.1 Sphaerotilus sulfidivorans
TGAGCATCCTGATCAACAAGGACACCCGCGTCATCACCCAGGGCATCACGGGCAAGACCGGTCAGTTCCATACGCTGGGCTGCCAGGCCTACGCCAACGGCAAGAACTGCTTCGTCGCCGGCGTGAATCCGAAGAAGGCCGGCGAGTCGTTCTCGGACATTCCCATCTACGCCTCGGTCAAGGAAGCCGCGCAGCAGCAAGGCGCGACCGTGTCGGTGATCTACGTGCCGCCGGCCGGCGCCGCCGCGGCGATCTGGGAAGCCGTCGAGGCCGACCTGGACCTGGCGATCTGCATCACCGAAGGCATCCCGGTCCGGGACATGCTGGAAGTGCGCAACAGGATGAAGGCCAAGGAAGCCGCCGGTGGCAAGAAGACGCTGCTGCTGGGCCCCAACTGCCCGGGCCTGATCACGCCGGAAGAGATCAAGATCGGCATCATGCCCGGTCACATCCACCGCAAGGGCCGCATCGGCGTGGTCTCGCGCTCAGGGACCTTGACCTATGAAGCCGTGGCGCAGCTGACCGAGCTGGGCATCGGCCAGTCGTCGGCCGTCGGCATCGGAGGTGACCCGATCAACGGCCTGAAGCACATCGACGTGATGCGCGCCTTCAACGACGATCCGGACACGGACGCCGTGATCATGATCGGCGAGATCGGCGGCCCGGACGAGGCCGAAGCCGCCCGCTGGGTCAAGGACAACATGAAGAAGCCGGTCGTCGGCTTCATCGCCGGTGTCACCGCGCCTCCGGGCAAGCGCATGGGCCACGCCGGTGCGCTGATCTCGGGCGGCGCCGACACCGCTGACGCCAAGCTCGCCATCATGGAAGAGTGCGGCTTCAAGGTCACCCGCAATCCGTCGGAGATGGGTCGCATCCTGAAGTCGCTGCTGTGATGCTGCGCTGATCCCGGCCGCCCGGCCGGGGCTGCGGGCAACGCGACAAAAAAGGCCACCCCGCAAGGGGTGGCCTTTTTCATGGGCTTGGTGATGCTCGTGGGCACCCGCTTTCGCGGGTGTGACGGAAGGCGGGATCAGCCGTTGTTGGCCGGCAGCTTCGGCGCGGTGCGCACGCTCAGCCACATCGTCAGGGCCAGGATGCCGATCACGGCGCCCAGCGACGCGAACACCGGAATCTTCACGATGTCGATCAGCAGCATCTTGGTGCCGATGAAGGCCAGGATCACCGCCAGGCCGTAGCTCAGCAGATGGAACTTCGAGGCCATCGCCGCCAGCAGGAAGTACATCGCACGCAGGCCCAGGATCGCGAAGATGTTCGAGGTCAGCACGATGAACGGATCGCTGGTGATGGCGAAGATCGCCGGAATCGAGTCGACCGCGAAGATCACGTCGGTCACGCCCACCAGCGCGATGACCAGCAGCAGCGGGGTGGCGATGCGCTTGCCGTTCTCGACGGTGAAGAACTTTTCACCATCGAAGTTCTTGCTGACCGGCAGCACCTTGCGCAGCAGCTTCAGCGCCGGGTTGCTTTCCAGGTCAGGCTCCTGGCCGGCCGCCCACCACATCTTGATGCCGGTGATCAGCAGGAAGGCACCGAAGACATACAGGATCCAGTGGAACTGCGCGATCAGCCAGGCGCCCACCAGGATCAGCACCGTGCGCAGCACCATCGCGCCGATGATGCCGATCATCAGCACCCGCTTCTGGTACGACGGCGGTACCGCGAAGTAGGTGAAGATCATCAGGAAGACGAAGATGTTGTCGACGGCCAGCGACTTCTCGATCAGGTAGCCGGTCAGGAACTCGAGCGCGCGGGTGTTGGCGATCTCGGTGCCATGCTCGCGCCAGGTGGCCCACCACAGCAGGCCGTTGAAGGCCAGGCTGAGCGCCACCCAGACCAGCGACCAGTTCAGCGCCTCCTTGACGCTCACTTCATGTGCGCCCTGCTTGCGCAGCACCACGAAGTCCACGAACAGGGCCAGCAGCACCACCGCCCCGAAGAAGAGCCAGAGCCAGTCTGGCGCCATCGAATTCATCAGCATGAACAGCACTCCACAGGTTTCGATCAGGTCGTTCGACGAATGACGAGACTCGGAGCGGCCTTCGGCACGGTCTGCGCAGCCCTGAAGGGCGCTCCGTACCGAAAGGTCTTGCGACAAGCGGCACGGCGGGCGCCGTGCGGGTGTTTGTCTGCGAACCCGGGTGAGCCGCTGTCGGGCAGTTCACCGTACTGACGGGATGCCGCGAGAGCCTGGCGACCCTCTGCTACTCCCCTTTCGATGGCACGGATTCTGCCTGAACTCTTCTTTTCCCTCAAAATTGCAGGGTTGAACAGTCGGGTACCAATGCCCTCTGATGCGTGTATCCTTTCACGCATCATGCTGAAGCTGTTCGCTCGCTGGTTCCTGCTTGCTGCCGCGCTGCTGCTGGTGGCGACCCTCTATCCCGGGCTCGAGGTGCGGGGCTTCGGCGCCGCGCTGATGGCGGCGCTGATTCTCGGCCTGCTCAATGCGGTCGTGCGCCCGCTGCTGGTGGTGCTGACGCTGCCGGTCACCGTGGTGACGCTGGGCCTGTTCCTCTTCGTCATCAATGCCTTGGTGTTCCAGTTCGCGGCCTGGATGCTCGACGGGCTGCAGGTCGCCGGATTTGGCGCGGCGCTGATCACCTCGCTGCTGTACAGCCTGTGCGGCATGGTGATCGACAGCGCGCTGCAGCGCCTGTTCGACGAAGACTGAGCGACGAGAACGGCGCGGCACCCCGCCAGGGCCTTCGGTCCTGCTTCAGTCGTCCTCGCCGCGACGCTCGCGCTCCAGCTCGGCGCGGCGCTGCTGCTCGAGCGCCTTCAGCCGCGACTCGATGACGACGCCCTCCATCGACTCGACCGCACCGCTGCTGCGCGAGAGCCGCTGGCCAGCGCGCAGTCGGTCGACCGCACCGGCCAGATCGCCCAGTGCCGCCTGCGCCTCGGCCTGGGCGCGCAGCGAGGCCAGCGGCTGCCCGAGCCGCTCCGACACCCGCGCCAGCGCCTGCCACGCACCGGCATCGCCCGGACGCACGCTGACCCAGGTCTGCAGATCCTCGCGGACCCGACCGGCCTGCGTCGCATCGGCCTGCGGCAGCGCGGCCAGCCGGGCCGACAGCATCAGGCCGGCGCGGCTGCCGTCGAGCAGACCGCCGGAGAGCAGCCGCGCCGCCTCGGTCGTCTGGCCGCGGTCGAGCATCGACTCGATCTGGATGATCTGCACGGCCCGCTGCACCGGTGCGCCCTGGCCTGCCGCCAGCGTGCGTGCGCGGGCCAGCGCGGCATCGGCTGCACGCCAGTCCTTCAGCCGGGTGGCGGCCAGCGCGGCGGCACAGGCGGTGGACAAGGCCTCCGGCGTGCCGGCCACCGCCGCCGCGCCGGGCACGCCGCCGCCGGCCAGCCGGCTCAGCGTCTCGCCGCGGCCGTCCATCAGCGCGCGGGCGCGGCCCTGCATCGCCGCATGCAGCCAGCGTGCCGCGTCCGGAGCCGCGCCCGACCCAGCCGGATTCACGCCCAGACGCGAGCGGGCCTCGGCCATGCGCTCGCCGGTCAGCGGGTGCGAGCGCAGATAGGGAAACTGGCCGCTGTCGTTGAGCCGCGAGGCACTCTGCAGCCGGTCGAACATGCCGGCCATGCCCTCGGGCGCGAAACCCGCCGCCTCCAGCACGCCGAAGCCGATGCGGTCGGCCTCGCGCTCCATGTCGCGCGAGAAGTTGAGCTGGCCCTGCGCAGCGACCGCCTGTCCGCCGACGATCATCGCGTTGGCCGCATCCCCGCTGCGCGAGGCGGCCAGGATGCCGGCGATCATCGTCGCCGCGCCGATCAGCGACTGGCGCCGGCTGGTCGCGATCGAGCGCGCGATGTGGCGCTGCGTCACATGCGAAAGCTCATGCGCCAGCACCGCGGCCAGCTCGTCGCGGGTGGAGGTGATCGCGATCAGGCCCAGATGCACGCCGACATGGCCGCCGGGCAGCGCAAAGGCGTTGACGCTGCGGTCGCGCACCAGGAAAGTCGCCCAGGCGAACTGCTCGCGCTGCTCGTCGGGCAGATCGCCGCGGGCGCGGGCGGCGGCCAGCAGCGGCTGCCACAGCGAGTCGACATAGTCCTGCAGCAGCGGATCGTCGAGCAGGTCCGGGTCGCGGCGCAGCTCCTTCATGATGCGCTCGCCCAGCCGGCGCTCGGCGCCGAGGCCCAGCTCGTCGCCGCCGGCGTCACCCAGCGCGGGCAGGGTCGGCGCGGCGGCGGGGGTGGCCGCCTGCGCCGGTGAGGCCGGCGCCAGGGCCAGCGGCATCGTCAGGCCCAGCAGTGCGGCCAGCAGCAGCGGAGTCGTCTTCATCATCTTCCTGGAACGAGGCTGCGTATCATGCCGCCACCCTGGCGCCGGCGTGTATCTCCCTGCTGAGGCCCAGGCCGCTGACAGCGGCGCCGGCTACAACACGCATCCGTCCTCCACCTCCACCGACTGCCGTCCCCCTGCGATGAACTCACCGCTGACCCACTTCGATGCCCACGGCCAGGCCCACATGGTCGACGTGTCGGCCAAGAATCCGACGCACCGCGTCGCCACCGCCACCGGCACGATCCGCATGCAGCCCGAGACGCTGGCGCTGATCGCACGCGGCGAGGCGAAGAAGGGCGACGTGATCGGCATCGCGCGCATCGCCGCGATCCAGGGCGCCAAGCGCACCGCCGATCTGGTGCCGCTGTGCCATCCGCTGCCGATCACCCGGGTGGCGGTCGACTTCCGCCTCGACGAGGCCGCCTCGGCGGTGCACTGCGAGGCCACCGTCGAGACGCTGGGCCGCACCGGCGTCGAGATGGAGGCGCTGACCGCCGTCCAAGTCGGTCTGCTGACCATCTACGACATGTGCAAGGCGGCCGAGAAGGGCATGGTCATGACCGACATCCGCCTGCTGGAGAAGCGCGGCGGCAAGTCCGGCGACTGGCTCGCTCAGCACCCGTGATCCCGTCCCGCCCACCCCGCCATCGTCATCCTCGCGAAGGCGAGGACCCACGCCTGCCAAAGCCGTGGGCCCTTCGTGGGTGCCCGCCTTCGCGGGCATGACGGGAGGTGTGCTGGCGCAGGCTCCGGCTCAGGGCCGCATCAGCTCGGCCGGCAGGGCCGGATCGGGCAGGCACTGGAACGGCGTGGGTCGGCGGTCCGAGCCCGGCGCATCGCAGACCGAGAAGAATTCGGCCGAGGCCGGATTGCGGAACTCGCGCAGTCGCGCCGCCACATGCGCGGCGCGGGCCGTCTCGCCGCGGCCCTCGAGCGCCCGGGCGTAGGCGATCATCAGCCGGGTGTCGGCCAGATGGTGCAGCGGCCGGTCGAAGGCGTCGAAGACCTCCTCGGGCGCCTTGGCCATCGTCGCGCGGGCATAGTCGGCGTGATGCCCCCACAGCACGCTGCGCCGGCCGCGCTCGATGCGCGCCGACAGCGGCTCGGCCTCGCCGAAGGACAGCTCGGGCTCGAAGATCACCGACACTGTCCAGTACTCGACCGTCGACCAGACCGAGGCGACCAGCGCCAGGGCGCCGGTCACGCTCCACAGCCACGGTCCCAGGCGCAGGCGCCAGCCCGGCGCGGCCGCCGGCGGCCGCGCCGGCTCGACCGAGGCGGACACGCTGCCGGTGAGCCAGCCCGCGAGCATCATCGCCGGCAGCAGGAAGTAGACGTACCACAGCGGATACTCGAGCAGGCTGTGCACGCCGACCATCACCAGCATGAACAGCGCGGTCCGGGCGTCGCGCGCGCGCTCCTCGTCGGCATCGACCAGCGCCCGACGGGCACGCCAGCCCGCCCAGGCCACGCCGGCCAGCACCGCACCGGCCAGCGGCAGGCCGGACTCCACCGCCAGCTGCAGCGGCAGGTTGTGGCTGTGATCGAAGAAGGCGACCGGCCGGCCGGGAAACGGCGTCATCGACCAGACGAAGTTGAAGGCCCCGACGCCGACGCCGGTCCAGGGATGCGCCTGCACCAGCGCCCAGGTGTTGGCCCAGATGCGCCCGCGCGAGCTGCTGGCGTCGCCATGCAGCGTCTTCTTGAGCTGGTCGTCGCCATAGAACATCACGCCATGCGAGGCCAGCCACTGCTCCAGCCCGACCCAGCACAGCGCATAGAACGGCACCATCGCCAGCAGCAGGCCGCGCACCGGCGCCGGCAGGCGGCGGTCCAGCAGGCCCCACAGCGCCAGCAGCACCACGCCGACCAGGCCGGTGCGCGAGGCGGTCATCGCCACGCCGAAGACCAGCGCGGCCAGCACCAGCGCCAGCTGCACGATCGGACGACGCTCGCGCAGCGACAGCCAGACCGCGGCGGCGGCGGCCCACAGCAGCAGCGTCGAGAGCTGGTTGGGCTGGCGCATGTTGCCAATGGCCCGCCCGGGCGTGGTCGCGAAGGCGACCCAGCGGCCGTCGGCCAGCTCGGGCGCGAAGACCTGCACCGCGCCGATCACCACGCTGAGCAGTCCGGCCGTCAGCAGCGCGCACATCAGCGGCAGGGTCCAGTCGCCGCCGCGGCCGTCACGGCAGCTGCGGGCCACCGCGTGCATCAGCGCGCCGCCGAGCAGCAGACAGCCCAGAGGCGCCAGCCGCTGCCCCCAGGGCGCGGAGGACAGCGCGGTGGCCAGCAGCAGCAGCGCGCCCACGCCCAGCAGCCCGCGGGTGGCGGCGGAAGATCCGGCCGCACCGGGCCGGGCGCCCAGCGCCCAGACCATCAGCCACAGGCCGCAGCCACCGAAGGCCAGCGCCTGGTTGAAATAGGTCGAGGTCGGCGGCGCGCTGCCGGCAATCAGGAAAGGCAGCGCGACGGCCAGCAGGGCCAGCGGCAGGAAGGCGTTGCGGTCAGCGGAAAGCGGCGGCGTCATGCGCGCCGATCATAGCGAGCCGAGCCGCTCGCCCCGGACCCGCGCAGGCCTGCGCTTCAGCTGCCGCGGCACTCCGCCGGCACATGGCGCGGCGACAGGCCGCCGCTGGAAGGAATGCGGCAGGACCAGCGGATGCTGCCCGAGGCGGCCTCGGGCTGGAGCAGAAGGCTGCCGTCCTGGACCCGCGAATTGAAGCGGATGGTGATGATGCCGGCACTGCCGACAGAAACCGAGCTGACACTGTTGCCGGCGATCTTCTCGGGCTCCACCAGACCGGCGGCCTCATTGCTGTCAGGCCAGCGGGAATTGGTGCCGTAGAACTCGGTCACCATGTCGCGGGCTTCCATGCTCAGGCGCAGCCCTTCGGAGACGCGGGCGCGCAGCGCATAGTCCTGGTAGGCGGGCAGCGCGATGGCCGCCAGCACGCCGACGATCGCGACGACGATCATCAGCTCGATCAACGTGAATCCGGGCGAGGGCCTGACTGCTCTCCCCCCGGGACGACAGCGGCGGTGTGGCACATGGCGTGGCATTCCTGCGGAAAACTGCTGCCGTTGTAGAGAATCCGCCGCCATTCACCAAGGAACAAATTCGTTTTCGGGCGCCAGAAACGCAAGATGCGCCCGAAGGCGCATCTTTACCCCTCAGACAAGGGGGTGTCAGCTACGGCATTCGGCCGGGACGTACTTGCCCTTGATCGTGCCCTTGGCTCCGTCACGAGTGGAAGCTGCTGACAGGCAATTCCAAGTGATAGAACCGCTGGCCGGAATCGTAGATGCCGTCGCCGTGCCCGACAGCGCATTGGCCCCATCACGCGGAGCCAGAACAAGCGTAGCCCCATTATCAATTGCCGAAGTGAACGTGATGGTGATCTCGCCCGTAGTTTCACTGATGCTGACGCTAGCAACGTTCTTGGTCGGTTCAGGGGCTTGGAAGCCTGATTTCAGCGGAGCACCGTTCGCCGCGTTCTCTGCCACCGTGGCCTTCGCGCCAGCCGCCAGCGACAGACCTTCCGAAACCTTGGCGCGGACCGTGTAGTCCTGATAGGCCGGCAGTGCCACCGCCGCCAGGATGCCGATGATCGCCACGACGATCATCAGTTCGATAAGCGTAAAACCTTGTTGCGCGCGCTTCATGGAAGGATCCTCCGTCAAGTGAGTAGACGGCAGGAAATGTGCAGACTTCGTGCCAGCCCTCAAAGCCCCAACAGACCGGGCGGAGCGGCGCTGATGCGGCTCAGGAAGTGACATTTTTTGGCCGACAAGGTCGACGGCGCTGCCAAGAAATATCAGATCCTCACGCAGACGGCCAAGATTTGTCACCCGGATGCGGGGGATGAACCCGTTCGGCGTGCCCGACTTCACACGCAATTGCTTGCAGAAATGAAAAAAGGGTGGCTTGACAGCCACCCTTTT
>NZ_JACCPY010000067.1 GCF_013426975.1 Sphaerotilus sulfidivorans
CCGTCGGCATCGGAGGTGACCCGATCAACGGCCTGAAGCACATCGACGTGATGCGCGCCTTCAACGACGATCCGGACACGGACGCCGTGATCATGATCGGCGAGATCGGCGGCCCGGACGAGGCCGAGGCCGCCCGCTGGGTCAAGGACAACATGAAGAAGCCGGTCGTCGGCTTCATCGCCGGTGTCACCGCGCCTCCGGGCAAGCGCATGGGCCACGCCGGTGCGCTGATCTCGGGCGGCGCCGACACCGCCGACGCCAAGCTCGCCATCATGGAAGAGTGCGGCTTCAAGGTCACCCGCAATCCGTCGGAGATGGGCCGCATCCTGAAGTCGCTGCTGTGATCAGCACGCCACGCTTCGCGTGACACGCAAGCCAAAAGGCCGCCCCGAGGGGCGGCCTTTTTCATGGGCTCACGCCGAGGGTTTGTCTGGAAGCATCAGGTCGCGGTGACACGTAGAGTGCATGTCACTAAATAGCACGGGCGTTCTTTTTTGCGCCCGGCAGAGCAGGAGACATCCGATGATCCAGACTTCCCTTTCCCGATTCGGCCGGGCAGCCGTGGCACTGGCCGCGGCCCTGATGCTGGCCGCCTGCGGCGGCGGCGATGACGGCAGCAGCAGCCCGAAGGTCGGCGCGCTGAAGGTCATGGGCGACAGCCTGGCCGATGTCGGCACCTTCGGGCTGAAGTTCACCATCCAGGGCAACCCGATCTATCCGGAGCTGATCGCGCAGTCCTACGGCCTGGGCGGCGGCTGCAGCTTCTTCCGCTTCACCGGCACCACCTTCGCCACCGACAGCACGCTCAACTGCACCAACTTCGCCGTCGGCGGCGGAGTGATCAATCCGGCCAGCAGCGCGCTGAGTGCGCAGGACCCGCGCGGTCTGGCGGTGCAGTTCACCGCCGCGAACGCGGCTGGCTCCTTCCATCCCGGCGACCTGCTGCTGATCGATGGTGGCGGCAACGATGCCGCGGCGCTGGTCTCCGCCTATCTCAAGGCCCCGACCGACGGCGGCGCCGCCTACACCGCGCTGCTGGGCAGCCTGCTGTCCTCTGCCCAGGTCTCGGCAGCGGCCGCCGGCGGCACGACCGGCCTGGCCGGCGCCGGCGCGACCTACATGAGCGCACTGGCCGACCGGATGGCCACGCTGATCACCACCCAGGCGCTCGACCGCGGCCTGCAGCGGGTGGCGGTGCTGAACATGCCGGCGATCACCCGCACGCCGCGCTTCCAGATGGTGCTGGCCTCGATCACCGCCAGCGCCGGCGCCACCGCCAGCGCGCAGAGCGCGGCGCTGTTCGACAGCTGGGTCAGCGCCTACAACAGCCGACTGCTCGCGCGCCTGGCCGGCGACAGCCGGGTCGCGGTGGTCGACTTCCAGGCCACGCTCGACGCGCAGGTCGCCTCGCCAGCCACCTACGGCCTGAGCAATGCCAGCACGCCCGCCTGCCCGGTCACCGGCACCGGCAGCGACGGCCTGCCGACCTACACCTTCGCGACCTGCACCGACGCCGCGCTGGCCGCAAGCCCGCCTGCCGGCGTCACCGGCAGCGACTGGTACACGCGCCATGCCTTTTCCGACGGCTTCCACCCCACGCCCTACGGCCACCAGCTGATGGCCGACATGATCCGCAAGGCGCTGGTGGCCAAGGGCTGGCTCTGAGACGGCTGCACGCCCGACGCCAGCAGGCCACAAAAGTCATGTCACTTTGACACGCCGGCTGACGGCATCCGACGGGTGGTCTCCCGCCGCCCGGATGCCCTGGAGAGAATTTCCGGATCGGGACAGGTTCCGCCACGGCAGCCCTGCCCGATGCCCAGTCATCTTCAGGGAGCCCTCTTCATGCGTCACCACCCCTTCGTCTCCGTGCTGGTCCTGTCGGCCTGCGCACCGCTGCTCGCGCAGGCCGAACCGGCCCGCCCGGCCCCGACCACCCTTGCGGTGACCGAACCGGCGTCGACATCGCCCACCGGCACGACCTCAGGTCCATCGGCGGGAGCGGCCAAGGTCGAGAACAACGGATCCGGGACACGGAACACCGCCACCACGGCAACGACCAAACCCGGCCTGAAGTGAGCTGACCCGCCTCAGCGCCCGTAGGTCGCGGTGAACGAGGCCTTGCCGAGCAGCTTGTCGCCCAGGCCCTTGTTCAGCACGAAGCCGTGCAGCGCCGCCGAGCCGGTCTTCGGGATGCCGGCGGCGGCGTGCAGGTTGTCGACGCCGAGCGCGAACACGGTGAAGACATAGCGGTGCGGCTTGTCGCCGACCGGCGGGCACGGGCCGCCCCAGTTGCCGTTGCCGCCGGTGGCGCCGGTGTCGAAGAAATCGCTGTGGCCGCCGTTCGCGCCGGCCGGCAGCGTCGCCGCCGAGTTGCCCGCGCCCTGCGCCAGCGAGGTCACCGAGGCCGGAATGTTGTAGACGCCCCAGTGCCAGAAGCCGCTGCCGGTCGGCGCATCCGGGTCGTAGACCTGGATCGCGTACGACCGGGTGCCAGCCGGCGGATTTTTCCAGACCAGTGCCGGCGAGACGTTCTCGCCCTTGCAGCCGAAACCGTTGAGCACGAACCTGCTGGCGATGACGCTGCCGGCCGGAATGTCGGGGCTGGACAGCGTGAAGGCGCCGGCGGACGTGCCAAGGCCGAGCGAAGGCAGCGTCGGCATCGAGCCCGCGCAGCCCGCCAGGGCCAGCACGAACACGGACAGCGCGGACACGGCCGCAGGGCGGCGCAGGCGATCGGACATCATCGTCATCAGGGGTTCCTCCTCGTCGGTGCGGATGCGGGCGACCGTGTGCCGGTCGCGGCTGCCGTGCATTCTGGCAGTGGGATGCCGGGCGGAGCCATGGCATGCACCCTGATGGACAGACACCGTGCCTCACCGACAAGCGGGGGCGGCCCCCAGCATTGCCAACGTTACGCCAGGCAGCAG
Organism: Sphaerotilus sulfidivorans; assembly: GCF_013426975.1. Lineage (GTDB taxonomy): Bacteria > Pseudomonadota > Gammaproteobacteria > Burkholderiales > Burkholderiaceae_C > Sphaerotilus > Sphaerotilus sulfidivorans. The sequence continues at coordinate 2,931 of NZ_JACCPY010000067.1, forward strand.
TCGAGACACGACACCGAGTTCGTGGCACGCGGCCGTTTCTTCGCTTTACGATCGAGCCCGACGTCAACACGTATGGCAGAAAAGATCCGACATGAGCGACAGGCGAAGCGCCCTCGGCATCCTGAAGAAGGCTCTGCAGGCCCCGACGCGCCGGGTGATCGCCGTCATCGGCCCCGAGGCGCTGACGATCGAGGCCCGCCAGCCCGATGGCCGCCTGCGCGAAGTGTCGTTCTACCGGCTCGTCGCTGAAAAGCTGCTGCAGGACCACGGCCTGCCGACCGATCTGCTCGACGCCCCCGGGCCGATGTGGATGCTGCACCGCGCCGCCTCCATCCTGATGGAACGCAAGGGCTGCAGCACCGACGAGCTGCGCCCGATGATCGACGACGCGATCCAGGAGCTGCAGGCGCACTGCCACCCCGGACCGGACAGCCTGATGCGCCCGAGTGGTGCGTTGCGGGAACTGGCCCGGCTGGACTGCTTCCGGCTGATCCTGAGCCTGACGCCCGATGACCTGCTGCCCGCCGCGCTGCGTGAAGCGCAGCCCGGGTGCGTGCTGGACATGGCCGGCTACTCGCCGAACCTGGATCTGGAGTCGGGCTGGCCGATCGACGTGCCTTCGTACACCAAAGGCCGGCTGCGTTATTACCAGTTGCTCGGGCGAATCGGCAGCGTCGGCGACTTCGCGGTGCACGAGGAAGACACTCTGGAACACCTGCAGCGCTTCCGCGACGACGCAGAACGCTCCGCCAAGACCTTGCTGGCCGATCTGCGCAACGGCAAGAACAACGTGTTCGTCTATCTGGGCTGCGGCCTGCCCGACTGGATGGGACGAGGATTGCTGCGCCTGCTGGGTGAGGCGCGTTTCATCTCGAGCGAGCGGCCGTATGACTTCTTCTGCGTCAGCTCGCAGGACGATCAGCTGAACGGCTTCCTGGACCAGTTCAGCCGGAAATCGGTCGTGCTGCCGTGGACGGCCCTGGAACTGGCGCGTCAGATCCGTGCGATGAGTCAGGCACCCCTCCCCGCGCCATCCTGGCAGCCGGCCGGATCCACCCCCGGCTCGGCGCCCGATCCTGCCCATACTCGCCATCAGGACGGCCCGGCCCCCAGCATCTTCGTCAGCTACGCCACCGAGAACGCGACAGCGGCGCTGCGCATCGTCGAGCAGTTGCGGCAGATCGGCTTCGGCGAGATCTGGCTGGACCACAAGACCCTGGTCGCCGGTGACGACTGGACCGACAAGATCGATGACGCCATCGCCACCTGCGACTACTTCATGCTGCTGCTATCACGGCAGGCCGACCAGCGCAGCGAAGGCGTCTACTGGGAAGAGTGGCGCAAGGCCATGGACCGTTCGCGGCGCAAGTTCGGCGCCTTCCTGCTGCCGGTGGGGATCGATGCCGAGCATCCGTTCAAGGTCGGTTACGAGCGCATCTTCACCGACTGGACCCGCCCGCTCTACAACCGGCACCTGCTGCACGCCCCCGGTGGCGAGATGAGCCCCGACACCCGTGACCAGCTCGTGCGCCGCCGCCAGTCGCTCGCCGGAGGCCAGCCATGACCGCCCGTGACGACAACGCCCCGCAGATCGACAAGGACCACCCGTGGCCCTGGCTCGACGCCTTTCCGGAAAGCGCCCGGGACTTCTTCAACGGCCGTGACGAGGCCGCGCAGCAACTGCTGCGCTGCGTGCTGTCGGCGCCGGCCACGGTGCTGTTCGGCAAGTCGGGACTGGGCAAGACCTCGCTGCTGCAGGCAGGGCTGTCACCGCTGCTGCGCGAGGAACAGTGGCTGCCGGTGCTGGTGCGGTTGACGCATCAGGAGGACCGTGCCTATGCGCCCGGGCAGCTGTCGAGCCGCCTGCTGGCGCGGCTGGAAGAAGAAGCGCACGCCCACGGCCTGCGCTGCGACGGCCCGCCGCTGCCGGGCGACACCGCCTCCCGCCCGGCGGCGGACGACACCGATGCCGGCGCAGCCACGCGCCTGTGGGAACTGCTGCACGACACCGAGGCGCGCTGGCTCAACGCGCAGGACGAGGAATGGACACCGGTGTTCATCCTCGACCAGTTCGAGGAGGTGTTCACGCTGATCCATGACACCGAGCGGCAGCAGCGCCTGTTCAGCGAACTGGGCAACCTGATCCAGAACCGCACCCCGGCCGACGTGGCCGAACGGCGCAAGACCCATGAGGCGCTGCGCCGCCGCCTGGACCCCGAGCGGCTGGGCGCGCGCTTCGTGCTGAGCCTGCGCGAGGACTACCTGCCCGATCTGGAGATCCACGCCGACCGGATTCCGCGCCTGGGGCCGAACCGCTACCGGCTGCTGCCGATGTCGCAGGCCGAGGCGCTGGAGGCGATCGACCGCACAGGCGGGGCGCTGGTGGAGACGGCGGACGCCGAGCGCATCGTGCGGTTTCTCGATCAGCAGAACCTGTCGGTCGATCCGAACCGGCCGCGCCCGCAGCGACGAGAGCAGATCGAGCCGGCCCTGTTGAGCCTGGTCTGCGCCGGACTGAACCAGCATCGCATCGAGCAGCGAGCGCAGAAGCTCGACACGACCTCGCTGGACCGGCTGGGCGGGCAGTTGCTGGAGAAGTTCTACGACGACGCGCTGGCGGCCTTGCCCGAGAAGCGGCGCGAGGCGGCGGCCCGCTTCATCGAGACGGAGCTGATCACGCTGGACGGGACGCGGCGGCCGTTTCCCGAGCAGTCGCTGACGCGGGTCGGGCTGGACGGCGCGGACATCGCGCGGCTGAAGGACCGGCGGTTGCTGCGCACCGAGAACACCGAGCTTGGGGCGTATGTCGAGCTGGTGCATGACCGGATCGCGACGGTGGTGGCGGGGCGGGCGCAGAAGAGTCGGGAGCGGGAGGCGGCGCGGAAGGAGCGGGAGAAGCGGGCGCTGTGGTGGCGGATCGTTGCGGGGGTCATGGCGGTGCTGTGCGTTGGTCTGATCGGGACGTGGCTTCAGTGGCAGAACGCCCGGCAACTCAGCGTGCAACTAGATGGCGCCAAAACCACCTTGGAAGGGACCAATCGGACGCTGGAGGGCAAACTAGCCGAGCTGAAAGCGGCGCTAGGGCGGGCGGCGAGTGCGGAGGAGAATGCGCAGGAGAAGGCAGGGCTGGCGGAGCGGCGTGCCAGCGAGGCCAAGGCGGAGGCCGAGCGGGCGTTGAAGGCGGAGCGGCTGGCCAAGGCGGCGCAGACCGATGCCGAGGCGCAAAAGGGCAAGGCCCTGGCGGCGCAGACAGACGCAGAAGCCCAGAAAGGCAAGGCCCTGGCGGCGGCCCGCGATGCGACGGCGCAGCGGGTGCTCAGCGATGCGAATGACTATTTCGCCGGCACCAATCGATCGGCCGAGGGATTACAAAGTTTGCTGATGACGATGGCTGGGCATCGGCTGGCTCAAAAGTCAGAGCAACCGTTTATCCAAGCAGCCGGATACGCAGGGTTGCAGCGTGAATTCAATCGTTCGGGTGCATTCGTTTGGGTGCACGAGGCGAGTTCATCCATTATTGCGGTCGCCATCAGCCCCGACGGCTCGCGCATCGTATCCGGCAGTGAGGACAACACCCTGCGCCTGTGGGATGCCCGTTCCGGCAACCCCATCGGCGAGCCCCTCAAGGGACATTCGAGTTCCGTCTCCAGCGTCGCGTTCAGCCCCGACGGCTCGCGCATCGTCTCCGGCAGTGAGGACAACACCCTGCGCCTGTGGGATGCCCGTTCCGGCAACCCCATCGGCGACCCCCTCAAGGGCCATTCGAATTCCGTCTCAAGCGTCGCGTTCAACCGCGACGGCTCGCGCATCGTCTCCGGCAGTCGGGACAGCACCCTGCGCCTGTGGGATGCCCGTTCCGGCAACCCCATCAGCGAGCCCCTCAAGGGACATTCGGGCCCCGTCTCCAGCGTCGCGTTCAGCCCCGACGGCTCGCGCATCGTCTCCGGCAGTGAGGACAACACCCTGCGCCTGTGGGATGCCCGTTCCGGCAACCCCATCGGCGAGCCCCTCAAGGGACATTCGTTTTTCGTCTCCAGCGTCGCGTTCAGCCCCGACGGCTCGCGCATCGTCTCCGGCAGTCGGGACAACACCCTGCGCCTGTGGGATGCCCGTTCCGGCAACCCCATCGGCGAGCCCCTCAAGGGACATTCGAGTTCCGTCTCCAGCGTCGCGTTCAGCCCCGACGGCTCGCGCATCGTCTCCGGCAGTGAGGACAACACCCTGCGCCTGTGGGATGCCCGTTCCGGCAACCCCATCGGCGACCCCCTCAAGGGCCATTCGAATTCCGTCTCAAGCGTCGCGTTCAACCGCGACGGCTCGCGCATCGTCTCCGGCAGTCGGGACAGCACCCTGCGCCTGTGGGATGCCCGTTCCGGCAACCCCATCAGCGAGCCCCTCAAGGGACATTCGGGCCCCGTCTCCAGCGTCGCGTTCAGCCCCGACGGCTCGCGCATCGTCTCCGGCAGTGCGGACAACACCCTGCGCCTGTGGGATGCCCGTTCCGGCAACCCCATCGGCGAGCCCCTCAAGGGACATTCGAATCCCGTCTCCAGCGTCGCGTTCAGCCCCGACGGCTCGCGCATCGTCTCCGGCAGTCTGGACAACACCCTGCGCCTGTGGGATGCCCATTCCGGCAAGCCCATCGGCGACCCCCTCAAGGGCCATTCGATGGCCGTCTCCAGCGTCGCGTTCAGCCCCGACGGCTCGCGCATCGTCTCCGGCGACAGTTGGGACCGCACCCTGCGCCTGTGGGATGCCCGTTCCGGCAACCCCATCGGCGAGCCCCTCAAGGGACATTCGAATTTCGTCTCCAGCGTCGCGTTCAGCCCCGACGGCTCGCGCATCGTCTCCGGCAGTCTGGACAACACCCTGCGCCTGTGGGATGCCCGTTCCGGCAACCCCATCGGCGAGCCCCTCAAGGGACATTCGGGCCCCGTCTTCAGCGTCGCGTTCAGCCCCGACGGCTCGCGCATCGTCTCCGGCAGTCTGGACAACACCCTGCGCCTGTGGGATGCCCGTTCCGGCAACCCCATCGGCGAGCCTCTCAAGGGACATTCGAATTTCGTCTCCAGCGTCGCGTTCAGCCCCGACGGCTCGCGCATCGTCTCCGGCAGTTGGGACGGCAACCTGACCTTGCCCCTGTATTCCGTATCCCATAGCCAGACTACGCGCTGGCTTGCCGAGCTTGGCCGGCGAGCCAGTTTTCTTCGAACTGCATCGGGCTGACGTAGGCCAGCGTCGAGTGCAGTCGGG
>NZ_JACCPY010000068.1 GCF_013426975.1 Sphaerotilus sulfidivorans
CGGGCGGGTCTTCGGGTGTGGGCGATGGGGGCGGGTTCATCGGGCTTGACTCTCCCGCCTCGCACCCGTGCTGTCTACGCGGGCTTCAGCGGGTTGACGGGCTGGGTGGGCGTGTCAAGGAGGGGGGGCGTGAATACGTACCGGGCACCGGCTCGGAACTGATGCAGCGCATCGCCGCGCCGATGGTCGGCGGCATGCTCACGGCGCCGCTGCTGTCGATGTTCGTGGTGCCGGTGGCGTTCCTGCTGATGCGACGATCAAAGACCCAGGAAATCTCGGATGGGAGCACTCGATGACAGAAACGCAATTCTCATGACCGATGTTTGAAAGACTCTTGAAATTACATTGACTGCATGCCTTGCAAGGTAAATGACAATCCCTTGAGGCATTCCGTCAAACTGCTCAATGGAGTCAAGCATGCGCGTCACTACTGGAAAACTTTTAACCACACTCACCTTGTCCATGGTCCTGATGGGCGCGGGGGCCAACGCCAAATCGCATGGGCAAACCAGCATGGATGATTTGGCGCTGGCGGAAAAGGTCGAATTCCAATTGAAAGGCAGTGGCATTCTCGAAAATGGCTTGACCGAGGTTCATGCCAAAGCCAAGAATGGTGAAATTACCTTATCGGGTTGGCTTCAGCATGCGGATGATGATCGCAAGGTAATGGCTGCTGCCAAAAATGTCGATGGTGTCAGCTCCGTGAAGGCGAATTTCAGAGCTTGGTCATCACGGCGCCACCCTTCCTGACCAGTGGACTCGTGCCAGCCTCGGTTTCGGGCCTTTCGTTCTGCCTCGGAAAGAGCATGCGGAACACCGTGACCCCATCCTGAGACTGGGCATCGACCGTCCCGCCGTGCGCCTGCACGATGGCGCGTGTGATGGGCAGGCCCAGACCGGCTCCCTCGGACTCCGGGTGCGCACGGGAGGGGTCGGCACGGTAGAACCGGTCGAAGAGGCGGGGCAGCACCGCAGGGTCTATCCGGTCCCCGGAGTTTTCAACTGCCACGAGCGTTCCCTCGACGGTCTCGCCGACCTTGACCACCACCGTGCCCTGGTGATGGGCGTGACGCAGGGCGTTGGACAGCAGGTTGCTCAATGCCCGGCGGAACATCAGCCGGTCGCCAAGGATGGCACCGTCGCCGTGCAGACCCAGCGTGATGCCTTTTTCTTCCGCCACGGCCTCATAGAACTCCAGCAACGCCTGCGCATCCTGGGCGGCCGAGAACTTCTCCTTGTGCGGAAGGTCCACTCCCCGTTCGGTCTTGGCCAGGAAAAGCATGTCCGAGACCATGCGGGCGAGCCGCTGGAACTCTTCTGCATTGGACTCCAGGATGCCGTGGTAAGTCTGGGCGTCACGCTGGGCAGACATGGCCACCTGTGTCTGCGTCAGGAGGTTGCTGATGGGGGTGCGCAACTCGTGCGCCAGGTCGGAAGAGAACTCCGACAACCGTCGGAAATCGTCCTGCAGGCGATCGAGCATCTGGTTGAGTTCCCGAGCGAGGTCTGCCATCTCGATCGGAACCGCATCCACGGGCATGCGCTGGCCGAGTTGCTGGCCGGTGACGACAGAAGCCCGGGCCTTCATCGCCCGCAAGGGGGCCAAGCCCTTGTAGGCGGCAAACCAGCCCAGCACACCACTGACGCCGACGGCCAGCACCGCATACAACGCGAGGGTGCGCCGCAACTGGGCCATGAAATGCGTGTGGTGTACCGTGTCGATGGCGACCAGAACATCAAGTCTGTCGGATGAGGCATCGGCCAGGTTGGCCTGGAATCTTAGGCTACGGAATTCATGGCCCTTGTCACGCCAGTCCTGAATGGCCGTCTGCGCACTGGCAGCGTGCGCTACCCACAACGACGCTGGCGGCTGAAATCCATTGGATCTGAAAATGGTTTCCCCTTGCCTGGATGCGACGAGGGCATACAGGCCATGGTGGTTGCCCAATGCCTCACCCAATCGCCACCGAGCGTCGTCGGTGGAATTGGCGGTGGTCAGGATCTCCTCGATCAGGTGCTGCTTGTCCTGCAGGGAGGATCGGTCCAGGTCCACGAAATGCCGCTCCGTCAGGACCATGAACAACACACCCAGACCCAGCACGATGGCCGCCGCCGCCATCGTGAAGAAAACGGTCAGCCGGCTCGTGAGCGAAAACGACCGCAACACTCAGGGGATCTCCGGCATTTCCAGCACGTAGCCCATGCCGCGCACGGTCTGGATCAGCTTGGGTTCCTGCCCCTCGTCGATCTTGAGGCGCAGGCGCCGCATCGCCACTTCGATGACGTTGGTGTCGCTGTCGAAGTTCATGTCCCAGACCTGTGAAGCGATCAGGGAGCGGGGAAGCACCTCGCCCTGTCGCCGCATCAGCAGCTCCAGCAAGCCGAATTCCTTGGCCGTCAGGTCGATGCGCCGGCCGTTGCGGGAGACCCGGCGGCGCAGCAGGTCCAGCTCCAGATCCGCCACGCGCAGTGTAGTGGGCTCGGTACCGCTGCGCCCCCTGCGCAGGATGGTGCGCACCCGGGCCAGCAGTTCGGCGAACGAGAAGGGCTTGACCAGATAGTCGTCTGCGCCCAGCTCCAGGCCCTTGATCCGGTCCTCGACCTGGTCGCGGGCGGTCAGGAACAGCACGGGCATGTGCAAGCCACGCTTGCGCAGGGACTGGAGCACTTGCCAGCCGTCCATCCCGGGCAGCATCACATCCAGGATCACCAGATCGTGCTCGCCCTGCAGCGCCAGATGCAGCCCGTCCAGCCCGTCCTGCGCCAGGTCCACCACGAACCCGGCCTCTCGCAATCCTTGGCGCAGGTACTCGCCGGTCTTCGGTTCATCCTCGACGATCAGGATCTTCACGCACTCGCTCCGCTGTGTGGCATGGCGTGCAGTGTGCAGAGTTTCAGGGCGACTGGCCTGCAGATGACAGGAATGTCATCTTTCCGACAGCATCCTGACGGCCTCGGGTTTTCAGAATCTGCCTCCAACAAGTGTCGAGATTGCCCCCGAGGAGCCCATGTCCACCACGAACCATCCTGTTGCTGTCAAAGACCTGCTGCCGTGGGCGTTGGTCTTGTTGGCAGGCACGGCAGCAGCGCAATCGCCTGCCGCACCGACCCAACCGGCCATGCCGACCAGGCTGCAGTACACCTCCACGCTGAGCGGTTACCAAGCCTATGCGGACGAACCCGTCCAGTCCTGGCGCGAAGCCAACGACCGGGTGGGGCGCATCGGCGGCTGGAAGGTGTATGCCAAGGAGAAAACCTCGGGAGTGACGCCGGCTGCAGAAACACCGGCCGCGTCGCTGCCCCACGGTGCCCACCACGGGGGTGGCAAGCCATGAAGCGTGTCCTGAACGTTTTTCGTGGCCGGCTGATGCTGTCCGCCGCCGCCCTGGCTGCATTGTCCGGCTGTGCCAGCGTCAGTCTGGAACAGCAGATGGCGAAGGTCAACGACGAGACGGCCTCCTTCACCGACGGACGACTGGCCCTGGCACGTACCGACCGCGAGCGAACTCAGCGGGCACAAACCGCAGCCGACTTGCTGAACGCGCCCGTGGGGCAGCGTGAGGCCGTGCATCTGGCCCTGGTCAACAGCCCGGCCTTGCAAGCCCTGCTGGCACGGGGATGGGCCGAATCGGCCGATGCTGCACAGGTGGGCCGCATCGCCAACCCGGTGTTCAGTTTAGAGCGCATGGTCGCCGGCAGCGAACTGGAACTGGGGCGCGCCTTGTCCTTCGGGTTGCTGGATCTCCTGACCCTTCCCAGTCGCCAAGGCATCGCCCGACGCCAGATCGACCAGTCGCAACTGCGGCTTGCCAGCGAGGTGGTGGACCAGATCACGCAGGTGCGCCAATCCTGGGTTCGTGCCGTCACGGCACAACAGACGTTCGCGTATGCCCAGCAGGTCTTGACCAGTGCCGAAGCCAGCGCGGACCTGGCTCGTCGCCTGCAGTCCGTCGGCACCTTCAACCGGCTCAGCCGGGCGCGTGAACAAGCGTTCTACGCCGACGCCGCCACCCGACTCGCCACGGCGGGTCATCAGGCCACGGCCAGCCGGGAAGAGCTGGTGCGCCTGCTGGGGCTCGATGAAACGCAGGCGCAGGCCCTCCGCTTGCCCGAGCGCCTGCCCGATCTGCCCAAGCAGGCACTGGAACCCGATGCCGTGGGGTCGCTCGCCACCCGTGGCCGCCTGGACATTCGCCTGGCGCAGGCGGAGCTTCAGACCTCCGCCCAAGCACAGGGGCTGAACACGTTCACCAGCTTCACGGACATCGAGCTGACCGCACGGCGCAACACCCGGTTCGACAACGAATCAGGGACGAAGTCCACCGCACGGGGATTCGAGATCGACGTGCGCCTGCCGGTCTTCGACTGGGGCGGGCTGCAACGTGATGCCATGAACGCACGCACGCTGGCCGCCACGAACCGACTGGAGGCCACGCTCCGGGTTGCGGGTTCCAGCCTGCGCGAGAGCTACTCGGCCTACCGCACGGCCTATGACATTGCCCGCCACCACCGCGACGAGGTCGTGCCGCTGCGCAAGGTCATCTCGGAAGAGAACCTGCTTCGCTACAACGGGATGCTCATCGGTGTGTTCGAGCTGCTGGCCGACTCGCGGGACCAGGTGAGCACCGTGATGGCCGCCATTGATGCGGAGCAGCAGTTCTGGCTGGCCGACGCGGCGCTGCAAGCCTCGCTGATCGGCCGTCCCACCAACACCACCCTGTCCGTGAATGCCAGCGCGCCCAGTGGGGGCGGTGCTGGTCACTGAGGGAAAGACCCGTTCCATGACATCCAGACGAGATTTTTTCAGATACGCCGGGGTGACCGGCGGAGCCGTGGCCATCAGTGCGGTGAGCCGTGTGGCGATGGCGGCACTGCCCGAGCCGGTGATCCAGACCCGGCCGGACACCATGCCGCCACTGGTGCCCGACAGTGGCACACCCTACAACCCGGTGGTCACCCTCAATGGGTGGACCTTGCCGTGGCGCATGAACCAGGGCGTCAAGGAATTTCATCTGGTGGCCGAACCGGTGGTGCGCGAGATGGCGCCAGGCTTCAAGGCCCACCTGTGGGGCTACAACGGTCAGAGTCCGGGGCCGACCATCGAGGTGGTCGAGGGCGACCGCGTGCGGATCTTCGTCACCAACAAGCTGCCCGAGCACACCAGCATTCACTGGCACGGCCAACGCCTGCCCAGCGGCATGGATGGGGTGTCGGGCCTGACACAGCCCTCGATTCAACCCGGCAAGACCTTCGTCTACGAGTTCGTGGCACGCCGTCCCGGCACTTTCATGTACCACCCGCATGCCGACGAGATGACGCAGATGGCCATGGGCATGATGGGTTTTTGGGTGACTCATCCGAAGACCCGACATCCGTTGATCGACGAAGTACAGCGGGACTTCTGCTTCCTGCTCAACGCCTACGACATCGACCCGGGCAGCTACACGCCCAAGACGATGACGATGACGGACTTCAACCTCTGGTCATGGAACAGCCGGATCTTTCCGGGCATCGACACGCTGAACGTGCGCCTGAACGACAAGGTGCGCATCCGCATCGGCAACCTGACCATGACGAACCACCCCATCCATGTTCATGGCCACGAGTTCACCGTGACGGGCACTGATGGTGGGCCGACACCCAAGGGATCGCGGTGGCCGGAGGTGACCGCCGACATTGCGGTCGGTCAGATGCGCCAGATCGATTTTGTGGCGGATGAAGAGGGCGACTGGGCGTTCCACTGCCACAAGAGCCACCACACGATGAACGCCATGGGCCACAACGTGCCGACGCTGATCGGTGTGGACCACAGCGGGGTGGCCCGCAAGATCAACAAGCTGATCCCCGAGTACATGGTGATGGGCGAGCGGGGCATGGCCGACATGACCGAGATGGAGATGCCCATCCCCGACAACACCGCGCCGATGATGACCGGAGAAGGTCCGTTCGGCTCGGTGGAGATGGGCGGCATGTTCAGTGTCCTCAAGGTGCGGCGTGACCAGAAGCCAGGGGACTACAAGGATCCTGGCTGGTTCAAGCACCCAGAGGGCACCGTGGCCCACGAGTACACCGGCCCGATCACCGAACCCTCACGCTTCAAGGCCGAAGGAGGGCAGTCGATGCCCCGCGTCCAGTCCCCGGCCAAGGCCATCGAGGTTCAAGTTCGCAAACCCACGTCGCACAGCGGCCACTGAGTTCCTTTACCCCTGAAGACCCACTGATGACTTCCATGTTTTCGCGCACGCAACGACTCATCGCCGTCACGGCACTGGCCCTGTCGGGGGCTGCCTTTGCTGGCGGCAACCACGCGGGCGGCCACGGCCATGACGATGGGGAATCCGCCATCGGCAAGGCTGGTGTGGCGGCCAAGGTGAACCGAACCATCACCGTCGAGATGAGTGACGCCATGCGCTACACGCCGTCGGACATCCAGGTCAAGCAAGGCGAGACCGTCCGCTTCATCGTGAAGAACAACGGCAAGGTCAAGCACGAGCTGAGCCTCGGCACCGAGAAGGAGTTGCTGGAGCATCTGGAGCAGATGAAGAAGTTCCCCGACATGGAACACGACGAGCCCAGCAAGATCTCTCTGGCACCAGGCAAACAGGGGGAAATCATCTGGCAGTTCACCAAAGCTGGGGCCGTCAACTTCGCCTGCCTGATGCCTGGGCACTACGAAGCCGGCATGAAGGGCGCGGTCAAGGTCGCCAAGAAGTAACTGCAGTCAAGCAGGAACCATGTCGATGCAATCAGCCGCGCACTCACTGAATCACCGGCGACGCACGCTGTTGTTGGGTGTGCTCATGTTGAATGCCGCCACATCGACATTGGCCAAAAAACCGCAGGCCACAGCAGTCCCTGTTCAGGTCTGGAAAGACCCGAGTTGTGGCTGCTGCAAGGACTGGGTCACGCATCTCGAAAAGAACGGCTTTGCCGCGACCACCATCGATCAGGGCAACAGTGCTGCCCGAGTTCGGCTCGGAATGCCCCAGAGGTTTGGCTCTTGCCACACCGCGCTGGTCCAGGGCTATGTGATCGAAGGGCATGTCCCGGCGTCCGACATCCGGCGCCTGCTCAAGGATCGACCGGATGCGCTGGGTCTGGCGGTGCCGAGCATGCCACTCGGATCCCCAGGAATGGATGGCCCGGCCTATGAGGGTCGGCGTCATCCCTACCAGGTGCTGCTGATCCTGAAAGACGGCTCGGCTCAGGTTTTCAACTCCTACTCGTGAAGAACCAACCCATGAGCAATTTCAAACAGTTTCTCGCCATGTCGGCTCTGACCCTGGCCGCAGCCCTGCCCATGAGCGGCTTCGCTCAGACGGCCATGGAGCCAGGCAAGATGGACATGTCATCACAGCCGGCCACCCTCACGGACGGGGAGGTGAAGAAGATCGACCTGGACGCCGGGAAGATCACCCTCAAGCATGGAGACATCAAGCATCTGGACATGCCCGGCATGACCATGGTGTTCACGGCCAAGGACAAGAGCCTGCTCGCCAATCTGAAGCCCGGAGACAAGGTCAGGTTCATGGTCGTCCATGAGGGCGGCAAGATGGTGATCACGTCCATCCAGCCGGCCAAATGAGCATGCAGGGCCTGGGTGGGCCGGCTGGTCACGCAGCTCGGGACGCAGCGGTACGGCCTGGGCTGCTGGACGAACCCCAGGGCTACGGCCTCGTCTCGAAAGGTACTTATTCACCACCCCCTCCTTGACACCCCCAGCCTTACGCATCCCGGCAAGTTCAACTTGCCAGGACACCACGCACAGAAGGTCAGGAAGGTGAGCGCCGCCGCTGCGCTCAGCCGCTCGGCAGCAGCGACGGCACCGGGCCGGAGCCCAGCCAGGCGCGCAGCGCCTGCTCCATCCAATCGCGCAGGTCGCGGCCCTGGCGGCGGCAGCTCTCCATCGCCGAGAAGCCCCGGGCGACGAACTGCTGCCCGCGCATCGAGCGCGTCGGGCCGCTGATCTTGCGCTTGAGCACCACCGTGCGCAGCGCCTGCTCGGCGGCGTTGTTGGTGGGCTCGACGCCGGGGTGGCGCACGAAGGTCCACAGCGAGACCTCCTGCGCGAGCA